>JANPOS010000063.1:0-74762 GCA_031428115.1 Novosphingobium sp. | reverse complement strand
CAGGTCTGGCGAGCGGCCTCGCCGATCTGGAAACACGATTTGCGGGCAAGCGCGTGATCGGTGTCACCAGCCACCGGCGCGAGAATTTCGGCGGCGGGCTGGAAGCGATTGCCGAGGCAATCCGGCAGATTTCCGCGCGGCCGGACGTGGGCATCATTTTCCCGGTCCATCCCAATCCCAACGTGCGCCGGGTGATGGAAGGCGCGCTTGCGGGCCTCAGCAACGTCGCGCTGATCGAGCCGCTCGACTATCCCAGCTTCGCCCGCCTGCTGGGCATTGCCGAAATCATGCTGACCGATTCGGGCGGGGTGCAGGAAGAGGCGCCCGCGCTCGGCAAGCCGGTGCTGGTGATGCGCGAGACCACCGAGCGGCCCGAGGGCGTGACGGCGGGCACCGCCAAACTGGTCGGCACCGATGCCGCGAACATCGTTACCGAAATATCAACCCTGCTCGACGATAAGGCAGCCTACGAAAAGATGGCGCGCGCGCACAATCCCTTCGGGGATGGCCATGCCGCGCGCCGCATTGTGGAGCTGCTGGGCAATGAAATCGGACTCGAAGCCTGAGGTTTGTGTTGTCGGCCTGGGCTATATCGGCCTGCCCACTGCTGCGGTGATCGCCCGTTCGGGCTGCCAGGTGCTTGGGATTGATATCAGCCAGAAGGTCGTCGACACGATCAACTGCGGCGAAATCCATATCGAGGAAGTCGATCTCGATGCGCTGGTGCAGGGTGTGGTCAATCGCGGGCTGCTGTCTGCCTCCACCCAGATTGCGCCGGCTGACGTCTTTGTCGTCGCCGTGCCCACCCCTTTCGACAAGAACCACGCGCCCGACATTTCCTATGTGCTGGCCGCTGGCAAGGCGATTGCTCCCGTGCTGAAAGCCGGCGACGTGGTGATCCTCGAATCAACCTCGCCGGTCGGCACCACCGAGGAATTGCGCGACATGATCGCGGCGATGCGCCCGGACCTGAAGTGCCCGGGAAAAACGCGCGAGACCCCGGACATCTCGATCGCCTATTGCCCCGAGCGGGTGCTGCCCGGCCATATCCTGAAAGAGCTGATCGAAAACGACCGCTCGATCGGCGGCATCACGCCGCGCTGCGCGCGCAAGGCGCTGGCATTCTACAAGCTCTTCGTGCGCGGGGCCTGCGTGGTGACCGACAGCCGCTCGGCGGAAATGACCAAGCTGGTTGAGAACGCTTACCGCGACGTCAACATCGCTTTCGCCAACGAGCTGTCGATGGTTGCCGACACGATGGGGCTCGATGTCTGGGAAGTGATTCGGCTTGCCAACCGCCACCCGCGCGTCAACATCCTCTCGCCCGGGCCGGGGGTGGGCGGCCATTGCATCGCGGTCGACCCCTGGTTCATCGTCCACGGCGCGCCGGACGACACCCCGTTAATCCGCACCGCGCGCGGGGTGAACGACGGCAAGATCCACCATGTCATCGCCAAGGCCACCGCGCTGATCGAGGCTAATCCCGGCACGCGGGTTGCTTGCCTGGGCCTCGCCTTCAAAGCCAATATCGACGATTTCCGCGAAAGCCCGGCGCGGCTGGTCGCAGCGACCCTGGCGCGCAAGTACGGCAGCCGCATCGAAGTGGTCGAGCCCTATGCCGCCGAGCTGCCGCGCGAATTCGAAGGCACCGGCGCAGCCCTGATTGATGTCGATACCGCGCTTGAGGAATGCGACATCCTGATCGTGCTGGTCGATCACGACGTGTTCCGCGTCGTGCCGCTGGCCGAACGCGTCAGCAAGCTGGTCTATGACACGCGCGGCATCTGGCCGGATCAGCCGGCGGTGGCGGATAGAGCTGAACAAGGTTTGCGCCTTGCCGGGTAGCGAACGCTACGAAACCTGACCGGTTCGTGCTGAGCGTGTCGGGGCACTGTTCTTTTCTTTGTGCCGCACGCGCACTCACCTGACGAAAAGCAGTCCATCGGCAAGCTCAGGACGAGCGGGAATTTGGGGCGTCAGGTCAGATTGGGCGCGGTGCTCCTGACGTTTCCGCCTGAAAAATTCGCCGCGTGCGCCTCGACCCTGGCTCCCTATTCCTCGGTTCGCACCAGCACCGTCTCGCCCAGCAAGGCGAACAGCAGAAACGGTGCCCAGGCCGCCACCAGCGGCGGATAGCCGCCGAAGTTGCCCATCGCGAGCGCGGCATTGTCGAGCACGAAATAGGCAAAGCCCAGCGCCATGCCGATCACCGCGCGGATCAGCAGCTGGCCCGAGCGGGCAAGGCCGAAGGCGGCAATCGCGCCCAGCAAGGGCATCAGCATGGCCGACAGCGGGCCTGAGAGCTTGTGCCACCATTTGCCCTCGATTTCACTGGTGCGGCGGCCTGCTGCCTTCATCTCGCGGATCGTGCCGGTGAGGTGGAAGATGTCCTCAGAGTCGGCATCGACGGTGCTGATCGCCACTTGCTCCGGCTCGATTTCCTTTGCCAGCACGGTGGGGCCGAGGCTCCGCGTTTCGGTGGTGGCAACGTCAAACGAGACCGGCGTTTCAAGCCGCCAGCCGGGCGCGGCAAAGGTGGCGCGCGGGCTGCGGATTTGCTCCACGATCATCCCGGCGGCGTCGCGGCGATACCAAGTGACGCGCTCCATCACCGTGGCCGAGCCTTCGCCCCGGATCGTCGCGGCGGACAGGATGTTTGCCCCGTCGCGCAGATAGACATTGCTGCGCACCGCCGAATCCCTGGGGATGGGGCCGTATTCTTCCGCCTGCCAGGTCTTCAGCGTGGCATTGCTGCGCGTCACCACCCGTTCGTTGAAGGCAAAGCTGCACACCGAAGCGACGGCGGCGGTGAGAAACAGCGGCGCGAGCACCTGGTGCGCCGAGAGCCCGCCCGCCTTCATCGCGATGACCTCGCTGTTCTGGTTGAGCGTCGCCAGGGTCAGGATCGTCGCCAGCAGCACCGAATAGGGCAGGAAGCGAGAGACCAGTTGCGGCACGCGCAGCGAGACATAGTTCCACACATGCCCCTCGTCATTGCCGGGAAAGGCCAGGATCTTGCTGCTTTCGCCCAGCAGATCGAGCATCTGCAGGATCAGCACCAGCATCAGCAGCACGGCGACGATGCGCGTGGCGAACAGGCGGACCAGATAGAGGGTCAGCGTGCGCGACGGGAAGAATTCGGTCTGCATCGCGGCCACCCTATGCCTGCGCCTTGCGGCGGCCCAGCACTGCGCGCAGCTTTTTGCCGATGGTATCGGCAAAACGTTCCAGCGCGCCGATCGGCTGGCCGCCGGGAACATAGGCGATGCGCCAGTACATCCACGCGATGATCACGGCAAAGACAGCGAACGGCCCCCATTGCACGAGGAACGGATCGGCGCGCCCGGCGGCGGCGACGCCTTGGCCGTATTCGCAGATCTTGTGATAGACCGTGACCATGACGATTGAAACGAAGACTCCGAGCGACGAGGTCGAGCGTTTGGGCGGAATCGCCAGCGCGACCGCCAGCAAGGGCAGGAAGATCATCATCGCCACTTCGACGAGGCGATAGTTGAGATTGGCCTGGCTGGCGATCCGCAGGCTTTCGGGTGCATCGCCGCCCCAGCCGATCCGCAGCAGTTCGGGGAGCACGTATTCGCGGTCCTTGCCGCGGTCGCGGAACTTCTCGATCGCCGGCAGGTCGATCGGCACGTCGTGGCGCGAAAAGCTGAGCACCCGGGTGGTCTGGTCGGCCGAGCTTTGCAGGATCTGGCCATCGACCAGCCGCAGGATGATCGTGTCGGGATTGTCCTTCAGCGCCATGAACTGGCCCTCGCGCGCCGAGATCGACAACACCTGACCCTTGGAATTGGCGATCCGCGCGAAAATTCCGACCAGCCGGCTGCCCTCGTCTTCGCTGCGCTCGATGCGCAGCGCCATGCGGTCCTTCAGCGTGGTAAATTCGCCGACCTTGATCGAAGCGCCCAGCGCGCCCGAACGCAGCTCGAACTGGAGCTGTTCGTAGTAGTAGCGCGAGAGCGGCTGGAGATAGCCGACCACCAGCAGGTTGACCACCATCAGGAAAGCCGTGATCAGATAGGGCACGCGCAGCAGCCGGTTGTAGCCAAGGCCGACAGCGCGCATCACGTCAAGCTCGCTGGATGTCGCCAGTTTGCGGAACGCCAGCAGAATTCCCAGCATCAGCCCCAGCGGGATCGCGACGCTGGCATATTCGGGCAGCATTCCGGCCAGCATCTGGAACACCACGCTGATCGGCCCGCCCTCGCTGGCGACGAAATCGAACAGCTTGAGCATCTTGTCGAGCACCAGCAGCGATGCGGCGATGACGAACACCGCCAGCATGGGCATCAGCACCAGCCGGAAGATATAGCGGTCAGTGGCGGTGATGAACGGCAAGAGAGGCGCTTTGCTGGCGAAGGGTCGCTTTGCCCTAGGGCCTGGCCGTCATCGGGGCAAGGGCCGCAGTCCTGCGCTGAACGATCCGGACTTGAATTTCCGGATCAGACAATCACGCTTTTTCAAGCGTGCATTGCAGCGGATGCTGGTTCTTGAGGGCAAAATCCATCACCTGGTTCACCTTGGTCTCGGCGATTTCGTAAGGAAAAACGCCGCAGATGCCGACGCCTTTCTGATGGACATGCAGCATCACCCGAGTCGCCTGTTCGAGGTCCATCGAGAAGAAGCGCTTCAGCACGAGCACGACGAATTCCATCGGCGTGTAGTCGTCGTTGAGCATCAGGACTTTGAACTGGCTTGGTTTTTTCGGCTTGGTGCGGGTCTTGGTGGCAATCCCGACCTGGTCTTCGCCTTTGCCGTCGTCGCCCGATTCGTTGCCGGCCGCGGCGTGCAATCCAGCTTTGACTGCGGCCCGGAACGCGTCAGGGCAGCAAGGATCCAGATCGGGCAAGGTGTGGGTCATCAGGTCCATTTATCGCATCGGGCGGGTGCAAAACAAGTGTTCGATGCCACAATTGGGTTATTCAAACGCAAACAGGCCGAACGGCGCGATGCCGTCCGGCCTGTGTAATGCGCAGTCGAAGCTGGGCCGGCAAGCCGGCCGCAACTGGATCAGGCGGCTTTCTTGACCATTGCAACCATCATGCTGGCGCGGACAGAAAGCAGCGCGAATGCTTCGCCAAACAGCTTGAGCATGGTCTCGCCGGTCTTGGCGTTGAAGTCGATCGCGTGGTCGAAGTTCTTCTTCAGGATCGCGCTCTGCGCCTGGACGAATTCGATCGGCGACTTGACGGCGGCAATCGCCTTCACGTCGGCTGTGACGGTTTCGACAGCGGCCTTGCCTTCAGCGGCATAGGTCTTGCCGAGGCCTTGCAGGCCGGCGCCGAGGATCTTGCCCGAGGCGACCACGGCATCGACATTGCCCTTGGTGAATTCAGTAACTTCGCCGACAGCTTCGCTGCCCTTGGTCAGAGCGGCCTTGGCCTTGGCCTGCGCATCGGCAGCATAGGTCTTGATGGTCGCGGTGAAATCGGTGGTCTTCTTGGTGGTCATGGTGGTTTCCTTGATGGGCTTGGCAGGGGTGGATTGCATCGGAGTGGATGCGGGAACGGGTGCCGCCTGCTTGGGCGCGGTGGCGGTCTTGACGGGCCTGGCTTTCGCCGGAGCTGCGGGCTTGGCTGCCACGGTGTGGGCCTTCGCCAGCGCGGCAACGGGCGTCTCCGCTGCCGGCGGTGCGGCGCGCTCTTCCTTGGCGGGGAATGCCAGCGGTGCGGGCGCAGCCACGGCCTCAACCTTGGCGACCGCTTCGGCGGCAGCGGCTTCGTAGGCCTTCTCGGCGGCTTCGGCGCTCATCGTTTCATTGGTTTCGGACATGGCAGCGACAATTCCTTGACTGGAGAGGCGCGCCGCGGCTTGTGGGGCATCTCTTGTTGCAGTGCAGCATAGACGTGCCGCACATGCGAAGTCAAGCGGAATGTTGCAGTGCAGCAAAAGCAAAACGGGTCAAGAACTTGGGCCCGGTTCAGCGCATCCGGACATAGCTGCCCGGGGCATCCTCGAGTCGCTTGCCGCCGCTTTTTTCGCCGGGCTTGCGCTTGCCTTTGGCCACCACTTCGCGGGGATCCTGCATCCGCAGCCAGGCGGCCCAGTGCGGCCACCAGCTGCCTTTGTGCTCCTCTGCCCCGGCAATGAAGCCACCCAGGCTTTCGCGCTCGGCGGGGTTGGTCCAGTGCTGGTATTTGCCCGAGGCCGGCGGATTGACCACGCCGGCAATATGGCCCGATCCCGCGAGTACGAAAGTCCAGGGCCCGGCAAGGTAATGGGTCAGTTTCCAGACGCTGGTTGGCGGCGCGATGTGGTCTTCGCGGCCGGCCTGGATGTAACAGGGGGTGGCGATCCGCGAGATGTCGATCGGCGTGCCCAGCCCGCTCAGCGAATCGGCAACCACCAGCCGGTTGTCGCGGTAGAGATCGCGCAAGTAGGCTGCGTGCCACTTGGCCGGCAGGTTGGTGACATCGCCGTTCCAGTGAAGCAGGTCGAAGGCCGGTCGTTCCTCGCCGAGCAGGTAGTGCTTGATCGCCGGCTGCCAGATCAGATCGCGCCCACGCAGCAGGTTGAAGGTCGCGGCCATGATCCGCCCGTCGAGGTAGCCCTTGGGGGCGAGCTTTTCGACCAGCGCAATCTGGGCATCGTCGACAAAATGCTTGAGATCGCCCGCCGCCTCGAAATCGACCTGCGCGGTAAAAAAGGTCGCGCTGGCGACTTTGTCGGCATCGCCGCGCCGGGCCATGATTGCGAGCGCCGCCGCGAGCGTGGTCCCCGCCACGCAATAGCCGATAGCGTGGACCGCCGGCACATCCAGCCGCTCGCGGATGGTGTCGATCGCATCGATCTCGGCGGCGATGTAATCGTCCCAGGCCACATCGGCCATGCTTTCGTCGGCCGATTTCCAAGAGACCATGAATACCGAGATGCCCTGCTCCACCGCCCAGCGGACGAAGCTTTTCGCCGGGTTCAGATCGAGGATATAGAAGCGGTTGATCCACGGGGGAAAGATCACCAGCGGGGTCGCCAGCACTTTTGCAGTGATCGGCGCATAATGGATCAGCTGATAGAGCGGGGTCTGGTGGACGATCTTGCCCGGGGTCGCCGCGATGGTTTCGCCGATGCGGAAAGCGGTGGGATCGCTGTGGGTCAGCTGGCCGCGCTGGAGGTCGGCGAGCAGGTGCTCCATCCCCTTGACCAGGCTCTCGCCGCCGGTCGCTTGGGCTTTCTCGAGCACTTTGGGATTGGTCAGCGGAAAATTGGCCGGGTTCATCGCATCGACCAGCGTCTGGGTGAAAAAGCGCAATTGCCCCTGCCGCGCCGGCTCCAGATCAGGCGCTTCCGCCGCCAGTACTTCGGCCTCTTCAGCCAGGCGGCGCCAGGTCTGGTCGATCGCGCCAAACAGCGGATTTTCCGCAATACCTGCCTCGCCATCGCTGGCTGCTGCTGCGGTAAGCGCGGCTTGCCATTCACCTGCAAGATCGGCCCACAGCGCTTGCTGGCGCTCTATCGTGCCGGCGGGAAACTTGTCACGCCAGCTGGCGAGCACCGCGCTCCAGCCATCGTTGTTCACAAACGCACTGCGCAGTGCCTCGGCGGCCTGGGTCTGCGCAGCCAGCAGCGCGGCGAAGGCTTTCGCGGGGTCGTGTGGATTCCCGGAATCGTCGGCCATAGCCAATGCTTTCTTTGCGGCCGCCGCTGTTGCGTGCGGGCCTGCGGCGAATAGTCCACTCCGATCCGCAGCATAGCCCAAGCGGTGCCATTTGCCAGAGCCAGTTTATCTGCCTAGAGACGAAATCTGCGGCAATTCCGCCGCGCCAAGCCGGAAAATCGAGGTCATGGAAGACGAGTTCTACCGCATCAAGCGCCTGCCGCCCTACGTCATCGCCGAAGTGAATGACATGCGCGCCGCAGCCCGCCATGCCGGCAAGGACATCATCGACCTCGGCATGGGCAACCCCGATCTGCCGCCGCCGGCGCATGTCATCGACAAATTGTGCGAGGTTGCGCAGAAGCCCGATGCACATGGCTATTCGGCCTCGGCGGGCATCCCCGGCATCCGCAAGGCGCAGGCCAATTACTACGCGCGCCGCTTCGGCGTCGAGCTCGATCCCGCCACCGAAGTGGTGATGACGATGGGCTCGAAGGAAGGCCTCGCCTCGATGGCGACGGCGATGACCGCGCCGGGCGATGTCGTGCTCGCGCCCAATCCCTCTTATCCGATTCATACCTTCGGCTTCATCATTGCCGGAGCCACGATCCGTTCAGTGCCAGTGACCCCCGATGAGCGCTATTGGGCCGCGCTGGACCGCGCCATGGCCTTCACCGT
This sequence comes from Novosphingobium sp., assembly GCA_031428115.1. Lineage (GTDB taxonomy): Bacteria > Pseudomonadota > Alphaproteobacteria > Sphingomonadales > Sphingomonadaceae > Novosphingobium. The sequence goes on along the minus strand of JANPOS010000063.1, from coordinate 66,472 downwards.
GCCGCGCCCCTCGGTGCTGATCGTCAACTATCCCTCGAACCCGACGGCGGAGACGGTGGACCTTGCCTTCTACGAGCGATTGGTCGCCTGGGCGAAGGAGAACAAGGTCTGGGTGCTGTCAGACCTCGCCTATTCCGAGCTCTATTACGACGGCAACCCGACGGTCTCGATCCTGCAGGTGCCGGGCGCCAAGGACATCGCGGTCGAGTTCACTTCGATGAGCAAGACCTTCTCGATGGCCGGCTGGCGGGTCGGCTTCGCGGTGGGCAATCCCAAGCTGATCGCCGCGCTCAAGCGGGTGAAGAGCTACCTTGATTACGGTGCCTTCACCCCGATCCAGGCGGCGGCCTGTGCTGCGCTCAACGGCCCGCAGGATATCGTCGAGCGGAACCGCGAGCTTTACCAGAAGCGCCGCGACGTGCTGGTCGAAAGTTTTGGCCGGGCAGGCTGGGATATCCCCAGCCCTCGCGCTTCGATGTTCGCCTGGGCACCGCTTCCGCCGGCGCTGAAAGAGATGGGCAGTCTCGAATTTACCAAGCAATTGCTCCTCCACGCCGAAGTCGCGGTCGCGCCGGGCGTGGGCTATGGCGAGGAAGGCGAAGGCTTCGTTCGCATCGCCATGGTCGAGAACGAGCAGCGGCTGCGGCAAGCCGCGCGCAACATCAAGCGCTACCTGTCGAGCATGGGGGTCAACAGTTCGGCGGCCTGAATGGGTCACGCGCAGTCATTACGGTGCGAAGCTGACGGGCGGCAGTTCGGCGGTCGGAAGTGAGACCTTCAGGATCCGGGCGAGCGTCGGCGCGATTGCCCGCATGTCGATCTCGCCAAGATTGCGGCCTGCCGGAATGCTCTTGCCCATTAACATGAACGACGAGCGCATTGTCGCAGCTGCCGGAAAATAACCATGCATGCCTTTGCTCCGCGCCGGCCGCGACAGGCCAGCGGGCGCATCCTTGAAACCGCCGGCCAGCGCCCCCTTGTCCAGGTTGATATAGAACGAGGCTTGCGGATTTCCGCCCATCGCGGCGATGGCATCGGCATCGGCAATGGTCTCGATGCGTGCGGCGGGATCGGCCCTCAGGCGATCGAGCAGGCCCCTCACTCGGGCCACGAGTTGCCGATCCCCGGGCCTGGCCAGCACCACTGCGATCGATCCGCCCGACGGCCAGGGCATCGCCTCCCAGCCAGTGACCTTGTTCTCGCCATCCAGCGTGATCAGCCCGGCGTCGACGAACGGGCGGAACAGGTTGATCTCGGTATCCGTGGCAGCAAAGCCATGGTCGCTGACCACCGCGACGACCGCGCCTGGATGAACGGCCATCTGGGCGGCGACAAGATCGCCGACTGCCCGGTCGATGCGCGCCAGCACGGCATGGGCCTGGCTGGTGTCGGGGCCAAAGGCATGTTGTTCGTGATCAAGCGCGGTGAGATACACCGTCATGAAGTCCGGCTTGTATCTGCCGATCAGGCGGACTGCGAAGCGCGCCCGGTTTTCGTCGCCTGCGATGCTCTCGTCGATGCCGGGCGCATATTTTTCCGTATCTGCCTCAAGTTCGCCCAACAGGCCCGGTGATGACAGGGCGGCCAGCAGCCTGGCATCGTCGTCATGCCCGGTGCGCCAGATCTGCGGCAGGTTCCAGCGCACCGAACTGGCCCCGACGCTGACCGGCCAGTGGACATTGGCAGTGGTCAGCCCGGCTTTGGCAGCGGCGTCCCACAGCGTCGGCACCTTGATGTCGGCGGCATACCAATACCAGCCAGCCTGATTGATCTGCGTGGGATCGAAGGTCGTATTGCCGACAATCCCGTGGCGCGCCGGCGCGGTCCCGGTCAGCAGGGTGGTGTGGCTCGGATAGGTGACTGTCGGAAGATTGCCGATGACGCCGCTGGCGAATGTGCCTTGCGCGACGAAGCGGCGCAGATTGGGGACCGCCAGCCCGCGCTTTTCCGCCTCGATCACATCGGCCGGCTGCAGGCCGTCGATCGAGATCAGCAACACCGGCTCGGCCGCCGCCGTCAGGGGGAGCGCGCTCCCCACAAGCGCGATCCCGGCTGCAAGCGCAAGCTTCATCAGAAGCCTGCCTTCAGCGTGACGAAGAATTGCCGCGGTGCTCCGGCCAGCAGCGTCTGGTTGTCGCCGCGATTGCCGAAGCCGTTCGAGCCGATGGTCGAGACATAGTCGATGCCGGTCAGGTTGGTGGCATTAAGCTGCACTTCGAGCGGCGAGCGCATGCCGGTGTTGAAGCGATAACCGAGCGTGGCCTCGACCAGCGCGCGACCCGCTACCGAGCGGTCATTTTCATAGTTGAAGAAGCGCTCGCTCATGTAGTTGATCGCCACGCGCCCAAACAGGCCGTCGCTGTCGTAAGCCAGCTCGCCGCGCAGCAGATGCTTTGGCGTATCGACGACGGTCTTGCCCTTGGTCGCGGCAAGCCGGACGCCGAGCGCATTGAACACGTCGTTGCGGTAGGTCGTGTCGTTGTAGCTGTACGAAGCGAACAGCGTGAAACCCTGGCCCAGCCGCAAATCGGCGGCCGCCTCAAAGCCGACCGCGCGCACCGAGCCGACATTTTGCAAGACGGCAGGATTGCCTTGGATGCCTGACCCCGTGGTGATGCCGAGCAGGCGATTGCGGAAGTTGACATAGTAGGCCCCCAATACCGCGTTGAACACCGGATTGTTGAAGCGCAGGCCGAGTTCGTAGGTGTCGGACTGTTCTGGCTTCAGCGACGCACGGATGGCATCGAAGCCCGGTTGGGTGGTCGAAAATACGCCGCTGGTTGTGGAAGAAACGAAGGCCCGGGTCGCCTGAGTGAAGCCGCCGAACACTTCGGCCTGGTCAGACATGCGATAGGCAAATCCGGCATGTGGCTGGAACCAGTCGCGAGTCGCGATCTTGCCCGCCGCGCGGCCATCCTTGATAATGGCCGTCGCTTCGTTGCGGACATCGAAGCCTTTCCAGCCGAGGTTGATTGTCAAATCGCCGAGCGCGATCTTGTCCTGGACATAATACTGGAAAGTCTTCGTGTTGAAATCGAATTGCCATTGCGTCGCAAAGGGACCAGTCATGAATTTGAGGTGATCGCGGCCTGAGACTGTGCGGCTCTCATAGGCATAAAAGCGCCGGGCCTGGATGAAATCATTGTTCTCATACCAAGCGCCAACGGTGATGGCCTGATCGCCGATTTCGGCATTGAGGCTGCCGAAAATGCCGGTGCGCTTGAGGTCGTATTCGGTGGTGCGAACCGACAACGGCACTCCGTTGGGGCTGGGAACATAGGGCGTGCCCCAGGTGCCCTGGCCATCGTTTTCGTGGTAGTAGCCCTTGAGGCGGAAGGTGAACTTGTCAGCGAAGGGAACGACCAGACCGAGCGAGGCTACGGTATCCTTGCGCAGGCCTGACGCATCATAATAGGCATCATCGACGGTGCCGACCGGCGCGGGATAAACGGTGCCAGCAGCCGGATTGAACACAGGCGCGCCGCTTCCGAAGGGGAGCCCGGCAGCAGAACGATTGGCGGCAATATCGCCAACCCGCACAGCCAGGGTATAGTTGGGAAAGAAGTTGTCCCAGTCGTAGCCCAGCCGGTTGATGAAATCGAGCGAGAGATCCTGGTAGTCCTGCTCCGCCCGGTCGGAATAGCTGGCATAGCCTTCGATCCTGGCATCGCCCAGCGGCACCACGGCCTTGGCGTTGACCATGAAATAGCGTTGCTTGCCTTCGCCCTTCCACTTGTCGGAGGTGTGATAGACGCCGGAGACGAATGCGCGCGGGCCATCGGAGTTGCCGATTGCCGCGCGCCCGAAGAAGCGCAAGGTGTTTTCCGAACCATAGGTTGCGCTGGCATCGAACCCGCGGACATCAGCCGGATCGACCGAGAAGAACTCGAGCGTGCCGCCCAGGTTGTTGGTCGATTGCGCGCCGATCGCGCCGGCACCCTGTGAAACAGTCGTCTTGCCGATGTTTTCCGGCATGATCGCGCGGCTGACATGCAGGCCGTTGTTGTTGCCATAGGTCATGTCGCCCAGCGGGATGCCGTCGAGATTGAAGCCGAGCTGGTTCTGGCTGAACCCGCGAATGGTGACCCGGGTCGACCATTCGTAGTTGCCGAAAGGATCGGCAGACTGGAAGTTGACGCTGGGCAGGCGTTCGATCGCCTTCAGCGGGCTGGTTCCCGGCGCCAGAATGGTCAGGCTGGCGGTATCGAGCACTTGCACCTGGCGGGTCTCACCCTTGCCATAAACCACAATCGTCTCGCCTTCGCCATCGCCCACGTCAGCATCTGCGGGAATGTTCTGGGCATAGGCAGGCAGCGCGGCGAGAGCCGCCGTCGAGACGAGAAGTATGGTGAGCAGGCGCATTGCAAATTCCCTCATGTTGCATGTTGCGCCGCAGCAATAGCCACTGGTTGTTTCATGCAGATGAGATTCGCGTGACAGCTTCCTGTCGGTAACAAGTCCTTATTCAGACAGCATAATTACCGGAATGATGCGGCGCAGCGCAAATCGGCGCGGCGCGACGTGGCGCAACGCGGCACCTTTGCCCGCGCCAGCCTTGTCTGCGGCAAAATGGCTCAAAACCGGTTTACCAGACCCTCCAGCCATTCCTGCCGGCCCGACTGCGGCTCGGGCGCGTGGTTCGCCTGGATGGCGTGTTCGGCAATGTCGGCCAGTGTCGTTGCCGGCGCGTGGACCAGCTTGCCCAGTTCGCCCTGCCAGCCGGCATAGCGCGCGGCGCGGAAGCTATCCAGCTGGCCGTCGGCGATGATCGCCTCGGCGCGCAGCAGCGCGCGCGCGACGGTGTCGATCCCGCCGATGTGGCCGTGGAACAGGTCGGCGGCATCAATTGACTGGCGGCGCACTTTGGCGTCGAAATTGAACCCGCCGGTAGTGAAGCCCCCCGCTCTGATGATTTCCAGCATCGCCAGCGTCAGTTCCTCCACCGAATTGGGGAACTGGTCAGTATCCCAGCCGTTCTGTGGATCGCCGCGATTGGCGTCGATCGAGCCGAAAATGCCGAGCGCACGGGCCATGGCGATCTCGTGCTCGAAGGTATGCCCCGAGAGCGTTGCGTGGTTGGCCTCGATATTGACCTTGACCTCGTTTTCGAGGCCAAAGCGCTTGAGGAAGGCATAGACCGTCTGGGTGTCGAAATCATACTGGTGCTTGGTCGGCTCGTGCGGCTTGGGCTCGATCAGGATGGTCCCCGTAAAGCCGATGCGGTGCTTGTGATCGACCACCAGGCTCAGGAACCGCCCGAAATTCTCCTGCTCGACGCCGATCTCGGTGTTGAGGATGGTATCATAGCCCTCGCGCCCGCCCCACAGCACATAGTTCGCCCCGCCCAGCCGGTGGGTGGCATCGAGCGCGTCGCGCACCTGCATCGCCGCCCAGGCATAGACTTCGGGATCGGGATTGGTCGCCGCGCCCGCCATGTAGCGCGGGTGGCTGAACAGGTTTGCCGTGCCCCACAGCAGCTTGCGGCCATGCTGCGCCTGCAATGCCTCAAGGTGATCGACTGCTTCGGTGAAGCTGCTGCGGAAGCTCGAGGCATCGTCCGCGTCGGCCATCACATCGACGTCGTGGAAACAGTAGAACGGCACGTCGAGCTTCTCGACGAAAGCCAGCGCCGCCTCGCGCTTGGCGGCAGCGCGCATCGCATCGTTCGGCCCGGCGTGCCACGGGCGGTTAAACGTGCCCGCGCCGAACACGTCGCTGCCCGGCCAGCAGAACGTGTGCCAGAAACACACCGCGAAGCGCAGCTGGTCTTCCATGCGCTTGCCCATGACCAAGCGGTCCTTGTCGTACCAGCGATAGGCGAGGTCATTGGCGCTGTCCGGGCCCTCGTAGCGGACGGTGTCGAAGGGGGCGAAATAGTCGCCAGAAGCATTTGCGGACATGGAACTTCCTTTCAGAGCGACTTGAGCGCGGGGTAGGCCGCGCGGAATTTTTCCCGTTTGGGACCGAGCCGTTCGGCGAGGAGCGGATCGGGTTCGATGACCTGGGCCACCGGCGGGCGCGTGCAGACGGCGGCGGCGCTGGCGCCAGTATCGGCGATCTGCGCCAGCCGTGCCGCGCCCAATGCCGGGCCAACCTCGCCGCCATCAAGATAGACCAGCCGCGTATCGAGCGCGGCGGCAAGGATCGTGCCCCAATGGCGCGAGCGCGCGCCGCCGCCGATGACGCACAATTCGGCGATCACGGTTCCGGCATGGCGGAGCGCGTCCATGCCATCGGCGAGCGCGAAGGCGACTCCTTCGAGCACGGCGGCAGACAGCCGCGCGGCATCGGTTTCGTTGCCCAGCCCCAGAAAGGCGCCGCGAATGTGCGGGTCGTTGTGCGGGGTGCGCTCGCCCGAGAGATAGGGCAGGAACAGCTCGTCCCCCCCACCTGCTCCGGCACCTGCCGCCTCGGCGCGCGCGAAAACTTCTGCCGCGCCGCTGGCGCCAGTCAGTGCTGCCACCCAGTCGATGCAGCTCGCGGCGCTCAGGTGCACCGCCATCTGGTGCCACAGGCCCGGCAGGCAATGGCAGAAGGCGTGGACTGCGCCGGCGGGATTGGGGCGGAAGTCTGCTGTCGCGGCGAAGATCACCCCCGAAGTGCCCAGCGATAGCAATGCATCGCCATCCGCGATCACACCGACGCCCGCCGCGCCCGCCGCATTGTCGCCGCCGCCCGCGACCACCGGCACTGTGTCCATCTCCCACCTCGCCGCGACCTCGCCGCGCAAAGTGCCGGTCACTTCGCTGCCTTCATGGAGGCGCGGCATGTGGCCAAGGCCCAATCCGCAAGCCGCCAGCAGCTCTTCGCTCCAGGCCCGCGCGCCGACATCGAGCCACAGCGTGCCGGCCGCGTCCGACAGGTCGCTCGCCTTGTCGCCGGTCATCTGCAGGCGGACATAGTCCTTGGGCAGCAGCACGCTGGCCACGCGGGCAAAGAGATCAGGCTCATGCTTGCGGACCCATTGCAGCTTGGGCGCGGTGAAGCCGGGCATGGCGATGTTGCCGGCGATGGCGCGCAAATCAGGAACTGCCGCTTCCAGCTCGAGGCATTCAGCAAAACTACGCCCGTCGTTCCACAGGATCGCGGGGCGCAAGGGGCGATCATCCGCGCCCAGCAAGGTCGCGCCGTGCATCTGCCCGGCAAGGCCAATGGCCCGAACCCCCGCGCGCTGCCGGGCATCGAGGCCCAACACTGCCGCCTCAGTCGCCGCCCACCAGGTGTCCGGGTCCTGCTCGGACCATAGCGGCTGCACTCGCGAGACCGACAGCGGCGCGCTCGCCTGTCCCAGCACCGCGCCGTCTGCCGTGATCACCGCAGCCTTGACACCCGACGTGCCGATGTCGATCCCGAGATACATCGTGCGGGGCCTGCTCTAACGCGCGTTGCCGAGCAGCTTGACCGGGCCGATCAGCCCGGAGGGGCGCAGCGGCGCGTCGGCGCGGTAGCTGGGCATCGCGGTCCAGGTGATTTTCTGTGCTCCCGGTTGGGCATCGCCGATCAGCCGGTTGACCCACAGGTTGGCGACTTTGACATCCAGCCGGTTGCGCCCCGGTTTCACTGCCGCGCCGATATCGACCCGATAGGGCGCGTGCCAGGTGCTGCCCGCCAGCCTGCCGTTGACCCGCACTTCGGCGAGTTCATGCACGCTGCCAAGATCGAGCCACAACGGCTGTCCGCGTTTCCAGCTGCGCGGCGTGGTGAAGTCCTTCGCGTAGCTGGCCTCGCCTGAGAAATACTTGATCCCGGGCTCGGCATTTTCGTTGAGCGGGGTGAGCTGCGCGAACTTCGCGCTCGCTGGCGCGCCGCGGCCAGGCTGGAAGGTCACGTCCCACGGACCGTCCAGTGTAGCCAGCGATACCGGCACCAGTTGCTTGATTGCCAGTGCCTCGCTGACGGCAGGCTTGCGGAAGACGACATGCAGCGATTCGTCAACGCCCAGCGAGAGATTGACCTTGGTCAGTCCATCACGGATCAGGTAGCCGACCGGCTCGGCTGTGCCAGTCTCGGCGCGCCAGATTTCCGGGGCCTTGCCGGTCACCCGGAAGCGCGCCTCGATGGTCTGGGCCACGCCGCTGCGGTTGACCAGAAAGTAGCTGTCGCCATCTGCCAGCTTGCGGTGGACAAACGGAATTTCGCCGCGCCCTTGCGAGCCGGTGTAGTCGAAATCGGGCGCGACGCCGATCTGTTTCAGCGCGGCCTCGATGTCATTTGAAGCAATCACCCGGCCTTTGCCGAAGGTCGCCAATCCCCCCGCCGGCCACAGCCGGGCGACCAGCGCGGCATATTCGCCGGCATCGCCCAGCATGCCGGGATTGGCCTCGGGCGCCATGCCGACAATCGTCGCGCCTTGCTCGGCCAGCGCGGCCAGACGCTTCAGCGCCGCGAGAGTCATCTTGCGCGAAGTGCCGCCGAGATAGAGCGCCTTATAGCGTGCGCCGCCGGGCGTTGCCAGTTCGTCGCCGTCATTGGCCAGTGCGCCCATCAGCGCATCGGCGTTGACGAAATCCCAGCCATTTGCCTTGGGCGCATCTGCTACCGGGGTCTTTTCATAAAGCGCGGTGAGCGGGGCTTCCTCGCCGTAGATATAGGCAACATCGGCGACGTTGCGCCCCTGCTGGAGCATCAGCGAATTGCGCGCAAGATAGTCCACCCAGGGCCTGGCCATTTCGCCCCAGGCCTCGTGCCGGTTGAAATACTGGCCGAAGATGAACAGCGAGATCCCGGGAAACTTGTCGTCGCGCGGCTGGTGCACCGAGGTGTGGATCACCGGGCGGTTCAATCCGTGGACGAAGGCGAGGTCGATGACCCGCTTGAGGTAAGCCGGGGCGTGATCCCAATAGGACAGCGAGGAGGTGAGCGATTCGGTCGCCACCAGGTTCTGGCCATAGATATGCGCCACCGAGGCCGCGCCCCTGATGTCGGCGACATGCGCCCAGACCGGGCCTTTCTCGCGGCTGTGGGTCCACATGGCGGACATCGGAATGTCTGCGTGGCGGCGCATCGCCATGTCGTCACCCAGTGATGGGCGCATGTTTTCAAGCGCCTCGCCATAGACGATGAGGTCGTTCTCGTGCGCCACTTTCGCCACCGTTCCGTAGTGCTCGCTGGCGATCAGGTCGGCGAGGGTGCGGCGGTAGTCGTAGAGGAAACGGTCGCTCGCCGCGCGGCTGGTCACGATCATGCCAGTGAGCGCGGGCAGCCACGGCACGGGATCATAACCGCGCAGGCGCTTGAACTGGGCGAGCATCAGCGGGGTCCAGTTCGCGGCGCCGACCTCGATCGAATCGGTCAGCAACGCGCGCACTCCGCGCTTGCCGATCAGCCCGCCCGAGGCATCGCGGTACATGCCGAGATAGTGCTCCATGTAGCGCCGCACCGCAGGGGCGTCGTATTTGTCGACCTCGAGCCCGGTCGCTTCGGGCGGCGCAGGATGGTTGGTGGTGCCCAGCAAGGAGGCGCCGAGGCGCAACACGCTCCAGTTTCCGGCCGGCGGCGTCCAGTCCAGCGTGCCGTCCGGCTGCATCCGCCCGGTCAGGTCGATGACCTGCGCAGGATCGATGCCGGCCTCTTCGGCGAGGCCCTGGCTCAGCGCGTAATAGTCCTTTTCCACCTCGAAACCGGCCTTGGCCTCGAAATGGTCGATGCGCGGCTCGGCCGAGAGGCGCAAGTCGCCAACTTTCAGATTGCCGCCGCCCGCCATCGCCGCCGCGCCCGATCCGCCGAGGAACGATCCCAGCGCATTGAGATCGACCCCCGGTGTCATTTCATTGAACGGCAGCGCGCGCGGGGCGGGCGCGAAGACCATGCGGAAATGCCGCGCGGTGACGGCTGCAAAGCTGACCGTGGTGGGCACCTGCATCGCGGCGACATCGGTCACCTTGCGCCATGTGGTGCCGTCGCCGCTTGCCTCCAGCCGGGGCTTCACCGACGCGCCGAAAAACAGCATCGAGGCGCCGGGCATGAACAGGCTGGCCGAGCGAATCGTCAGCGCGGCCGGGTAGGTCAGCGTCAGGCTGGCGGGCCTGTCGTCGCTGCCCGGTGCCAGTTCGAGTGCGCTTTGCAAGTCATCGTCACCCAGCGCGGCGGCATCGATCACCTTGCCGTCGGGCAGGCTGACCTGTGGCGCGGCCAGCGCGGCACGGGCGGGCGCAGGCACTGCGAGCACCGCCACATCGGCATAGTGCTGCGGGATAACCTGCGTCGCTGCCGATCCCGACAGCGCACTGGCAAAGCCTGCCTTGCCGACGGTCTGGAACGGCCCGGTTACATTGGGCGGCGCGGCGAGCCGACCCGAGAAGCGCCTGCCGCCGCTGACCGGTGTCTCGCTCCACACCAGCTTTTTCAGCCCATCCTCCGGTTTCACCCAGGGCCCGCCGGTTTCCGACCAGCCCGGCGAGGCGGCGATGGCGAGTTCCAGCCCCAGCCGGTCGGCCTCTTGCGCGGTGAAACGGAAGGCGTCCTTCCATTCAGGGGTCATGTAGACAAGCCGCTTGTCGACCACTTGCGGCGTCTGCAGGTTGGCGTCGAAATTCTGCATGCCGCCGATGCCGACGCGTTTCATCCATGCGAGATCCTTGGCGATGCCGTCCTGGGTGATATTGCCGTTCATCCAGTGCCACCACACGCGCGGGCGGGCGGACTGTGGCGGATCCTGGAATTGTTCTTCAAGCGCGGGGGCTGCGCTGCCGGTGGAGCTGGCCTCCTGGGCCAGCGCCGGGGCAGCCAAGGCTGCAAGCGCCACTGAGAGGCAAAGCGTTGTGCGCCGCTGAATCATTGCAACTCTCCCATGCAGCCCTGTGCAAATTAGGGCTGGAATTGGTCATAAATGAACTCTATCGTTCGAATTAGTCAAGGGCGAGAATCGCGCCGACGTGTTTGATTGCCATGAGCCAACGGGAGGGGGATTGCAGTGAAGCGGAAGATCTTGCGCGCCATCATGTGGATCTTGCTGGCGCTGCTGGCGGCGTTTGGCGTGATGGTGGCGCTCAACTGGAGCATTGTCGAGCGCGTGTTCCTGGGCGGACTCAAGGTTTACGAGACCACGCCGCCCGCGCTTCCGGCCGATCTCAAACGCCCGGCGATCCTGGTCTTCTCCAAGACCAACGCCTTCCGGCACGAAGAGGCGATCCCCGCCGGCAAGGCGCTGTTCGCGTCTGTGGCCAAGGACAACGGCTGGGGCTATTTCGAGACCGAGAATGGCGCGGCGTTCAGCCCGGAAATTCTCGTCCGGTTCGATGCCGTGGTGTTCAACAACACCAGCGGCGATGTTTTTCTCCCCGCCCAACGCGCCGCCTTCAAGAGCTACCTTGAAAGTGGCGGCGGCTATGTCGGGCTGCACGCGGCGGGCGATAACAGCCATGCCGCATGGGACTGGTACATGAAGGCGCTGATCGGCGCGACGTTCACCCAGCACACCATGGACCCGCAGTTTCAGCAGGCGAGCGTCACTGTCGAGGACAAGGCCCATGCCGCGACGCAAGGCCTGCCCGCAACATGGCAGCGCACCGAGGAATGGTATTCTTTCGACAAGTCGCCGCGCGGCAGCGGTGCGAATGTGCTGATCACGGTGGACGAGAAAACCTACAAGCCGGTCGGCATGTTCGGCAAAGATTTGGCAATGGGCGATCATCCCGCCGCCTGGTCACGCTGCATCGGAACAGGCCGGGTGATGTATACCATCTTCGGCCACCGCGCGGAGGCCTTCGCCGAGCCGGAAACCAGGGCGCTGCTGACCAATGCGCTGGGCTGGGCGGCGCGGCAGGACGGGAGCAAGGATTGCGATCCGGCGCCCGCAGCACCTGCGGCAAAAGCCCCGTGAAGCCGGTCCGCTTTGGCATGATCGGCGGCGGGCAGGGCGCGTTCATCGGCGGGGTGCATCGCACCGCGGCGGCGATTGCCGGCAACTGGCAGCTGGCGGCTGGCGCGTTCTCCTCGACGGCCGAGAAATCCAAGGCCTCGGGCGCGGAAATCGGCGTCGATCCGGCGCGGGTCTATGGTTCATGGGCGGAACTGCTCGAACGCGAGGCCGCCCTGCCCGAGGATGTCCGCATCGAAGCGGTGTCGATCGTCACCCCCAACCACATGCATGCCCCACCGGCCATTGCGGCAATGGAAGCGGGCTTCGATGTGATCGTCGATAAGCCACTGGCAGACAGTCTGGCGAATGCGCAGGCGATTGCCGACGCAGCGGCGCGCACCGGGTGCAAGATCGCGGTGACGCATACCTACACCGGCTATCCGCTGGTCAAGCAGGCGCGGCGGCTGGTGACATCAGGCCAGTTCGGCAAGGTCCGCCGGGTTGCGGTCAAATATACCCAGGACTGGCTGAGCCGCGCGGCCGATCTGGTGGACAACAAGCAGGCCGCCTGGCGCGTCGATCCGGCGCAATCGGGCGATGCCGGGGCCTTTGGCGATATCGGCACCCATGCCGCCAACCTCGCCGAATTCATTACCGGCGAGGCCATCACATCGATCTGCGCCGAGCTGACCATGCTGGAGGGCCGCCATATCGACGACGACGGCGCGGCGCTGTTTCGCCTCGCGGGTGGCGGCAAAGGCACGCTGACCGCCAGCCAGGTGCTGGTCGGCGATATCAACGACCTTGCCATTGATGTGTATTGCGACGAGGCCGGGCTGCACTGGCGGCAGGAAGAGCCCAACACGCTGCGCATCGGCTATCGCGACAAGCCCAGCGAAATCTGGCACGCCGGGGCCAACCGCGCTTACCTTGCCGGCGACATCCTCGCCATCCAGCGCACCCCGGGCGGGCATCCCGAAGGCTATCTCGAAGCCTTCGCCAACATCTACCGCGCGTTCGGCGAGCAATTGCGCGGTGCGCCTGCGCCCGCCGACGAGCCGGGCTTTGCCACGATGGCGGATGCGCTGCGGGGGATGCATTTCCTGCGCGCCGCGCTTGAATCCAGCCGCCGGGGTGCGGTCTGGGTGGATCTTTGAAAGGACCGATGATGAAGGGCCCCGCAGTATTTTTGGCGCAATTTGCCGGTGACGACGCGCCGTTCAATTCGCTCGATTCGATCACCAGATATATGGGCGATCTCGGTTACAAGGGCGTGCAGATCCCGACCTGGGACGCGCGGCTGTTCGACCTTGAAAAAGCAGCGACAAGCCAGACCTATGTCGACGAGGTCAAGGGCATCTGCGCTCAGAACGGCGTCGAAGTCACCGAGCTTTCAACCCATTTGCAGGGCCAGCTGATCGCCACGCATCCGGCCTTCGACAAGCAGTTCGACGGCTTCGCCCCGCCGCAGTTCCACGGCAATGTCCCCGCGCGCACCGCATGGGCGACCGAGCAGTTGCACATGGCCGCCAAGGCCAGCCAGCGTTTCGGCAGCACCAGCCACGCGACGTTCTCCGGCGCGCTGATGTGGCACATGGTCTATCCCTGGCCGCAGCGCCCGGCCGGCCTCGTCGAGGAAGGCTTTGCCGAGCTCGGCCGCCGCTGGAAGCCGATCCTCGATGTGTTCGATGAGCACGGCGTCAACGCCTGTTACGAGCTGCATCCCGGCGAAGACCTGCACGACGGGGTGACTTTCGAGCGCTTCCTCGATGCAGTGGACCAGCATCCGCGCGCCAACATTCTATACGATCCCAGCCACTTCGTGCTGCAGCAGCTCGACTATCTGGCGTTCATCGACATCTATCACGAGCGGATCAAGGCATTCCATGTGAAGGATGCCGAGTTCCGCCCCAATGGCCGCGCCGGGGTCTATGGTTCCTATTCGAACTGGGCTGAACGGCCGGGCCGCTTCCGCTCATTGGGCGACGGGCAGATCGATTTCGGCGGGATTTTCACCCGGCTTACCCATCACGGCTATGACGGCTGGGCCGTGCTCGAATGGGAATGCGCCTACAAGCATCCGGAGCAAGGTGCAGCCGAAGGCGCGCCGTTCATCGCCCGCCACATGATCCGCAAAGCCGACAAGGCGTTCGACGATTTCGCCGCAACCGGCGCCGACATCGGCCTGATCCGCGCAACCTTGGGCATCGCATAACAAGAAACGACACGGGAGCGAGTTGGCATGGACGGCAAGGCATACAATACCCGCGCGATCTTCTGGATCTGCGTGCTCGCGCTGTTCACCGCTGCGCTGTCGTTCTCGATCCGCACAGGCGCTTCGGGTGCGATCAAGGAAGCGCTGCTCGATCCCGCAGTGCCGCTGCATTCGGGCGAGATGATCGCCGCTGCGCTCGGCAATTCGTTCCTTGGCTTTGCCCTTAGCCTGCTGGTGATCAGCCCGCTGCTCGACGTTTTCGGGGCAAAGCGCGTGATCCTGTTCGCTTCGGCCTGTTACATCATCGGCCCAGCACTCATCCTGCTGTCGCCGGGTATGGACGGGATCGATGGCATCTACGGCATGCTGACCTTCGGCATGGTGGTTTGCGGCTTCGGCTGGGGGGCGACAGAAGCCTCGATCAACCCGGTGACCACCGCGCTCTATCCCGGCGACAAGACCGGCAAGCTCAACGTGCTGCACGCCTGGTGGCCGGCGGGAATCGTCGCGGGCGGATTGCTCAGCGTGCTGTTTTTCAATTCGCTGGGGCTGGAGTGGCGCGCGCTGATCGCGATGATCGCGGTGCCGGGCGTGATTTTCGGCCTGTGGGCACTGCGCACCGAATTTCCCAAGACCGAGAGCACCGCGATGGGCGTGCCGATGGCCGAAATGCTCGCCGAACCGTTCAAGCGGCCGACCTTCTGGATTTTCCCGGCGATCATGTTCCTCACTGCATCGGCCGAATTGGCACCCGGATCGTGGGTCGACATCGCGCTAACGCAGACCGTGGGGATGCCCGGCATTGTCGTGCTGGTCTATGTCTCGGCAATCATGTTCGTCATGCGGCATTTTGCCGGCGCGCTGGAGCATCGCTTCTCGGACATGGGGCTGCTGTGCGTCTGCACGATCCCAGCCGCCATCGGCCTTTATGGCCTCAGCCTTGCCAATTCGCCGGTGACCGCGATTGCGGCGGCGACGCTGTGGGCCTTCGGGGTCTGCTTCATGTGGCCGACCATGCTGGCCGCGGTCGCCCGGCGTTATCCGCGCAGTGGGCCATGGGGCATCGGCATTGTCGGTTTCGCGGGCGCGATGGCGATCTATTTCGTCTTGCCCGAAATCGGCAAAATCTACGATGCGGCGAAGCTTGAGAAGGCGGGCGGCGAGGCAGCCTATGCCGCGCTGACGCCGGGGGCCGAACTCAGCCAGGTGCTGGGCTATGCTGCCGCGCAGAGCTTTCAGGTGATCGCACTGGTGCCGCTGGTGCTGTTCATCATTTTCGGCGCGGTCTGGCTCGCCGAACGCAAAGACAAGGTCTAATTTTATGAAAATAGGCATGAACCTGCTGCTGTGGACCGGGCATGTGACCGAGGACCACGTGCCGGTGCTGAAAGCGCTGAAGGCAACCGGCTTCGACGGCGTCGAAGTTCCGGTGTTCGATGCATCGGATGAAGGGCATTATCGCTGGTTGGCTGGCGTGCTCGATGACATTGGCCTCGAACGTACCATCGTCGCGCTGATCCCCGATGAGGCCCATTCGCCGCTCTCACCTGATGCCAATGCGCGGGCTGCCGGAGCCGACCATCTCGCCCGCGTGATTGCCTGCGGACATGTGCTCGGTGCGCAAGTCATGGCCGGGCCGTGGTTCCAGCCATTGGGCGTCTTCTCGGGCGATCCGCCGACTGAGGCGGAGCTGGACCGCTGCGCCGAGGTTCACCGCAAGGTATTGCCGCTGATGCGCAGCGCCGGGATCACCCCGGGGCTCGAGCCGCTCAACCGCTTTGAGGCCTATCTGCTCAATACGATGGATCAGGCGGTGGCCTATGCCGAACGGATCGGCGCAGGCGGCATCGGTATTCTTTACGACACCTTCCACGCCAATATCGAAGAGAAGGATCCGATTGCGGCGCTGCGCGCTATTCACGCCTCGGGCAACCTTGCCCATGTTCACATTTCCGAGAACGACCGGGGCACGCCGGGCCGGGGCCACGCGAAAATCCGCGAGGCGATCGCGGTGCTGCGCGAGGTGGATTACCAGGGCTGGATGACCATCGAGGCTTTCGGCCGCGCCCTGCCGGAACTGGCGGCGGCAACCCGCGTGTGGCGCGATTTCTTCGCCAATCCCGAAGAGGTCTACACCGAGGGCTACAGCTACATCCGCGAATGCTGGGCTGCATGATGAATTGGCCTGACCAAAAACGATCTGAATTTTTGAACTGGTTTTGTGTCCAGCAGCGCAAGCTGCCGAGAATGAAGGGCTCCTGCACATGAACGGAATATCTGACATGGACCGCCGGACCATGCTTGAGCGGTTGGCATGGCTGCTTGGCGCGGCGGCGCTGCCCGGCGAGGCCTTGGCCAGGGCCGCACCCCGCGCACGGCGGTTCCTTGATCCGGTGCGCACCACATTGCTCAGTGCGATCGCCGATACGATGATCCCGCAGACCGACACGCCCGGCGCACTGGCGGCAAAGGTTCCGGCGAAGTTCGATGCGCTGCTGCGCACCTGGGCCTCGCCTGCGCGGCGTATCGAGCTGATCGGCGCGCTGGCGCGGATCAATGCGGCGGCTATGGCAGCCGAGAAAGTCGGATTCGTCGCCCTGACGCCGGCCAAGCGCTATGCCGTGCTCACCGCCTTCGACGCCGCCGCATTGAAGACCGTGCCGCGCACCGAAAAGCTATCGGCCATGGCGGCGATGATGGCCGGGCCGGCTGTCGCCGATGCCGGCTATGGCAAGCTGCGCGAGCTGATCATCATGCTGTTCTTCTATTCGCAAGAGGCGCTGACCAGCGTGCTGACTTACGAGCACACGCCGGGCGGCTGGACGCCCTCAATCAAAGTAACCCCCCAGACCCGCGGCACCGGCGGGCTAGGCATGTTTTAAGCGGAGTTTATGACCATGTTTGATGCAATCGTAGTCGGCTCCGGGATGAGCGGCGGCATGTCCGCCAAGGAATTGTGCGAGGCGGGCCTCAAGGTTCTGGTGCTCGAACGCGGGCGCAAGCTGGTGCACGGCGAAAGCTACACCGATTCGCTCCAGCCGTGGGAAGTGCCCAATGCCGGGATGGTGCCCGAGCTGGACCTGGCGCGGCACTACAAGCACCAGGGCACTTCGTTCATCAACGCCACCACCCAGCAATACTGGGTGAAGGATGATGAGAACCCTTACACCACCCCGGCGGACAAGCCGTTCGAATGGATCAGAGGGTATCATCTGGGCGGGCGCTCGATCATGTGGGGGCGTCAGTCCTATCGCCTCTCGGCGCAGGATTTCGAGGCCAATGCGCTGGACGGCCACGGCTGCGACTGGCCGATCCGCTATGACGATCTCGCGCCGTGGTATTCCAAGGTCGAGACCTTCATCGGCGTCGCCGGATCGAAGGAAGGCCTGCCGCAGCTGCCCGACGGCGAGTTTTTGCCAGAATTCCCGCTGAACGACGGCGAGCTGATGTTCAAGGCGGCGGTCGAGGCGAAATTTCCCGGCCGCAAGGTGATTTCGGGGCGCACCGCCAATCTCTCCAAGGCCCAGCCGCACCACGAGGAACTTGGTCGCAGCAGCTGCCAGGCGCGTTCGATCTGCGATCGCGGGTGCACCTATGGTGCTTATCATTCCAGCCTGTCGTCATCGCTGCCAGCAGCGCAGCGCACCGGCAATCTGACCATCGTCACCGACGCCATCGTCCATAGCCTGGTCCACGATCCGGCCACCGGCAAGGTCAGCGGCGTGCGGGTGATCGATCAGAACACCAAAGTCGGCAAGACTTACGAGGCGAAAGTCGTTTTCCTCAACGCATCGACCATTGGCACTGCGCAGATCTTGCTCAACTCCAAAAGTGCAGCCATGCCGCGCGGCCTGGCCAACGGGTCGGACCAGGTCGGGCGCAACCTGATGGACCATCTGTTCGCGCTATCCACCGCCGGCATTTTTCCGAACGGGCCAAACGACAGTTTCTATCACGGCCGCCGCCCCACTGGCATCTATATCCCGCGCTTCCGCAACGTTACCGAGGAAGCCGACGGCTTCGTGCGCGGCTATGGCTATCAGGGCGGGGTCAGCCGCATGGGCTGGCGCGCCGGGATGGGCCAGCCGGGTATCGGCGCACAGCTCAAGGATCGCGCCGCCAAGCTGGGGCCGTGGTTCAGCTTCATTTCGGGCTTCGGCGAAATGCTGCCCAATCCGGATAACCGGGTGACGCTGAGCGCCACGCAGAAGGACAGTTGGGGCATCCCGGTGGTCGAGATCAATTGCAGCCAGGGATCCAACGAGGCGAAGATGGTCAAGCAGATCCTCGCCGATGGCAGAGCGATGATCGAGGCGGCGGGCGGCATTGTCGTCAGCCAGGCGACCGAGCCTGGCACGCCCGGGCTTGGCATCCACGAAATGGGCACGGCGCGCATGGGCAAAGACCCGAAAACGTCGGTGCTCAACAAGTGGAACCAGGCCCACGAAGTGAACAATTTGTTCATCACCGATGGTGCAGCGATGACCTCGTCTGGCTGCCAGAACCCTTCGCTGACCTACATGGCGCTGAGCGCACGCGCGGCCAATCACGCGGCAGACCTGATCAAGGAAGGCAAGCTCTAGGCGGCGTGCGCGGGGATGGGGCAGATGGCGGCATCGCAGGCGATTTTCGGTCAGGAGCGGCGGCGCGGACGACCCAGCGTCATCCGCGCCGCAGCCATCGAACACAATATCCGCCGCGCCGCGCTCGACATATTCGTTGCCGCTGGCTTCGAGGCGGCGAGCATGGACGCGATAGCAGCAGCGGCGCAGGTGTCGAAAGGCACGCTTTATGCGCGTTACCAGAGCAAGGAGGCGCTGTTCCGCAGCGTGCTGGAACACGAGCTCGAGCAATTGTCCGACCGGGCCGGGGCGCAGGACCATCTCCTGCCCGGGGCACTCGAGGAGCGCCTGCGCCAGCATGTCCGCACCATGGTGCGGGTGATGCACTGGCCGGAGTTCGAGCGCATCGAGCGGCTGGTGGCGTCGACCAGCCTGGCGCTGCCCGACCTGCACCGGCTGTGGCATGAAATCACCATCCGCCGATACCTCGAGTTCCTTGCTGGCGACATGGCAAGCGTAGCGCAGCTAGCGCCAGATTCGGCGTTCGGCTGGGATCACCTCGCCAACATCTTCCTCCACACCATCGCCGGCTGGTTTCGCACCGAATCGACGATCCGCACGGTCGGCGAGGATGAGGTGCTCCGCTACAGCGATGCAGTCATCGGCGCGATCTCGGTCGCAGTGCGCCAGACTTCGAACTCCCCGTCGTTCGCCGAAAAGGCCAGTAGCCAAGATAAGGATTGACCAAGACCATGCCCAATTTATTCACCCGGCTGCTCGCCGCCATGGCCGCACTGGCAATACCGGTTGCCGCAGCCGCCAGCCCGGTCACAGCCAGCCCGGTCACGGACTGCCCGCTGCGCGATCTGCCGTTTTCGGCAGATTCACCGCTCATCGACCTGCTGCTCAGCCCGGCCGCGCGTGCGCTGGTCGATACCGAGATGGGTGGTCGGCTGGGCACGGCGCCCGCCCGCTTTTTCGGCACCCAGCCGCCGACATTCGCTGCGATCCTGACGCTCAAGGAAGCGGCGCGTTTCACCGGCATGAAGAGCGAACAGATCGCCGCGCTGGACACCCGGCTGCGTGCGCTGCCGGTCACCTCTGCCGACCGGGTTGCCCGCTGTGCGCGCTATGACAACGAAGTGCCCCGGTTCGATCTGCCTCGCGGCCGGCCCAACATTCTGCTGTTCGAAAAGATCAACGGCTTCAAGGACGAGCCCTCGGTCAATGCCGCGCACGCCGCGCTGGTGGCCATGGCCCAGCGCAAGGGCTGGAACCTGGTCACCACCGAAATGGGCGGCGTGTTCAATCGCGCGAGCCTGCGCCGGTTCGATGCGGTGATCTGGAACAACATCAGCGGCGATGTCCTCACCCTGGCGCAGCGCCGCGCCTTCGAGAGCTATATCGCCCAGGGCGGCGGCTTTGTCGGCCTGCATGGCAGCGCGGGCGATTTCATCTATTTCTGGGACTGGTATGTCGACACGCTGATCGGCGCGCGCTTCGTCGGCCATCCGATGAACCCGCAGTTCCAGAACGCGCGCGTCGTGGCCGAGGGCCGGGATCATCCGGCGGGCCGCGGCCTGCCGGCGGAATGGACGATGATGGACGAATGGTATTCGTTCCGCGCCAGCCCGCGCCTGACCGGCGCGACGGTGATCGCCACTCTGGATGAAAGCACCTACAAGCAGGAAGGTCCGATGGGCCAAAAACTGAGCATGGGCAGCGACCACCCGATCGCCTGGACCCGCTGCATCGGAAAAGGCCGCTCGTTCTATTCCGCCATCGGCCATCGCCCGGAGACCTACACCGAGCCGAACAATGCCGTGATGCTGGAAGCGGCGATCACCTGGGCGGCCGACCGGCGCCAGCCATGCCGAGCCAATCCAGGGCGCTGACCGCTCGGGCAATGCCGAAACTGATCATGGGAGAGAGGGAGCGGCATGGCAGGACTTGCAGGCAAAGTCGCAGTGATCACCGGCGCGAGCCGGGGCGTGGGCAAGGGCACCGCGCTGGCGCTCGCGGCAGAGGGCATGACAGTCTATGTCACCGGGCGCACGGTCGAGGCGGGAACTGCGCCGCTGCCGGGCACGGTCGGCGAGACGGCGGCGCTGTGTGATGCGCGGGGCGGCAAAGGTATCGCGGTGCAGGTCGATGTCACTGACGACGACCAACTCTTCGCCCTGTTCGCGCGGGTTTGTGCTGAGCAGGGCCGGCTCGATGTGCTGGTCAACAATGCCCTTTCGATCCCGCCGGAAATGACCGAGCGACTGCCCTTCTGGGAAAAGCCGCTGTCGAACTTGGAGGTCTTCGACACCGGCCTGCGCGCGGCATTCGTTGCCAGCCATCACGCCGCGAAAATCATGGTGCCGCAAGGCTCCGGGCTGATCATCGGGATTTCGGGCTTCGTCGGCGTGACCTACACTTACGACGTGATTTTCGGTACCACCAAGGCGGGCATGGACCGGATGATGCGCGACATGGCCATCGAGCTGAAGCCGCATGGCGTGGCCGCGCTCTCGCTGTGGCAGGGTTTTACCTATACCGAGCGAGCCATCGAGAACCTCAAGAACGTCCCCGGCATGGCGGCGCAACTGAACAGCGCGGCAGGCAGCTCGCCCGAGTATCCCGGGCGGATCATCGCCGCGCTGGCGAAGGACGATGCTGTGATGGAACGCAGCGGCGGCACCTGGATCAACGCCGAGCTGGGCGCGGAATATGGCGTGAGTGATATAGACGGACGGATGATCCCGTCCAACCGGGCCGAACGTGGCTCGCCGATCTGGCAGCCGGTGTGAGCAGCAGGAGCAACAAGGCATGACCGAACTGCGATACGACGGCCGGGTTGCTGTCATCACCGGCGGCGGGCGCGGACTGGGGCGCGCTTATGCGCTGCTGCTGGCCTCGCGCGGCGCGAGGTTGCTGATCAACGACAACGGCTCCTCGCTCGATGGCAGCGGCGGCGATGATGGCCCGGCGCAGGAGCTGGTGCGCGAGATCGAGGCTCTGGGCGGCGAAGCAGTCGCCTGCACCGCATCGGTCGCCACGCCGGCCGGCGGCAAGGCAATCATCGAGGCGGCGATGGACAGCTTCGGCAGCGTCGACATCCTGATTCACAGCGCTGGCAACAGCCGCTTTTGCCCGCTGGAAGACCTCACACATGAGGAGTTCCGCTCGGTGCTGGATGTCCACTTGCTCGGCGGTTTCAACGTCGTCCAGCCGTCATTCCCGATCATGCGCAAGGCCGGCTATGGCCGCGTTGTGCTGACCGGCTCGATCGGCGGCATCTACACCATGCCGACCGTCGCGCCTTACGCGATATCGAAATCAGGGATGATCGGTCTCAACCAGGCGATCGCCATCGAGGGCGCCGACCGGGGGATCAAATCAAACATCATCCTGCCCGGTGCCGCGACCCGCATGGTCGAAGGCGTCGACACCACCGGCTTCCCGCCAATGGGCCCGGAAATGGTTGCCCCGGTGGTCGGGTGGCTGGCGCACGAGGCTTGCTCGATCAGCGGCGAAATGATCATCTCGGCGGCCGGCCGGGTGGCGCGCGCCTTCATCACCGAAAGCGAAGGCGTCTACGATGCCGACTGGACGGTGGAGAAGATCGGCGAACAGATCGACGCGATCCGCGATCCCGCGCGGCAATGGACCTTCCACCCGGTGCCCGATGGCTTCAACCAGCACCTGGGCAAGAGCTTCGAGATGGCGGCGAAGGGTGGCTAGGCGCGGGCCACATCCGTCCGGGCAAAGTCATCGCCCTTGAACAGCAGCGGCACGCCGCGCTGCTTGGCGAGCGCATAGCTGAACAGGTCGCCGAAATTGAGCTGCGCGGGATGCCCGCTGCCTTTGCCGAAGCGGACAAAGGCGGTGTGGGCGATGTCGGCCAACGCCAGATCGGGTGCAATGATCTCGATGTTGGCAAGGCTCAGCATTGCGTTGAAGCGGTTCACAGGAACATCACCGCGCCGATTTTGCAGGACCATTCTTGTCTCGACGACCGACATCGTGCTGACGAGCACCCGTTCCGATGTCGAAATCAAGTCGACAAATGCATCGCGCTCCGGTTCGTCCAGCATGATTGCCACAAACGCAGACGAGTCTGCGACGATCATATGGGCAGGCCGTTTTCGTCCCATTCAAGCGGATCGACCCAGTTCGGGCGATCCGGAATCTCGTCTGATTCAGCCAGGATTTCGTAAATTCGCCGCTTGCGTTCCTCGCGGTCCATTTCCGGCGCAACTACCACCGGCGTCAGCCGCACCTGCGGCACACCGTCATGATCGATCACCACCTCCTCGCCGCGCAGCGAGGCGGCGATGAGGCTGGAAAGCTGAGCCTTGGCCTTGCCGATGTTGACGTGGATGGTCATGGGGGGATGGTGCCGTGACCAAGGGGGTTGGTCAAGCAAATCCGGCATTGAGATTTCGACAAGTGTAGCTACATTGACGCTACAAGGGAATTGCGATGCTCGCCAACGACACTGTCCGTGCGCGGATTGACAGCAATACCAAGAATGCTGCGACCGAGGCGCTCGCGGCAATGGGACTTTCAGTGTCCGATGCCATCCGCATGATGCTGCGCCGCATCGCGGAAGAGAAGCGCCTGCCGTTTGATGTGACGGTGCCCAATGCGGCAAGCCGGGCGGCAATGGCCGAACTGGAAGCGGGCAAGGGCAAGCGCTTCAAGAGCGCCGAGGCGCTGTTCGACGACCTCGGCATCAAGGGCAAAGGGTAGTTCATCAAAGATCAACAAACCCCAACCCCGTCCATCCTGAGCTTGTCGAAGGATCGTCCTTCACTTCGTGCCGTTGCGCGTAACCACACGAAGAAAGTGCAATGCTTCGACAAGCTCAGCAAAGACGGGTCTGTTGAATATCGTGCGCGACCTGCATATCGAGCCGGACTGGCTGTTGCCCACCGGGTGACGGAGTCGGAACTACTGCTGGCGCGGACGGGGACGCATTCGGACTTGTTTGGGGAGTGAAGCTACTCACCTCGCAAATCGGTCGCTCTGTTGTCGATCCAGTCGAGTTCATGTTCCCACCAATCAATGGCTTCCTTCAGGACGTCGCGAGCATCTTCGCCTGCGTAGTGGCCATTCTCCAGCGACTTGTGAAGGCAATCATCAACTGGAACCATCTCGATGGCACCGTCAATCTCGAAACCAAGAATAACAGTATCGCCTTCATAAACGGACGACTCATACCTATGAACGAGCTGGTCGCGCTCAAATTTGATGAACTTGCGGTAGATTGGTGCATCCTTCTGGCGGGATTGAAAAGCTTCCTTAATTGCGGAATCCAAGCTGTTATCAGATTTGGAATCGACCTTTTCGAGTGCATCCCCAACCAAGCGCACAAGCGCGACCGCTGCAATCCAAAGAATCCGAAATTCCTGCTCGGCGAAGCAATCTTCCAATTTCGACCACGCAAACTTGCAGTCGGCCAAAACCTGTCGAGCTCGCTCCGTCATCCCCTCACTCCCACTCAATCGTCCCCGGCGGCTTCGAGGTATAGTCGTAAACCACCCGGTTGATCCCCTTCACCTCGTTGATGATCCGCGTGGAAACCCGGCTCAGGAAAGCGCTTTCGAAGGGATAGATATCCGCCGTCATGCCGTCGGTGCTGGTCACGGCGCGCAAGGCACAGACGTTGTCGTAGGTGCGTCCGTCGCCCATCACGCCGACAGTGCGCACCGGCAGCAGCACGGCGAAGGCCTGCCAGATTTCGTCATAGAGCCCGGCCTTGCGGATCTCGTCGAGATAGACTGCGTCGGCGAGCCGCAGCACGTCGCAGCGTTCCTGGGTGACTTCGCCAGGGATGCGGATGGCGAGGCCCGGGCCGGGAAACGGATGCCTGCCGACGAACTGGTCGTTCAGCCCCAGCTCGCGGCCCAATGCGCGCACTTCGTCCTTGAACAGTTCGCGCAAGGGCTCGACGAGTTTCATGTTCATGCGCTCGGGCAGGCCGCCGACATTGTGGTGGCTCTTGATCGTCACACTTGGCCCGCCGGTGAACGAGACCGATTCAATCACGTCCGGGTAAAGCGTGCCTTGCGCGAGGAAATCGGCGCCGCCGATTTTCTTCGCTTCTTCCTCGAACACCGCGATGAATTCGCCGCCGATGAATTTGCGCTTCTTTTCGGGATCGGTGACCCCGGCAAGACCCGCCATGAACCGCGCCTCGGCATCGACCACCACCAAGGGGATGTTGTAATGGTCGCGGAACAATGTCTCGACCTGTTCGCGCTCACCCAGCCGCAGCAGGCCATGATCGACGAACACACAGGTCAGCTGTTCGCCCACGGCCTCGTGGATCAGGATCGCCGCGACGGACGAATCCACGCCTCCTGACAACCCGCAGATCACCCGGCCTGATCCGACAGTCTCGCGGATTTCGGCAATCTTCGTGCTGCGGAATTCGGCCATCGTCCAGTCGCCAGCAAGGCCGCAGATGGTGTGGACGAAGTTTGACAGCAGCTTGGCCCCATCGGGCGTGTGCACCACTTCGGGGTGGAACATGGTGGTGTAATAGCGCCGCGCCTCGTTCACGCAGATCGCGAACGGCGCGTTGGGCGAAGTGCCGATAACCTCGAAGCCTTGCGGCGCGACCGTCACCCGGTCGCCGTGGCTCATCCACACCGGGTACTGCCCGCCGACTTCCCAGAAACCATCGAACAACGGGCTGGATTTGAGGATTTCGACATCCGCCCGGCCAAACTCGGCGGCGTGCCCGCCTTCGACCGTGCCGCCCAGCTGGGTGCACAGCGTCTGCTGGCCATAGCAGATCGCCAGGATCGGCACGCCGCTGTCGAATATCGCTTGCGGCGCGCGCGGGCTGCCTGCCTCAGTCACCGACGCCGGCCCGCCCGAGAGGATCACGCCCCTGGGCTGCATCCGCCGGAAGGCCGCTTCGGCGGAATTGAACGGGGCGATCTCGCTATAGACCCCCGCCTCGCGCACGCGGCGCGCGATCAGCTGGGTGACCTGGCTGCCGAAATCGACGATGAGGATGGAGTCGCCGGAGTGAAGCGTAGCTGAGTGAGTCTGGGATATCTGAATGCTCATGGCCGCGCGATAGGGCTGCCGCTTGCGCCTGTCCAGACGGTCGCGGCTGACCATGGAATCGTGCTGTGTTGCGACATAAAATTTCGCGCTTTTGTCACGATTGCATTCCTTGCAACTGATCTTGCGACCTTTGCATCCCCCTGTCGTAGCATTTTGGTTATATTGCATGTGCGAAGGGAATTCGCGTCTCGATAACCCAACAGGAGGAAAATCATGGCACGTTTGCTGCACAATGCGCTCGGCTTCATCATAGCGCTGGGCACCGGCAGTCTGATGGTCGCAGTGGCGCTCGTCTGAAAATGCCCGGGAAATCGCGCCGGCCCCGCGCCTGAACTTGCTGTTTCAGCAGGCTCAGGCCGGGGCCGTGTTGTCTGGCCCCAAACCCCATCCAGTATTTTGAATTTGCCTATCTCTGGACCCATTACTACGCTGAGAGCCAAATCGCTCGCGCGAAGCCACAACTTGCGGTGGCTGAAACTTCAGGGGTGGATGGATGAAATTCGATGCAGCTGGCTGGCTTGACGATGCAGTCCGGGTGGCTTCACCCAATTTCTATCCTGGTGCAAATGCGCGCGAAATCATCGTCATGCATTATACCGCGAGCTATGAAGCCGCATCGGCAATTTCCACCTTCAAGAAATCGGGCGGAGCGAGTGCCCATTTCGTGGTCGGGACTGACGGCTCGATAACCCAGATGGTATCAACCAACGACGGAGCCTGGCATGCCGGGTTCGGGCTGTATGATGGCCGCGCCAAAGTGAATACCTTCTCGATCGGCATAGAAATCGTCAACCCCGGCTACCATTTCCTGTCCACCGACGGGACCTACCTCAACTGGCAGCACAAGCCCGTCACTGCGGCCAGGCTCGCACCATTTCCCGGAATGCTGGAGGCAAAGGATCCCTGGGTCGGGTCGGCGAAGGCATTTTGGCCGCTCTATCCCGAGGCGCAGCTGCAAGCGGTTGAAACGCTGACGCGGGCCCTGCTCAAGGCCTATAAGTCGATTGTCGATATCGTTGGCCACCGCGATGTCGATACCGTTCGCAAGATCAAGGTCGATCCCGGGCCTGCTTTCCCGATGCGACGGTTCCGCAAGCTCGTCGATCACCGCAGCGACGAGATCGAAATCGTCACATTCGTGGTCAAATCCTCCAGCGGAACCCTGAATGTGCGGGGCGGACCGGGGACCAGCTTCGAGCCGCTCAGTTGGGGGCCGTTGCGCAATGGGCAACAGGTTGAACGGCTGGAGGCGCGCGGCGAATGGTACCGGGTGCGTCGCTGGATCGAAGGGGCGGCAAACGAAGGCTGGGCCTATGCGCCCTACCTTGCGCCGGTGAACTGAGCTGGCGCGCTTTGCCCGCAGATTGCTTGTGGATGGTTCAAGGCAAAACGGCTTACGTTTTCCGGCCCGAAAGCCTATAGGCTGGGCATGACCAGCGAGACAGAAACCACTCCGCCAACTCCGGTGCCAAACCTGCCCAACGCCAACGAATACGGCGCAGACCAGATCAAGGTACTCAAGGGCCTCGATGCCGTGCGCAAGCGCCCGGGCATGTATATCGGCGATACCGACGACGGCTCGGGCCTGCACCACATGGTGTTCGAGGTGTCGGACAACGCCATCGACGAGGCGCTGGCGGGGCACTGCGACCTGGTGCTGATCGAGCTCAACCCGGATGGTTCGGTCTCGGTCGAGGACAACGGCCGCGGCATTCCCACCGGGATCCATACCGAGGAAGGCGTTTCCGCCGCCGAAGTGATCATGACCCAGCTGCATGCCGGCGGCAAGTTCGAGAACACCAGCGACGACAACGCCTACAAGGTCTCGGGCGGCTTGCACGGCGTCGGGGTCTCGGTGGTCAATGCCCTGTCGGAATGGCTGGAGCTGACCATCTGGCGCGACGGCGAGGAACACTGGATGAAATTCGCCCACGGCGATGCGGTGGAACCGCTGCGCGTGGTCGGTCCGGCGCCGGGCGACGGCAAGGGCGGCGTCAAGAAAGGCACGCGCGTCACTTTCTTCGCCTCTACCGACACTTTCAAGAACGTGCTCGAATTTGATTTCGAGAAGCTGGAGCACCGCTACCGCGAGCTCGCCTTCCTCAATTCGGGTGTACGCATCCTGCTGCGTGACCGCAGGCACGTCGACGTGGCGGAGCATGACCTGTTTTACGAAGGCGGCATCGGTGCCTTCGTCGCCTATCTCGACCGCAACAAGACGCCGCTGCTGCCTGAGCCGGTGGCGATCAGTTCCGAACGCGATGGCATCGGCATCGATGTCGCGCTCGAATGGAACGACAGCTACTACGAAAACGTCCTGTGCTTCACCAACAACATCCCCCAGCGCGATGGCGGCACGCATCTGGCGGCCTTCCGCGCCGCGCTGACCCGGACAATCAACAGCTATGCCGAAAAATCGGGCATCCTGAAGAAGGAAAAGGTCCAGCTTACCGGCGATGACATGCGCGAAGGGCTGACCGCGATTGTCTCGGTCAAGCTGCCGGACCCCAAGTTTTCGTCGCAGACCAAGGACAAGCTGGTCTCGTCCGAAGTGCGCCAGCCGCTCGAAAGCCTGATGGCCGACCGGATGAGCGACTGGCTGGAGGAAAATCCCGCCAATGCCCGCGCGGTGATCGGCAAGATCATCGACGCTGCCGCCGCGCGCGAAGCAGCCAAGAAGGCCCGCGAGCTCACCCGCCGCAAGGGCGCGATGGACATTGCCTCGCTGCCCGGCAAGCTCGCCGATTGCCAGGAGCGCGATCCGGCCAAGTGCGAATTGTTCCTGGTCGAGGGCGACAGCGCCGGCGGCTCGGCCAAGCAGGGCCGCGACCGCAACATCCAGGCCATCCTGCCGCTCAAGGGCAAGATCCTCAATGTCGAGCGCGCGCGCTTCGACCGGATCATCAGCTCGAAGGAAGTCGGCACGCTGATCCAGGCGATGGGCACCGGCATCCGCGACGAATTCAACCTTGAGAAGCTGCGCTATCACAAGATCGTCATCATGACCGACGCCGATGTCGATGGCGCGCATATCCGCACCTTGCTGCTGACGTTCTTCCACCGCCAGATGCCCGACATCATCCGTGCCGGGCATCTCTTCATTGCCCAGCCGCCGCTCTACAAAGTGAGCAAGGGGCGCAGCGAAGTGTACCTGAAGGATAATGACGCGCTTGACCGTTATCTGGTCGAGGCAGGCCTCGCAGGCCGTTTGCTGGAAACCGCAGGCGGCACGCGCGGCGGGGCAGAGCTAGAGGCGCTGGTCAAACATGCCCAGCAATTGCGCAAGCTGATGGCCTTCGTGCCGCGCCGCTATGATCCGGCGATTGTCGAGGCGCTGGCGCTGGCCGGGGTGCTCGATCCGGATCTGGACCGTGCAGGCCGCGAAGTGGCGCTGACCAAAGCCGCGACCTGGCTCGATATCGGCGAACGCGATGCCAAGTGGACTGCCGCGATGACCGACGAGGGCAACGTCACAGTCCAGCGGTTGTGGCGCGGCGTGACCGATCACCACGTTATCGAAGCGGCTTTCCTGACCAGCGCCGAAGCACGCAAGCTGGCGCGGCTGGCCGGCGAGCAGGCCGATGTCTATGCCTCGACAGCCATGCTGGTGAAGACGGCGGCAGTTGCCGAGGAAATTGTCGATGCCGACGATGCCGGCGATCCGCTGGCCCCCGATGAAGTCGAGGCCGAACCCGGCGGCCAGGCTGCTCGCCCAGCGAGCGCCCGCGATACCAGCGGCGGCAGGATCACCCGGCCCAGCGAACTGCTCGACACCGTGCTCGCCGCCGGGCGCAAGGGCCTCGCCATCGCGCGCTACAAGGGCCTGGGCGAAATGAACGCCGAGCAGCTGTGGGAAACCACGCTCGATCCGGAAAACCGCGCGCTGTTGCAGGTTAAGGTTGAGGACGCGGACGTGACCGACGAGATCTTCACCCGGCTGATGGGCGATGTTGTTGAGCCGCGGCGGGAATTCATCCAGGAGAATGCGCTGAACGTCGCCAATCTCGACGTTTAGAGCATCGTGCGAAAAAACGGGAACCGGTTTTTCGCGAAAGACGACGCGACAACAAATAACCAGAGCAAGTTGCCTGCGTCAGTTTTCGCGCAACTTGCGCTTGGGCCTATTTCCCCAGCAGCCGCAGGGCCATGGCGCGCACTTCGTCGGCCATGTCCTCGCGCTCCAGCGCCAGTGCCAGCGTCGCCTCGACAAAGCCGACTTTCGAGCCGCAATCGAAGCGCCGCCCGGCAAAGGTAACCGCGTGGAACGGCTGCTGGCCCAGCATTTTCGCCATGGCATCGGTCAGCTGGATCTCGCCGCCCGCGCCCTTGCTCTGCGTTTCGAGCACCTGCATCACTTCGGGCTGGAGGATATAGCGGCCTGAAATGATAAGGTTGGAAGGGGCAGTGCCGGCCGGTGGTTTCTCGACCAGACCCAGCACTTCAGTGATCGCTCCTTGCGACGCTCCCGGCGCGATCACGCCATAGCTCGAAACCTCCTCATGCGGCACTTCGAGCACACTGATCAGATTGCCGCCGATCTCGTTATAGGCGTCGACCATCTGCTTCATGCAGCCCCCGGAACCGTCAGACTCGCCGATCATCAGCTCATCGGGCAGGAAAATCGCGAATGGCTCATCGCCGACGATCGCCCGCGCGCACCAGATGGCGTGACCCAGCCCCAGCGGCACTTGCTGGCGCACTGCGACCAGGTTGCCTGGGGCCAGCCGCGTCGGCTCGAGGATCTCGAGCGTCTTGGCCCGGTCGCGCATCGTCGCTTCCAGCTCGTAGGCGACATCGAAGTGGTCGATGATCGAGGTCTTGCCGCGCCCCGTCACGAAGATCATCTGCTCGATCCCCGCCTCGCGCGCCTCGTCCACCGCATACTGGATCAGCGGCCGGTCGATGATCGGCAGCATCTCTTTGGGGATCGCCTTGGTGGCGGGCAGGAAGCGCGTGCCCAGCCCGGCGACGGGGAAGACGGCTTTTCGGATCGGTTTGCGGTCGCTCATGCCGGGGGGAATTGCAGGCCAGGGCGAACGCGTCAACGCAGTAAAAAGTGTTTCGCGCAGAGCCGCAGAGAGCGCAGAGTTTCTGTTGCTTGGGCGAAGCCCTGTTCCACTTTTGCCCACTCTGACAGACGAGTTGGAAAATCCTCTGCGCGCTCTGCGGCTCTGCGCGAACCCAAACCTTGCTGCGCCTTCATTTCGCGCTAAAGCTTGGCCATGGACAAGATCATCATTCACGGCGGCAAGCGCCTTTCCGGCACCATCCCCATCTCCGGCGCGAAGAACGCGGCGCTCACGCTGCTGCCCTGCGCATTGCTCACCGACGAGCCGCTGACATTGCGCAACCTGCCGCGCCTCGCCGACATCGACGGCTTCCAGCACCTGATGAACCAGTTCGGCATATCGACCACCATCGCTGGCAGCCGCCCGGAAGATTTCGGCCGGGTGATGACGCTGGAAGCGACGCGCATCACCAGCTCGGTCGCGCCATATGAGCTGGTCCGCAAGATGCGCGCCTCGATCCTGGTGCTGGGCCCGATGCTGGCGCGGATGGGCGAGGCAACAGTTTCGCTGCCTGGCGGCTGCGCCATTGGCAACCGGCCGATTGACCTGCACCTGAAGGTGCTGGAAGCGCTGGGCGCGACGATCGAAATGGCGGCGGGCTATGTGAAAGCCGTAGCCCCCGATGGCGGCCTGCCCGGCGGGCGCTACAGCTTCCCGGTAGTCTCGGTCGGCGCGACCGAGAATGCGCTGATGGCCGCCGTGCTGTGCAAGGGCAAATCGACGCTCCACAACGCCGCGCGCGAGCCTGAAATCGTCGACCTGTGCAACCTGCTCGTTGACATGGGCGCCGAGATCGACGGCATCGGCACCAGCGACATCACTATCCACGGCGTCCCTCGCCTCCACGGCGCGACCTACCGCGTGATGAGCGACCGCATCGAGGCCGGCTCTTATGCCTGCGCCGCAGCGATCACCGGCGGCGAAGTCACGCTCAAAGGCGCGCGGATCGAGGAAATGGACGCCACCGTCCAGGCGCTGCGCGATGCCGGGATCAGCGTTGAGCCAGTGCCGGGCGGAATCCATGTGGCCGCCGACGGGCCGCTCAAAGCCATCACCCTCTCCACCGCCCCCTACCCGGGCTTCGCCACCGACATGCAGGCGCAACTGATGGCGCTTTTGTGCCGCGCGGACGGGGCCAGCGTGCTCACCGAAACCATCTTCGAAAACCGCTACATGCACGTGCCCGAACTCAACCGCATGGGCGCGAAGATCGAGACCAAGGGGCGCACGGCCGTGGTCCACGGCGTGGCAGGTCTGCACGGCGCCGAAGTGATGGCGACGGATCTCCGCGCCTCGATGAGCCTGGTGATTGCGGGGCTGGCGGCGGAGGGCGAGACGCAGGTGCATCGGCTTTATCACCTCGACCGCGGCTATGAGCGTCTGGAGGAGAAGCTGGCGCTTGTGGGCGCGGATGTGGAGCGGGTTGGGGGGGATTGAGGCGTTGCAGGTGTCACACAACGATCAACATCAGTGGACGGGGCTTGGGCGCTGGTTGTCGTTTGGCCTGGCAGCACTTCTGATTGCGATAGCGATCCCAGGCGTGCTCGATGGGGCTGGGGCTGCAGCTGGCTGGAACATTTTTCTTGGCCTCCTGCTTTTTGGTGCCGTTGCATCCGGCAATAGCAAGGCACCGCTGCTCGCTTTGCTACTCACCGCCTTGATGACACTGAGACTCCTTCTGGCAATCATCGCAGGCGGCAATTTTTTAGCATTTTGGCTTGGCGCGGTGTCGACCGCTCTCGCCGGGATAGCAGCATACGATCTGAGAGAGCAGGCATTACTCAAGCGGGATTGAATTCCACGAAATCGGGATACAGTGGACAAATGCCCATTGTTCACTTCATTTCCCACGCCTCAAAGCAGCACTAACCGCGGCCTTTATCCTGCTCTGCCAGCCCGGCCCGCTCACCCTGAGCTTGTCGAAGGGGCGTCCTTGTTCGTGAGGCTGGGTTTGCGGCACGAAGAAAAAGCAGCCCTTCGACAAGCTCAGGGTGAGCGGGTTGTTTGCGGAGATTCACCCCGGGCTCACCCTTGCGCCAACCCAACGTGAATCAAGCCGCCTCGCTCAACGTTCGCGCCACAATTCCCGGATCGCGCGCCAGCATTGACAGCAGCACCCGCGCCGGCCCTTCGGGTTGGCGGCGGCCTTGCTCCCAGTTGCGCAGGGTCGCGATGGAGACGCCGATCTGGCGGGCGAAGATGTCCTGGGTTGCGCCGGTTTTCTTGCGGATGGCGGCAATGTCGATTGTCGGTATGTGATGCACCCGCAGGCCGGGGACGGTCTCACCCCGTGCATAGGCGCGCGCTTCGGCCAGACTGGTCATCAGGCCTTCGAAATCGTCGTCCTTCATCGCTTTCCTCCGAAATCTTCGATCAGCCATTCCGCTTCGCCAACCAGCCGTTTGAGTTGGACCGATGTCAGATTGTCCGCCTCTTTCTTGGCGAACACCCACAGCAGCACCGCGGGAAATCCGTGTGAATGGTACCAGTAGATGACCCGTCCACCGCCGCTCTTGCCGCGCCCGGCGAGGGGAATCCGCAGCTTGCGGAGGCCCTTTGAACCGGTAAGAATCACGCCTGCATCCGGCCGTGCCGCCACGAGATCGACGATACGTGCCCGTTCAATGTCTGACATGATGCGTGAAGCCTTGGCCAGATAGGCACCGGTTTCGACGACGGCGAACAAATCACTCATTGAATGAAGAAATACGCCATTGGCGTATCGATGTCAAGCCGCCAGCTTCCACCCGCCGGCATCCTGCTCTAGCGTCAACCGTGCATCCGCCTCCTCAAAATCCGAATCCGCCAACCGCTCGATCATTGCGCGGATTTGAGCGTTGCCCTCGTTCAGCTCGCGGTAGATCGCGCGAATGAAGCGGTCCGCAATCTTCGGCTGGCCGCCGCGCTTTTCCCACAGGGCAACGGTCTGCGCTTCATTGCCGAGCATGGCGGCGAGCTTGGCCTGGCTCATGTCCATCTCGTGGCGCAGGAAACGCAGTTCCGCGCCGGTCAGTTTGCCGCCCTTGCCCACCAGTCCATGGGCAATGGTGTGGTGCAGGCCTTCCAGATCGTGGATGGCCACGCCCTCACCATAAGGCGTATCGTGTTCGTCATAGCCGTTCGTCAGCCAGACGTTGCGCAGGCCGCATTCCCGATAGTGATACATGCTCGCCTCCTAGAAAACAGTGATGACGATGGCCCGGTTGGGAACATCAATAGCGACGGCCACGTCCAGATCCTTGCCCGCTACCCAGTGCGATACGGTCAGCTTCCAGTTCCCATGCAAGTCCAGCGCCACCGGCTCGCTGACTATGCCGCGCTGGAGACAGGCTAGAACCTGCACCGGGGATACCTTGCGCTGCCGCATCCGCTGCCGGGCATGGGCGGTGAAGATCACCCGGGCACTGTCTTGCGCAATCTCGCGAAGGAGCTTCAGCGCCGCCTGATCGTTCATACGCATCGGAACCACATCAGCTATAACCTATAAATATTATAGGTAAGTTTAGATTGCAAGCTTGGAAGAATCAATTTGCCCCGCGATCGCTTGCAGTGCGAAGTGCGTCAGCTTAGTCTGCCTGTAACGGGACCAAGCAACCTCCCGATCAGGCGTTCCCGCCCAAGCGTTGCGGCTTATGATCAAGGGGCACCCGTGCCTCTCTTGGGAACGCATTATGACTGACACGACGACTCCGCCTACCCAGCCCACCTTCCGCGAACTCCTGCGCACCTTCACCCGCATCGGCTTTCTCAGCTTCGGCGGGCCCGCCGGCCAGATTGCGCTGATGAGCCATGAGCTGGTCGATGAGCGCAAATGGATCGATTCCGGCGCTTTCCTGCGCGCGCTGAACCTGTGCCACTTGCTGCCGGGGCCCGAGGCGCAGCAGCTTGCCACCTGGATCGGCTGGCGGCTGCACGGGATCAGGGGCGGGCTCGCGGCGGGCTTGCTGTTTGTCATTCCGGGCGCTCTGGTCATGCTGGGGCTGAGCCTGATCTATGTCATGGCGGCGGGGCTCGGCTGGTTTGCCGCGCTGTTCCTGGGGATCAAGGCAGCGGTGCTGGGCATTGTCGCGCAGGCGCTGATCCGGGTGGCGGGGCGCGCGCTGGGCACGCCGTTCAAGCTGGCGCTGGCTGTGCTGGCCTTCCTTGCGCTGGCCTTGCTTGATGCGCCGTTTCCGCTGGTGATCCTGATCGCGGCGCTGGCCGGGGCGGCGGTGGGCACGCAGAAGCCCGAGTGGCTGGGCGCGCACCAGGCCCCGCCCGCGCCTGACAATGAGACGAGCAAGCGCAAGCTGGCGGGGGCGACATTGGTCACGGTGCTGATCTGGCTGGCGATCTGGGCGCTGCCGATGGTGCTGATCGCCGCAACGCTGGGGCGCGAATCGGTGCTGTGGGATATCGGCGCATTCTTTTCCAAGCTGGCCGTGGTGACTTTCGGCGGAGCTTACGCCGTGCTCGCCTACATGGCGCAGCAGTCGGTCGAGCATTTCGGCTGGCTGAGCGCGGGCGAAATGGCCGACGGGCTGGGGCTGGCGGAATCGACGCCGGGGCCGCTGATCATGGTCACCCAGTTCACCGGCTTCCTCGCCGCCTGGCGCGATCCCGGCGTGCTGTCGCCGCTCGCCTCGGGGCTGCTCGGTGCGGGGCTGACCACCTGGGTGACGTTCGCGCCGTGCTTCCTGTGGATTTTTGCCGCCGCGCCGTGGATGGACCGGCTCGAGCGGGTTCCCGCTTTGCAGGCCGGGCTCGCGGCGATCACCGCAGCTGTCGTGGGCGTGATTGCCAATCTGGCGCTGTGGTTTGCGTCGCATGTGCTGTTCGCCCGGCCCGAGGCGGAGGTGCTTGGCTTGCCCGATGTCACCAGCCTCGATTGGCGGGCGGCGGTGATCGGGCTTGGCGCGGCGCTGTTGCTGTTCCGCTTCAAACGCGGGGTGATGGAAGTGCTGGGGGCCGCCGCGCTAGCCGGGCTGCTGCTCGCCCAGCTGTGAGGTCAGCCACAACCGGATGGCGCTGGCGAGGCCGGGCGGGGTTTCCGCCGTCATGCGTTCGACATCGATCCGCGCAACGAGGGCGTTGATCGGCAGCCCCTCGCGCGCGGCCGCGGCTTTGAGCAGTTCCCAGAACAGCGGCTCAAGGCTGATCGAGGTCTTGTGCCCGGCGATTTCGACCGAGCGTTTGACCGGGGGGTGAAAGGGGGTGGTCATAGAGTGTGCGCTCTCTCGCCGGGGCCTTCGACAGGCTCAGGCTGAGCGGTGTGAGGAGAGCTGCGCAACATCCGCTCAGCCTGAGCCTGTCGAAGGATGCCGCGCAACCCTTGCCTCAATACATATGCTGGCCGCCATTGATCGACATTGTCGATCCGGTGACGAAGCCGGCATTTTCCGAGGCAAAGAAGATGACACCCCGTGCGATTTCGCTGGCCTGGGCGAGCCGGCCGGCGGGAATCTTGGCGACGATCTTTTCCAGCACCGGCGCGGGCACGGCGGCGACCATGTCAGTATCGACATAGCCTGGTGCGATTGCATTGACCGTGACGCCGAATTTCGCGCCTTCCTGCGCCAGCGCCTTGGTGAAGCCGTGGATGCCGGACTTCGCGGCGGCATAGTTGACCTGGCCGTATTGTCCCGACTGGCCGTTGATCGAGCCGATGTTGACCACCCGGCCCCAGCCGCGCTCGCGCATACCGGGGAAAGTGGCCTTGGCCATGTTGAAGCAACCGCCCAGGTTGATTCGCATGACCTCGTTCCAGTCGTCGAAGCTCATCTTGTGGAGCACCGCGTCGCGGGTGATGCCGGCGTTGTTGACCAGCACGTCGATCGGGCCAAGGTCAGCCTCGACCTGCGCACAGCCATCAAGGCTGGCCTGATGATCGCCAACGTCCCACTGATAGGCCGGAATGCCGTTGGCGGCGGTGAATTCGCGGGCCCTGACAGCATTGCCGCCATAGTTGGCCGCAACAGCAAACCCCCGCTCCTTGAGCGCAAGGCAGATCGCCTCGCCGATACCCCGGGTTCCCCCGGTAACAATCGCTACGCGCGCCATCGTGCCTTCATCCTTCCTGCTCCGCCCGCAGGAAGGCTAGCGGCGAACGTGCCATTTCAAAAGCGGAATTGCGTTCCGAGGTAAACCGCCTGATTGTCTTTCTTGCCATCGGTCAGCGGCCTCAGCCGGTCGCGCTCCTGCGAATAGCGCACCCCGGCGGTGACATCGATGTTGCGGCCAAGCCGATAGGCGCCGCCCAGATCAACCCGGTCGGCCGAGTCGGAGAAGGTGCGCGGCGCGCGGCCGGTCGGCTCTTTCTGGTCGAGCACGATGCGCGGGCTGAAGCGCGAAGGATCGCTGCTGCCCGCTTGCGCCAGCGAGAACTTGCCGAGATCGGGAGCATCGGTCTTGCGCCCGTCAGCCGGCGCAATGATTGCCGGGGCAAAGCTGTGAAACCCGCGCGACACGCCGAGATTGAAAGCGGTCGGCGAAATCTGCACCGGAGCAACGCCCGGCTGGCTTGCCTGCGGCATTGCCCCGCGCACCAGGATGCCGCGCACCGCCGAGGCATCCACCCGCACTGCCACCGTGACCGACCGGGTGGTCCGGTTGGCATTGCCGGCGGGGGTGAAGCGGAACATCTGCCCTTTGCCGAGCGATTGCACCGGCAGCGACGGTGCCAGCCGCGCGGCTAGCCGCGATGCGGGAACGGCGCTGGCCGCAGGCTCGGCGCTGGGCCGCACTGCCTTGGTGGCAAAGCCGCTGGTGAACGCAAGCACCGCGCTCGGCAGGGCAAGCAGGCTGACGGCGCCGGCGAGCAATGCTCCTGCTGCTATTCCCCCTTGACCCCGACTGCTGCTCGCCATCGCGCGCGCTCCCAAATGAACTCTGCCGCCCGCCAAATCCCGAATCGCGGGCAGATTGATCCCCGACAGAATTGCCGGAGAAACGCTGAATGTAGCCTTATCATGCCAGAAGCCACGCGATTCCCGAACTGAAAATTCGTCAGGCGGACCATTTGCCGTTTGAAGCGCGCCTGCGCCGGGACATTCAGCAGGCATTCACCGCCGGGATAGCCTGTGGCCCCTCTGCGCCGCCTGCCCCTTGCCGCGATGGCAACGGCGGCTATAGAGACACTGAACCTTGATCCGGAACCGACACGATGACAGCCAATACCTATAACGTCACCCGCCAGTTCAGCCTTCCCAGAATGACTTGGCCCGTAAAGATCGGGATTGCCGCCATGCTGGCGCTGACGCTGGCCGGCTGCGGCGGCGGCAACCGCAAGGCGAAGTTGGCCCTCGCGGCATCCAGCGTCTCGCAGATCGGGGTCAACGCCTATCTGTGGCGCGCCAGCCTCGATGCGCTGTCGTTCATGCCGTTGCTCCAGAGCGACAGCGCCGGCGGCGTGATCGTCACGGACTGGTATGCCAACCCCGCCAATCCCGGCGAGCGGGTCAAGGTCTCGGTGACCATTCTTGATCAGGATTTGCGCGCCGATGCCCTGCGCGTTTCGGCCAGCCGCCAGATTGCCCAGGGCGGCGATTGGGTGAACGCCCCGGTCCAGGCGGCGACTGTCCAACGGCTCGAGGACATCATCCTGACCAAGGCGCGCGACTTGCGGCGCAACGCCGTCGGCGGCTGATCTCCGCATGACTGAGCGTTTCGATCCGTCGCAGGCCGACGGGCGCTGGCAGCGCGTCTGGGACGAACGCCAGACCTTCCGCGCCGACGATTCGTCCGACAAGCCGCGTAGCTTTGTGCTGGAGATGTTTCCCTATCCATCGGGGCGCATCCACATCGGCCATGTCCGCAACTATACGATGGGCGACGTGCTCGCGCGCTATAAGCGGATGCAGGGCTTCGAAGTGCTGCACCCGATGGGCTGGGACGCATTCGGGATGCCGGCCGAGAATGCCGCGATGGAACAGGGCGTCCATCCCGGCGGCTGGACGCGGCAGAACATTGCCAACATGAAGGCGCAATTGCAGCGGCTCGGCTTCGCGCTCGACTGGAGCCGCGAACTGGCAACCTGCGAGCCGGAATATTACGGCCACGAACAGGCGCTGTTCCTCGATCTCTATGCGGCGGGGCTGGTTTACCGCAAGGAATCGGCAGTCAACTGGGATCCGGTCGACATGACCGTGCTGGCCAACGAACAGGTCATCGACGGACGCGGCTGGCGCTCGGGCGCGCTGGTCGAAAAGCGCAAGCTGAGCCAGTGGTTTTTGAAGATTACCGACTTTGCCGAGGAACTGCTCGAAGGGCTTTCCACGCTTGACGGCTGGCCCGAAAAAGTCCGCACGATGCAGGAAAACTGGATCGGCAAATCGCAAGGCCTGCGCTGCACGTTCAAGTTGGCCGGGACCCAAGACGGCATCGAAGTCTACACCACCCGGCCCGACACCATCTTCGGCGCGAGTTTCCTCGCCATCGCGGCGGATCATCCGCTCGCCGCTTCGCTGGCCGCAAACGCGCCCGAGCTGCAAGAGTTCATCGCGATCTGCAAGCGCGGCGGGACCACGGCGGCGGAGCTGGAAACCGCCGAGAAGCTGGGCTTCAACACCGGGCTTTCCGTCGAGCATCCGCTCGATCCGGACTGGCACCTGCCAGTCTATGTCGCCAATTTCGTGCTGATGGACTATGGTACCGGCGCAGTGTTCGGCTGCCCGGCGCACGACCAGCGCGACCTCGATTTCGCCCGCAAATACGGCCTGCCGGCCCACCGCGTGGTTGCCGATGGAGACAATGAGGCGCTCGAATACGACAGCGACGAGGCCTATACCGGCCCGGGCAGGCTGGTGAATTCAGGCTGGATGACCGGCATGAGCGTGGCCGAGGCCAAGGCCGCCATCATCGCCAAGGCGGGCCAAGACGGCTGGGGCGAGGCCGAAACGCAATACCGCCTGCGCGACTGGGGCGTTTCGCGCCAGCGCTATTGGGGCACGCCGATCCCGTTCATCCACTGCGAAACGTGCGGCGTGGTGCCGGTGCCCAAGGCGGACCTGCCGGTGGTGCTGCCCGAGGATGTTGATTTCCAGACCCCGGGCAATCCGCTGGTGCGGCACCCGACGTGGAAGCATGTCGATTGTCCGAGTTGCGGCGGCAAGGCGGAGCGCGAGACCGACACGCTCGATACGTTCGTCAACAGCTCGTGGTATTTCCTGCGCTTCGCCAGCCAGCCGGAGGACGCGCCGTTCGACGAAGCCGGGATCGCGCGCTGGCTGCCGGTCGAGCAATATATCGGCGGGATCGAGCATGCGATCCTGCACTTGCTCTATGCCCGATTCTGGACGCGGGCCTTGGAGCGGATCGGCAAGATCAAGGTCAAGGAGCCGTTTGCCAGCCTGTTCACGCAAGGCATGGTGACGCATGAAACATATACGAAACAAACCACCCACAAACCCGTCCCGTCTGTCCTGAGCGAAGTCGAAGGACTGTCCTTTTCGTCTGCAACGCCGGAAAGACAGAACAGCCCTTCGACAAGCTCAGGGCAGACGGTTGAGGGTGGTGAGACAATCAACGCAAGCGAAGATGTTACCATTGTGCTCACGCAATTTCTGTCCCCTTCTGAGGTCAGAAAGGAAGGCGGTAAGGCTTTCGAGATTGCGACTGGCGAAGAGGTCGAAGTGGGCCGCGTCATCAAGATGTCGAAGTCCAAGAAGAACGTCGTCGATCCTGACGCAATCGTCGAGAAATACGGTGCCGACGCGATCCGCTGGTTCATGCTCTCCGACAGTCCGCCCGAGCGCGACCTGCCGTGGTCCGAGGCCGGGATCGAGGGCTGCGCGCGCTTCGTCCAGCGGCTGTGGCGCTTGTTTGGGCAGTACGATGCTGCCGCAACGGGTGAGGACAGGGCGCTCGACCGCAAGCGCGATTCTGCCGTCGCCGCAACTGCCGATGACATCGAGGCGCTGGGCTTCAACAAGGCCGTCGCGCGCATTTACGATCTCGCCAATGCCATCGACAAGGCCGCGCCTTCCGCCAGCCGCTCCGCCGCGATCCGCACGCTGCTGCTGCTGGTCGCGCCGATGATGCCGCATCTCGCCGAGGAGGCGTGGGCCAGCATCGGAGAGGGCCTCATCGCCGAAGCCGACTGGCCCAGCTTCGATCCCGCGCTGCTGGTCGAGGACGAGGTGACCGTGGCCATCCAGGTCATGGGCAAGCTGCGCGACACGATCACCGTCGCCAAGGGCCTTCCCAAGGATCAGATGGAGGCGCTTGCCCTTGCCAGCGACAAGGTGCAGCGTGCGCTCGAAGGCAAACCCGTCAGGAAAGTGATCGTCGTGCCCGACCGTCTGGTCAATCTCGTCGCATGAAGCTTCTTGCAAACCTCTTCTCGTCATTCCCGCGCAGGCGGGAACCCATCTCCGCAGTCTGTCCGTGGCGCGATGGCATCGACGACGCAGGGGGCGGGAGATGGGTTCCCGTATGCGCGGGAATGACGAAGGGGGCTTTTCTCGCACTTCCGCTCTTGCTCGCCGCCTGCGGGCTTCAGCCGATGTATGCCGGCGGCGGCAGCGGCGTGGTGGCGAGGGGGCTGGCCTCGATCGACATTTCGCCGATCGAGGGCCGCGCCGGCTGGCTGATGCGCAACGCGCTGACCGACCGGCTGCAGGCGGGCGGCAGCAGCGGCGCGACGCGCTACCGGCTCGATGTGCGGCTCGATGACAAGCTCGAAGGTCTCGGCTTGCTTTCGGACGACACCATCGGGCGCGAGCGGCGGACCCTGCGCGCGCGCTATCAGCTGGTCGATCTGGAAAACGGCAATATCGTGCTCGATGCCACCGCCGGATCGGACGCGGGCATTGATGTCGTCTCTTCCGAATATGCCACCATCGCGGCCGAAAACACTGCGCTGGAAAATCTCTCCCGCGATGTCGCGGACCGCATCGTCACGACCATCGCGCTGCAGCTGCGCGAAGCGAAGTGAAAACCACCCAGCGCGATTTCGCCTCAGTTGCCTCGAAGGCAGCGGCGGCGGCGCGGGTGTTCTATTTCTGCGGGCCTGATGAGGCCGGCGCAGCCGACGCGGCGGAGCGCATTATCGCGCTGCTCGGCGATGTCGGCGAGCGGATCGAGCTTTCGGGCGGCGATCTGAAACGCGATCCGGTGCGGCTGGGCGATGAGGCGCGCTCGGCCTCGCTGTTCGGCGGCGATCGGCATATCTATGTGCGCGCGACTGGCGACGATGCGTTTGCCGCCGTCGAGGTGCTGCTTTCGGGCGAGATGGAAGGCGATGCCGCACCCTGCCCGGTGCTGATCGTGGCCAGCGCTGCCAGCGACAAGTCGCGCATCGCCAAGCTGCTCGAAGCGCGGGCAGATGCGCTGGTCGCCATGTTCCACCCGCCCGAACTGCGCGCCGTCGCCTCGGCAGTGCGCGACATGGCGGGGGCTGCGGGCCTGCGCATGGGCGATGATCTCGCCGAGCGGCTGGCGCGCGCCGCCGGGCTAGATACGCGCCTCGCGCGCAGCGAAGTGACCAAGCTGGCGCTCTATCTTGATGCAGGGCCCGAAAGCCCGCGCAGTGTCACCTCTGCCGATATCGATGCCATCGGCGCGAGCACCGAGGAAGACGGCTTTGCCGCGCTGGTCAACGCCGTGCTCGCGGGAGAGGTGCGCAAGATTCCCGGCGAATTGCGCCGGATGCGCGAGCTGGGGCTTAATCCGGTGGGGCTGTTGCTGGCCTTCGAGCGCCGCGCGGCGCAGCTGGGCGCACTGGCGGCCAAGCTCGGGCCCCGGGGCGATGCGGCCCGGCTGATCGAATCGGAAGCAGCGGCGCGGCGCATCTTCTGGAAGGACAAGCGCGATATCGGCGTCCAGCTGTCGCGCTGGCGGGGAAAGCGACTCGAACGCCTGATTGCCCGACTGACCGCGCTGCATGCGGCCTTGCTGACGAGCAGCCAGAACGCAGAGCTGCTGCTCGCGCAGGAATTGGCCGAGATAGGCCGGGCGGCGGCGCGGCAGAGTTCCGTGCGCTAGGCTTGCTTTCCTTGGCATGTGCAACTAAAGGCCGCCGCTTCGCCGACACGTGAAGTGGGGCCTGCCTGGCTATCAAGGGCTGCCAGGGCCGGCCCTTCGCGTCGCAACCAAGGAGACGAAAATGCCCAAGCTCAAGACCAAGAGCGGCGTGAAGAAGCGCTTCAAGCTCACTGCCACTGGCAAAATCAAGCACGGGGCCGTCGGCAAACGCCACCGTCTGATGAGCCATAATGCCAAGTACATCCGCCAGCACCGCGGCGCCGACGTGATTTCCGATGCAGATGCAAAGGTGATCAAGAAGTGGGCGCCCTACGGGCTTGGTTAAGCGAAATTTGGAGTACTGAATTATGGCAAGAGTCAAAAGGGGTGTAACCACCCGCGCCAAGCACAAGAATATTCTCGAGCAGGCCAAGGGCTATCGCGGCCGCCGCAAGAATACCATCCGCATCGCGCGGCAGGCGGTCGAAAAGGCCGGCCAGTATGCCTATCGCGATCGCAAGGTGAAGAAGCGGTCGTTCCGCGCACTGTGGATCCAGCGGATCAACGCAGCCGTGCGTGCCGAAGGGCTGACCTATTCGCAGTTCATCCACGGCACCAAGCTGGCCGGCATCGAGCTGGACCGCAAGGCCATGGCCGATCTGGCGATGAACGAAGGCGGCGTGTTCGCTTCGGTGATTGCCCAGGCGAAAGCTGCGCTTCCCGCCTGATTTCAGGTTGCGGACGACAACAAAGGGGCGCGGCCTGGGCACAGGGCCGCGCTCTTTTTGTGTCCGTCATCAATGACTTGTTCAAAGCTGGCTGCGATTGCTTTAGACCGCCTGCAAAATGGGGGTCTGACCGGTGTCGCAGCAATTTCAGGTGCAAGTGCGGTTTCATCCGCCGCCCGAGGCATTGCGGCGCTATTTCACGACATTCTATCATGTCGAATGGTCCGTGCCCGGCGGCGGGCGGATCGAGGACCACCTGATGCCCGAATGGGCGAACCTGCGCTTTCATGACGGTGGGTGCCCCGAGGCATGGACGACTGACGGACAGCGGCTCGCGGGAACGGCCTTTCCGGTCACTGGACCCAGCTCGCAGGCAGTCCGCTTTGCGGTGGGCTCGACGCGGATGTGGGGGATCGGGCTGCTGCCGCTGGGCTGGGCGAAATTCGTCGGCGTGCCGGCGGCCGATTATGCCGATTGTGTACTCGACGGGTTCAGCGATCCTGCTTTCGCCGATTTCCGCTCGCTCGCGCTGAGCCTTTTTGGCAAAACACCTGACCATCAGGCCGAATTCGAGCGAATCGCCACGTTCTTCATGGACCGCCTCGGCCAGCCGCTGGCCGATGAGGCGCGAATCATGGCGATCCATGCCGCGCTGGTCGATCCGGAGACCGCGAGCGTCAGCCAGCTGGTCACCCGCGCCGGCATCAGCCAGCGCACGGTCGAGCGAGTATGTGCCCGCGCGTTCGGCTTTTCGCCCAAGCTGCTGCTGCGCCGCCAGCGGTTCATGCGCAGCCTCTCGCAATTCATGCTCGATCCCTCGCTCAAATGGATCGGGGCGATTGACGGGAATTATCACGACCAGGCGCAATTCGTGCGCGATTGCCACCAGTTCATGGGGATGACCCCCAGCCAGTATGCCGCGCTGCCCAAGCAGCTGATCGGCGCAGTGATGCGCGAGCGCGAGCGCATGGCCGGATCGGCGGTGCAGACGCTGGACGGGCCGGAGGGACCGGCACGCAGGCGCTGATTGCGAAACGCGGCTTCGGGCCCTATGGGGCGGCGGAACTTTATACTTTCGTCATTCCCGCGAAGGCGGGAACCCATCTCCGGACCTTGCGGATGCACGCGCACCTTGATCCCGTGGTCTACCTTCTCGCATCCCGCCGAAA
This sequence comes from Novosphingobium sp., assembly GCA_031428115.1. Classification (GTDB taxonomy): domain Bacteria; phylum Pseudomonadota; class Alphaproteobacteria; order Sphingomonadales; family Sphingomonadaceae; genus Novosphingobium. The sequence goes on along the minus strand of JANPOS010000063.1, from coordinate 21,918 downwards.
CGGGACACTATATGTCGGAGCAACGTCGGACCTGATCGAGCGGCTTTACCAGCACCGCGAACGCCAATCCGATGGGTTCACCAAAGATTACGGCGTTTGCCACCTAGTATGGTTTGAGCAGCACGCGACCATGGAACATGCAATCATCCGCGAGAAGCGGATCAAGAAGTGGAATCGATCTTGGAAGATCAGCTTGATAGAGGAGGCAAACCCCGATTGGGACGATCTGGCGATTGGGCTTGGTCTTGCGCCATTGCCGTCGCATCGTGTGCGGGGATAGGTCGGGAGATGGGTTCCCGCCTTCGCGGGAATGACGAGCTTTATTATTATGGAAATTGACGCAATCGGCCAAAGACTGATGGGCTTGGTAGAGGCCGCATCAAATCTTGAAGATCTAGAAGCAGCCCGAGTCGCGGTGCTCGGCAAGAATGGCGAATTGACGGCCATCTTAAAGTCGCTGGGCTCCATGACGCCCGAAGATCGCATCGAGCATGGACAGAAGATCAATCGCTGGAAGGCGGCGATCAACGGAACTGTTGAGGCGCAAAAGGCAATCTTCGAAACCGTTGCCCTCGAAGCGCGCCTCGCCGCCGAGACCATCGACCTCAGCCTCCCCGTACCCGAAACCCCGCGCGGGTCCATCCATCCGGTCAGCCAGGTGATGGACGAATTGGCTGAGATTTTTGCCGATCTCGGCTTTGCTGTCGCCACTGGCCCCGAGATCGAGGACAGCTGGCACAATTTCACCGCGCTCAACATGCCCGAGAGCCATCCCGCGCGCGCGATGCACGACACGTTTTATTTCCCCGACCGCAATGCTGCCGGCGAGGAAATGCTGCTGCGCACGCACACTTCGCCGGTGCAGATCCGCACGATGCTGGAGCAGGGCGCGCCGCTGCGCATCATCGCGCCGGGGCGGGTCTATCGCAGCGACAGCGACGCCACCCACACGCCGATGTTTCACCAGATCGAAGGTCTCGTCATCGACAAGCATATCCACCTCGGCCACCTCAAATGGACGCTGGAAACCGTGCTGAAGGCCTTCTTCGAGCGTGACGACATCGTGCTGCGGCTTAGGCCCAGCTATTTTCCCTTCACCGAGCCGTCGGTCGAGGTCGATACCGGCTATTCCTTCGTCGATGGCCGCCGCGTTGTCGGCGGCAGCGGCGACGATGCGGGGCACAGCTGGATGGAATTGCTCGGCTCGGGCATGGTCAACGCCCGAGTGCTGGAGGCGGGCGGGCTGGACCCGAACGAATGGCAGGGCTTTGCTTTCGGCGTCGGCGTCGACCGGCTGGCGATGCTCAAATACGGCATGAACGATTTGCGCGCCTTCTTCGATGGCGATGTGCGCTGGCTGGCGCATTACGGCTTCTCGGCGCTGGACGTGCCGACGCTCTCGGGCGGCGTGGGGACGCCAGCATGAAGTTCACCCTTTCATGGCTCAAGGATCACATCGAAACGACCGCTTCGGTCGCGGAGATCGCGCGCACGCTCAATGCCATCGGGCTCGAAGTCGAAGGCATCGAGGACATGGCGGAAAGGCTGGCCGGGTTCCGGGTCGCTAAAGTGCTGACCGCCGGACCGCATCCCAATGCCGACAAATTGCAAGTACTCACCGTCGATGCCGGTGCCAATGTTAATGGGGGCAAGCCGCTCCAGGTCGTCTGTGGTGCGCCCAATGCCAGGGCGGGGCTGGTTGGGGTGCTGGGCCTGCCCGGCGCGGTGGTGCCCGCCAATGGCATAGAGCTGAAAGTCGCCGCCGTGCGCGGGGTCGAGAGCAACGGCATGATGTGTTCGACCCGCGAGCTGGAACTGGGCGAGGATCATCAAGGCATCATCGAGCTGCCGGCTGATGCACCCGTGGGCACGCCCTTCGCCGAATACACAGGTTCCGATCCGGTGTTCGATGTGGCGATCACGCCGAACCGGCCCGATTGCATGGGCGTCAACGGTATTGCCCGCGATCTGATCGCGGCAAAGCTTGGCATGCCGCGAGTGGTCTGCGGAGGTGCTTCGACAAGCTCAGCACGAGCGGGCTTTGGGTATAATAACAAGGAACCTGCAACCACACCCGCTCAGGCTGAGCTTGTCGAAGCCCAAGCACCGAGCTTTCCGTTCCCTATGAAAATCGGCGTCGAGCCGGACAGCGGCTGCCACATTTTCTGGGGCCGGGTGATCAAGGGGGTGAACAACGGGCCGAGTCCCCATTGGCTGCAAGCGCGGCTCAAGGCGGTGGGCCTGCGCCCGATCTCGGCGCTGGTTGACATCACCAACTTCTTCTCGCTCGATCAGGCGAGGCCGCTGCATGTCTATGACTTGGCGAAGCTGGAGGGTGCGGTGGTGGCGCGCCGAGGCCGCGAGGGCGAAAGCTTCCTCGCGCTCAACGGCAAGGACTACACGGTTACGCCCGATGATTGCGTGATCGCCGACGATGTCCGCGTCCTCGGCCTTGGCGGCGTCATGGGCGGCGACCACAGCGGTGTCACCGAGGCGACAACCGACGTGCTGCTCGAATGCGCCTGGTTCGATCCCGAATGGATCGGCCAGACAGGGCGGCGCCATGGCATTGCCTCGGATGCGCGCGCGCGGTTCGAGCGCGGGATCGATCCGATGCAGCTTTCGACCGTGATCGAGACGGCGGCGCTGATGATCCTCGAGCTGTGCGGCGGCGGGGCATCGGAGCCGCGCATCGCGGGCACGTTCCCGGTCGGCGGTTATCCCGAGACTTTGAAGACCGTGCCTTACCGCTGCGAGATGGCGCTGACGTTGGGCGGGGTCGATATCTCCCGGCAGGAACAGCGCAATATTCTCGGGCGGCTGGGTTTTATTTCGGAAGACCCGATTGCTGCCGAGGTCTGGAACATGATCGTCCCGACCTGGCGGCCCGATGTCGATGGCTGGCCTGACCTGGTCGAGGAAGTGGTGCGGATATACGGGCTGGACAATGTCGCCAGTGTGCCGCTGCCGCGTGCGGATGGCGTTGCCCGGCCCACGGCCACGCCCGCGCAGAAGCTGGAGCGCCGGCTGCGCCGTGCGGCTGCCGCGCGGGGCAACCATGAGGCGATCACCTGGTCGTTCCTGCCCGAAGCCGATGCGAGTGCCTTCGCCAATGGAAATGGCGGCCTATGGCTGCTGTCAAACCCGATCAGCGAGGACATGAAGGCGATGCGGTCTTCCTTGCTGCCGGGCCTGCTCAGCGCGGCCAAGCGCAATCTGGATCGCGGCGCGGCGGGCTTGCGGCTGTTCGAGATCGGGCGGCGTTACTTGCGCGGAGAAAGCGGCACCAGCGACGAGCGGCTGTCGCTGGCGGTGGTTCTGGCGGGTGAAAGGCAGGCGCGTGGCTGGGCTAGCGGCAAAGCGGCGCAGTTCGATGCTTTCGACGCCAAGGCGGAGGCGCTGGCGCTGCTGGCGGAAGCGGGAGCGCCGGTGGATAGTCTCCAGGTGATGGGCGAGGCGGGACCGCAGTTCCATCCCGGCCAGTCCGCCACCTTGCGGCTGGGGCCAAAGAATGTGCTGGCGCGTTTCGGCATTCTGCATCCGGCATTGCTCAGGCAGTTCGATATCGATGTGCCGGTGGCGGTGGCCGAGCTTTTCCTCGATGCGATACCGGGAAAGAAGGGCGCGGCCACATTCGCGCGGACCAGCTATGCGCCGCCTGCCTTGCAGGCGGTGACGCGTGACTTCGCCTTCCTCGTTCCTGCTGAATTGCCTGCGGGCGATCTGGTGCGGGTGGTCAGGGGTGCTGACAAGGCGAACATTGTCGCCGCGCGGCTGTTTGATGATTTCCGGGGCCAAGGCGTGCCCGATGGGCAAAAGTCGCTGGCAGTGGAAGTTACGCTGCAGCCGGGCGAGAAAAGCTATGACGAGGCGGAGCTGAAGGCAATTGCAGTTAGTATCTTGTCGGCAGCTCAAAAGCTGGGAGCAGAATTGCGCATCGGAAGCGCGGTGGAGTCTGGCATCCTCACTTGACCTCAACATCCATAGCGCCTCCGGGGCCGAAGGGTGGTGGGGAGAAATGGACCCTGAAACAAGTTGGTGAGTATCCCCTTTGGACATTTAACCCCTGAGTGTGGTAAAGATCGTGAATGTTGCGAATCAAATTTCAGCAAGGCGTTTGGACTGCGTGCCTCGGATTGGCAGGGGGTGGCGCTGTGATTCTCTGGCCAACGCAGACATTGATTGGTTGCGGGCTTTTGGTCGCCGCAGCAATGCTCGCGATTTGGGGCATCACGATAGACGGCAAGCATTGGTGGAAGCGACGGCCCGTTCGATCCGGCAACATGCTCCTTTCGAGTGCATTCAGGCACCTGGGGCACGGCTCCCAATGGTCGATTACCGAATGCCAAGGGCAACCGGCAAACTGGAAGGCAGAGGCGGAAAAGGATTTGCGCGAAAAACTAAGACGCGGCGATTTGATCGCTTGGGCCACGTTGGAAAATCAATCCGAAAGACGGCTTGCACCGGACCCTATCGAGGCTGGGGAATGGTCAACAATCAGTTTCCCCCTTCCGATTGAGAATTTTACCGACCGAGCATTGGATTTCGTCATGCCCCTCGCCCGAACTGGCCTTTATAGGCATGTATTGCTTGACGCAGCGGCAGTTTATCGGATTTGGCCGAAATGGTCCTTTTGCACCGTGCTGCGGCGCAAGTTCACCGATGCGCCCAAGTCGTTTGCCGAGCGCACGGGAGAGTTTGCGACTTGGGCTGAACACGACCATGACTGACAACTCGCAAACCCGCTTCGACACCCTCCTGTCCGCCATGCTGGCAGGACCGGCCCCTAGCGCGCGAAAGAAACCATCAAGCGATCAAGCATCAAGTGCGGAACGTGACGCATGTTGTGACGATACTCGAACTCCCCCAGATACTTCGCAAGATGGCGAGAACTGACATGGATATGCGTTCCGTTGATCCCGCGCTTGAGCTGCGACCAGAAGCCTTCGATGGCATTCACGCCGCCGCCGTTCGGTGTGGTGTATTGGCCGATATTGTGACGCACAGTGACGTGATTGAAGCCGAGCGTATCAAGACGCCGGTAGCTGCCAAATTCATCCGTAGCGACCGTCGCGCCGGGCAGCACATGCGTTTGCACAAGGGCTTCCATCGGCGCGCGGTGGCGGCTTGTCACAACCTTGGTCACAACGTCCCCGCCGCGCTCCAGCAGACCGACAACGACGGTCTTGTTGCCCTTGTAGCCGGACCCTTTGCCTTCGACAGAGCCGCCGATCAGGGTTTCATCAATCTCGACAACCTGCCCCATGCCGCCAAGCGGATCGCTGCCGTCGAGCGAACCCATGTATTCGCGGATTTGATGGCACATGCGCCACGCCGTCTTGTAAGTGACGCCAAGCTGGCGCTCGACTTCCTTAGCAGCAACGCCGTTCCGCGACGTGCAGAACAGAAACATGACGAAGAACCAATCCCGCAGCGAAGTGCGGGTGCGGTCGAAGGGCGTTCCGGCAGTCGGATAGACCTGATGTCCGCAATACTCGCAGACATAGGCGCGGCGGGTGGACACCCGGTAATAATGCGCGCTCTTGCCGCAGCCAGCGCAATCGTGACGGTCGCCAAAGCGGTTGCGCATGATGTGTTCAAGGCAGCTTTCCTCAGTCGGGAAGGCTTCTTGAAACTGGCGAAGGGTGGGGGCTTTCGTTTTCATACCCATTGTATAGCACATGCGATTAAGTGTCGCAAGGGGATAATCGCCAAACAAGTTCAGGGTGACGAGTTAGCTTGAGATTGAAACGAAACCGATATGTCCAATCCCCCCAGTTCTTCAAGGCGTACCTTCGCCATCATCTCGCATCCCGATGCGGGCAAGACCACGCTGACTGAAAAGCTGCTGCTGCAAGGCGGGGCGATCCATCTTGCCGGTGAGGTCAAGGCGCGCGGGCAAGCGCGGCGCGCACGGTCGGACTGGATGAAGATCGAGCAGCAGCGCGGGATTTCGGTGACCTCGAGCGTGATGACTTTCGAGCGTCAGGGTATAACCTTCAACCTGCTCGACACACCGGGCCACGAGGATTTCTCCGAGGACACCTATCGCACGCTGACTGCGGTCGATTCGGCGATCATGGTGATCGACGCCGCCAAGGGCATCGAGCCGCAGACGCGCAAGCTGTTCGAGGTCTGCCGCCTGCGCTCGGTGCCGATCATCACGTTCATCAACAAGGTTGACCGCGAGGGCCGCTCGCCGTTCGATCTGATGGACGAAGTGGCCGATGCGCTGGCGCTCGATGTCTGCCCGATGGCCTGGCCGGTGGGCATGGGCGGTCTGTTCCGGGGCGTGCTCGATTTCGCCAGCGGGCTGACCAGCCGGCCCGAGGGCGACAGCCGGGAATTCCTTGGCAAGCGCGATGCTGACGTGCTGCCCGCCGACATTGCCGGCGAGGTGGAACTGGCACGCGGCGGCTATCCCGCATTCGATCTGGAGGCCTACCGCAATGGCGACCTCACGCCGGTTTATTTCGGCTCGGCGCTGAAGAATTTCGGTGTGGCGGAGCTGATCGACGCGATAGCCGGGCTGGCGCCGCCGCCGCGCCCCCAGCCCTATCAGGATTTATTGGGCGACGCGGGCGAGGTCAGCCCCGAAGGCAAGGAAGTGTCCGGCTTCATCTTCAAGGTGCAGGCCAATATGGATCCGCAGCACCGCGACCGCATCGCCTTCATGCGGCTGGTCTCGGGCACTTTCAAGCGCGGCATGAAGCTGACCCCTTCGGGGAGCGGCAAGCCGATGGCGATCCATTCGCCGATCCTGTTTTTCGCGCAGGATCGCGAGATCGCCGACACGGCGGAAGCTGGCGATATCATCGGCATTCCCAACCACGGCACCTTGCGCGTCGGCGATACATTGTCCGAGAACAACAAGATCCGCTTCACCGGCCTGCCCAATTTCGCGCCGGAAATCCTGCGCCGGGTGATCCTCAAAGACCCGACCAAGACCAAGCAATTGCGCAAGGCGCTCGACGATCTGTCCGAAGAGGGCGTGATCCAGGTGTTTTATCCGGAGATCGGCGCACAGTGGATCGTCGGCGTCGTCGGTCAACTCCAGCTCGAAGTGCTGGTCTCGCGGCTGGAGGCGGAATACAAGGTCGAGGCCGTCCTCGAGCCTTCGCCGTTCGATACGGCCCGCTGGCTGAAGGGCGGCGAAGCGGCGCTGAAGGGCTTCACCGATTTCAACATGTCGAACCTGGCCAAGGACCGCGACGGCGATCCGGTGTTCATGGCGCGCTCCAGCTGGGATGTGACCTATCAGCAGGAGAAGAACCCTGAGCTGGTCTTCTCGGCGACCAAGGAGCGGTGAGCGGCAGGCGTTGAGCTTGTCGAAGCCCGCCCACCGACCTATCCTGCCCGCCATGGCCGACTTCACCGCAACCTTGACCGACGACCACATCGCGATGATCGCGCGCCAGGCCGTGTTCTTCGTCGCGACGGCGACGGCGGATGGGCGGATCAATCTGAGCCCCAAGGGCCTCGCGGATACTTTCCGCGTGCTCGCGGCGGACCGGGTCGCCTATCTCGACCTTGGCGGATCGGGCAACGAGACCAACGCGCAACTCATCGCTGCCCAGACCGACAAGGGCCGCATCACGATAATGATGTGCAATTTCGCGCAGCCCGCGCTGATCCTGCGGATCTATGGCAGGGGCCGCCCGGTGCTGCCTGCCGATCCTGAATGGCGCGAACTTGCGGCGCACTTCGCCCTGCTGCCGGGCACCCGGCAGATTTTCGACATTGCGGTTGAGAGCGTGCAATCGAGCTGCGGCTGGGGCGTGCCGCTGATGCATCTCGATACGGAGCGGCAGACCCTGGTCAAGTATCATACCGGGCAGGACCCGGATGCATGGGCAGCCAAATACGGCGCAAGGGACCGCAGCATCGACGGCCTGCCAGCCCGCACGACTGATCGCTACATCGCCGGGAAGCAGGATTGAACCGGACAGCGACCCGCGCGTGAACCTGACATTCGCCAGCTACAACATCCACAAGGCAGTCGGGCTCGATCGGCGGCGCGATCCCGAGCGCATCCTGGCCGTGCTGCGCGAGATTGATGCCGATGTGATTGCGCTGCAGGAGGCCGACCGCCGCTTCGGGGATCGCACCTCAGTCCTGCCGCGGCAGATGATCGACGATCACACTCCGTGGCGCGCGGTGGCGCTGCAATCGCGGCCGGATTCGATTGGCTGGCATGGCAACGCCTTGCTGGTGCGGCGCAACATCGAAGTCTTGGCGGCCGAGCCGGTCCGCCTGCCCACGCTGGAGCCGCGCGGCGCGGTCTGCGCCGATCTGCGCCTTGCTGGTCAGCCCTTTCGTGTCGTCGGTGCCCATCTCGACCTGTCCGGACTGCGTCGGCGTCGCCAGCTACGCGCCGTGTTCGATCACCTTGCGGCAAGCGAGGCCGCAAGTGGGGGGGCGCATCCCGCCGTGCTGATGGGCGATTTCAACCAGTGGTCGCATCAGCGCGGCGCGATGCGCGAGGTCGGCCCGGACTGGCAGCTGATTACGCCGGGCAATTCCTTCCCGACCCGCCAACCGGTTGCGGCGCTCGACCGGATCGTCGCGTCCCGCCACTGGACCTGCCAGCAGGCGGGCGTCCACCACTCCTCGCTCGCGGCGCGCGCATCGGATCATCTGCCGATTTTTGCCCGCCTGGGCATTGCCTGAAAAACAGGCACATGCCTGAGAATCGGGCGCTGCATCGCAGCAGCATTCGGTTTGGCGATTACCTAAGGGCCTAAAAACAGTCTGTTAGGAAAATGGCACACCCCTTGCTTATGTCTTCGAGCCGGCGATGTGCCGGTGTTCAGCAGGGGCCAAGGCATGAAGTTCATCATCGCCATCATCAAACCCTTCAAGCTCGATGAGGTCCGCGAAGCGCTCAGCGCAATCGGCGTCGCGGGCATGACTGTCTCGGAAGTCAAAGGCTTCGGACGGCAGAAGGGTCAGACCGAAATCTACCGCGGCGCGGAATATTCGACCAACATGCTGCCGAAGGTGAAAATCGAGATCGCAGCATCCGACGATCTTGCGCCATTGGTGGTGGAAACCATTCAGCAGACCGCGAGCACCGAAGCCATCGGCGACGGCAAGATCTTCGTCCTTGATCTCGCATCGGCCACCCGCATCCGCACCGGCGAAGCCGGGGACACCGCGCTGTGAGCCGCGTGCCCATGCCGGTATCTGGGCCGCTTTCCGGGCAACAGGCCGGCCAACAGGAGGGAATCACTATGATCCGCAAAGTTATTTGCGGCGCCGGCGCACTGGGCACATCGCTCATGAGCGCCACTGCCGCTTTCGCGCAGGAGGCTGCGGCAAGCGTCGCTGCTGCCGCGCCGGCCCCCGAAGCCGCAGCCGCTGCCACCAGCCTGATCAAGGCGCCCAGCGTCGAACAGATGGCCGGCATGGTCGACAAGGGCGACACTGCCTGGATGCTGATGTCCTCGGTGCTCGTGCTGATGATGAGCATTCCCGCGCTCGCGCTGTTCTATGGCGGCCTGGTCCGCAGCAAGAACATGCTCAGCGTGCTGATGCAGGTGTTCATGATCGTTTCGATTGCGGCGCTGGTCTGGGTGGGCTGGGGCTACAGCCTCGCCTTCACTTCGGCGGGCAGCATCGCGCCCGCCTTCATTGGCGGCCTCGACAAGGCGTTCCTCGCCGGGGTCACTTCGGGCACTTTTGCCGCGACTTTCTCGAACAACGTCTATCTGCCCGAATTCGTCTTCGTGGTGTTCCAGATGACTTTCGCCTGCATCACGCCGGCGCTGATCGTCGGGGCATTTGCGGAGCGCGTGAAATTCTGGCCCCTGATGCTGTTCATGGTGCTGTGGCTGACTTTCGCCTATTTCCCCATCGCCCACATGGTGTGGTACTGGGCCGGCCCCGACTTCCTGCCCGATGCGCCGACTGACTATGGCTATCTGTGGGGCATGGGCGCTCTCGACTTTGCCGGCGGCACCGTGGTTCACATCAACGCCGGTATCGCTGGCCTGGTGGGCTGCCTGATGATCGGCAAGCGCATCGGCTTCGGCAAGGAAGCAACTCCGCCGCACTCGCTGACCATGACCATGATCGGTGCCTCGCTGCTGTGGGTGGGCTGGTTCGGCTTCAACGCGGGCTCCAACCTCGAAGCCAACGGCGTGACTGCAGTGGCCTTCATCAACACCTTCGTCGCCACTGCCGCCGCTGCCCTCTCGTGGTCAGTCGTCGAGCAGATCCACCACAAGAAGCCCTCGATGCTGGGCGTTGCCACTGGCGCGGTTGCCGGTCTGGTCGCGATCACCCCGGCAAGCGGCTTTGCCACGCCGATGACCTCGATCTACCTCGGCCTGCTGGTCTCGCCGCTGTGCTACTTCTTCGTCTCCTATGTGAAGAACAAGCTCAAGTACGACGATACGCTGGACGTCTTCGGGGTCCACTGCATCGGCGGCATCGTCGGCGCGATTGCCACCGGCGTGGTCGCCGATCCGGCGCTCGGCGGACAGGGCTACTTCGATTCCACCCAGTTCCCTGCCGGCGTTGGTGCCTACGATATGGGCGCCCAGGTGATGACCCAGATCAAGGCCGTGCTGATCACCCTGGTGTGGTCGGGTACTGTCTCGGCGGTGCTGTTCTTCGCCATCGATAAGATCTTCGGGCTGCGTCCCAGCGAGGAAGCTGAACGCGAAGGGCTCGATATCACCGAACACGGCGAGCGCGCCTACAACTCCTAAGTTCAACCAGTTTGGCGGGGACAGGATTTCCTCCTCCTCCCTCCTGTTCCCGCCATCCGATGTTCCTCCTGCGAACACCACCTTCAAGGGCCCGGACCAGCCGTCCGGGCCCCTTTTTTTTGGGGGCTGGGAGTTTGCCGGACTGCGCGAACCTCCGCGCTACATCTGAACCAACAAGACACCGTTCACCCTGAGCTTGTCGAAGGGCTGCTTTTCTTCGGGCCGCACAACCGGCCTCACCAAGAAAGGCAGCCCTTCGACAAGCTCAGGGTGGGCGGGTTTGGGATTGATTCTGGGCGGGAGCAACGCATCCTATGGTTCGGCACGCCCCAGCCACCGCGCCCGGATCATGTCGCTGGTCTCGCGGCTGCCGTCGTGGCTCCAGCCCGGCACGCGCCAGACATAGCCCCACTTCGCCCGCCACGGCGCGCGCCAGACATCGCGGGCAATGGCGATCCATTCGTGGAAAGCGGCCCACAGCACATTGAAACTGCCGAGCTGGCGGATGATGCCATAGCGCACTGGCTCGGCGTCCACCTCGGGCGTGAAGCTGCGGAACAGGCGGTCCCAGACGATGAACACCCCGGCATAGTTGCGATCAAGGTAGCGCGGGTTGGTGGCGTGGTGGACGCGGTGGTGGCTGGGGGTGTTCATCAGCCATTCGAACCAGCGCGGGCAGCGGCCAATCGCCTCGGTGTGGATCCAGAACTGGTAGATCAGGTTCAGCCCCGCGCAAGTCGCCAGCATCGCCGGGTGGAAGCCCGCGAGCGCCAGTGGCAGGCGGAACAGGAACGACAGCGCCACCGGGCCGGTCCAGGTCTGGCGCAGCGCGGTCGACAGGTTGTAGTGCTGGCTGGAATGGTGGTTGACGTGGCTCGCCCAGAACCAGCGCACCCGGTGGCCCAGCCGGTGGCCGATGTAATAACCCAGATCATCGAGCACGAAGGCCAGCGCCCAGACCCACCACTGCCAGCCGAAAGTGTAAATGCGGAATTGGTAGAGCCACGATGCGGCGGCATAGAGCGCGCCTGCCGCTGCCACGCCCACTACCGTGCTGCCCAGCCCCAGCGCCAGCGAAGTCAGAGTGTCGCGCGGCTCGTATGCGGTGGGCGAACGGCGCCGCGCCCAGAGCATCTCGAGCAGGATCAGCGCGACGAACAGCGGAATGGCAAAAGGAACCGGATCAAAGCCCATCCTTGTCAGCTTCCCAATCGCCGCAGCGCGCCGGCCCAGGCCTGGGCTTCCTCGCGCAAATCCAGCGTCACGGTGCCGAAAGTGCGCTCGCCGGTGCCGATCACCAGGAAATTGCGGTCGAGCCGGATGTTGTCGTGACGCTCGAGCAGCCGCGCGGCGAAATGCGCGCCGTGGCGGCGCAGCAGCATCACCCGGCCCGAGCCATCGCGCAGCAGTGCGCCGATCCCCGCCCGGTCGAGCCCGACCTCGACAGCCTCGAAGCCGTAGAGCGCTTCCCCGGCGAGCCTGCGCGCCTCATCTGCATCGCGAATGCGCACGTCGCCGCCCAGACCCAGCCGCTGCGCAATCAGCGCCAGCAGCAGGATCGCGATGAGCGAGCCGCCAAGCTGCAAGGCAATCGCGCTCATTCCTTGCCGGCCGCCAGCATGTCGACCATCGCGCGGACTGGCGTGATATCGTAACCTGCGCCGGCAGCACTGGCGGCGAGCGCGGCGGGCTGTGCGCCCCGGCTCGCTTCGGCCAAGGCCCACAGCAGCGTCGAGCGGGTGCCTGAGCGACAATAGGCGAGCACCGGACCCGCCGCGCTCGCCAGCGCCGCCGCCATCGCGGTGACTTGCGCCTGGCTGAAACCGGCATGAGTGATGGGAATCGCGACGTAATCGAGGCCCGCCGCGCGCGCCGCCGCCTCGATCTCGCCGCCCGGGGTCTGGTCGTCGCTTTCGCCCTCGGGGCGGTTGTTGACGATCAGCGCGATGCCTTGCGCCTTCGCCTCGGCCACTTCGGCGAGGCCGATTTGCGGGCTGGCGAAAACCTGGTCGGTGATCTGGCGGAACATGGGCTGGAAACCTTTGCGCGAGTGGGGCGTCAGGCCATCTGCCAAGCCTTGCCGGCGGAGGCAAGCGCGACCCTTGCTGCGAGCCGGGCATGGCACAAATGTCACACCCGCCAGAGCAAGACTGAACGCCTCCTGAATCGATTCGCCATTGGTAATTGTTTGGGTTATGCACAACCTTGTAGAGGAGGGTGCCGCGCAGACTGCGTGACGCTGCCTGTGGCGCTCGCCGCGATTGTCCGCGCGGCACGGCGGTGATGATTAGGGCAAAGAAGGTGCGTCGAGTAAGATGAGTTTTGACAGAGGACGTCGCGGCCGGGGCCGGGACAAGCGGGACGGTTTCGGCGAAGACGGTTTCGATCCATTCATGGGCGGCGGTGGCGGTGGTGATCGCTTTGGCGGCGGCGGCGGCGACCGGTTTGGTGGTGGCGGTGATCGCTTTGGCGGCGGCGCTCCGCGTGGCGGCGGCGGTGGTGGCGGCTTCGGCGGTGCCCCGCGCAGTGGCGGTGGCGGTGGCGGCGGCTTTGGCGGCGCTCCGCGTGGCGGCGGCGGTGGTGGCGGAATGCCGGCCCAGGTCGTTGGTCAGGGCACGGGCGCAGTCAAGTTTTTCAACGCGCACAAGGGCTTCGGCTTCATCCAGCAGGATGGCGGCGGCGAAGACGTGTTCGTCCACATCAGCTCGGTCGAGCGTGCAGGCCTCGAAGGCCTGGCCGAGGGCCAGCAGCTGGAATTCACACTGGTTGATCGCGGCGGCAAGATTTCCGCCAGTGACCTCGTCGTCGTTGGCGATGTCATCGCGGTCGAAAAACGCGAAGCGCCGCAGCGTGAGCTGACCGGCGAGCGGGCTACCGGCACGGTCAAGTTCTTCAACTCGATGAAGGGCTTTGGTTTCATCACGCGTGATGACGGCCAGCCTGATGCTTTCGTGCATATCAGCGCGGTGGAGCGGTCGGGCATGCAGAACCTGAACGAAGGCGACCGGCTGGAGTTCGATATCGAGGTCGATCGACGAGGCAAATACTCGGCGGTCAACCTGGTGCCGAGTCAGGGCTGACCCCTTTTCGTACCCCGGTTTGCGGCATTTGACCGCAAGCCAGCTGCAACGTAAACACTTGGCAATGGCGGTCCTGATGGGGCCGCCATTTGTCGTTGGCGATTGCAGTCTCCCGATACGAATGCCCAATTCGAATGAACGCAAAGGATCCCCGAGATGTCGATCACACCGCTGATGCCCGTCTACCCCCGGTGCAGCTTCCGGCCTGTGCGCGGCGATCATTGCCATCTGATCGGCGAGGATGGCCGCCGCTATCTCGATTTCGCGGCGGGCATCGCGGTCAATGCGCTGGGCCATAGCCACGCCGGGCTCATCGGCGCGATCCAGCGCCAGGCGGCCGAGCTGATGCATGTCTCGAACCTCTATGGCAGCCCCCAGGGTGAGCGGCTGGCGCAGCGGCTGGTCGATCTGACTTTTGCCGATACGGTGTTCTTCACCAAGTCGGGCGCAGAAGCAGTGGAATGCGCGATCAAGACCGCGCGCGCCTATCATCAGCATGTCGGAAACCACCAGAAGTTCGAGCTGATCACCTTCAACAACGCCTTTCATGGCCGGACCATGGCGACGATCAGCGCGTCGAATCAGGACAAGATGCACAAGGGCTTCGAGCCGTTGCTGCCGGGCTTCACTTATGTCGAGTTCGACGATCTGGCCGCAGCGCAGGCCGCCATCGGTCCGCGCACGGCGGGCTTCCTGGTCGAGCCGGTGCAGGGCGAAGGCGGGGTGCGAGCGGGTTCGGATGCGTTCATCGGAGGCCTGCGCGAACTGGCGGACAACCACGACCTGCTGCTGGTGCTCGATGAAGTGCAGTGCGGCGTCGGCCGCTGCGGCACATTCTATGCCCACGAGCACTATGGCATCGCGCCCGATATCCTGGCGACCGCAAAAGGCATCGGCGGCGGCTTCCCGCTGGGCGCTTGCCTCGCCACCGAAAAGGCGGCGCGGGGCATGACCGCGGGCGCGCATGGCTCGACCTATGGCGGCAATCCGCTCGCCATGGCGGCGGGCGAGGCCGTGCTCGACGCCTTTGCGGCCGAGGACATTCTCGCCAATGTGCGCGACAAGGGTGCCAAACTGGCGGCCCGTATGGAGCAATTCATCGGCAATTATCCCGAGCTGTTCGTCGAGGTGCGCGGGCGCGGGCTGATGCTTGGGCTGAAACTTGCCGCCGAGCCGCGCGGCTTCGTCGCGCACATGCGCGATAACCATGGCCTGCTGACGGTGTCGGCGGGCGACAATGTCGTGCGGATTGTGCCGCCGCTGGTCATCGGCGACCAACACATCGACGAATTCATGGAGAAGCTCTCCGCCGCTGCGGCGAGCTACATATCCGAAGGCGCACCTGCATGACCCGCAACTTCCTCAACCTTGCGGACGCCGGCGGCGATGCGCTGGCCGCGATGCTGAACGATGCGCTGGACCGCAAGGCGGCGCGGGCCGGCTGGGCCAAGGGCCGCGCCGATGCCGACGCGCCGCTGGCGGGCCGCGTGCTGGCGATGATCTTCGAGAAGAGCTCGACCCGCACCCGCGTTTCCTTCGACATGGCGATGCGCCAGCTCGGCGGCAGCGCGCTGGTCATGGAAGCGGGTTCGATGCAACTGGGGCGCGGCGAGACGATTGCCGACACCGCGCGCGTGCTCAGCCGCATGGCCGATGCGATCATGCTGCGCACCGACGACCACGCCAAGCTCGAGGAGCTGGCTGCCCATGCCACTGTTCCGGTGATCAACGGCCTGACCGACCAGTCGCACCCCTGCCAGATCATGGCCGACCTGCTCACCCTGCTTGAACACGGCAAGGCGCTGCCCGGGCTGGAACTGGCCTGGCTCGGCGATGGCAACAATGTGCTCAATTCGATTGTCGAAGCGGCGGGGCTGCTCATGTTCAATGTCCGGATTGGCGTGCCCGAAGGCTATGACTGCGATGGCGGCTTTGTCGCACGCGCGCAGGCTGCCGGTGCGCGCATCGCCGTCCACCGCGACGCCGCAAGCGCGATTGCCGGGGCCGACGTGGTGGTAACCGACACCTGGGTTTCGATGGGCCAGACCGGCGCCGAAGCGCGGATTGCCGCGATGGCGCCGTTTCAGGTGAACGAGGCGCTGATGGCCGGGGCCGCGCACGGTGCCGTGTTCCTGCATTGCCTGCCCGCGCACCGCGGCGAGGAAGTGACCGCCGGTGTGATCGATGGGCCGCAGTCGCTGATCTGGGACGAGGCGGAAAACCGCATTCATGCGCAGAAATCGGTGCTGCGCTGGACCTTCGGCCAGTTGTGAGCGCGCCTGCATCCGTGCCTGAAGGCGAGACCGGCTGCGACCGCCTGCTGGGTTTTACCCTGCCGATGCGCAACGCACGCGGGCGGATCGTGCGGCTGGGCCCGGCGCTGGACACGGTGCTGCGCGCGCATGACTATCCCCCGCCGATCCGCCACCTGCTGGCCGAGGCGCTGGTGCTGGCCGCGCTGATCGGTTCGCTGCTCAAGGACGAGGCCAGCCAACTGACCATGCAGGCCCAGACCGAGGGCGGCATCGTCCAGCTGCTGGTTTGCGATTACCGGGACGGCGAGCTGCGCGGTTATGTCCGCCATGATGCCGAGCGCCTCGCGATGCTGGGGGCCAATCCCTCGCTCTATGCGCTGTTCGGCCAGGCTTATCTTGCGATCACCTTCGACTATGCGGTCACCGGTCAGCGCTATCAGGGCATTGTCCCGCTCGAGGGCGATTCGCTGTCGCAGGCCTGCGAAAGCTATTTCGCCCAGTCCGAGCAAGTGCCGACGCTGATCCGCAGCGCGGTGCAAACAAAGGGCGGCGAGTGCATCGCGGCGGGCCTGCTGGTGCAGCATCTGGCCGAAGGCGAGGAAGGGCGCGAGCGCCTGCACGTGCGGCTCGATCACCCCGAATGGGAACATGTCGCGGTGCTTTCGGGCAGCGTGCGTCACGAGGAGCTGGTCGACCGTTCGCTGGGGCTTGAATCGCTGATCTGGCGCCTGTTCCACGAAGATCAGGAAGTGCGGGTCGAGCCACTGGCGGCGCTGGAACGTGGCTGCCGCTGCACCATCGAGCACTACCGCGACGTGCTATCGCGGTTTCCCGAACCGGAACGCGCCGAAATGCGCGGCGATGACGGGCTGATCGGCGTCGATTGCGCTTTCTGCTCACGGGTGTTCAAGATACCGGTGTAAACGCACCGTTCATCGCTTGCATGCAACACTTGGTCGCAAGGCGGCGATTTGATACAATCTATGTCGAACGTGATTCGTAGGTTCATTTCACATGCGTACCCGGGGCACACTGAATTCTGTCATTCGCCGGTTGCGGATTCCCGCAGGGCTGGCTGTGGCGGCAATTGCCCTGGCCGCTCCGGCTGCGGGGCAGCGCCAGTCGCTGGCCATGCTCGATCAGCTGGAAAGTGGCCGCTGGGAGTTGCGCATGCGCGATGCGCGCGCGGCTTCGGAACAGATCTGCCTGCGCGATGGCCGCCGGCTGATCCAGCTGCGCCATCCGCTGGGCGCCTGCGAGCGGCTGATCGTCGCAGACGGCCCGGGCGAAGTGATCGTCCAATATACCTGCCGGGGCCGCGGCTTCGGGCGCACCCACATCCGCCGCGAGACCGGGCGGCTGGTGCAGATCGAATCGCAGGGCATAGTCGATGGCCTGCCGTTCGACGTTGTCGCCGAAGCGCGGCGGATCGGCGATTGCGCGGGCGCCTGACTGCGCCTAGCCGCATGAAATGGACAACATGGAACGAGGCGAAGGGCGGACAGCGGTCGTGCTGCTTTCAGGCGGCCTCGATTCCATGGTGGCGAGCACCCTTGCCCTGGAAGCGGGCTATCGCATCGCCGCGCTGACCATCGACTATGGCCAGCGGCACGCCTGCGAGCTTGATGCCGCGCGCGCCATCGCCGCGCATCTGGGGATCGAACGGCACGTCGTCCTGCCGCTCGATTTGCGCGCATTCGGCGGCTCGGCGCTGACAGACGACATTGCCGTGCCCAAGGATGGGCTGGATGACACCATCCCGGTGACCTATGTGCCAGCGCGCAATCTGGTGTTCCTCTCGCTGACGCTGGCCTGGGCCGAGGCGCTGCGCGCGCGCGATATCGTCATCGGGGTCAACGCGCTCGATTATTCGGGCTATCCCGATTGCCGGCCGGAATTCATTGCCGCCTTTGCCGAGTTGGCCAATCTGGCGACCAAAGCCGGCAGCGAAGGGCGCGGCTTTGCGATTCACGCGCCGTTGCAGCACCTGACCAAGGCCGAAATAGCCCGCGAGGCGGCGCGTCTCGGCCTCGATCCAGCGATGAGCTGGTCGTGCTATGATCCGCAGGCCGATGGCCGAGCGTGTGGCTTGTGCGACAGCTGCCGCCTGCGCCGCGCCGGCTTTGCCGAGGCGGAGGTGGCCGATGCCACGGTCTATGCAGTTTAGAGCATTACACGAAGATCGACGCGCCAACCAAAAAGGGGGCAGGCGTTAACCTGCCCCCCTGCATTGACTGGTTGGGCTCACATACCTGAGCCGGGTCCGTACAGAATTTCCACGCGGCGGTTCTGCAATTCGCGAACCCCGTCGGCAGTGGGGACCCGGTTGTTGGTTTCACCAAAGCCCTGCGTGGAAATCTCCGTGTCTGGAACACCGCGCGCACTCAGATAGCTGCGAACCGCGATCGAACGACGCTCTGAAAGACCCTGATTGTAACCTGTCGATCCTGACCGGTCAGCATAGCCGGCGATCATCACCGGGACCCGCGCGCAGTTTCCGTACGCACCCGCTGCGCTGTCGATGATCGTGGCGGCCTCCGACGAAATGTCCGACTTATCCCAGTCGAAGAAGACGATGTAGGGGCCCTTGTTGCACTCGGCGACGGGCGGCGGCGGCGGCGGCGGTGGAGGCGGAGGCGGCGGTGGCGGGGCCATCTGCGGCGGAGCTTCCACCGGTCCGCCAAAATTGAAGGTCACAGTGCCCATCAGGCTGTGCGAACGCCACTCGGTTCCGATCGGACGACCTGCCGTATCGATCATCCGGAGCTTGCCGACGTTGAAGTACCGGTACCTGATGCCGACATCGATGGTCTCATTCACCGGCGCCCGCACTCCGGCGAGAATCTGCCAGGCAAAGCGCGAATCCTTGTCGTCGATGAAATTGCGCGCGCCATTATTGATCGATCCACGCAAATGCACGCGGCCGACCCCGAGGCCGCCGCCGATGAATCCCTGCAAGCCGTCATCCGGGCCGAAATCGATCAACGCATTGCCCATGAAGCTCAGCACATCACCTCTGCCCCTGTCCGAGAAGGTCCCGGACACCAGATTTGTCGCGGATGCATTGGGCAATGTCGCGCCATTGGTGGTAATCCGCTTGGACCTGGATCGGCGAAAACTCGCCTCTGCCTCAAGCCGGAGCGCACCAAAATCATAGCCGATAATTCCGCCGCCATCGAAGCCAGGCTTGGAATCAATCGACGCCCCATTGCCAACCGGACCAATATCGAACTTGATATCTTCGAGCAGCATTGGGCCAAATTGGCCCTCGATATATAGAGAGCCTTCGCGGGCCAGTGCTGGTGAAGTGATTGCCGTTGACGCCAACGCCAAACATAATGTTAGTCTACGCATCTTGCTTTTCCTTTTCCGTAACAATCCCTGAGGCAAAGAAAAGCGCATCCTGAATACAATTCTAGGAATCAATTCCATACCGCGGGATTCAACGCGGGATGCGCACAATTGTTCCAATGGTAACGAATGGCTGGTAGATCGTTGGTTTTTCAGTCGCCACTTGCATCGTCTTGTTTTAAGAAAGTGACGCAGTTGGCGGCAGCTCAACGGGTTGGTTGAGGGAATCGCGTTGAAACCCGAATTCCGCGCCGCAATGCTGCCGCATTGATCGGCTTATGGCGCGATGCCCGAAGGCCTGCTATCGAGGCCCCCCGCCACAGGATATGATTTCGTGCCGCAAGCAACCCCGCAAGCTACTGGCGACGAGGCCAAGCTGCCCTTTTGGAAACGGTCGCACTATCTCGACCGGATGACTTTGGGCCAGCTGGTTTCGGCCTATTTCCAGCACTACACCATCGTCGCCTATTTGGCGGTGGCGGCGCTGTGCATCGCTCTCTTCGCATTCTTTCCCGCGCCGTTCTGGCCATCCGTGGGCGCGATTGCGGCGGCGCTGTTCATCTATCCGCTGGTCTGGCACCTGCTGCACCAATATGTGCTGCATGGCCGCTGGATGTGGCGCCACAAGTTCCTGGCCTCAACGTGGAAGCGCATCCATTACGATCATCACCAGGATCCGAACCATCTCGAAGTGCTGTTTGGCGCGCTGCACACCACTTTGCCGACGATTGCCGCCGCCACGCTGCCGGTCGGCTGGCTGATTGCCGGCCCCGGCGGGGCGGCAGCGGCACTGGCCACCGGCATTCTCACCACCTGCTACTATGAATTCATGCACTGCATCCAGCACCTTTCGTTCAAGCCGAAGTGGAAATGGGTGCAGTTCCAGAAGGCCCGCCACAACGAGCACCACTATTTCGATGAGGACGGCAATTATGGCATCACCAACTATGCCTGGGACCGGATCTTGCGCACCTATTATGTGAAGAAAGACCGGCCGAACCGCTCGCCCACGGTGTTCAACCTGGGCTATGACGAGGAAGTGGCCAGGAGCCATCCCTGGGTGAAGCAGCTCTCGGGCGGGATCGCCAGCGGCCATCCGCGCCGCCGGGCCTCGGGCGAAGACAGCTGAACGGGGCGGGGGCGAGATTTTCATGAGCCCGAGACTATGAGCCCGAGTCTATGAGCCCGAGTCTATGAGCGATGTAACCGTCACTGCGGTGACCGACGATGCCGGGCGCGCGGCTTTTGTCGATTTCGGCTTTGCGATCAACGCAAGCGATCCGCATTATGTGCCCAATCTGCGCTCGGAAGAGCTCGGCAAGTTCACGCCCGGCAAAAACCCCTTCTTCGAACATGCGCGCTGCCAGTTGTTCCTGGCCTGGCAGAATGGCCGCATCGTCGGGCGCATTTCTGCACATATTGACGAACTGGCGCTGGCGCAGCCGGCCGAACAGGGCATGGGCCCGGGCACCGGCAACTGGGGCGCACTGGAAACCGAGGACGCGGGCGTCGCTGCCCTGCTGATCGCCCGGGCCGAGGAATGGCTGCGCGGCCAAGGCATGACCCGGGTGATTGCGCCGATGAACCTCTCGGTCTGGGAAGAGCCGGGCCAGCTGGTGCTGGGCCACGACCATTCGCCGATGTACATGATGGGGCATCAGGCGGCGCGCTATCAGGCATGGATCGAGGGCGCGGGATATGCCCTGGCCAAGCGTCTCTTCACCTATGATATCGACATCACCAGGGAATACCCGCCGCTGATCCAGCGCATTATCGCCTCGGGCGCGAAGAATGCGCGAATCAATATCCGCAACGTCAGCCTCAAGCATTTTGACCGCGATGTCGGCATCATCTGCCACATTCTCAACGATGCCTGGTCGGACAATTGGGGATTCGTGCCCTTCACCCCCAGCGAAATCGCCTACACCGCCAAGTCGCTGAAACCACTGGTCAAACCCGAACTTATCCGCATTGCCGAATATGATGGCGAGCCGGTTGCCTTCATGATGACGCTGCCTGATTTCAACCAGGTGCTGAAACGCGCCAATCGCTCCAGCGGCAGGCCCTCGCTGCTTGGCTGGATCAAGATTGCGCTGTGGCTGCACAAGCCAAAGCCAGCCGATATGCGGGTGCCGCTGATGGGCGTGCTGAAACGCCTGCAAAGCTCGCGCATGGCCAGCCAGCTCGCCTTCATGATGATCGAATTCATCCGCCGCGATGCGATCACCAAATTCAGCGGCAAGCGCGGCGAGATCGGCTGGATCCTCGAAGACAACCAGGGGATGGTGGCGATTGCCGAAGCGATCGACAGTAAAATCAACCGGCAGTACAACATCTACCAAAAATCACTTTGATCGGTGCGGCAGGCACATCCGTGCCTGCCTTGCGGCACCGGCCCACTCCCCCACCCGGCCACCCATAGAATACCGTGCGGTGGGGGGCCGGGTGGGGGAGTGAGCGGGTGCCGCTCCCACCGCAGTGGAAATCATCGTAACTCCAAATCAACCATTTCGCCCC
>JANPOS010000062.1:0-7919 GCA_031428115.1 Novosphingobium sp. | reverse complement strand
ATGGTAGGGCAACAAGTGCGCCAGCGGGCCAAGATTGATCCGGCTGGTCTGCGACGCCAGCGCCGCGATCACCAGTTCCGGGCTGGGAATACTCTCCCAATTGAGCGTCGCATGCTCACCGACCCAATATTCGCTGAAGCCGATCTTGTCGGCATAGACCCCCTGGCGGATCGCCCAGTCGAATACCTGTTTTGCAGTGCGCTCCGGCCGGAGAAACGGCGTCTGGAACATGCCAATTTTCATAACGGATCTCCTGCTTCAAAAAGCGACGAAAAGCTTGGCGCAAGCGCCTTCTGACCGTCCACCACCCCAACGAAACCAACCACGGCCATCCTCCCTGGTTATCACCGATCTCTTGCGACCCAGCCAAAACTGCGCGTCGACGCGAGGCACGCCCCTTAGTTGCCAGTTGACTAGATTGCCGAACATAAAACGTCAATTAAAAATCGACGTTTTATCGGATTTTTTGCACAAGCGTCGCAAGAACGACCCGGTAATCCGGCAATTCTTACCGTCATCATCGACCCTTGGTCGGAGCTTCCGATGATGCTACAGCAAAAGAATAGTCGGGCTTTTTCGGAAATCGGAGATGAATGTGGACGTCCCAGTGACATTCGATACGTCAGAAACCAGCCACGGGGGCAACCTTGGCAAGGGGCTACCTGATGAAGCCTGGGCAGATTTTCTGCAGGTCATCGCCAGCCGGCCGAAGCGGGCGACCGAGCGTAAGCAGGACCGCAGCAAGCGGACCGAGCAGCAAATCCTGAATGCCGCGCTGCGGGTCTTTGCCCGTGACGGCATATCGCGCGCGCGGATTGCCGATATCGCCGCAGAAGCCGGCATTTCGACTTCGACCCTCTACGAATACTACAAGAGCAAGGAGGACTTGGCCTACGACGTGCCGATGTCGCACCTCGCCGCTTTTCTCGAGGAATACCGGCAAGCGGTTGCGGACAAGTCTGGCGCCCGCGAGCGCCTGCTTCTCTATCTGTCCATGTCGGCCGACTATGCGCGCGAGCACGCCGAGTGGGCGCGGCTGCTCTATCTCGAAATCTGGCCCAGCGTCTTTATCAATGACACCGACCTGCGCCACAGCATCGATGACTTCTCGCGTGTCCTGGTGCACCTCGTCAATCAGGGCATTGCCGAAGGGATCTGGCCGAAGCGCAACCCTTATCAGACAGCCGCCATTCTGGTCGGCGGGCTCAACCAGGTAATCATAACCTGGCTGCTCTATAGGCAGCCTCGCAATCTGACCAAGGCCGGAAGCGAGATTGTCGAACGGATACTGCTCATGATGGAGGCGGAGACCACCGAGTGACAGACATGCCGACGCCGATGTCAGGCATCGCGGTAGTCAGCGGCGCGCCCCTCCAGAAACGCTCGCACCCCCTCACCTCCATCGCTGCCGGTGGTGAGCATGCCGGACAGTTCCTGCGCGTCGAGGTAGGCCTCGATCCAGGACCGCCCTTCAAGCCGGCTCGACGCCACCTTGCGCGCCTGGATGGCCGGAAGACTCTTGGTGGCAATGGCGCGTGCCAGCGACAGCGAACGCTCCATGACCTGTTCGCGCGGCACGACATAGTTGAAGAAGCCGGTCGGCTCCAGCTCACGCGCCGTGAAGCGGGCACCGGTGAACAGCATTTCGCGCACTTTGGCCTCGGGCATCCCAGCCAGCGCGAAGACCGCTGCGCTGCCTGCGACCAGCCCGTAGTCGATCTCCGGGCAAGCGAAATTGGCATCCGCACTGGCGATGCGCATGTCGCACAGTCCGGCAAGAATCATCCCCACCCCGATTGCAGCGCCGTTGATCGCCGCTATCACCGGTCGTCGCAGGCGGAAGAGACGCGGCAATTGTGCGTTGATATATTCGTAACGCCGCTTGCGCCCCTCGGCATCGATGCCGACAAAGTCGTTGAGATCGGCTCCTCCGCACCAGGCACGCGATTCCGCTGGTGCGGTCAAGACCACCACCCTGATATCAGGCGATTCCTCGCAACGGCTCACAAGCGCGCCGATATCCTCGTAGACAGATATCGATACGGCGTTGACCGGCGGTCGGCTAAAGGTGACGACGGCAACGCCATCGGGCATGATTTCGAGGGTAAACGAACCAATGGTTTCGGACATGGAGGTTCTCCAGAGTGCAGGACATGACATCAAGTGACTGGTCAATGGCGGAACTGGTAGCTTCCGCCAGTCCCGAAGACGAACGCGAATGGGTACCATCGGCCTTTAGCGGGGTCTGGATGCGACCATTGCTGTTCGACACCGCCAACGGGGCCTGGGTCAATGTCGTACGGATGAACACCGCAGGCGTAGTGAGCCGACATTGCCACCCGTCCCCCGTCCACGGCTATGTCATACAGGGCCAGTGGCACTATGCCGAACGCGACTGGATCGCAAAGGCCGGCGACTATGTGTTCGAACCGGCAGGTGACACTCACACGCTTATCGCCCTGCCTGGAGAATCCCGGACGCTGTTCTGGATCAGTGGAGCACTGATTGAGCTCGATGCAGCGGGGAGTACGATCGGTCATGCCGATGTTTTTACGCGGATCGAGCAAGCCGCCGGTCATTTCGCAAGTGTCGGGTTGGGCAGAGACCATGTCCGGCGCTTCATCCGTTGAAACACAAGGGCTTGCGGTTCAAACATCCCATTCAAGCTCGAATGGATTAACCGTCGCGACTATGCCGCTGGTGAAGGTCAGAGCCGAACCACTGGCCAGCCGGAAGTCGGGAATCCTGGCCAACCATTCTTCAAGCACAATCTTCAGTTCGGTCCGCGTCAGATGCGCGCCCGGACAGGTATGATGGCCTTTGCCGAACACAAAGTGCCGCCGCGCCTGCCGTCCAAGCCGAAATTCCAGCGGTTCGGGATTGCTGCGATCGCTGAGTGCGATCACCACCGTCGATGCCATGATCATGTCACGCGGCTTTAGATTTACACCATCGAGGTTGCATTCGGCAATTACCTCGCGTGAATCGGAAACCACCGGAAACCGGCGCAGGAACTCAAGGATCGCGTCGTCGATCTGGGCAGGATCCTCCCGCAGCGCACGGCGGGTTGCCGCATCCTGCGCAAGGTGCGAAAAAACGAAGCCGAGCAAGTTGACCACTGTATCAAGTCCGCCGACCAGCGCCTGAGTACACAGGTTTTCCGCCTCGTCATGCGTCAGGTCGCGGCCATTAACCTTTCCGTTGATCATACGGGTGATGAGATCATCGCCCGATCCCCCGCGCCGCTGGCGGATCACCGGGCCGATATAGTCACTGAATCGCTTTTCGACTTCAGGGAAGGTGATGCTGCCATCGGGCCGGGTGAACTGGTCCGCCAGATATTTGAGTTCGGGCAGGTCTGCTTCAGGCAGATCGACCAGCCGCAGGAAGATGCGGATTGGCAGTTGCTCGGCAAAGTCGTGGGTGAAATTGCAGCGCCCGTTTGCCCGGAAACCTTCGATAAGTTCGACCGTCAAACCTCGCATGGCATCCTTGCGCTGGCCGATCATTTTGGGGCTGAGCCCGGCGTTGAGAAGTTTACGGATCGGGCCATGATGCGGCGGATCAAGCGAGAGCGGGATATATTTGGAATAGGCCTCGCCGGCAGGATCGCGCGGCACGATCACCACCCGGCTGGAAAACCGCTCCGGATCGGTCAGCACCATTTCGCACAGATCCGGATCCATGACGATCCAATGGCCTCCGCTGTGCGGTGTCCACATTACATCGTGAGCCGCGCCTGCCATCGCATCGCGCCAGAATTCATGCACAGTCTGCCCTATCGGCACGGGCCGGTGCAGGTTGAAATCGAGCACGCGGTCTGCAGGAACGTTATCGGGCCGTTCGGCAAGCAAAGGGGTAGCTACAGTTTCGGCGATTTCCATCACGATCTCCTTGCTCGGCCACTATACCGACTGCTGGCTCTATTGGATTAACTACACCACGCGA
The DNA here is from genome assembly GCA_031428115.1 of Novosphingobium sp. Classification (GTDB taxonomy): domain Bacteria; phylum Pseudomonadota; class Alphaproteobacteria; order Sphingomonadales; family Sphingomonadaceae; genus Novosphingobium. Next base: position 3,971 of record JANPOS010000062.1, on the reverse strand, counting down.
GCGCAACAAAAAAGGGATTTTTCGTCGGATTAAGTCGCCAGGAATGGCATTTTTCCTTCCATTCGAGACGAATCCGGTGCATATATTCCGATATTATGTCGTAATTTGGGAGAGAATGATGGGCCGACTCGAAGGCAAAGTCGCGGTGGTTACCGGCGCAGCGCAGGGGATGGGCGAAGCACATGCAAGGCGCTTCGCGGCCGAGGGTGCCAAAACCGTCATTACCGACATCAATGCCGCGGCTGGTGAGGCCTTGGCGGCGGAACTGGGCGAGAGCGCGATGTTCGCCCCGCTCGACGTCGGCAATTCGGCCAACTGGCAGCAGGTGGTGGCCAGCGCGGAGGCGCGTTTTGGCCCGATCAGCGTGCTGGTCAACAATGCCGGCATCGTCGGGCCGGTCAAGGCATGTGAAGATCTGGGCGAGGATGAGTTCCTGCGCATCTGCACAATCAATCAGACTGGCGCCTTCCTCGGCATGAAGCATGTCATCCCATCGATGAAGCGTGCTGGCGGCGGATCGATCATCAACATCTCCTCGATCTCCGGCATTGTTGCCATCTATGGCACGCCCAATGTCGCCTATGCTGCAAGCAAGTTTGCCATGCGCGGACTGACCAAGCAGGCTGCGATCGAATATGGCGGCAACAACATCCGGGTGAACTCGGTTCATCCAGGCTATATCCGCACAGCAATGATGACCGAGGCACTGACGCCCGACCAGGTCGTTGTCGCCAGTGCATCTGTGCCGATCAAGCGCGTCGGCGAAGTAGCGGACGTTTCGAACCTGGTGGTCTATCTTGCATCGGATGAATCGGGCTTCACCACGGGCACGGAGCATGTCATCGATGGCGGACTGACGGCTCTGTAGGCAGGCCATGAACAATCTCGCTGTTGGCAGTGAGTGGCGGCGAAGCTGGCATCTTGTCGCGCTGACCGTACTGGGCCTCACATGCGCGCCGACCACCCTGCCAGTCTATACGCTCGGGGTCTTTGTCGCTCCCTATGCTGCCGAATTCGGCTGGGGGCGCGGCGAGATTCAGTCCGCAATCTTGTTCAGCACGGGACTTGCCGTGTTCTTCGCGCCGCTTGCTGGAACCATGGTGAACCGGTTCGGACTGCGCCGGACCATCGTTTCCGGGCTGGTCGGCATGGCGCTGTCCTGCCTGGCCGCAGCAGCCAATACCGGAGCACTATGGCAGCTCTATGCCGCCTATGCGCTGATGTCGGCACTGGGCGCAGGGGCCGGTGCTGTCGGCTGGGTCACGCTGGTATCGGGCCGCTTCGAGCAGGCGAGAGGTCTTGCCCTGGGCATCGCGCTTTCAGGAACCGGACTTTGTGCCGCACTGATGCCGATGATCGCGTCCTTCGGGCTTGACCGGTTTGGCTGGCGTGGGGCCTATGTGTTGCTGGCGGCATTCGTTGCCTTCGTTGTTCTCCCGATCTGCGCCGCGATGCTGCCCGACGAGGCGATATCGCTGACAGGTTCCGAACAAAAGTCTGCTGACCACTCAGGCATGAAAGTCGGCGCTGCCATCCGGCACTGGCGCTTCTGGATTCTGGGGGCATCGACTGCGGCCATTTATCTGGTTATCGGCGGGCTCATACCGAACCTGGTCCCTGCCCTGATGGACACCGGAGCGAGCGCTGCGGCAGCGGCATCGATCATGGGCCTGTTCGGCATCGCGGTAGTTGCGGGCAGGATTTGCGTTGGAGCCCTGGTCGATCGCTTCTGGGCACCGGTGGTTGCCGCACTGGTGCTTGTGCCCGCTGCAATCGGCTGTCTTGGCCTGCAATCGGAGGGCAGCCTTTCGATGCTGACAGGGGCAGTTGTTTTCATCGGCATGGCAACGGGCATGGAACTGGATGTCTTGGGATTTCTCACTGCCCGCTATTTCGGCCTCACCGACTTTGCCCGGGTCTATGGCCGCCTTTACGTATTCGTTGCGGCAGCAGCCGGCGTGGCGCCGATGCTGTTCGGCTTCGCCTATGACTGGACAGGAAGCTATGCCTTACCCCTGCAAGTCGCCGCCGGGCTGCTGGTAGCTGGAGCGACCGGACTGCTGGCGCTGGGCAAGTATCCTGTGTGGTTAACTGCGGCCAATCGGACTTGCAATGGTAAATCCGATGATTTATCGGATTTACCATTGCCGCCTGCCCGAGCGAGGAGGATCATCCGATGATAGACAAGGTTGTCAGCACCATGGAGCAGGCCGTCGCCGAGCTTCACGATGGCGCTGCCATCATGATCAGCGGCTTCGGCGATGCCGGTTCACCGCATGAACTGATCCAGGCAGTGATTGATCACGGCGCAACTGATCTCACTATCATCAGCAACAATGCCGGCTCCGGCGAAACCGGGATTGCCGCGCTGATCAAGGCGGGCCGGATCAGGAAAGTCATCTGCTCGTTTCCGCGCATGGCCGCTTCCCATCACTTCGATGCTGCATATCGCGCTGGAAAACTTGAGCTGGAACTGGTGCCGCAGGGCAATCTTGCCGCGCGCATACAGGCCGCAGGTTCTGGGCTCGGCGCGGTTTTCACGCCGACCGGCTATGGCACGCAGCTCGCCGAGGGCAAGGAAACCCGGGATATCGACGGGCGCATGTATGTGCTTGAATACCCAATCCATGCCGACTTCGCGCTGGTGAAAGCGCGCGCCGGCGATCGCTGGGGCAATTTGGTTTACCGCAAGGCCGCCCGCAATTTCGGCCCGATTATGGCCATGGCGGCAAAATCGACGATTGTTCAGGTTTCTGAAGTCGTTCCATTGGGCGCGCTCGATCCAGAAGCGGTGGTGACGCCAGGCGTTTTCGTCAAAAAGCTGGTTCTGGCCTCGTCGAACGCGCAACCGGCGGCAGCTTGAGGGAGTGATGAACATGCAACGGCTCGATCGCAATGCTATCGCCAGGCGCGTGGCGCGGGACATCCCTGAAGGTGCCTATGTAAACCTCGGCATCGGCCTGCCCACACTGGTAGCCAACTATCTGCCCGCCGACCGGGATATCTTCCTGCAAAGCGAAAACGGCTTGCTGGGCATGGGCCCAGCCCCTGACGAAGGTAATATTGACTGGGATCTGATAAATGCCGGCAAGCAGCCTGTGACCTTGCTGACCGGCGGCTGCTATTTCCATCATGGCGACAGCTTCACCATGATGCGGGGGGGGCATATCGATATTTGCGTGATGGGCGCGTTTCAGGTTTCGGTGAACGGCGATCTCGCCAATTGGCATACCGGAGCACCAGACGCCATTCCGGCGGTCGGCGGCGCGATGGACCTGGCCGTGGGGGCGCGGCAGGTATTCGTCATGATGGACCTGCAGACCAAGGCCGGAGAATGCAAGCTGGTGCGCGCATGCACCTATCCATTGACAGGCCTTGCCTGTGTTTCGCGGATTTACAGCGATGTCGGCGTGTTTTCGGTCGGCCCGGATGGAGCCAGGGTGATCGAAATGGTCGAAGGCCATAGCCTAGATGACCTGCGCGCGATTACTGGACTGGAACTGGAAATAGGCAGCGAGCGATAATTGCCCGTCGTGGCGATGCGATCAGGTTAGCATTCCGGCAAGGCGCTCACGGATAATCGACTCCGCATCGGCCGCGATCCGGCCGAGCAAGTCAGCACAGCACGGAATATCGTCGATCAAGCCTTGCGACATGCCGGCCCAGTAGATTCCCGCCTCCATGTCTCCCGTCTCCAGAACCTCGCGGCCTTTGATGCCGCTGACGCGTTCGGCAACATCCCCGAACACGGCACCCGGCCTGCTCGTTATTTCTGCGACGGATTCCGCCAGCCTGTTGCGCCCGACACGCGCTGTGTTCCGAAACTCCCGGTAAAGCAGCACGGTATCTCGCTCGCTGTTGGCCACATAGGCCGCCTTGACCTGCGGATGGATCGCGGCCTCTCTTGTCGCGCAGAAGCGGGTGCCCATGGTTATGCCGCAAGCCCCAAGCGCGAGCGCCGCCACCAGTCC
>JANPOS010000061.1:0-8502 GCA_031428115.1 Novosphingobium sp. | reverse complement strand
CCAACCGAGCCCGCCGCGCCCGATACCAGCAGGGTCTCGCCGGCTTTCGGCCGGCCGATCTCGCGCAGGCCGAAATAGGCCGTCAGTGCGTTCATTCCCAATGGCCCCAGCGCATCGATGAAGCTGAAACCGTCAGGTATCTGACGAACCAGAGTGTTGGTTGACGAAACCACATCGTAATCCTGCCAGTTGCTGATCGTGCAAACCCTGCTTCCGACCGGAAAGTCTGAGTTAGCCGAAGCGACCACCCGCGCCGCGCAGGGGCCGCGAACTGGATCGCCCAGACCAATGGAAGGAATGAAATCGTTCCCCGGCTCGTCCATCCAGTTGCGAATGGTCGGCGCGCACAGGAACGCCATGTTCCTGATCAGGATCTCGCCGTCGCCGAGCCTTCGTGGACGATAGTCTTCCTCGCGGTAGAGGAAGTCCTCCGAAGCGCACAAACCTTGCGGTCGGCGAACAAGAAGCCATTGGCGGTTGATCATGTCCCTCGCCTCAATCCATCCGGTAACCGCCGCACACGTTGATGGTCTGCCCCACGACATAGCTCGCATCCGGTCCCAGCAGGAAAGCCGCCACGGAGGCCTGTTCCGAAGCGAAGCCCCGGCGCCCAATCGGAATGATGGTCTGGTTGTAGCTCGCCTTGTATTCCGCGAATTCCATGCCCGCGACCTTCGCCTTTCGGCCCATGGTGCCATCGAGCATGTCAGTGTCTATCGAGCCCGGGCAAATGCAATTCACCCTTATGCCCTTCGCCGCCACTTCCGCTGCCAGCTGCTGGGTCAGCCCGATCACGCCGAATTTGCTGGCGCAATAGCCGCCATAATTGGCGAAGCCGAACCGGCCGGCCAGTGACGAAATGTTGACGATGGCCGAAGGCCTGCCATGCGCCAGCATCGCCCGCACACCCGCCCTGCACATGCGATAGACCCCGTTAAGGTTGATATCGATGGTCGAGTACCAAAGTGCATCGTCCATATCGGCGATGGAGGCGGCGGCGGCCTCGCTGGCAATGCCGGCATTGTTGACCAGGCCGGTCAACGGGCCAAGTTCTGCTTTCGTGCGCCGCATTGCTTCACCCACCTGCTCGTCGCTGGTTACGTCGAGGTCGATGGCAATGGCCCGGCGGCCCATAGCCCGGATCTCCTCGGCGACCGACTCGGCGCCCAACCAGCCTTCCGCGCGTTCATGCTCCGGGAATTGCGACGGATCGCGGGCAATCGCGGTTACCGCCACATCGGCGCCATCTTCGGCCAGCCGAAGCGCGATAGCGCGGCCAATTCCCCGTTTTCTGGCTGCTCCCGTTACCAGTGCAACCATGCCTTCAAGCTTTTTCATCCAACAGTCCTCACAAAGCCCATTCGCGATCGACGAAGACCAGTTCCTTTCCGACCAGAATGGTCGAGCTGCGCCAGTCGATGAATTTCGCCTCATCTTCGATCGCCGCGTTCATCGCCGCGCGCATTTCCGGTGGTGGTTCGAGGCCCAGGGACCGCTCGAACCACGACTCGGCGTGACCGAGATATGGCTCGGCAGTTGCACCGCGCGGCGCGCTGAAGGCGGCAAGAAGCGAACAGTCATGACGATGGACCTGATTGTAGGCAAGCAGCCCGCGTGCCGGAGAATGCGACCGGATCAGCGGGCCATGCGTTCCCTGCCAATAGCGCCTTGCATCCTCTTCCGGGAGGCCTTGCAGCGGCTGCAGCGCAAAGTGCAGCCGCATCACGCCGCTGCGCAATCGCGCGACCGGCCGTTGCAGCGTAGACGCCACTTGCGGGTACTCGGTAGCGAACCAGAGCGGCGATGCCGGAAGGTCGACAAACTGCTGTTCGCAATCAACCAGCCGTCCAGCCGCAGATAGGCCCGCCGAGGAAGCCAGCGCCATGCGAAGGGCATCTTCGCTGCGCCACCAGTATTCGGCAATACCGTCATAAGGCAGCTGCATGCCGCCGCGCGCTTCGGCGGCCTGGCTGTCGATGCCCTGAGCAGCCGGATCGGGATGGACTTGCAGATAGCGGACAATATCGAGATCGGTCTGAACCGATGCGACCAGCGGGCCATTCCTGTCGCGCCATGCTTCGGCAAATTGCTCTTGCGTGAGTCCCGGCGCGCGGCGCAGCATATGGACCAGGCGGATCATGTCAGAACCCCGTGGCGAACACGCCCCCTGCTGCTCATGGCCTTGAGCTTTCCTGGCCAGAACGGTTTGTCAAAACCGGCGGTCAAGCGAGAAATGAGCCAAACGGCACCCTGCCGGCGATATGCCGTCCGGTAGAAACCCATGGATTCCACGGACATGGCCTCCCCGGTTGAGGACATCAGCAACAGATAGCTAAAGGTCACGGCTGTTTCGCCGGTCTGCTCTTCGACAATCGTGTTAAGGAGCATATGGCGACGCTGGTCCTTCTGGTGAGGCCAGAATTCGCTGAGCCATTGCACAATCGCCTCGCGGCCAGTGAAGGGCCCGATGGGAACATGGCCCAACACATCGCCCTCCCAGATCGCGTCCTCCGTGAAGCAATCGCCAAGCCGGTCTATCCTTCGCTCGTCATAGGCCCAACAATACCTGGCGATGCGCTCGCAAAAGGTGGCGCGATTCATGACGTCGCTACCATCGCTTGGGTGGGTGCCCGGTCCAAGGTCAAGAATACCCGCGGAATGTGCCCACCCTGCTATCGAAATTTGTTCGGGTTCGCCTGCGGCGTTCATAAGCAGAGTGCTCCCTTGATGGTTCCCCTTTTCGCCAATAGGAATCGGCAGGCCACTCATCGACATTGACGTAAGAAGCCCACAAAAGGGGGAGGAACAGAATATTGCCAGGGAGAGCCTTGCTGAAATCTTTGTACGCTCAACCTTGTTGACTTCGCTATGAGCCGACGGTAGTGCTGTCAATATTATTCGACGTTTTGTCGGATGCTGGGGGTCTCAATCAGAGCGTGCAGTGACCGCCGCGACCGCGAAAACTTTGCAGGTGCACGTTGCCGCAGAAACTCGACACCGCCAGTTACGCCTTGGTGCCAACGACGGTCGCAAGTTTTTTCGAGAGGAGCCGAATGCCATGACCGGTTTTGCAGAATGTGCCGAACGCATCATCGCGGCCTACAATGACAAGGACTTCGCCAGCCTGAGAAGCGCCATCGCACCGGATATCAAGATGGCGCACTTCAATCGCGGCGCATCTTTTGACACTGCCGACGAATTGATTGGCGTGATGCAGGCATTCGGCGACAGCCTGATGCCTGACCGGCGGTTCGAGCCGGTCGAAGGAGTGCACGTTTGCGGCAATGTCGTCGTTCGCGAGGCATTCTGGGGAGGGACTGCGATGGGAGACATCGCGGGCTTCGGGATGACGGGCGAGAAGCTTCGCTTGCGGCTGTGCTCGGTGATGACCTTCAGCGACGAAGGCATACTCATCGACTGGAAAGATCACGGCTGAAAGTGCGGGGCGCCCGAGCGCGCTGACTGCCGCAATCTGCATCGGATAACGCTATGGAAACTGTCAATTCCCGGCCAGACTTGGCGCTTCGGCCCGACCATGTGCCTGAGGACCGGGTGCTCGATTTCAATGTCTACCAGCAACCGCCGGCCGGCAAGTCGCCGCAGGAAATGTGGTTCGACATGCAGGCCAGCGCGGCGCATCCCGTAATGTGGACGCCGCATAATGGCGGTCACTGGATCGCCATGGAGCCGGACCTGAGCGAAGTTGTCTTGTCGGAATGGGAAACATTCTCAACCAAGGTCGTCATGGTGCCCCGCGAGCCGATGGGGGAAACCTACGCAAAATACCTCCCATTGCCGCTCGATCCGCCCAGCCATGGCGATTTCAGGAAGATCCTCAACGAAAATCTCGGTGCCAAGCCGATCGCACGGATGAAACCGGACGTTCGGGAACTCACTATCGAGCTGATCGAGAGTTTCAGGAACAAGGGCAAGTGCAACTTCACCACCGATTTCGCAGAGCAGCTTCCGGTGCGGATATTCATGCGGGTGGTCGACCTGCCCGAAAGCGATTTGCCGAGACTGAAATACCTGTCCGATCAGTTCACCCGGCCTGATGGGTCGATCACCCACCCGGAGGTAGAACGGCAATTCAGCGATTATATCGGGCCAATCATTCGCTCGCGCCGGGGCAAGGAAGGCAGCGACCTACTGACCGAGATGATCAACGGCAGCGTTTTCGGCCGTCCCATTACGGACGAGGAAGCGGAAAACATGTGCATCCAGGTCCTGATCGCCGGGCTCGACACGGTGGTGAACCTGCTGGGCTTCATCTTTTCCTATCTGGCGACCGACCACGACTTGCGCGGCAAGCTTGCGGGTAACCCCGCGTTGCAGGACGACGCCATCGTGGAGTTCCTAAGGCGATTTCCCTTGGTTTCCAATGCACGGGAAGTGCGCCGGGAAGTGGAGTTTGGCGGTGTAACGCTCAAGCCTCGCGACATGATCATGGGCTCGACGATTCTGGTTGCGATGAGCGAGAAGACCAATCCCGATGCGCTCAAATTCCAGCTTAACCGGCCAATGCGGCACTTCTATCTGTTTGGCAAAGGCATCCACGTCTGCCCCGGTGCGCCGCTCGCGCGGCTCGAACTGAAAATCATTTTGGAAGAATGGCTTGCCCGCATTCCGGAATTCCGTTTGGCCGAAGGTGAATCGCTCTCCTACTTGAGCGGAATTGTCTCAGCTGTGTGTCCGTTCGAGTTGGAATGGCAGGTCTGATACCTGCGCTTTCCTGTCGGCTGATGGTAGGCAGAATTGATCAAAATATAGATTACTGATGACGAAGCTGACCGGGAGGGAAAAATGAACGCAGAAGCCGCAACCCAATCGACAGGTCGGCCGCGCCGGATTCTGGCGCTGGTTCTGGCAGCCATTGGCCTGGTGTTGATGGCTGGCGGCCTCAAACTCGCGTTGCTCGGCGGCTCGCTCTACTATCTTGCCGCTGGCATAACGGTTGCTGCGACGGCATGGCTGGCGTTCAAGGGCGATCGCCGCGATGCCTCCCTCTACGCCATATTGCTTGGCGCGACGCTCCTTTGGGCCCTGTGGGAGGGCGGGCTGGATGTCTGGCGGTTGCAGAGCAGGCTGCTCGCGCCCCTGGTTCTCGGCATCTGGGTCTGTTGGCCTTGGCTCAGACGCTATCGACGATCATTCCTGGGGGTTCTGGCGCTTTCGCTTGCCGTGTTCGGTGGCTGGGTCTGGCAGGGGAACCGCATCGAATCCGCGCCTTTGCTGGCAGTCCAGGGCGACGATGGCGCCGGGGAATGGCCGCACTACGGCAACGTGCTGGGCGGCACCCGCTTCTCGCCGCTTACCCAGATCAACCTCGAAAACGTGGCGAAACTTGCCCCGGCGTGGACCTATCGAACAGGCGTTCTGACTGGCGCTGGCCTGGGTTTTCAGGCCACGCCGCTGATGGTCAACGATACCGTCTACCTTTGCACCCCCAACAACATCGTGATCGCTCTCGATCCGGAAAGCGGCGAGCGCCGCTGGCAATTTGATCCGAAAGTCAACGCCCCACCGGGCGCAGCCTGCCGGGGCGTTGCCTATCATGCGCCCGCAGGAGCGACCGGGCCATGCGCCAAGCGCGTGCTCACCACGACTGTCGACGCCAGACTGATGGCAATCGATGCTGACAGCGGCCAGTCTTGCGCCAACTTCGGGGTGAACGGCGCGGTCGATCTCAAGAAGGGTCTCGGCGAGGTCATCAGCGGATATTACTATGTCACTTCCGCGCCCACAATTGTGCGGGGCAAGGTTGTTGTCGGTGGCTGGGTTACCGATGGACAGTTCGTCGGCGAACCCTCGGGCGTTATTCGCGCATTTGATGCAGTCACCGGCAAATTCGCCTGGGCATGGGACATGGACCGGCCGAATGAGCACGGCGAACCCGGACCGGGCGAAACCTATTCGCGCGGGACTGCCAACAGCTGGGGCACGATGAGCGGCGATGAAGAACTGGGCATGGTCTATCTCCCAACCGGCAATTCAACCCCCGATTATTGGGGGGCACATCGCTCGAAGGGTACGGAACAATACGGCAGCTCGGTTGTCGCACTGGACATCGAAACCGGCCAGGCCCGCTGGTCGTTCCAGATCGTTCATCACGATGTCTGGGATTACGATATTTCGCCTCAGCCGACACTCATCGACATGCCGATTGGCGGTAAAATGGTTCCCGCGCTGCTTCAGACCTCCAAGAGTGGTCAGCTTTACATGCTTGATCGCCGGACCGGCCAGCCGCTGACTAAGGTGGAAGAGCGACCCGTGCCGCAAGGTCCGGCAAAGGGCGACTGGCTTTCGCCCACACAGCCGTTCTCGCCCGAACTGCCCGCTTTCGACAACCGGGTGCTTGATCCGCAGTCGATGTGGGGCATTACTCCGCTCGACCAAATGTGGTGCCGCATCAAGTTCAGCGAAGCCCGCTATGAAGGGATGTTCACGCCGCCAGGATATCCGCGTCCGATAATTACCTATCCCAGCTATCTGGGCGGAGTGAACTGGGGCGGCATCTCGGTCGATCCGGAGCGCAAGCTGGCGATCGTCAACTGGAGCCGGATGGCCAATTACACCAGCATGGTAACCCGCGAAGAAGCTGATCGCAGAGGTTACAAGCACTCGATGAATGGCGGCGCCCATGTCGGGGAACCAGTCCCGCAAGAAGGGACCCCATTCGCTCTCCTGACCGGTCCGTTCCTCTCGCCCTTGAGCATACCTTGCACCGAACCTCCGTTCGGCAAGATCGGCGTCGTCGATCTCAAGACGGGCAAGATGAAGTGGCAACGGACTTTCGGCACCAGCGCTGACAGTGGTCCGTTCCAGACCCGCAGCCGCCTGCCGCTGCCAATGGGTGTCCCAAATACCGGCGGAGCCGTCACGACCAGATCCGGGCTGACCTTCATTGCCGCTACCCAGGAACGCGCGCTCAGGGCCTTCGACGTGAACACCGGCAAGCTGGTGTGGCGCGTGCCGCTACCGGTTGGTGGCCATGCCACACCGATGTCCTACATCAGCAAGAAGAGCGGACGCCAGTTCATCGTCATCGCGGCAGGCGGCAACGTCCCCTTGTCCTCGGGAGTTGGAGACTATGTCATGGCCTATGCCTTGCCCAAACCAAACTGAGGCGGGCAGATGCAAGCCTTTCGCATTGTCGAATGGGGCAGGCCGGCAGAATTCGTCGATGTGCCCATCCCCGCCCCTGCCCCGGGTGAAGTCCTGATCCGCATGCGCGGTGCGGGGCTGTGCCGCTCCGACCTGGATATCATGGGCAGCCAGCATGGCAGCCAGCCTTACGCCGCTATGCTGCCGGCCGGTTTCACCCTCGGCCATGAAAATGCCGGTCAGGTGGAATTCTGCGGCGAAGGGGTAAGTGACCTGAAACCGGGCGACAATGTCGCGGTGCACAACATGCATCACTGCGGCAACTGCGAATTCTGCCATCTCGGGCAGGAACAGACATGCGCCACTTTTTCGCGCGGATCGATTGGCATGACCCGCGGAGTCGGAATCGATGGCGGCCTTGCCGAATTCATGGTGGTTCCGCGCCGAGAACTGGTGCCATTGGGCAATATCGACCCGGTATCCGTCGCCCCGCTGACCGATGCCGGCGTAACATCCTATCGCGCAGTCAAGTCGGCGCTCGACCGGCTCCACCCCGGCTCAACAGCGCTGGTGATCGGCGTGGGCGGACTGGGCGCCTATGCCATCCAGTTTCTCAAGCTGCTCTCGCCTGCGACAGTCTTCGCGGTGGACCGCACTGAACGCAGGCTGGCCGACGCGCATCGGTTTGGCGCGGACCATTGTCTGATTTCGGACGATCGAACAGCCGAGGCGATAATGGATTTGAGCGGCGGCAGGGGTGCGGACGTGATAATCGATCTCGTCGGAACCAATTCCACCCTCGCACTTGCCGCTGCGGTGTCTCGCCCGCATGGCCGCATTGTGCTGGTGGGACTGGAGGGTGGTTCACTGGAGGTAGGCTGGGGCAAACTGGCGACAACTTGCGAATTCGCGATATCGCTGGGCAGCACCTTGTCGGACTTGCGTGAAGTCTGCCAGCTCGCCGCCGATGGCCGGCTGGCGATTGACTATGAAGCCTTTGCCTTGAACGATGTCGAGATCGCCTTCGATCGCTTGCGGGATGGCTCGCTCAATGGCCGGGCCGTGATTACTTTCGAGTGATCAAAAATGAAAGCCGCCACTCAGGTCATCGTCCAAGCCAAGATGGTGTCCTGCGATCACCAAATGCCGCGATTCCTTCTGCCTTGTCGACAGTGCCGAACAGTGCCGAAAATGCCTGTCGTTCGGCCGCAAGGTGAGCGGAATGGGGCATTTCGAAGGCGGCATTGACCAGCGCCTTGCCCTGTCGGATCGCCAAAGGCGCTCTGTCCGCAATCTGACTGGCCAACTCTTCGGCGCGCATCAGGGCCTTGCCGTTCTCGACAACCTCCAGGATCAGGCCAAGGCGCAAGGCTGTTTGACTGTCGATCGGTTGGCCCA
>JANPOS010000060.1:0-20785 GCA_031428115.1 Novosphingobium sp. | reverse complement strand
CCCGTCGGCCGCGGCCAGCGCGAACTGATCATCGGTGACCGCCAGACCGGCAAGACCGCCGTCGCGATCGACACCTTCATCAACCAGAAGGAAGCCAACGCCGGCACCGACGAGAAGAAGAAGCTCTACTGCATCTACGTCGCCATCGGCCAGAAGCGTTCGACCGTGGCGCAGATCGTCCGCCAGCTCGAAGAGAACGGCGCGATGGAATATACCATCGTGGTCGCCGCCACCGCTTCCGAGCCCGCTCCGCTCCAGTATCTCGCGCCCTATACCGGCGTGACCATGGGCGAGTTTTTCCGCGACAACGGTATGCATGCGGTCATCGTTTATGACGATCTTTCCAAGCAGGCGGTTGCCTATCGCCAGATGTCGCTGCTGCTGCGCCGCCCGCCGGGCCGCGAAGCCTATCCGGGCGACGTGTTCTATCTCCACTCACGCCTGCTCGAGCGCGCCGCCAAGATGAACGATTCGCTGGGCGGCGGTTCGCTGACCGCACTGCCGATCATCGAAACCCAGGCTGGCGACGTTTCTGCCTACATTCCGACCAACGTGATCTCGATCACCGACGGCCAGATCTTCCTTGAAACCGGCCTGTTCTATCAAGGCGTGCGGCCGGCGATCAACGTCGGTCTGTCGGTGTCGCGCGTTGGTTCTGCCGCGCAGACCAAGGCGATGAAGAAGGTCTCGGGCTCGATCAAGCTGGAGCTGGCCCAGTACCGCGAAATGGCGGCCTTCGCGCAGTTCGGCTCGGACCTCGACGCCTCGACCCAGAAGCTGCTCAACCGCGGCGCGCGCCTGACGGAGCTGCTCAAGCAGCCGCAGTTCTCGCCGCTGCCCTTTGAAGAGCAGACCGTGTCAATCTTTGCAGGCACCACCGGCTATCTTGACTCCATCGCGGCCGACAAGGTCGTGGACTATGAGGCCAAGATGCTGGCCTGGATGCGCAGTGACAAGGCCGACGTGCTGAAGCAGATCCGCGACACCCGCGATTTCGCCGACGACACCAGGGCCATGACCGCCGCCGCCCTCGACGCGTTCGCCAAGATCTACGCGTAAAAACACTACACCCGCTCACCCTGAGCTTGTCGAAGGGTCATGGCGCGGGGGCTTCGACAAGCTCAGCCTGAGCGGGCTTTTGGGGAATTGAATTGGCAAGTCTGAAGGAACTCAAGGGTCGGATCAACTCGGTCAAATCGACCCAGAAGATCACCAAGGCCAAGCAGATGGTCGCGGCTGCCAAGTTGCGCAAGGCGCAGGCGGGTGCCGAAGCCGCGCGGCCGTATGCCGCGCGCCTCGCTGGCGTGATGGCGAGCCTTGCGGGCAAGGTCTCGGGCGACAGCGCGCCGAAACTGCTCGCGGGCACCGGCAAGGACCAGGTGCACCTGCTCGTCGTCGCCAACAGCGACAAGGGCCTGTGCGGCGCATTCAACTCCAACATCGTCAAGGCCGCGCGGCTTAAGGCGCAGGAGCTGACTGCGCAGGGCAAGACCGTGTTGTTTTACCTGATCGGCAAAAAAGGCCGCGCGACCATCGTCCGCGAATATCCCAAGGCAATTCTGGCGCATTTCGATACCTCCGACGTGCGCACGCCGGGCTATACTGAGGCCGAAAAGGTCGTCGCGCAGCTGATGACGCTCTATGATGAAGGCAAGTTCGACGTCGCTCACCTGTTCTACTCGCGGTTCCGCTCTGCCATGTTGCAGGAGCCAACCGAGCAGCAGATCATTCCGGTTCCCGCGCCCAAGGTGGAAGCGGCCGGCGCGGGCGCAGCAACCGAATATGAGCCCGACGAAGAGGAAATCCTCGCCGACCTGCTGCCGCGTTTCCTGCGGACGCAGATTTTCGGCGCGCTGCTGGAAAACCAGGCCAGCGAACAGGGCGCCTCGATGACCGCGATGGACAATGCCACGCGGAACGCCGGCGAACTGATCAACAAGCTGACCATCCAGTACAACCGCAGCCGCCAGGCCGCGATCACCACCGAACTGATTGAGATTATTGCTGGCGCGGAAGCGCTGTAGTGACTGTCGATGAAATATGCATGCTGATGGAAGAGTTAGGTTATAGAGCAAGACTGAGTAGTCCGTTAGAAAACGTGTGTGTAATCACTAGCGGCCATAGTGGAATTGGTTTTGAGTTACATGCCGTAAAAGGGCAAGATTCTGAATTTTATTCTATGATCGGATTTTGTGCATATTTGGATGATAATGATTTTGAAGATTTAAATGAAATGAACAGATTGACGTCTATCTCGAAGGTTTGCAGGGACGAAGATGGGATAAACGTAAAATTTTCTATTTTTTGTCCAGATAGGCATATGAACAAAGATCTGTTTCTGTTGAATTTCGCGGCTTGGACCTCTGACTTGTCAGAAGTTAGCCGCTATATTGGAAGGTAATATCATGGCAACCGCAGCCGCAAAGAAGACCCCCGCAAAGGCCGCTCCCAAGGCTCCCAAGGCCGCCGCGCCCAAGGCTTCGGCGCACATCGCCACCGGCAAGATCGCCCAGGTGATCGGTGCCGTCGTCGATGTCCGCTTCGACGGCGAGCTGCCGGCGATCCTCACCGCGCTGGAAACCGACAACAACGGCAGCCGGCTGGTCCTCGAGGTTGCCCAGCATCTCGGCGAAAACACCGTGCGCACCATCGCGATGGATTCGACCGACGGCCTCACCCGCGGCCAGCCGGTCGCCTCCACCGGCGCGCAGATCACCGTGCCGGTCGGCCCCAAGACGCTCGGCCGCATCCTCAACGTCATCGGCGAGCCAATTGACGAGCGCGGCCCGGTGGGCAGCGACATGTTCGCGCCGATCCACGCCGAAGCTCCGCTGTTCGTCGACCAGTCGACCGAAGCGGCCATTCTGGTCACCGGGATCAAGGTCATCGATCTGCTCGCGCCTTATGCCAAGGGCGGCAAGATCGGTCTGTTCGGCGGCGCAGGCGTCGGCAAGACCGTGCTGATCCAGGAACTGATCAACAACATCGCCAAGGGCCACGGCGGCGTCTCGGTGTTCGCCGGCGTCGGCGAGCGCACCCGCGAGGGCAACGATCTCTATCACGAATTCCTCGAAGCCGGCGTTATCGCCTCGGACAAGGACGGCAACGCCATTTCCGAAGGCTCCAAGGTGGCGCTGGTGTTCGGCCAGATGAACGAGCCTCCCGGTGCCCGCGCCCGCGTCGCGCTGTCGGGCCTGACCATGGCCGAATACTTCCGCGATGAAGAAGGCCAGGACGTCTTGTTCTTCGTCGACAACATCTTCCGCTTCACCCAGGCTGGCTCGGAAGTGTCGGCGCTGCTCGGCCGTATTCCTTCGGCCGTGGGCTATCAGCCGACGCTGGCGACCGACATGGGCCAGCTGCAGGAACGCATCACCTCGACCAACAAGGGCTCGATCACCTCGGTGCAGGCGATCTACGTTCCCGCCGACGATCTCACCGACCCTGCCCCGGCCGCCTCATTCGCCCACCTGGACGCCACCACCACGCTGAACCGCGCGATTTCGGAGCTGGGCATCTACCCGGCGGTCGATCCGCTCGATTCCACCAGCCGCGTGCTGACGCCTGCCGTGGTCGGTCAGGAGCATTATGAGACCGCCCGCCGCGTTCAGGAAACGCTGCAGAAGTACAAGTCGCTGCAGGACATCATCGCCATTCTCGGCATGGATGAGCTCTCGGAAGAGGACAAGCTGACCGTCATGCGCGCGCGCAAGATCCAGAAGTTCCTCAGCCAGCCGTTCCACGTCGCCGAAGTGTTCACCGGCATCTCCGGCAAGTTCGTTCAGGTCGAAGATACCGTGAAGAGCTTCAAGGCCGTGGTTGACGGTGAATACGATCACCTGCCCGAGCCTGCCTTCTACATGGTCGGCGGCATCGACGAAGTGATCGAGAAGGCGAAAAAGCTGGCGGAAGACGCCTGATGGCCCTGCGCTTCGAACTCGTAACCCCAGCAAGGCTGGTCCGCTCGGAAGAGGTCCACATGGTCGTCGTCCCGGGCGGCGAGGGCGATTTCGGCGTGCTGGAAGGCCACGCGCCGATGATGTCGACCATCCGCGACGGTGCGCTGTCGATCTACAAGACCGAGGGCGCTGCGCCTGAGGAAGTGCAGATTCGCGGCGGTTTTGCCGAAGTCGGCGAAAACGGGCTGACTGTGCTCGCCGAGCGCATCGAGGGCTGAACGCCAACCGGCGCAGCGGCCCCTATTGGCCGACCAGCGCCGGACGAAAATTCCACCGCTGGCTGTCGCTGCCATCGATCTTCGATATTTCCGCCATCAACAGTTGCCCCTGCCGCCAATAGCGGATGCGCTGCGGGTAATCGTGCCTGGGATTGGCGAATTCGATCGATTCCTCGCCGATCGACACGGCCGGAAATTCGCTGGCTGGGGCGCCCTTTGGCTGGGCGTGGAAAACAAGTGTGCCATCGGGCCGGGCGGCGATGCGCATGGTCTCCCAGCTCTGCATCTGCGGCCCCGATCCCGCCCGGCCCGCACCCAGCATGACCCCGCCGCGCGGGGCATTCCACATTTCATCGGCCCAGGCGATGCCATCCTGCGATTGCCAGAAACCGGCCAGCCAGGCCGGAAGCTCTGCCCCAATCTGCGACGGCGCGCTGCCTTGTGCGGCGGCCGGGGCCATCAGGGCAAGCAAGGCGCCCAATATCATCCGCTTCATCGCTGCGTTCTCCTGCGGCGGCCCTAACCGCGATGGCGCAGCTTGGGAAGCCGGGGACAAGCGGATCGCGGCCCTCGCCGCTGGCGCATCGCAGGTTTAGGCATGGCTGCGATCCAAAGGCCCGCCCGGGAGTATGCGAGTGTCCGGCGAAAGCACGTTCCAAATTGCGAGGCCCGGACTGCTCCAGCACAGGTGGGCGCTGGCCGCATGGTTCCTCGCCTTCGCGCTGCTCAGCCGCTTCTCCGTGTTCGGCGATACCAACTATTTCAACGACGAATATTTCTATTTCCAGGGCGGTCTGCGGCTGTGGCAGGGCGATCTGCCATATGTCGACGTGTGGGACCGCAAGGGGCCGGGGCTGTTCCTGACTTATGCGTTGGCGGCGGCGTTTTCCTCCTCGGTGATCGCCTACCAGACGCTCGCGCTGCTGTTCGCGGGCGCGACTGCCTGGTGCGTCGCAGCGATTGCCCGGCGCTTCACCACGCCCACCGGCGCGATGCTCGGCGGCACGCTGTATCTGGTGCTGCTGGTGTTCTTCGGCGGCGGCGGCGGGCAGTCGCCGGTGTTCTACAACCTGTGGGTGGCGCTGGCGGCGCTGGGCGTGCTGCGCGCGCTGCCTGCGCTCGGTCGCGGCGAGGCTCCGCCGGCGCTCTATGCGGCCATGGCCAGCGCCGGCATTGCCCTGACCTTCAAGCAGACGGCGATCTGCGAGAGCCTGTTCCTCGGCTTTTTCGCGCTGTGGCGGCTGCGGCAAGCGGGCATGGCGCCGCCGCGCCTCGCGGCAACGGCACTGGCCCTCGCCGCCGCCGGCATCGCGCCGATGGCGTTGTTCGCTGCATTCTATGCGCTTGCCGGGCATTTTGCCGAGTTCTGGCATGCGATGGTCACGGCCAACCTGGCCAAGAGCTATAACCCGGCAGGCGACGCCGCAAAGCGCATCGCGACGCTGGCCATGCTGTTCGCACCCGCGCTCCTCCCAGCGCTGATCGGCGCGGCGCTCGCCGCGCGGGGCAAAGCCACCCCGCGCCTGTTCCCCGCCGGCTGGCTGGTGGCGGCGCTCGCCGGTTTCGCGGTCGTGCCCAATTTCTATGAGCACTACCTGCTGCCGGTCTGCCTGCCGGTCAGCGTCGCAGCGGCTGCCGCTTTCGGGGCCAATCGCCTCGGCCGGCTTTATGGCATCGCCCTGATCGCCTTCGGCCTGCTGCTGGGCCCGGCATTTGATCTGGCGACGCGGCACCAATCGCGCGCGGCCATGGCGGCGATGGCAGCGGACATCCGCGCCGCGGCCCCTCACCCTCGCCTGCTGGTCTATGAAGGCCCGGTCGATCTCTACCGCCAGCTGGGGGTCTATCCGCCGACCGCGCTCTATTATCCGCTGCACCTCTATTTTCCCGCCGAGCACAATGTCAGCCATGTGCCCACCGCCGATGCGACGCGCAGGATCCTCGCCTGGCGGCCGACTGCGGTGGTCACCTACCGCGCCATGCCGGCATATGAGCAAAACCAGGCGAGCGCGCGCCTGGTCCATGCCTACATCGCCGCCCATTGCCGGCGGCAGACGACGCGGCGCTTGCCCGAAGTCTATTCCGCGCACCAGGTCGATCTGTGGCTGTGCGCCGGACCCGGATGATTCCTGACTGCCATTCGCAGGCAAACCCGGCCCCGCATTAGGAAGTTATCAAAGTTTCAACCCTAATGCTCAATCATCAGAACGACGGATTTGCCGCGTAACCGGCTGGCAGTCACAAGGAAACGTGCAGCAATGAGCGCATTTGGACGACGGACAGGAGCAGGCGGGTCCCAGCCCGCCCGGCCGGCATTCGGCGTTGCGCGCCCGATGCAGGGTTCTGCTCCGGTTCCGGGCAATGCCCCCATGCCGGGCAATGCGCCGGTTCCCGGCGGCGACCAGTTTCCGCCGCTGCCGGGCGAAGATGCGCTCGACCGGCCAGTAGATGCAGCAACGCTGCGCGCCGATGCGATGACGCGCCTGAGCGACCGCGCCAATTCCATAAACGATGCCACCGAGGAGTCCGGCGGCTTCGAGGCTTCGGTTCACAAGCTTAAGGAACAGGTGCTCCCCCGCCTGCTCGAACGCGTCGATCCGGAAGCGGCAGCGACGCTGACCAAGGACGAGCTCAGCGAAGAATTCCGGCCGATCATCCTCGAGGTGCTGGCCGAGCTCAAAGTCACGCTGAACCGGCGCGAGCAGTTCGCGCTGGAAAAGGTGCTGATTGATGAGCTGCTCGGCTTCGGGCCGCTGGAAGAGCTGCTCAGTGATCCGGATATTTCCGATATCATGGTCAATGGTCCCAACCAGACCTACATCGAAAAGAAGGGCAAGCTGACCCTTTCCGGCATCAAGTTTCGCGACGAGAGCCACCTGTTCCAGATTGCCCAGCGCATCGTCAACCAGGTCGGCCGCCGCGTCGACCAGACCACGCCGCTCGCCGACGCCCGGCTCAAGGACGGCAGCCGCGTCAACGTCATCGTGCCGCCACTGTCGCTGCGCGGCACCGCGATCTCGATTCGTAAGTTCTCCGAAAAACCGATCACCATCGACATGCTGCGTGATTTCGGATCGATGTCGGACAAGATGGCCACCGCGCTCAAGATCGCTGGCGCCTGCCGGATGAATGTCGTCATTTCGGGCGGCACCGGCTCGGGCAAGACGACAATGCTCAACGCGCTGTCAAAGATGATTGATCCGGGCGAACGCGTGCTCACCATCGAAGATGCTGCCGAACTGCGCCTGCAACAGCCGCATTGGCTGCCGCTTGAAACCCGCCCGCCCAACCTTGAAGGCCAGGGCGCGATCACCATTGGCGATCTCGTCAAGAACGCGCTGCGTATGCGGCCGGACCGGATCATCCTGGGCGAAATCCGCGGCGCCGAATGCTTCGATCTGCTGGCCGCGATGAACACCGGTCACGATGGCTCGATGTGCACGCTCCACGCCAACTCCCCGCGTGAGTGCCTGGGCCGTATGGAAAACATGATCCTGATGGGCGACATCAAGATCCCCAAGGAAGCCATCAGCCGTCAGATCGCCGAATCGGTCGACATCATCGTCCAGGTCAAGCGCCTGCGCGACGGCTCACGCCGCACCACCAACATCACCGAGGTGATCGGCATGGAAGGCGACGTGATCGTCACGCAGGAGCTGTTCAAGTTCGAATACCTTGACGAGAACGACGACGGCAAGATCATCGGCGAATTCCGGCCCTCGGGCCTGCGCCCCTATACGCTTGAAAAAGCCCGGCAATTTGGCTTCGATCAGGCCTATCTGGAAGCCTGTCTGTAAGGCTCGTTGCCCTAAACCCGCCCTTGCCACGTCACCCACTTGCCACGCCGCGCCTCGCGGCTAAAGCCGCCTTGTGGAACCGCGCCAACGCCCCTTGCTCGCCCTCGTGCTGCGTCTTGGTTCGGCGCTGTGCTTTTCGGTCATGTTCCTGCTGGTCAAGCTCGCGGCGGAAAGCGGCGTGCATGTGCTGGAAATTGCTTTCTGGCGGCAGGCGGTTGCCCCGTTGCCGCTGCTGGCGTGGCTCTGGTCCACCGGCAGTCTCGGCCAATTGCGGACCCGGCGCTTCTCCCGCCACTTGGCGCGGGCGGTGATCGGCAACAGCAACATGATCATCCTGTTCTTCGCCGCGACGCTGCTGCCACTCGCCGAATCGATCACGCTGGGCTTCACCACGCCGCTGTTCGCGGTGATCATCGCCGCGCTGGTGCTGGGCGAGCGGATCGGTCCCTGGCGCTGGGCGGCTGTGCTGGCGGGGTTTGCCGGCATCCTGGTGATTACCCAGCCCGGCACGGAAGTGGTTCACCCGCTTGGCACTTCGCTGGCGCTGTTCGCGGCGGTGCTGGTGGCGATGATCAATTTCCAGATCCGCGACCTTGGCCGCACCGAAAGCTCGGTCAACATTGTCTTCTATTTCGGCCTGCTGGGGGCCGCGATGACCGGAATGGCCATGCCTTTCGTGATGGCCCCGCACACCGGCGAGCAATGGTTGTTGCTGCTGACGATGGGCGCGATGGGAACGATTGCCCAGCTGTTGATGACCACGTCGCTGCGCATGGCCGGCGTCGCCAGCGTCATCATCATGGACTATTCCTCGCTGATCTGGGCGACCCTGCTGGGCTGGCTGGCATGGAACCAGCTGCCGTCCACTTCGACCTGGCTGGGCGCGCCGCTGATCATTGGCGCTGGCCTGCTGATTGCATGGCGCGAACACCGGCTCGCCCGAAATCCCTCACCGGTCACCGCAGCCGCGCTCGACTAGCGGAACAAAACGTTAAGCTGGGAGTCACACCGTCATCGCCATGCTGGGCGACGTTCACACAAGGATAACCCCATGTACCGCAAAGCACTCATCGCCCTGGCCCTGGGCTGCATTACGCTCACCGCCGCCTGCAACACTGTTCGCGGCGCCGGAAAAGATCTGGAATCGGCCGCCACCACGACCCAGCAGGCCATCAACTAGCGGGAGCATCACCCCGCCACACCAACACCGGCCTGCGCGCCGCCTGGGTCTCATCCAGCCGCCGGCGCGGGGCGAAGTGTGGCGCGCTTTTCAGCAATTCATCGCCTGCGCGGGCGCGCGCCGCCAGGCTGCGCAATGAGCCGATAAAGCGGTCGAGCCCCGCCTTGCTCTCGGTCTCGGTCGGCTCGACGAGCATCGCGCCGTGGACCACCAGCGGGAAATAGACGGTCATCGGGTGGAAGCCCTCGTCGATCAGCCCCTTGGCGACGTCGATCGTCGAGAAGCCCTCGGCAAGCCCCAGATCGCTGAACAGCGCCTCGTGCATACACGGGCCGCTGGCGGCGAAGGGTGCGTCGAGCACGTCTTCAAGGCTGCGCAGCACATAGTTCGCGCCCAGCACGGCATCTTCGGCAACGCGGGCGAGGCCATCGGCGCCATGGCTGAGGATATAGGCGAGCGCGCGGGTGAACATGCCCATCTGACCATGGAACGCCGCCATGCGCCCGAAGTGCTGACCAGCTTCTCCGTCTTCCTCGACCAGCCGCAACGTGCCATCCGCCGCTTTCGCCACATAAGGCAGCGGCGCGAACGGGGCCAGCGCCTCGGACAGGACCACCGGCCCCGAACCCGGCCCGCCGCCGCCGTGGGGCGTGGAAAAGGTCTTGTGCAGATTGATGTGCATGGCATCGATGCCAAGGTCGCCCGGACGCACTTTGCCGACGATCGCGTTGAAGTTCGCCCCGTCGCAATAGACATAGCCGCCGACCGCATGGACCGCGCCGGAAATCGCCTTCATGTCGCGCTCGAACAGGCCGCAGGTATTGGGATTGGTAATCATCACCCCGGCAATGTCCGGGCCGAGCCGGGCGTTCAGCGCGGCAAAATCAACCCGTCCGTCGCTGTTCGCCGGGATCGACTCGACGCTGAAACCGGCAAAGGCAGCGGTCGCCGGATTGGTGCCATGCGCGCTTTCGGGGACCAGCAGCACGGCGCGCGGATCGCCGCGCGCGGCCAGCGCCGCCTTGATGCACAGCACGCCGCACAACTCGCCATGTGCGCCCGCTTTGGGCGTCATGGCGACCGCATGCATCCCGGTCAGCGTCACCAGCCAGTGCGCCAGCTGGGCAATGACCCCGAGCGCGCCCTGCACGGTCTCGGTGGGCTGGAGCGGATGGAGATCGGCAAAGCCCGGCAGGCGCGCGACTTTCTCATTCAGCCGCGGATTGTGCTTCATCGTGCACGAGCCGAGCGGAAACGGCCCGAGATCAATGCCATAGTTCTGGCGGCTGAGGCGCGTGTAGTGGCGGACTGTTTCCGGCTCGGACAGGCCCGGCAGCGCCGGCGGCGCGGCGCGCAAAAAGCGCGCGAGCACAGGGCCGGGCGCGGCATCTTCGCCATCGAAATCCACCCCGCAAGTGCCCGGCTGGCCGAGCTCGAAAATCAACGGCTCTTCGAGCGCCAGACCGCGGTCGCCGCTGGCGGTGGGCGATGCCGGCCTGGTGGTGCCATCGCCCCCGCCATTACCCATGCCCGGCCGCCAGCCCGATGGATTGAGCGCGTTCATGCAATTGCTCCTGCCAACGCTACCACCAGTGCTTCGATGTCCTCGTCAGTGACGGTCTCGGTGGCGGTGACCAGCAGGCCATTGGCCAGCCCGGGCGCGCCCGGATAGAGCCGGCCGAGCGGCACCCCACCAAGCACGCCGCGTTCCGCCATGCGGCTGACCGCCAGCGCGGCATCGACCGGCAGCAGCACGGTAAATTCGTTGAACCAGGTATCGCCGAGCAGCGAGACACCGGGAATTTGCGCCAGCCGCGCCGCCGCCGCATTCGCGCGGGCATGATTGACCCGCGCCAGCCGCGCCAGGCCCTCGCCGCCCAGCAGGGTCATGTGGATGGAGAACGCCAGCGCACACAGCCCGGAATTGGTGCAGATGTTGCTCGTCGCATTCTCGCGGCGGATATGCTGCTCGCGGGTCGAGAGCGTCAGCACGAAGCCCCGCCTGCCATCGGCATCGACAGTCTCGCCGCAGAGCCGCCCCGGCATCTGACGCACGAATTTCTCGGCGGCACCAAACAGGCCGAGATAAGGCCCGCCGAATTGCAGCCCGACGCCCAGTGACTGGCCTTCACCGACGACAATATCGGCGCCAAGACTTCCCGGCGCTTCGATAAGGCCCAGCGCCACCGGCTCGGTCACCACGGCGATCAGCAGCGCACCTGCCGCGTGGGCCGCATCGGCGATCGCGGCGAGATCAGGGATGCGACCGAAAATGTCGGGATACTGGACGACAACGCAGCTCGTCTCGCCATCGATCGCAGCGAGCACACCGGCGGTGTCGGGCGCGGCTTCCAGCCGGGGCGCGCGATAGTCGATGGTGTCGCCAGTAAATTTCGCCATCGTCTGGACCGTCGACACGTAATGCGGATGCAGCCCCCGGCACAGCACCGCGCGGGATCGCCTGGTCACCCGGCCTGCCATGGCAATCGCTTCCCAGCAGGCAGTCGAGCCATCGTACATCGACGCATTGGCAATGTCCGTGCCGAGCAACTGCGCGACCTGGGTCTGGAATTCGAACAGCACCTGCAGCGTGCCTTGGGCGATTTCGGGCTGGTACGGCGTGTAACTGGTGAGGAATTCGCCGCGCTGGATCAGGTGATCGACGCTGGCCGGAATATGGTGGCGATAGGCGCCAGCGCCCAGAAAAAAGGGCGCCGCGCTGGCGCTGACATTCTGCCCCGAAAGCTGCGCCATATGCCGCTCGACCGCCATTTCGCTGGCATGGGCGGCAAGCCCGTGAATGGGGCCGGACAGGCGCGCCTCGGCAGGCACATCGACGAACAGGTCGTCAATCGCGCCCGCGCCGATCACGCCGAGCATCGCGGTGCGGTCGGCGGGGGTGAGCGGCAGATAGCGCATCGGCTTACAGCCCCGCCACGTAGGCATCATAGGCGGCGCGATCCATCAGCGCGGCCAGCTCGCCCGGATCGGACAGCGCCAGCTTGAACAGCCAGCCCGCGCTTTCGGCGCTGCTGTTGACCAGCTCGGGCGCGGCTTCCAGCGCGCCGTTCACGCCGGTAACCGCGCCGCTGACCGGGCTGTAGGCATCGGAGGCGGCCTTGACCGAATCGACCACCGAGACGGCCTCCCCGGCTTTCACTTGCTGGCCTTCGGCGGGCAGTTCGACGAAGGTGATGTCGCCGAGCTGGCCCTGGGCAAAGTCGGTGATGCCAACGGTTCCCTCGTCCCCGTCAACGTCGATCCATTCGTGGTCCTTGGTGAAATAGCGGCTCATCGGGGTTCCTCAGCGGTGATAGCGGTGGGGGACAAAAGGCGTGGGCACGACCGTTGCGGCGAGGCGTTTGCCGCGCACATCGATCTCGAGCGCGGTGCCCGGCGCGGCGTGGGTAGGCTCGAGGTAGGCCATGGCAATCGGGCGCTCGAGGCTGGGCGAAAAGCCGCCCGAGGTCACGGTGCCGACTTTCGCCTCGCCGGCGAAAACTTCCGCGCCCTCGCGCGCTGCCTGGCGGCCTTCGAGCGCAAGGCCAGCCCATTGCCGCAGTGCGCCACCTGCCAGTTCGGCAAGAATACGGTCCGCGCCGGGGAAGCCCCCTGCCGCGCGGCGGCGCTTGTTGATCGCGAATTTCAGCCCGGCTTCGACCGGACTGGTTTCGGGCGACAGGTCATGGCCATAGAGCGGCAGTCCGGCTTCCAGCCGCAACGAATCGCGCGCGCCGAGGCCAATGGGCTTGACGCGGGTATCGGCGCAGAGCAGGTCGGCGATCCGCGCCACCTCATCGCCGGGGAGCGAGATTTCGAAGCCGTCCTCGCCGGTATAGCCCGAACGGCTGATCCAGACATCGACCCCGCCGAGCTTGAACGCCCCGGCCCGCATGAACGTCAGCGCGGACAGCGGCTGCTCGCCCGAAACCAGTGGCTCGAGCGCGGCAAAAGCCTCGGGGCCTTGCAGCGCGAGCAAAGCCGGCTCGTCGAGGTGGTTGAGCGTGATTTCATCGGGAAGATGCTCGCGCAAGTGGGCAATGTCATCCCACTTGGTCGCGCCGTTGACCACCAGATAAAGCCCACTGCCCCAGCGCGACACCATCAGGTCGTCAAGAACGCCGCCGTCTTCGTCCAGCAGCAGCGAATAGCGCACATGGCCGGGCTGCAGCGTCGCAAGGTCGATCGGCAGCAGCGCCTCAATTGCGGCATCAAGGCCATCACCCGAGAGATAGAGCTGCCCCATGTGGCTGACATCGAACAGCCCGGCGTGCGCCCGCGTCCACAGGTGCTCGGCGATGATGCCCTCATACTGCACTGGCATGGAGTAGCCCGCGAACTCGACCATCCGGCCCCCCCGCGCGCGGTGCCAGGCGTCGAGCGGCAGCGCCTGCGGTCCTTCGGACGGCGCATCGGGATCAGGGATCAGGTCATCGTTCACGCGCATGGCTCCGCACAGAATGCACCACTATCGGCGCCCCCTCTGTCGCGGAAACCTGAGAGCTTTCGCCTGAAACAAGTTCAGGGTTACCCCTTCGGCGGGTGCATCTGGTGCACCACTTTCCAGAGTATCGCTATCGACGCACGCGGTCCGTGGGCCTGAGAGATTCCGGGGCGGTTGCTCCTTCGGCGCCCCTTGATCCGTGAACGACACGAATCGCAGGGACTCTCCCGCGCTGTCAGCGACGCGGTCGGAATGGCTGTTTGCGGCCCAATGAGTCAATCATGCAGTGTATGGCCTAGGTGGTTATCCCCGGCGGCGGCGCATTGCGTAGCGCATCGCATCGTTATCGTGAACGAAACGCCCTGCTGACTTCTCCCTGGCAAGGGCGAAGATCGCGAGCGCGACCTGGCTGGCCTTGATCGAGCGGTATTGGCGGTGCTTGCCATGCAGCAGGAGATCGAGCAGCGGGCTGACGAAAATCGCCAGTCGCTCGCCCATGCGCCGGTCATTACCGCGTTGGCCGCGCAACAGGCCGGGGCGCAGGATGTCCAGCCGTCTCAGTCCAAGTTTGATCAGCGCAGCTTCCATCTCGCCTTTCACCCTGAGGTAGAAAGTGCTGCTGGTTGACACGGCACCAACCGATGACACGACGATCACATGGCCGATGCCCGCCGCCTTGGCCGCGCGGGCGCAATCCAGCACCAGATCGTAATCGACCGCGCGGAAGGCGGCTTCATCCTTGCCCGATTTGCGCCAGGTCGTGCCCAGTGTGCAGACCAGCACCTGCGCTTGCGAGCGGGCAATGACGACGGCCCAGTCAGCCGTCTCGGCGACCACCATTTCCATGCGAGCCCCGCGCGGCAAGCGCACCTCCCGCCGCGCCACGGCGACAATATGCACGTCGCTGCGTCCGGTTGCCTGTTCGATCACTTGCCAGCCAATCAGGCCCGTGGCGCCGACCAGGCAGATTCGCACCGGCTCAGAATCAGACATTGCCGAGGCCTTCGGGTGTCCGCCCATAGATCTGGGCATGGCAGCGGATGGCATAGCGATCGGTCATGCCGGCGATGTAGTCGGCAATGTGGCGGCTTTTCTGGGGCTCCAGACCCGGCAGGCGGGCAAACCAGCTTTCGTCCATCAATCCCGGCTCTTGCGCATAGGCGGCATAAAGCTCGGCGATCAGCGTGCGCGCGCGCGCGGCGATGGCGAGCTGTTCGGGGTGGAAATAGAGCTTTTCATACATGAATTTCTTCAGGCTGCGTTCCGCTTCGGCCATGTCGGCCGAGAAGCCGGCGCTGGCCTGCCCGGCGCCCCGCACATCGCCGGGCGAGGCCTTGCCGGCCACGCGGCGTATCGTTTCCGCCAGCACATCGTTGACCATCAGCCCGATCTGACTGCGCACCAGCTCGCGCAATTGCCGGTCGCGCGCCGCGCCGGGGAAGCGCTGTTCGACCTTGCGCCATTGTTCGGCGACAATTGGCTGGGTCAGCAGTTCGTCAAGGCTGAGAAAGCCCGCGCGCAGGCCATCGTCGATATCATGGTTGTCATAGGCAATATCGTCGGCAATCGCGGCGACTTGCGCCTCCAGGCTGGGCCAGGTGGCAAGATCGAGCGGATAGGCAGCGTCCAGTTCGGCCAGCGCCCAGTTGATCTGCCCCGGCGGGCCATTGTGCTTGGCCAGTCCCTCGAGCATTTCCCAGCTAAGATTGAGCCCGTCATGCTCGCAATAGGGCGAATCGAGCCGCATCACCGTGCGCAGGCAATGCGCATTGTGATCGAAGCCGCCGTGGGCGTGGAGGGCTGAATTCAGCGCCTCTTCGCCCGCATGGCCGAATGGCGGGTGGCCGAGATCGTGGGCGAGCGCCAGCGCCTCGGTCAGATCCTCGTCGAGCCCCAGCGCGCGGGCGATCACCCGGGCAATCTGCGCAACCTCCAGGCTGTGGGTCAGCCGCACCCGGTAATGATCGCCGTCCGGCGCCACGAAGACCTGGGTCTTGTGGCGCAGACGGCGGAAAGCGACCGAATGGATAATGCGGTCGCGGTCGCGCTGGAAGGCACTGCGCGGGCCGCGGGCGATGGCGGCCTCCAGCGGAAACTCGCGTCCGCGCGAGCGATCCGGGTCGGACGCGAAAGCCGCGCGATTCATCCCAATATCCATTCCACCGCAGCTTCGGCGTGGATGCGGGTGCAATCGTAGATCGGCAGCACATTGGCATCGACATCGACCACCATGTCGAGCTCGGTGCAGCCCAGCACCACCGCCTCGGCGCCGTCCTGCTCAAGGTTGGTGATGATCGTCTTGAGCTCGCGCTCGGACTGGCGGGTGACTTTGCCTTGCACCAGCTCGTCGTAGATGATCCGGTCGAGGGTATCGACGAAGGCCATTTCGGGTGGCAGCAGCTCGACATCGTGGGCGATCAGCTTCTGCCGGTAGAAGCTCTCGATCATGACATTGCGCGTGCCCAGCAATGCCGCCTTGCGCACGCCTTTGTCGGCCATGCGCTGGCCGACGCATTCGGCGATGTGGATGATCGGCACCGGGACACTCGCGGCGACCTCGTCATAGACCTTGTGCATCGAATTGGTGCAGATGATCAGTGCGGTGGCGCCAGCCGCTTCGAGCCGTTGGGCGGAATCCTTGAGAATCCCGGTCGCCCGCGCCCAGTCATCGGCGCTCGACAGGCGGGCCATCGCCGAAAAATCGAGGCTTTCGATCAACAGTGGCGCGCTGGCGTTGTGATCGATCCGCGCGTGCACCAGCTGGTTGATGTATTCATAATAGGTGCGGGTGGAAAACCAGCTCATGCCGCCGATCAGGCCGAGTTTGCGCAATGTCAGATCCTTTGTTGGGCTATCCCTGTGCGAGGCCCGAATAGGCCAAGCCGGGCCGCCGCGTCCAGCCCTAGCGCCCGATTCCCGTGGCGCACACCGCCGCGGAAGTGGCAGTCACCGCAAGCACTTCGGGATCGCCCACGCGGCGCACCGCAGTGACATAGTCCGCCAGGCTGCGCTTTTCGCCCTGCAAGGCCTGGAGCTTGCGCAGTTGCAGGATGGTCAGCTTGTCGGTCATCCGGTCAGCCATGCAGGCGGCATTGGCATCTGAGAGACCGGCATCGGTCAGCGCGGTCTTGACCCGGCCATAGGCGAGCTTGGAAACGCAGCCCGACGCGGCGAGAACAACGGCCAGCGCCAGAATGACCGAACGGCGCATCAGTGCTGCCCCCTCAATGCTGGAGCGCCTTGACGATTTCCTCGACCATCTTCTTGGCGTCCGCCAGCAGCATCATGGTCTGGTCCATGTAGAACACGTCATTATCAACGCCGGCATAGCCCACGCCCCCCATCGATCGCTTGATGAACATGATCGTCTTGGCCTTCTCGACATCGAACACTGGCATGCCATAGATCGGCGATCCGGGATCGGTCTTGGCCGCAGGGTTTACCACGTCATTGGCGCCGATGATGAAAGCGACATCGGTCTGGGCGAATTCGCTGTTGATGTCTTCGAGCTCGAACACGTCTTCATAGGGCACGTTGGCTTCGGCCAGCAGCACGTTCATGTGCCCCGGCATGCGGCCCGCCACCGGGTGGATCGCATATTTGACGCGAACCCCTTTGGCCTTCAGCTGATCGCCCATTTCGCGCAGCACATGCTGCGCCTGGGCGACCGCCATGCCGTAGCCCGGGATGATGATGACCTGTTCGGCCTCGCCCAGCAGGAAGGCGGCGTCTTCGGCGCTGCCGCGCTTCCACGGCCGGTCGGTCCGCGCGGCATCGCCGCCGCCGCTCTCGACACCGAAGCCGCCGGCAATCACCGAGATGAAGCTGCGGTTCATCGCCTTGCACATGATGTAGCTGAGGATTGCGCCCGAGGAGCCCACCAGCGCGCCGGTGATGATCATCGCGGTGTTGTGCAGCGTGAAGCCCATCGCGGCGGCGGCCCAGCCCGAATAGGAATTGAGCATCGAGACGACCACCGGCATATCCGCGCCGCCGATCGGGATGATCAGCAGGAAGCCGATGATGAAGGCCAGCGCAGTGAGCACCGCGATCACCCACAGGCTCTGATCCATCATGAAATATCCGGTCAGCCCCAGAATGGCCGCCAAGGTGCCCAGATTGATGACATGGCGGCCCGGCAGCATGATCGGCGCGCCCGACATCTTGCCTGCCAGCTTGAGGAAAGCGATGACCGACCCGGAAAAGGTGATCGCGCCGATGGCAATGCCCAGCCCCATTTCAAGGCGGGAGACCGGGTTGATCTGCCCCGCCGCATCCGAAATGCCGAAGGCTTCCGGATTGAGGTAGGCCGACCAGCCGACCAGCACGGCGGCAAGGCCGACCAGACTGTGAAACGCCGCGACCAGCTGCGGCATGTCGGTCATCTGGATGCGCCGCGCGGTGATCAGACCAATGGCGCCGCCGATGGCAATCGCGCCAAGGATCATCAGCAGCACTTTTACATCGTCAGGCGTCGGCTGCGGCAGCAAGGCGCCTTCGGGTATCGGTGCCCGCAGCATCAGCGTGGTGATCACCGCCAGCGCCATGCCGAACATGCCCAGCCGGTTGCCGGTCCGCGAGGTGGAAGGCGATGAAAGCCCGCGCAGGGCAAGGATGAAGCAGACCCCCGAAACAAGATAGGCGAGCAGCGACCATGCGGGCGGAGCGGCGTGGATCACTGCCATTATCTTGCCTCCCCTGTCGGGGAGGAGACGGGGCGCTCCTTCTTCTTGTACATCGCCAGCATGCGCTCGGTAACGGCAAAGCCGCCAAAGATGTTGACGCTGGCCAGCACCACCGCCCCGAGCCCCAGCCACAGCGACCAGTCAGACCCGGAAGTCGCCCCGGCAATCAGCGCGCCGACGACGATGACCGAGGAGATCGCGTTGGTGACGGCCATCAGCGGCGTGTGCAGGGCCGGGGTCACCGACCAGACGACGTAATAGCCCACGAAGCAGGCGAGCACGAAGATCGAGAGGATCGAGATGAAGTCCATTGGCTTAGCCTTCTAAGTTTGCCTCGGCTCGCGCTTCAAGCCCTTCAGTTGTAAGTTTCAGAGCAAAAGGCCTAATGGCGTCAGCAAGCTTTCGCCAATGCGGGAGCAGCCACAGCTGAATCTCGGGCCATGACGACTTTTGGGTCCGATCATGCTTGCCGTCCATGTAGAACGCTATGCGAGAATCTTGTCTCGTCGGAAGCTCTTCCCACTCAAGCGAATAACCGAACGCTGCCTCGATCTGAGCTTTCGACTCTTGCAACTCTTGAAACGCTGCTTTGGCCAATGGTCCGCCCAAATAGGCTTCGACGCGAAGTTTGCTCTGCATCGTGAATGCTGCATTCGAGGTCACATGAAAACCGTTGCTTGAACGAATGGTTTCAGCGGTTTGCCAACTTAGCTTGGAAGGTGACTTTCCTGACAGTTGGGGGTAGAATTCACCGGCGTTGTCGATCATCGACTGCCAAAAATCACGGCTGACCTCCTGCGTTGGTGTCAAACTTCCTTCCGCGACTTGCTTGGCGGCTTGTGCACGGCGAGACCAGGTATTTGGTTTTGCAACTACGGTAAAACTTGGAGCAAAATCAGACTGCCCGATGCGAAACAACTCGATTTGAATACCAAAAAACCGAAACTCATCGGTTGTTGCCGAATTGAGGAAATCCAAAGCTGCGCGGTGCTCTTCCCGGAAGCTCTCCGCAATCCAGATGATGGTGTGTGCGTCAAGACCGGCAGCGTAGGTAAGCAGTTGCCCAAGATGTCTATGGTCAGTCGGCTCTATTTGATTCTCAACCAATACCCATCTGTCGGTCCCTGCTTCTTTCGCAAGGATGTCGGCCGAAAATGGCCCAACTGCCCGTTCCGTTGTTTCGAGCTCTAGCTGGATGCCCAATGCCTCGCCTAACAGGCCAAGGTTGGTATCGTCAGCAAGCCAAGGGGTGAAGTTTCGAGCTTCGTCAGGCCATGCTTCACGCAAAGCAACTCTCTCTAGTCGCCCCAATTCGACAATTGCCCCGCTCACTACAAATGCCCCTTCACGGTCACTAGCACGCTACTCCGCCGCCTGCCGGATCGTCCTTGTCATATCCCCCCGCCCGGCAATCAGTCCGGCAACAGAGATATCCTCGTCGATTTCCTCCCAGTGAATCCCGCTGCGACTGAGAAAGAAATCTTCGCGCTGGGCCGGTGTAGCGTGAAACAATCGCGGGAACCATGCCAGCGGCACACCAATAGTGCGGCCATCTTCCAGGTCCACCCAAAACATGTCCGCATCGAAACGCACGGCGAGCGGCTCAGGCGAGATGCTCATCGGGTCAGGAGAAGAAGTCATTCCATGCCCTTTCCAGTTCTTCGCGGTGTGCTTCGACCTGCTTTTGCAGGCGGTTGATGGTCGCCGGGCTCAGGCCGCGATTGTAAACCAACCGCACTTCGGGAGATAGCCAGAACTTGGCCTCGTCCCGCCCGGCCCTGACATGGATGTGCCCCGGCTCGCGCGGATTGCCCGCGTTCCCGTAGAACAGGAACTGAAAGCCGTCGATGCGCAGCACAATCGGCATCAGCCCGCAAGCATCCTCGCGTTCACCACTTCGCCGCCGCGCGTCAGCCGCACCGCATCACCGATCTCGGCATCGAACACCGGCCGACCGGCGTCCTTGTCCCAGAAGGCCGAGAGGAAGTTGTAGAGGTTGCCCGCATAGAGCGCCGAGGCATCGGCGGGCAGGTGCGCGGGCGTATTGTCAAAGGCCAGGATCTTCACGCCGTGGCGCAGGGTCACCTGATCCGGCACCGAGCCTTCGACATTGCCCCCCGCCGGCGCGGCGAGATCAAAAATCACGCTGCCCGGCTTCATGCTGGCGATCTGCGTGTCCGAAACGAGGCGCGGCGCTGGCCTGCCGGGGATCAGCGCGGTGGTGATGACGATGTCCTGTTTGGCGATGTGCGCCGAGACCAGATCGGCCTGCGCTGCCTGGTATTCGGCTGACATTTCCGTCGCATAGCCGCCCTTGCCTTCGCCCTCGATCCCCGCGACTTCCTCGACGAAGATCGGCTTGGCGCCCAGCGACATGATCTGTTCCCGGGTTGCCGAGCGCACGTCGGTTGCCGAGACCTGCGCGCCCAGCCGCCGTGCGGTGGCAATGGCCTGGAGACCGGCAACGCCCACGCCCATGACAAAAACCCTGGCGGCGCTGAC
>JANPOS010000059.1:0-1926 GCA_031428115.1 Novosphingobium sp. | reverse complement strand
TTCGATCACCGCGTGCTCAAGAACTATCCGATCCAGATCATCGAGAACCGCGATTTTCCCAAGCTGACCCAGTGGCTCGGCAAGCTCACCGCGCACGACCTCACCCGCATCGACCTGACGGGTCTTACGACCATCGAGGAGTGGCTGGGGCGGCTGGAGGCTTTCGGCATGTTGGTAACCTATTCAAGTGGCACCACCGGCAAGCTCAGCTTCGTGCCGCGCTCCTATGACGAGTTTGGCCCGTGGAAATTCCACTATTACAACGTCACGCAGGCCGCCTCCGGGGTGAATTGCTGGGACAATCACCTGCCGACTTTCTTCCCGGGTTATCGCGGCGGCTATCAGACGATGCTCAAGATGATGACCTTGTTCAACCGCGAGATGGCGGGCGGGGAGGCCAATTATTACACGCTCTATGACACGCACATTCCCGCTGATCTGATGGCGCTTTCGGGCCGGTTGCAGTCGGCGGAGGACAAAGGCGAGATTGCCAGCCTCGGACTTGATCCGGCGCTGCTTGAACAACGGCAACAGATGCTGGCGCAAGGGCGCAGCCGCGATGGCGACCTTGAGGCCTGGTTCGCCAAGCTGATCCGGCAATTCAAGGGCCAGCGGGTCAAGATCGGCGGGACGTTCGCCGATCTCTACCGCGTCGCCAGGGCCGGGCTCGACAAAGGCATGACTTGCGAATTTGCCCCCGGATCGGTGCTGATGGGCGGCGGCGGGATGAAGGGCTACAAGGACGCGCCCGACGACTGGGAGGATCAGATCACGACCTTCTTCGGCATCCCGCGCATGGGCAACCAGTATGGTTTTTCCGAATGCATCGGCAACGCGCCGCTGTGCGAGGAAGGCTTTTTTCATCTGCCGCCCTATTCGGTTCCGTTCCTGATGGACCCAGACGGCAACTGCCTGCCGCGCGAGGGCGTCCAGAAGGGCCGCTTCGTGCTGGTCGATCCGATCCCGCAGAGCTATTGGGGCGGCTTCACCAGCGGCGACGAGGTGACCATCCACTGGGACGAGGATTGCGCCTGCGGCTGGAAGAGCCCGCGCATCGCCAAGACCATCCGGCGCTTTGCCGAAAACGAAGGCGGCGACGACAAGATCACCTGCGCGGGCAGCCAGCAGGCCTATAATGAATTCATGGAATTCGTGGCGGGAGAGGCGTGAGCAAGATGGCACGCAGGCATCCAATCCGTATGGCTGACTGACATCTTATGGCGAACTTTGTGCTGGTTCATGGCGGAGGGCACGGTGGTTGGTGCTGGCAGCCTGTGGCGCGACAATTGCGCCTGGCAGGTCATGAAGTTCATACCCCTACACTCACCGGTCTTGGCGAGCGCCGTCATCTTTTGACCCCAGAAACCAGTCTCGATACCCACATCGAGGACGTCACCGCTCTGCTGTTCCATGAGGATCTGCGCGAGGTCGTGCTGGTGGGTCACAGCTATGGCGGAATGGTGATCACCGGGGTTGCCGATCGCATGCCCGATCGTATCGCGTGCCTCGCCTATCTCGATGCCGCGATCCCGCTCGATGGCGAGTCACTGGTCGATGTCTCGCCGGGCCTTCAACAATATAACGATGTCCGGCTGACAGACGGTGTGAACCTTGGGCTTTGGCCCGACGCAGCCGCAGCAGCGATTTATGGGATCACCGAGGAAAAGCTTGCGCGATGGGTGATGCCGCGCCTCACGCCGCACCCTTGGCGGTGCTTTGAACAGAAGCTTCTGCTTGCCGATCCGGGTGCGGTTGCACGATTGCCGCGTGCGGTGGTCAATTGCGTTGCGAGCCTCAACCTGCGCCCGACTCATCTGCGAAATCGCTGGCTCGAGGGCGAATTCGTGCGTGCGATTGATGCCGGGCATGACCTGATGTTGATCGAGCCTGAGGCGACGGCAGCACTGTTGGACGAAGTCGCTGCGT
>JANPOS010000058.1:0-12175 GCA_031428115.1 Novosphingobium sp. | reverse complement strand
TAGCCAAATGGGCGTGCAGCCGCCCTAGCGGCTTGGCCGTGTCGGCAACGCTGAGCTTCAATCCCTCGCCGCCGGAGATCGCGCCGCTATCGCCTGCCTGCCCGCCGCTTTCGCCATAAAACGGGGTCTGGTTGGTCAGCACCGCAACAGCCATGCCCGCGCTCGCCGACTGGACTTCCTTGCCGTCCACGACCAGCGCGACCACCTGGCCCTCGCCCGAGGTCGAGGAATAGCCAGTGAACTCGCTGGCGCCTTCGCGCTCGGCGATGTCGAACCACACTTCGCTGTCCGCCGCCTGTCCCGAGCCCTTCCACGCCGCCCGCGCCGCCGCTTTCTGCCGCGCCATGGCCGCATCGAAGCCGGCTTTGTCGACGCCGATGCCGCGCGC
Organism: Novosphingobium sp.; assembly: GCA_031428115.1. Lineage (GTDB taxonomy): Bacteria > Pseudomonadota > Alphaproteobacteria > Sphingomonadales > Sphingomonadaceae > Novosphingobium. The sequence continues at coordinate 11,787 of JANPOS010000058.1, read as the reverse complement.
GCGCAGTGCGTCTTCGGTCAGGTCGTAAGGGAAGCCGAAGGTGTCATAGAGCTTGAACGCCGTCTCGCCGGGCAATTCGCCGCCCTCACCAAAACCCGCTGTGGCTTCGTCAAGCAGTTTCAGCCCATTGGTCAGCGTGCGGCGGAACTGAATTTCCTCGCGCTCAAGCGTTTCTTCGATCAACGTCCGCGCCCGGCCCAGCTCGGGATAGGCGGCGCCCATCTCGGTGACCAGCGAGCCCACCAGCCGGTGCATCAGCGGCTGCTTGGCGCCGAGCAGATGCGCGTGGCGCATGGCGCGGCGCATGATCCGCCGCAGCACGTAGCCGCGTCCTTCATTGCTCGGCAGCACGCCGTCGGCCAGCAGGAACGAGGTCGAGCGCAAGTGATCGGCGATAACCCGGTGGCTGGCGCGGCCCTCACCCTCGGCGGCAACCCCGGTCAGGCCTTCGGAAGCCTCGATCAGCGCGCGGAAGGTGTCGGTATCGTAGTTGTCGTGCACCCCCTGCATCACCGCGGCGACGCGCTCCAGCCCCATGCCGGTGTCGATGCTGGGCTTGGGCAGTTCGCTGCGGCTGCCATCGGCGGCCTGCTCGAACTGCATGAACACCAGGTTCCAGATTTCGATGAAGCGGTCGCCGTCCTCGTCAGGCGATCCGGGATGGCCGCCGGGGATGTGATCGCCGTGGTCGTAGAATATCTCGCTGCACGGCCCGCAAGGCCCGGTATCGCCCATCGACCAGAAATTGTCGGAGGTCGCGATGCGGATGATGCGGTGTTCGGGCAGCCCGGCGATCTTGCGCCACAGGTCGGCTGCCTCGTCGTCGGTGTGATAGACGGTGACGGTGAGCTTGTCGGCAGGCAGGCCCCATGCCTTGGTCAGCAAGGTCCAGGCGTGGACGATCGCCTGCTCCTTGAAATAGTCGCCGCAAGAGAAATTGCCCAGCATTTCAAAGAACGTGTGGTGCCGCGCGGTATAGCCGACATTGTCGAGATCGTTGTGCTTGCCGCCGGCGCGCACGCTCTTCTGCGAGCTTGTAGCGCGGGGCACGGCGCGGGTCTCAAGCCCGGTGAACACGTTCTTGAACGGGACCATGCCCGCATTGACGAACATCAGCGTCGGATCGTTGTAGGGCACAAGCGGTGCTGACTGGACCACTTCGTGGCCTTCGCGGCCGAAGTAGTCGAGAAAGGACCGGCGGATTTCGTTCGTAGAAGTCATACGTCGCGCCGATAAGGCAGGCTGGCGCGTGCGGCAAGTGACAACGCCGCGTCAGTCTGTGCCGGTTTGCCCGGATCCGCTGGTTCGGGCGTCATGACTTCGAGTGCCTGAGCCAGGATGGCGAAGGTCAGCGGCAGCGCCATTCTTTCAACTTCGCCATCGAACGCCACGTCGATCATGGTGCGGCCACCCACAACCACTTCGGCAGCATCGGCGAGTTCGGCGAAGTCGCGATCAGGGTTGGCACGGCCCAGCGCCGCGCGCACAGCGAAGCCCAGCAACTGGAACGGCGTTTGCGCCGCAACCGAATATAGCGACAGGCGGCCATCGTTAAGCGAATCGCGGGTGCCGACCGATCCTGCATCGAGCGTATAGCGATTGTTACCGATAAACAGCAGCGGGGTCTTGGTTTTGCGTGTCGTGCCATCAATGCTGAGCAAAAAGTGCTGCGCTCGCCAGTGCCGCAGCACATCGAATGCGGCGGGGATCGTCGCCAACCATTTGGGACCGCTGCGCTGATCGCGCTGACGCACCAGGTGCGTGTAAATGCCAATGGACGCATTGTTGCTGAATACCCGGTCCCCGGCGCGCGCCAAATCAATCCGGCTGCGATGGCTGCCAGCAATGATCCTTGCGGCCGCGGTCAGATCGGCGGGAATGCCCAATTGCAGCGCGAGATGATTGCGCGTGCCAAGTGGCAGTATTCCGAGCGCGCTGCCCGCTTGAGCCAGCTTTCCCGCAGCCTGGCCCAGCGTGCCGTCGCCGCCGCCGATTGCGACGACTGGCGCTCCCGCACTCCGCTCGATCGCCTGGCCGATTGCCTCGCCTTCGCAAAGCTGAAGGTCGATGCCGCAGCCCACAGCGGCAAAGGCCTCGCGCAACTTCGGCTCCAGATCATCACCCATTCGGCCGGCGGTCCCGCCGCTGCGATTGACGATGACTGGCAGCGGGGCGGGTTCGGTTGAGCGCATCAAAGCAGCGCTATGGACCGGACCGGCGGTGCACAAGCAAAAATCTGCTTGCGACTCAAGCTGCACAGGCACAGCATCCGCCCATTAGTCCTTGCGCGTCGTGCGAGAGACAAGCGCCCGGCGCGCCTTCACACCAGAGGAGGCGATGATGGCTAGCACTCAACCCGCAGGCACGACATCCGGCGACAGGCCAACCCGTGCGGTCGCAATTCTCGGCCCGGCCGGCACGGGCAAGACGAGTCTCGCCGAAGCACTGCTGTTCGCCAGCGGCACGATCACCCGGCAGGGCAGCGTCGATGCTGGCACATCCGTCGGCGATGCCAGCCCGGAAGCGCGCGCGCGGCGCGGCTCGACCGAAATCAACCTGATGCATTTCGGCTATCTTAGCGACCATTTCGCAATCATCGACATGCCCGGCGGCGCGGGCTTTGCCGCAGATGGCCTTGGCGCGCTGGCCAGCGCCGATCTGGCGATTGTCGTCATCGATCCCGATCCCGCCCGCGCGCTCCTCGCCGAACCGACGCTCCGCCGGCTCGACGCGCTGGGCCTGCCGCATGTGATTTTCATCAACAAGATCGAACAGGCCCGCGCCGGCGCGGTGCGCGAGCTGATCGCGACCCTGCAGCCGATGAGCCGCGAACCACTCGCCTTGCGGCAAATCCCGATTCGCGAGGGTGACGCGGTCACCGGCTATGTCGATGTCGCGCTGGAACGAGCCTATCGCTATCGCCCGGGGACGGAGAGCGAGCGCGTGGAAATCCCGGCCGAACTGGCGACACGCGAAGCAGCGGACCGCACCCGGCTGCTCGAAACCCTCGCCGATTTCGACGATGCGCTGATGGAAGCACTGCTGATGGATGAGCAGCCCGGGCGCGAGACGGTGATGGCCGACCTCGCCCTCGATACTGCCGAGAACAAGCTGGTGCCGGTGATTCTCGGCTCGGCGCTGACGGGCGGCGGGGTGCACCGGCTGCTCAAGCTGCTGCGCCACGAAGCGCCCGACCCGGCGCGCGCGGCAGCGCGGGTCGGGATCAATGGCGACGGCGGGCTGCATGTGTTCAAGATCGCCAATGGCGGCGCGATGGGGCGGCTGGCGCTCGGCCGGGTGCTTGGGGGCTCGCTCAGCGAGGGCGAGGAGCTGATCGTCGGCGGCGATGCGGCGCGGACCGGCTCAATCTTCTTCATGCAGGGCGACAAGACCGCCAAACAGGGCGCGGCGCGGCCGGGCGATGTGGTGGCGATTGCCAAGGTGGACGAGGCCAGAAGTGGCCTGGTGCTGGGCCGGAAGGGTTCGCCGAGCAGCGAATTGGCGGTCAGCTATCCGCCGCGCAATGCCTCGCTCGCCATCGTCACACGCGACCGCAAGGACGATGTGAAACTGTCCACCGCGCTGCACCGGCTCTGCGAAGAGGACCCGGCGCTCGAATGGCGGCAGGATGAAGCCACCCACGAAACCGTGTTGCACGGGATCAACGAGGAGCATCTGGCCGTCGTGCTGGGCCGTTTGCAGCGCCGCTATGGCGTTGCGGTCGATACCCGGCCCCCGCGCATTGCCTACCGTGAATCGATCCGCAAACCTGCCTCGATGCGCGGGCGCCACAAGAAGCAATCGGGCGGCCACGGGCAATATGGCGACTGCGTCATCGAAATCCGTCCGCTGGCGCGCGGCGAAGGCTTCCGGTTCGAGGACAAGATCACCGGCGGGGTGATCCCCCGGCAGTATATCCCGGCGGTGGAAGCCGGGATCAAGGATGCAATGCTGAAGGGCCCGCTGGGCTTTCCGGTGGTCGATCTCGCAGTGACGCTGGTCGATGGCTCGTTCCATTCGGTCGATTCGTCCGAACTTGCCTTCCGCATTGCCGGGCGCATGGCGATGGGCGATGCACTGGCGCAGGCGGCGCCGTATCTGCTCGAACCGGTCGCCAAAGTCAGCGTCGATACCCCCGGCGGGACAGCCTCCAAGGCCGGTTCGGTGCTCTCGACCCGGCGCGGGCAGATCCTAGGCCTCAGCCCGCATCCCGAATGGGCGCGCTGGGAGCGGGTCGAGGCGATGCTGCCCGAAGCGGCGCTCCACGGCCTTGATGCCGAATTGCGCTCGCTGAGCCAGGGCTTGGCGAGCTATTCGGCCAGCTTCGATCATCTCGCCGAACTTTCCGGCAAGGAGGCGGATACCGTGGTCAAATCGCGCGCGGAGATGCTGGCGGCCTGAAACGGGAGAGCCTGAAACGGGAAGGCCAGAACCGGCAAGGCCAGAACCGGCAAGGCTTGTTCGCGACGGTCAAAAGCGGCAGGCTGGGACAAAGCCCAAGTGACCCGAGAGGAGCCTCCATGCCGATCCGCCGCTTCTGGCCTGCGGGCCTTGTCGCCCTGGCGCTCGCCGCCTTCCCTTTTGCGGCGCGCGCACAAGCCACGCCGCCGCCGTCCGCTGTTGCTGGCTGGAGCGAGTTCGCTGAAGCCCTGCGCACCCTGCCCGACCGGATGCTTGCCAAGCTGCCTGTGGCCATGCGTGCCAATCCACAAATCCAGCAGGAAGTAGCACGCCTTGCGCTTGAGGCGCTGACCACTTCGGCGATCGAGGCGATCGGCGGCGACGGCGACGCACCGCAATTTCTGCCGGCGGTCGGCCAGGTGATCAATGTCGGCCAACCCAATGCCGATACGATCTACCGCACCGCCAGCATCACCCCGGGCGGCAGCTATCGCCTGCGCGGCAAACGGGGATCGCTGCGGCTTGCGGTGATCGCGCAAGTGGTGCCCCAAGAGGGCGGTTCGCCCCCGCCGCGCGCGCACCTTAACCTGAAGGACCTGCGGGTCGACAGACAAGGCCGCTATGGCGTGCTGATCAGCCCGCAGCGCCCCGCAGGCTACACCGGCGACTGGTGGCAGCTTGACCCGCGCGCCAGCCGCCTGATGCTGCGCATGGTCAGCGCCAACTGGGGCAAAGAGCAGGAGCCGACATTCGCCATCGAGCGCACCGACAAGCCCGCTGGCCGGCCGCGCCTCAGCGCCGCCGCGCTCGAGGCAAAATTGCGCGCCCTGCCCCGCGCGACCGAATTCATCGGCCTGATGTTCGTCGATCATGTCGAGCAGCTGCGTTCACAAGGTTTCGTCAACCGGCTCAAAGTCTTTGACGTGCCCCTGGGAGCGCTCGCGGGCCAGTTCTATTATGAAGGCGTTTACGCGCTGGCCGACGACGAGGCGCTGATCGTCGAATCGCCGGTCCCGGCCAAATGCGACTATCGCTCGCTGATCCTGACCAACGAGCTTTATGAGACGACCGACTGGGTGAACAACCATTCCTCGCTGAACGATACCCAGGCCCGGCCCGATGCCGATGGCAAGCTGCGCATCGTCGTCTCGGCGCGCGATCCCGGGATTGCCAACTGGATGGACACCGCCGGGCATCCCACGGGCATAGTCCAGGGCCGCTGGACCGGCTGCGACAGCCAGCCGATCCCCGAGGTGCGCAAGGTGAAAGTCGCCGATGTCGCGCGGCTGCTGCCAGCTGATACCCCGCGTGTGACACCTGAACAACGCCAGACGATCATCCGCGAGCGCCGCCGCGCGCTGCTGGAACGGCCTTACTGGTAGGGGGTCGCCGAACCTTGTGTCCAAGGCGCAATTTCGGACTGCGGCCTTATCCGAACAGCGGCTAATCAGCGAAAGTCTGGCGGCAGAGGTCGCGATTGGACGCAATGCCATCACATGCAATCGCCGTCCCCCGAGCGCCCCAACCTGCATGGATTGGTCCCAGAGTCGCGCACTTCAGCGCAGACCAGCGTGCGGCTCATCGATCTGGTTATGGCCCATGAATTCGCGGACTTGCCCAGCGCGACCGTCGTAGCGGCAAAGATGTTTCTGGCCGATACCCTGGCGGTCGGCGTGGCGGGCTCGGGCCAAAGCGGTGCTGCGCGGATCTTGTCCGCGCTGGCCCAGGGAGCGGGCAATTGCGGCATATTGGGACGACCGGGCCTGCGCTGCTCGCCCTATGATGCCGCGCTGCTCAACGGCTACCAGATTCACTGTCTGGAATGGGACGGACTGCACGAACACTCGGTGGTGATTGCGCTTTGCGTGACGACGGCGGCTTTGGCCAGCGAAGTCCAAAGCCGCTCAAGCTCGCAGCCGGTCAGTGGCGAGCAATTGATCAATGCATTCGTCACCGGCGTCGAAACAGCCGTCTTTTTCGGTTCGGCGGCAGCAACCGGCCCGCGCTTCTTTCGCCCATCGACCGCGGGGCTGATGGGCGCTGCCATGGCGATCGGCCGAACCCGCGGGTTTTCGCATGAGCAAATGCTGGATTTGCTGGGGCTGGCCTACAGCCAGGTTGGCGGCACGATGCAGGCGCACTGGGAGGGCTCGGAAGCGCTCGCGATGCAGATCGGGTTTGCTGCGCGCAGCGCGCTGACCGCCGCTGATCTGGTGCAAGCCGGTCTGCACGGGCCGCATGACGTGATCGACGGCAAATTCGGTTATTTCAAGCTCATTGAAACGACTGAAACACTCGAAGAGGTGTTCCGCAGCTGGGGCACCCCCTGGAAAGTGACCGAGCTGGCGCACAAGCCGTTTCCGGCAGGCCGGGCCACGCAAGCCGCGCTGACCGCGATTATCGACATCAAGCGCGAGGCGCAGTTTTGCATGGCTGATCTGGCGTCGCTGACCGCTCACGTCCCGCCGCTCATCAACCTGCTGGTCGGACGTCCGTTCGCTGCCGGCATGAGCCCGGAATACGCGCGGCTGTGCATGCAATTTGTTGCGCCGCAAATGATCGAGCACGGCGTGATCGATCCGCGCCGTTTCGTTGCGGCGACTTTTACCAGCGATGCGGCGCGCGCCTGGGCTGAGCGGGTCCATGTCGTGCTCGATGACAATCCGGACCCGAATGCTCTGGCGCCGCAGACAATCCTGGTGGAGCTGCTCGATGGCCGCAAGTTCGGGCGCCACATCGTCACGCCTCTGGGCTCGCCGGGCAATGCGCTCAGCGGCGATGCCCAGCGCCAAAAGGCACAATTCTGTTTTGAATTGGGCGGGCTGAACCAATCCGCCGACGCCTTGTTCGATGCAGCCGCGCGGCTCGACCGGATGGCTGACGCCGCCTGTCTTTTCAAGATCGTTACACAATAGGATTTGATGCCAATGGCCCTGTCTCGCGAACAAATGATCACCAGCACCATCGACAATTATTTCGAGATGCTCAACGCGCATGACCTGGACGGGGTGATGCGCGGCATGACGCAGAATTGCGAAATGCGCATTCCCAGCAGCAACTTCACATATTCCGGGGCCGATGCCTTGCGCACTCATCTGAACGAATTTCTCGAAACCTTCGCGGTCGTCAATTTCCACAATTACGTGGTCTGTGCCGACCCGCAAAGCGGCGGCGTCGGCGCATATTTCGACGTATACCTGACCGCACACGACGGCGAGCAGACCAACATGAACAACGCCAACTTCTTCAAACTGGATGCGGCGGGATTGATCACGGATATCCTGATTTTCGCCAGCGTCCCGCTCAGTCGCGGCTTCGAAGCGGGCAGCAGCACCTGACAGATCAGTTAGAAAGGAGCCCACTATGGCAACACCACAGGAAATCAGGGACAACATGCCGCTGCTGGCGAGCAATGAAGGCGTCTGGGAAGGCTGGTATCGCTATTATGATGCCTTGACCGGCGAGCTCATCGACGCCCATCGTTCGCGGTTGATCTGCCGGATCCCGGAAGACGGCAAGCCGTCCGATTATCACCAGACCAACTATTATTTCTGGGCGGACGGCCGCGCCGAAACGCGCGAGTTTCCCGCCAATTACCGCGACGGCCGCATCTGGTGGGACAATGAACTGATCAGGGGCTGGGCAGCGGCGATGCAACCCGACGACAACCATCTGTCGACCTGCCTCAACTGGGTCCGCAAGGATGAGCCCGGCATCTACCTCTACGAGATGATCCAGGTCGATGAAGCGGTGCGGAACCGCGCCCGCACCTGGCAATGGTTTCGCGACGGAAAATGCTATCAGCGCACCTTGATCGACGAGCGCAAGGTCAGCGACGACTGGCGGAGCTGGACGGATTTCGGCCCGCCTGCGGATTGAACGCGGCGGCGTTGCGGCGAGCAACGGGAGGCCACTTTTTCGCCCAATTCGCGTTAAAGCCCCAGTTCCAGAATCGGCCCGTCGAAATTGCCGCCAAGCTGGTTCACCGCCTTGGTCAGCTTTTCCTGGGGCACGCCTGCCAGATAGCCGTCGAGGATCCGCTGGTAATTGCTGATCATGCCTTCATGGGTCTTTGACAGGCGCATGAAATCGAAGCCCTTGGCGTGCATGCCCAGTTGCTGGATCGGGATGTTCGAATAGTCCTGGCGGGGGATCGGCGGGAACTCGGCGCTGTCGAACGGCAGCATGGTCGGCTCGAGCGGCGGCGAATAGTCCGCGCCTTCGGGATACATGGTCAGCGACCAGATCTCGAACAGGCAGCTTTCGGGGCCAAGCGGGCGGATACGGTAGCTGGACATCGAGCTGAACACCGGCAGGACGAACCAGTGCGGGAACAGGAATTCCACCGCGTTGACCGGATCGCTGACCGCGACCTTGTTGAGATCGGGAACTGGCTCGCCGCGCCCGCGCAGGTCGTCGACGATCTTCTGCTGCACCATGCCGAACCAGGTTGCGGTGGCCAGCATCGGGTCTTCGGGCAATTCGGCATCGAGCAGCGAGCGCATGATCTCCACTTCCTTGGCGTGGACCATGCCGGCCATGCCTTCGCTCAGCCGCTCCATCCCGCGAAACTGCGCATCGATGGTATCGCGGGTGGTGGCGTCCGGCAGGATGTTGCGGCGCGATTTATCCTTGGAGTCACCGGTCAGGCCGCTATCGCTTTCATACATGTCGCGCAGCGCCCCCTGGCGCGCGCTGGCCAGCTGCGGATGCGTCTGCATCACGTGGTAGCCTTCCATGAAGGCCTCCATTGCCACCTTCCAGTTGGCCGGCAGCACCGTGCCATACCACCATTCCATCTTGAGATCGGCCAGCCCGTGCGCTTCGAGCCGGCCGGCCACCGGCCCGAAAGTCTCGCGCACCGAGGGCGCATCGTCATCATGGTTGATCCAGGCGCAGCCGCCCCAGGTCTCGACCCGGCATGGCACCAGGTTGATGTCGTCCTCCTCCAGCTGGCGCTCGGAGAACAGGTGCTTGCCGTAAACCAGCGTGTTCTCGCCATCCATGTTCCAGCGCCAGCCATGGAACGGGCAGACGAAGCCCGACCTGGCGCAATTGCCCGAGGCGACCTTGCCTTCGTCGTTGCCATAGCCGCCGGCAATCGGCACGCCGCGATGGCGGCAGGCATTGTGATAGGCCTTCACGCCCGATGCCGTGCGCACGATCAGCACCGAATGGCCGACGTTGGAATATTCGACCCAGTCGCCGAGATCGGGAATCTGCTCCAGCCGGCAGGCCATCTGCCAGACATGCGGCCAGACATGTTCAAGCTCGGCCTTGTAGAACGCTTCGTCGAAATAGCGCTGGACCGGGATGCGCTCGGGGTCGCCAACCGGAAAGGGCACGTCGCGCAGGGCGCCATCGGCGGATTTAAGCATGGGGCAGGCCTCTCGGAATCAGTTGATCCTGTTTTGCCGCAGAGTTCTACATCGGCGGCTGTGCGAGGCAATGGCCTCTATGCCGGCCGGGCCATCGCCTCGCCGATCAATTCAGCGTGCGCGGCGCGGAGTCTTCCTGCAAGCCTTCGCGCAGCCAGGCCGGAAACAGCTGCTCATCCCATTCAAGATGGCGGTACATCTGCAGAAACACTTCGAGCACGCCGCGCGGACTGTCGCCCGCCAGCACCATGCCTGCGGTATGCTCGCCCTCGTCGGTCAGAGTCCACAACAACCCGCCCTCGCGGCCTTCAAGGTGGATCGTGCGGCACAGCCACGGCGCCACGCTGGTCGGCAAGACCACATCGGGCAGCGGGTTTGCCGCACGCTCCTGGCGCAATTGCTGCTGGGCCATCGACAGCTCGATCTCGCGCGGGATTCCGGGCCGTGTGGCCTGTTCGACCGCGCCCACGAACAAGGGCAGGAACCGGTCGCACAGCCGGCGGGTCAGCATGATTGACAGCGCATTGCCATCAAGGCTGATCGCGTCAAGCCGCACGCGGTCTTCAAGCACATCGGCGTTGACGGTGAAGGTTTCGAACTCGATCATACCCGCAAACAGCGCCGGTCAATCCAGCGCTGAAACCCCCAGGAAGCCCGGAACCGGGCCATTCCATTCGCCATCTTCGGCCGGCTTTGCCGCAGGCGCGGCGCGGGCTGGTCGCTGCGGAGCGGCGCGGGCCTGCTCTTCACGCGGCCTGGCCTGGCGGGGCTCGGTCTGGCGGGGCTCGGCGCGGGGTTTTTCAGCGCGGGGATTTTGGGCGCGGGGTGCCCGGCGTTGGCTGGCTGCGCGGGGCGCGGCCTCGGCCGGCGCTTCCTCACGGGGAGTTTCCTCACGGGATGCTTCCTTGCGGGGAGCTTCCTTGCGCGGAGCTGTCTCGCGGCGCGGCGCCGCCGCGCGCGGGGGCCGAACTTCGCCGGCTTCACTCGCTCCGCCCGAGCCGCCGTCCAGCGCATAGACCGGGATCACGCCTCCGGTCAGCTTCTCGACATTGGCAATCGCTTCGGCGTCATCAGGTGCAACGAAAGTGAAGGCGCGGCCCGTCGCCCCGGCACGGCCGGTGCGGCCGATGCGGTGGACATAGTCATCCGGGTGCCACGGCGTGTCAAAATTGAACACGTGGGACACGCCCTTGATATCAAGGCCGCGCGCGGCAACGTCGCTGGCGCACAGGATGTTGATCGTGCCTGCCTTGAACCGGTCAAGCTCGGCAATCCGCGCGCTCTGTTCCATGTCGCCGTGGATTTCGCCGGCGGAAAAGCCGCTCTGCGACAGGCTCTTGGCCAGCTCGCGCACGGTAGTCTTGCGGTTGCAGAAGACGATCGCGGTGGTGACATTGTCGGTGCGCAGCAGGGTCTTGAGCACGTCCTTCTTGTTGCGGCTGGTCACCGCAACCTTGTGCTGGGCGATGTTGAGGCTCGAGCTCGCAGGCCGCGAGACTTCGATATATTTGGGATTGGTGAGGAACTTGTCGGCCAGCTTCTTGATCGGCGGCGGCATCGTCGCCGAAAACAGCAGGGTCTGGCGATTGGCCGGGAGCTTCGAACAGATCGTCTCGATATCGGGGATGAAGCCCATGTCGAGCATCCGGTCAGCCTCGTCGATCACCAGCAGATCGCAGCCGGTGAGCAGGATCTTGCCCCGCTCGAACAGGTCCATCAGACGGCCCGGGGTCGCGATCAGCACGTCGACGCCGTCCTTCAGCGCCTTGACCTGATCGCCCATCTGCACGCCGCCAATCAGCAGCGCCATCTTGAGATCGTGGTTGACGCCATAGAGCGCGAATTCTTCCGCAACCTGAGCGGCCAGTTCGCGGGTCGGCTCCAAAATCAGGCTGCGCGGCATCAGCGCGCGGCGGCGGCCATGGGCCAGAATGTCGATCATCGGCAACACGAAGCTGGCGGTTTTGCCGGTCCCGGTCTGGGCGACGCCGATGATGTCCTTCATCAT
>JANPOS010000057.1:0-22662 GCA_031428115.1 Novosphingobium sp. | reverse complement strand
ACGGACTACAAGGCCGTGGCCACCGGGGCGATCACCGCGCCGGATAATGGGCGCTATTACGATGATCCGATTCGCTGGGGCGTGATCGCGACTGTCTTCTGGGGGCTCGTGGGCTTTCTGGTGGGCCTGATCATCGCCTTGCAGCTGGCCTTTCCCCTGCTCAACCTGAACTATGAGTGGACCACGTTCGGGCGGCTGCGGCCGCTGCATACCTCGGCGGTGATTTTCGCTTTCGGGGGCAATGAGCTGATCGCGTCCAGCTTCTACATCGTCCAGCGCACCTGCCGCGCCCGGCTGGCGTTCCCGCCGCTCGCGCGGTTCGTGTTCTGGGGATACCAGCTGTTCATCGTGCTGGCGGCCAGCGGCTATGTTCTGGGGATCACCCAGGCCAAGGAATATGCCGAGCCGGAATGGTACGTCGATCTGTGGCTGACGGTGGTCTGGGTGTCCTACCTGGTGGTCTTCGTCGGCACCCTGATGAAGCGCAGCGAACCGCATATCTATGTGGCCAACTGGTTCTTCCTGTCGTTCATCCTGACCGTGGCGATGCTGCACCTGGTGAACAACATCAACCTGCCGGTCAGCCTGGTCGGCGCGAAAAGCTATCCGCTGTGGGCCGGCGTGCAGGGCGCGCTGGTGCAGTGGTGGTATGGCCACAACGCGGTGGGTTTCTTCCTCACCGCCGGCTTCCTGGCGATGATGTATTATTTCGTTCCCAAGCAGGCTGGCCGTCCGGTTTACAGCTACCGGCTGTCGATCATCCACTTCTGGTCGCTGATCTTCCTCTACATCTGGGCCGGCCCGCACCACCTTCACTATACCGCGCTGCCCGACTGGGCGCAGACGCTGGGCATGGTGTTCTCAGTGATGCTGTGGATGCCCAGCTGGGGCGGCATGATCAACGGTCTGATGACGCTCAACGGTGCCTGGGACAAGGTTCGCACCGATCCGATCATCCGTATGATGGTGATGAGCCTCGCATTCTACGGCATGAGCACTTTCGAAGGCCCGATGATGTCGATCAAGTCGGTCAACTCATTGTCGCATTATACCGACTGGACCATCGGCCACGTTCATTCCGGCGCGCTCGGCTGGAACGGGTTGATCACGTTCTCGGCGATCTATTTCCTGGTGCCGCGGCTGTGGAACCGGACAAGGCTCTACAGCCTGCGCATGGTCAACTGGCACTTCTGGCTGGCGACGCTGGGCATCGTTTTCTACGCCGCCTCGATGTGGGTGGCCGGGATCACCCAGGGGCTGATGTGGCGCGAATACGGTGCCGACGGCTATCTGGTGAACTCCTTCGCCGAGACCGTGCTGGCGCTGCACCCGATGTATCTGCTGCGCGCCTTCGGCGGGCTGCTCTATCTTGCCGGCGCAGTGATCATGACGATCAATGTCTGGCAGACGATCCTCGGCCGCATCCGGGGCGAGGAAGAGCTGTACTCCGCTCCCTATGACGCCGCCGCGGACCGTCCGCTGGTCGCAATTCCTGCACAATAAGGACGAGAAGCTCATGTCCGCACCTTCGTCCGCGCTTGACCGTCACAAGCAGCTCGAACGCAACGTTTCGCTGCTCGGCCTGTTCGCTTTCCTTGCGGTTGCGATTGGCGGCATTGTCGAGATCGCGCCCTTGTTCTGGATCGATAACACGATCGAGAAAGTGCGCGGGATGCGCCCCTACACACCGCTCGAGCAAACGGGCCGCAACATCTTTGTGCGCGAAGGCTGCTATGCCTGCCACAGCCAGATGATCCGGCCGTTCCGCGACGAGGTTGAACGCTATGGCCACTACAGCCTGGCTGCCGAGTCAATGTATGACCATCCCTTCCAATGGGGCTCCAAACGCACTGGGCCTGATCTGGCGCGGGTCGGCGGGCGCTATTCGGACTCGTGGCATGTCCAGCATCTGATCGACCCGCGCGCCGTGGTGCCCGAATCGGTGATGCCGCCTTATGCCTTCCTCGCCGAAAAGGAACTCGGTTCCGACGATATGGTCGCCGATCTGACGGCGCTCAGCCGGGTTGGCGTGCCCTATTCGAAGGTGGCCATCGCAAAGGCCAATGACGACCTGCGGGCACAGGCCGATGCCATGTCAGACGGACGCGAGCTCGCCAGCCGCTATCCGGGTGCGCAGAGCCGCGACTTCGACGGCGAACCCGCGCGGTTGACCGAGATGGATGCGCTGGTCGCCTATCTGCAGGTGCTGGGCACCATGGTCGATGTCAGCAGCGCAGCGGCGCAGGAAGAACTCGCCTCGGAGAAGGGCCGATGAGCGCGCATTCAACTTACGACGCGCTGCGGCATTTCGCCGACAGCTGGGGCCTGCTGGCGATGTGTGTGACCTTCATTGCGCTGGCCGCATGGCCTTTCCGGCCCGGCGGGCGCGGCGCCAGCGATGAAGCCGCGCGCAGCATCTTCAAGGACGGCGATAATGGCTAAGCCGAAGACTGGGGCCAGCGCGGCTGGCGGCCCGCGGATTGATGCGCCCACCGGCACCGAGACCGTCGGCCACGAATGGGACGGTATCGAGGAGCTCAACACCCCGTTGCCGCGCTGGTGGCTGTGGTCGTTCTACTTCTCGATCATTTTTTCTATCGGCTATGTGATCGTCTATCCCGCAATCCCGCTGCTCAACAAGGGCACCGAAGGGCTGTGGGGCTGGACCAGCCGGGGCCAGCTGGCGCAGGAAACCCGCGTGGCCGATGCCGGGCGCGCCGATCTGCTGGCCGCCATCGCAGCCACGCCCATCGAGCAGCTCCAGAACAATCCGCAGCTGATGCAGAACGCGGTTGCCGGCGGGCGCGCGGCGTTCCGGGTCAATTGCGTGCAATGCCACGGCGCGGGTGCGGCGGGATCGAAAGGCTATCCCAACCTCAACGACGATGAGTGGCTGTGGGGCGGGAGCCTGCCGGAGATCGAATACACCCTGATCCACGGCATCCGCCAGCCCGGCGAAGGCCAGACCCGCCAGGCGCAGAATATGCCGGCATTTGGCCGCGACGGCATCCTTACGCCGGCGCAGATCGACGAGCTGGTCAGCCATTTGCTCGTGCTTGGCGGCAAGGAGCGCGCGAGCGCGGCCTCGGCGCGCGGCGCGGTGGCCTATGAGGCCAATTGCGTCGCTTGCCACGGGCCACACGGCAAGGGCCTGCGCGCCTTCGGCGCGCCGAGCCTGACCGATGCGATCTGGCTCAATGGCGGCAGTGGTGCCGAAATCGCCGCCAGCATTGCCCGCGGTCCTGCTGGTGTCATGCCGGCCTGGCAGGGCAAACTCGATGCTGTCACGATCAAGATGCTCGCGGCCTATGTCCATTCGCTGGGCGGCGGCGAAGCGTTCACCGCGAGCACTACAAGTGCGCGATGATGGCCTTGCTTCCCCCCTCCCCTTCAGGGGAGGGGCTGGGGGTGGGGCTTGTCCGGCAAGTTCATTGTCAACCGACAGGCCCCACCCCAACCCCTCCCCTGAAGGGGAGGGGCTGAAGAACGACCTCAAGCTCTATGCCAGGCGGCAGTCGGTCTTTCCCAAGGCAGTAAGCGGCAAGTTCCGCCGGTTCAAATGGCTGGTGATGCTCGTCACCCTGGCGATCTACTATGTCACGCCCTGGCTGCGCTGGGACCGGGGCCCCTATGCGCCGGACCAGGCGGTGTTGATCGACCTCGCCAATCGCCGGTTCTTCATGTTCGACATCGAGATCTGGCCGCACGAGTTCTATTTCGTCGCGGGTCTGCTGATCATGGCCGGGATCGGGCTGTTCCTGGTGACCAGCGCGGTGGGCCGCGCCTGGTGCGGCTATGCCTGCCCGCAGACGGTGTGGACCGATCTCTATCAGCATATCGACCGCTGGATCGACGGCGACCGCAACGCCCAGCTGAAATTGCAGGCGGCGCCCTGGGGCCCGGCCAAGATCGCCCGGCGGCTGTTCAAATGGTATGTCTATCTCAGCCTCGCTTTCATCACCGGCGGTGCCTGGATCTACTATTTCGCTGACGCGCCGACGCTGCATCACCAGTTCTGGAGCGGCACCGCAGCGACGGCCGCATACACCACGGTCGGCGTGCTGACCGCGACGACCTTCATCTTCGGCGGCATCATGCGCGAGCAGGTGTGCATCTACATGTGCCCCTGGCCGCGCATCCAGACGGCGATGCTCGACGAAAAGAGCCTGATCGTCACCTACAAGGACTGGCGCGGCGAACCGCGTGGCAGCGTCAAGCAGGCCAAGAGCAGCGCGGCTCCGCTGGGCGACTGCGTTGATTGCAACCAGTGCGTCGCGGTCTGCCCGACCGGGTATGATATCCGAAACGGCCCGGATATTGCCTGCATAACCTGCGCGCTGTGCATCGATGCCTGCGACGGGGTGATGGCGCAGCTTGGTCGCCCGCGCGGGCTGATCGACTATGCCACGCTCGACGACAGCAAGGCCGAGCGCGCCGGCGCGAAAGCGACCTCGCACCTCAAGCTGATCTGGCATCCGCGCACTTTGTTCTATCTCGCCGCATGGAGCGCGGTCGGCTTTGCGCTGCTGTTCGCGCTGGGCACGCGCACCCATATCGACGTCTCGGTCGCCAAGGACCGCAATCCGCCGTTCATGCTGATGAGCGGCGGCGAGGTGCGCAATGCCTACACGGTCAAGCTGCGCAACATGGAGAGCCGCCCACGGCGCATGGAGATCGGCCTGCTCGGGCTCGATGGCGCAGTGATGTGGAGCGACGACATGCCGCGAGCTGCCGCCGCGCGGACCTTGCGCCGCACGGTCGCCGCCGATCAGGCCGCGCCGGTGCGGGTCTATGTCATCGCACCAGAAGGCACCGCGCAGCAGGAATTCAGCTTCACCTTGCGCGCGCTCGACAAGGAAGGCGGCAGCGATGCCCATGCCGCGCGCTTCGACGTTCCGGGAGGCGGGACATGACAGGCAAGTTCACCGGCAGGCACATGGCGGCGATCCTCATCACTTTTTTCGCAGTGGTGGTGGCGGTGAACCTGTTGCTCGCGCGGTTGGCCAGCTCGACGTTTGGCGGCGTGGTCGTCGCCAACTCCTATGTCGCCAGCCAGAATTACAACCGCTGGCTCGATGCGGCGGCGCAGGAGCGCAGCCTCGGCTGGCAGGCAGCAGCACAGCGCCGCCCCGATGGCCGGCTGGCGGTGGCACTGACCGGCGCCCCCGAAGGCGCGGAGGTCACTGCCATCGCGCGGCATCCGCTGGGCCGAATGGCGGATCTGCGCCTCGCTTTCGCCCGGGACATGGCCGGAACTTTCGTGTCGCACGAACCGCTGCCCGCCGGGCGCTGGCGGCTGCGGATCGAGGCGCAGGCTGCGGGCCGGATATGGCGCAGCGAGCAGGACGTGCGATGAACGCCCCGGCCCGGATCGCGCCACTGGTCCTGCAAGACACCGTGCTGGTGGTGCCAGGGATGCATTGCGCGGGCTGTATGGGCAAAGTCGAGCGCGTGCTTCAGGCGCTGCCGGGCGTGACTTCTGCGCGGGTAAATCTTTCCGCCCGGCAGGTCAGCGTGGCGCACGATGCCAGGGTGACGATTCCCGAACTGGTCGAGGAGCTGCAACTGGCGGGATTCCCCAGCCAGCCGCGCAGGGAAGAGCTGGAGCCGCCAGAATCGGCGGTCAAGCCGCTGCTCGCGCCGCTGGCGGTGGCGGGTTTTGCCTGCATGAATGTCATGCTGATGTCGGTCGGCATCTGGTCGGGCGCGGACGGGGCGACGCGCGAGTTGTTCCACTGGATTTCGGCAATGATCGGCGTGCCGGCGATTGCCTATGCAGGCCGGCCGTTCTTCGTCTCGGCCTGGTCCGCGCTCAAGGTCTGGCACACCAACATGGACGTGCCGATCTCGATCGGCGTCACGCTGGCGACTGCGCTGAGCCTTTATGAGACGATGACCGGCGGTGAGGCGGCCTGGTTTGACGGCACCTTGATGCTGCTGCTGTTCCTGCTCGCGGGCCGCGCGCTCGATGCGATGATGCGCGACCGCGCGCGCGCCGGGGTCGATGCGCTGCTCCGCCAGGCAGCGCCCGGCGCGATGGTCGCGGGCGCAGGCGGCGCGTTGACCTGGCTGCCCGCACGCGATCTGGTGGCCGGCATGGTGCTGCGCGTCGCCGCTGGCGAGCGACTGGCGGCGGACGGCGAGATCATCAGCGGCGCGACCCGGCTCGACGAATCGCTGCTGACCGGCGAGAGTGCGCCGGTCGCCGCGCCGCCCGGCCACGCGGTCCATGCCGGAACGCTCAATCTCGATGCACCGATAGATGTCCGGGTCAGCGCGGCGGGGCAGCACACTTCGCTCGCCGAAATCGCCCGGCTGATGGAAGCCGCCGGGCAAGCGCGATCGCGCTATGTCCGTATCGCCGACCGCGCCTCGCGGCTCTATGCGCCGGCGGTTCATTCGCTCGCATTGCTGAGCTTCATCGGCTGGATGCTGGCGGGCGCCGGGGTCTATCAATCTGCCGTGATCGCGATTGCCGTGCTGATCGTCACTTGCCCCTGCGCGATCGGGCTCGCAGTGCCGGTGGCGCAAGTCGTCGCCTCATCCGCGCTGATGAAGCAGGGCATCATGGTCAAGGATGCCAGCGCGCTCGAACGCATGGCGCGGATCGACACCGCCCTGCTCGACAAGACCGGCACGCTGACGCGCGGCGAGCCGACGCCCGATCCGGTGGTGCTGGCCGCGCTGCCGGGTGACCATGCGGCAGTCGCGCTCGCGCTCGCCTCGCACAGCCGCCATCCGCTGAGCCGTGCGCTGGCCTCGGCGCTGGCGGCAAGCGGACACCGGGCCGCAAGCCTGAGCGACATTGCCGAAGTGCCCGGCCACGGCATGACGGCGCTGTGGAATGGCCGCAAGGCCCAGCTGCGCCGGCCCGACAGCGCCAGCGGAACCGCCAGCGTGCTCGACATCGAAGGCAGCCCGGCCTGGCTGATCCCGTTTGCCGACCGGCTGCGCCCCGATGCCGCCGAGGCGCTTGCCCGGCTGGCCGCGCTCGGCGTTTCGGCGTCGATCCTCTCGGGCGACAATGGCCCGGCAGTGGCCGAAGTCGCGCGCGCCACCGGACTGTTCGCGCGCTCCAGCGCCTCGCCCGCAGACAAACTCGACGCCATCGCAGTTGAACAGGCGCGCGGGGCCTGCGTGCTGATGGCCGGCGACGGGCTCAACGACGGGCCCGCGCTCGCTGCTGCCAATGCCTCGATCGCGCCGGGCAGCGCCAGCGATGTCGGGCGGCAGGCGGCGGATTTCGTGTTCCTCGGCGATTCGCTGCTGGCCTTGCCGCGCGCGGTAGCGGCTTCGCGGCGGACGATGCGGGTGGTGCGGCAGAATTTCGTGCTGTCGATCGGCTACAATGTGCTCGCCGTGCCGCTGGCAATTCTCGGCCATTTGACCCCGCTGCTCGCCGCAGTCGCGATGTCGACAAGCTCGCTGATCGTCATCGCCAATTCGCTGCGGCTGACCGGAGCGGCAAAATGAACAGCGTCGGTGTGCTGCTGCCGTTGGCGCTGCTGATGGGTCTGGGTGGGCTTGCCGCCTTCTTCTGGGCGCTGAAGGGCGGCCAGTTCGACGATATGGAAGGCGCAGCGAACCGCATCCTGATCGACGATGAGCCGATTCCAGACGAGGCCGGGCCGCCATGACCCGGCGGTTTCTCCTCGGCCTTGCCGCGCTGCTGCCGGCGGCGTTGAATGCCGGCCCGGTCGCCGCCCGCGCGATCTTGGTGCAATTGTGCAGCGGTTCCGGCGAGGCGCGCTTGGTCGCCATGCCGCTGGGCAACGGCGCGCCGCAACCGGGCGATGGTGCCGCGCCCTGCTGTGCCAAAGGTTGCCACACCGGCGGTTCGCGCAAACGCGGCGCTCGCGAAATTTGATGTTTCGCAATGCGGACGCCTGGCGGCCATGCAAGACGGACCCGCATGTGGCCGTATTATCCCGAACTGCTGGCAACGCCCGTGCCGCGCTACACCAGCTTTCCGACCGCCGCTGAATTCAGCGATGCGGTTGGCTTGGGGGATATGGACCGGGCACTGGACGAAGTTTCCGGCGACATCTCGCTCTATCTCCACATCCCGTTCTGCGAGAAGATCTGCTGGTATTGCGGCTGCAACACCGGCGCGGCGGGACGCCGCGACCGGCTCGCGGGATACCTCGCGGCTCTGCGCCACGAAATCGCGCTGGTCTTGCGGCGGCTGGCGGGCAGGGCGCAAGTGAAGCGGGTTGCCTTTGGCGGCGGCAGTCCCAATGCCGTCGCGCCAACGGACTTCGTCCAGCTCGCGATGGAGCTGACTGACAGCGGCATACTCGCCGATCCGGACTGGTCGATAGAGCTCGATCCGCGGGGCCTGGCAGCGGATACGGGTGGCAAGGACTGGGACAAGGTGATTGCCGGGGTCGGCATCACCCGCGCCAGCCTCGGCGTGCAGACCTTTGCGCCGCAATTGCAGGCCGCGATAGGCCGGGTCCAGCCCTTCGAGGACATCGCGCGGGCCACCCGGATGCTGCGCGGAGCGGGGGTGACTTCGCTCAATTTCGATCTGATGTATGGCCTGCCGGGCCAGTCGAACGACGACCTGCTGGCCAGCCTTGAAAGCACGATTGCGCTGGGGGCGGACCGGATCGCGCTGTTCGGCTATGCCCATGTGCCGCACATGATCCCGCGCCAGAAGCGGATCGATGCGAGCCACTTGCCCGGCCAGCATGACCGCTTCGCCATGGCCGATCTGGGGCACGCCATGCTGACCGGGGCGGGCTACCGCGCCATCGGCTTCGATCACTTTGCGCTGCCCGGCGACCCCATGGCGATTGTCGCCGCCGAAGGCCGGCTGCATCGCAATTTCCAGGGCTTCACCGACGATGCCTCGCCGGTGCTGCTGGGGCTGGGCGCTTCGGCGATCAGCATGTTTTCCGGTTGCATTATCCAGAACGAGAAGAACCTCGGGCGCTACCGGATGCGGCTTTCGCAAATGCAGTTGCCGGCCGCGCTGGGGGTGCGCCGCTCGGCCCGCGACCAGGCGACGGGACGGATCATTGAGGCGATCCTGTGCCAGGACACCGCGCTGATCGGGACGGCTCTGGGCCCGGAGCTGATCAGGGCGCTGAACCCGTTCATCGCTCGCGGGCTGGCGCTGCGCGATGGCGACAGGCTGACCGTGCTGCCAGGTGGCCGGCCCTATGCGCGCACCATCGCGGCGCTGTTCGATCCCTACCGGCAGGATTCGCTCCGGCGGTTCAGTTCGGCGGTCTGATTGCGCTGCCCCCGCGTTAGTTGACGCGCATCAAGCGCGAGCATAACGAGCAATATCTCCCCGCCAGCGGCAAGTGGGCGAAGATCTGCGAAGGTGATCGCCAGCCAGGCCTTCCCGATGATCCCGCGACAGGACTATTCGCACATTCCGATCCAGCAGAAGGGCATGCATTCGGACGGCTTTGAACACATGCGCCTGTCAAAGGACCGCGAGGGGCTCTGACCCCGCGCTGACGATCACTGCCCTGCAGCACGGTCAGGGCGTCAGGCGAAAGTCGCCGCGTCTTTCGCCGCATCGCGGGCGCGCTCGAAGCTGAGGCAATCGAGGACTTTGACGCCCGCCAGCATGACCGAACCCAGGCAGGCGATAAACAGCAGTTTGCCGCCGGTGCCGGGATATTCGCCCAGATAGGCGCTGCCGCGCTGCGCCGCGCCGGTCGCCAGTGCATAGATGATGATGAACGCCTCAAAGCGGGTCTTGATAACGAACAGGCGGCCAATCTTGCGCAACATTCCAGAATCCCAGGTTAACACTCTGATAGAGCAATCATCATGCCACATGCGGAAATGCTGGCAAGACGCTGGTTAACCCCTGGGCCGAGTGTAAAGTGTTTCGACGCGGGACGGAGTTGCCAATTCGGCGGGCTTTCGTCATAGGCACCTGCATTCCTCCCCCAAGGGCAATCCAGTTGATCCGCGCCAGCGGCGCCATGCGCTGCCGGGCCAAATTGTTGCGAGGCGAAATGACGGTTAGAATTGAACGCTCCGGTCTGCAGGTCGATGGCGCACTGGCAGGCTTCATCGAGAATCAGGTGCTGGCCCCGCTGGGGCTGGGCAAGGACGAATTCTGGTCCGGTTTCGCCGCGCTGCTGGCGCGGCTGGTGCCGGTGAACCGCAGTCTGCTGGCAAAGCGCGACGCGCTGCAAGCCGAGATCGACGAATGGCATCTGGCGCGCGCCGGCAAGCTGCTCGACCAGGGCGAATACCGCGCCTTCCTGAGCGAAATCGGCTATCTGGTGCCTGAGCCCGCGCCGTTTCAGGTGACCACGCAGAATGTCGATGCCGAGATCGCGACCTCGGCCGGGCCACAGCTGGTGGTGCCGGTGCTCAACGCGCGCTTCCTGCTCAATGCCGCCAATGCGCGCTGGGGCAGCCTCTATGATGCCTACTATGGCACCGACGCGCTTGATGCGCCGCCAGCGCGGCCCGGCGGCTATGACGCAGCGCGCGGGCGCGCGGTTGTGGCCAAAGTGCGCGAGTTCCTGAACACGGCGATTCCCGGCTGGGAAGCGGCGCTGACCGGCGGAGATTGCCCGCACCAATTTGCCACCCGCACCCTTGAATCTGGCGGACGCGGCGTGCTGTTCATGAACAATGGCATGCACATCGAACTGGTGATCGATCCCGAGCATCCGGTGGGCAAGAGCGATCCGCTGCACATCGCCGATGTCGTGCTCGAATCGGCGTTGACGACGATTGCCGATCTTGAGGATTCGATTGCAGCGGTCGATGCCGAAGACAAGCTCGCCGCCTATGCCAACTGGCTGGGCGTTATCCGCGGCGACTTGACCGAGAGTTTCGAGAAGGGCGGCAAGACGCTGACCCGCGCGCTGGCACCCGACCGGACCTGGACCGCGCCCTCGGGCAGCGAGTTCACCCTGCCGGGCCGCAGCCTGCTGTTCGTGCGCAATGTCGGCCACCTGATGACCAACCCGGCGGTGCTGCTGGCTGATGGCAGCGAAATCCCCGAGGGCATCATGGACGCAGTGATCACCAGCGCCATTTCCGCGCACGACGTGAAGGGCCTCGGCAAGCTCCGCAACAGCCGGACGGGCAGCATCTACATCGTCAAGCCCAAGATGCACGGGCCCGAGGAAGCCGCTTTCACCAACACGCTGTTCGATGCGGTGGAAGACCTGCTCACCTTGCCGCGCTACACCGTCAAGGTCGGCGTGATGGACGAGGAGCGCCGCACGTCGGCTAATCTGGCGGCCTGCATCCACGCGGTGAAGGACCGCATCGTCTTCATCAACACCGGCTTTCTCGACCGCACCGGCGACGAAATCCACACCTCGATGCGCGCCGGGCCGATGATCCGAAAAGGCGCGATCAAGGCCTCGGGCTGGATCGCGGCCTACGAAAAACGCAATGTTGGCATTGGCCTGGCCAGCGGACTTTCGGGCAAGGCGCAGATCGGCAAGGGTATGTGGGCCGCGCCTGACCGGATGGCGGCGATGTTGGCGGAAAAGACCGTCCACCCAAAAGCCGGGGCCAACACCGCCTGGGTGCCATCGCCCACCGCCGCGACGCTCCATGCGATGCATTATCATGCCATCGACGTGTTCGCTGTGCAGAGGGAACTCGCTGGCGAGGCGATTCCCGGGCTCGACGAGTTGCTGGCGATCCCGCTGGCCACCGGCATCAACTTCTCCGAAGCCGAAGTGCGCGAGGAGCTGGACAATAACGCGCAGGGCCTGCTCGGCTATGTCGTGCGCTGGATTGACCAGGGCGTGGGCTGCTCGAAAGTGCCCGACCTCAGCGACGTGGGCCTGATGGAAGACCGCGCGACCTTGCGGATTTCATCGCAGCACATGGCCAACTGGCTGCTGCACGGGGTATGCACCCGCGATCAGGTGATGGACTCGCTCGCCCGCATGGCCGCCAAGGTCGATGGGCAGAACGCGGGCGATCCGCTTTACGAGAAGCTGACGCCTGACAGCATGGCCTTCCAGGCGGCTTGCGAACTGGTGTTCAAGGGCACCGAGCAGCCCAATGGCTATACCGAGCCGCTGCTGCACGCCTGGCGCCAGCAAAAGAAGGCCCAGCAGCGCGGCTTAACCAGTAGCTAAGCATATCTGGCTAGGCTCCGGGGGTTAAAGCACCGCCAGGGAGCCTCGCTTGAGCCAGATCGACCAACGCACTGAAGATCGCACCAAAGCCGTGCTGCGCGCCCGCCTGCGCGGCAACGGGCTGGATCGCGACGCGTGCATCCTCGATCTTTCCGAGCAAGGCTTGCTGCTGACCGCCGCGATGCCGCCCAGGCGCGATCAGGCAGTCACCATCGTCGCCAATGGTTATGCCGTCAGCGGCCAGGTCCGCTGGGTCAACGAGCGCCGGTTCGGCATCAGCCTCGATGCGCCGATCGTGGTGAGCGACGTGGTGGAAGGCAAGATCCTGGCGCAGGGCCGCCGCGCAGAAAGCGCGGGTCTGCCGGAAAACTTCGGCGCAAGGCCAGTCTCGGCTTCGGCCAGCCTGACGCTGAATGATTATATCCAGTCAAAATGGGCGCGTTATGGACTGATGGCGGTGATTGCGATTGCCGGGGCGACCTATATCGGCAGGGAAGTCGGCCAAGTGTTTGGTGGCATGTCAGAGCAGATGGCGGCGGTTCAGGCAGTCAGCAATGCCGAGAGTGACGCGCTGTCCCAATAAGCCCCGCCGCTCCGCTCATCAAATCACGAGCGGTTCCAGTACCCGAATCGTCCCGGCGCTGGCGTCGATTTCGGCGGGAATGCCCACCGGAATGCTCGCCTGACCCGCAATGTGCCCGATCAGCGCGCCCTGAAAGGCCGGCACGCCCAAGGCACCGAGATGCTGGTCGAGCACTTCGTATATGGTGAAATTGCCATAGCCATCGCCCGGGTTGGTGCAATTGGTGCACTGGCCGAAAACCACCCCGGCAACCCGGCCGAGGATGCCGCTGAGCGCCAGTTGGCTCATCAGCCGGTCGATGCGGTATTCCGCCTCGTTGGTATCCTCGAGGAACAGGATCGCGCCGGTGAAGTCGGGCAGGTACGGCGTGCCCGCCAGCGCGGCCAGCACCGAAAGATTGCCGCCCAGCAAGGGCCCCCGCGCGGTGCCGGGGCGGAAACTGCGGATGCGGCCGCCGCGCGGCACCATGCGGTCCTCGGCGCTCGCGGGCAGGCTGTAGGTCGGCGTATCGCCCTCGAAGACCAGTCGGCGAAACGGCTCCCATGTGGCAGCCCCCCAGGCGCTTGCCACATTGGGGGCATGGACCGAGGGCACCGGCGTGCGCGCGGCAATGCCCAGGTGCAGCGAAGTCACGTCGCTCGATCCGACCAGCAGCTTGGGATTGGCCGTCAGCGCGGCGAAATCGAGCAGTGGCAGCAGGCGCTGGCTGCCCCAGCCGCCGCGCACCGCGAAGATCGCACGCAGTTCGGGATCGCGGAACATCGCGTTCAGCGCCGCCGCGCGGGCCTGATCGCTGCCGGCAAGATAGCCTTGCCGTTCCAGCAGATTGGGCGCGAGGCGCGGCTCCAGCCCCATCGCGCGGATCGTCGCGGCCAGTTCCTCGATGCCGAACCGATCAGCGACGAAACCGGCCGGGGCGGCGAGGCCGACCTTGTCGCCGGGGCGCAGGCGCGGCGGTTTCACCAGCTTGCGCGGCGCGCGCGGCGCAGCGCCCGTCAGCATGGCGGCCGCCATCGCCCCCATTCCCGCCAGTGCTGTGCGCCGCGTTGCCATGCCAGCAATGCTAGACCAAAAATATCGACGCGGTAACCCGGTGCTAAGCGGCATGAGCTAAGGCTGAAAGGATGGACCGGGTTGAAGAGCGCACGACGGCAATCCTGCTCGCGCGGCTGCGCGATGGTCGGCCCGAGCGCGAGGCAGCCGTGTTCGATCTGTCGTCACGCGGGCTGATGGCCGCAGCCCAGCCGCCGCCCCGGCGCGGCGCGATCATCGAACTGAATGTCGGCCGACACTCGCTGGTGGGGCAAGTGCAATGGTGCGAAGGCAGCCGCTTCGGGGTGCGCCTGCGCGAGCGGATCGATGTGCTGACAGTGATTGGCAACGAGGCTGGGCCAGCGGCGCTCAAGGCAGTGCGGCTGGCGCGCGGCAAGCCATCGTTTGCGGCGCGGCTCGCCTGGTCACGCCACGTTGCGCGCGGCTTCACTTACGGCATCCTGGTTGCCGTCGCCGTCAGTGCGGCTTCGGTCGGTGCGGAACTGGTTAGTCGCAGCCTGGCGCCGCTGGGCGCCGTCGGCGCGGCTCTGCGCCCGCAAGAGTAAGCTCGCGCGCGACGGCGACAAATTCCGCCACGCTCAGCGTTTCGGCGCGGCGATCGGCCGCGATGCCCAGCGACGCCAGCGCATCGAGCGCGCCCGGCAAACCCTTCAGGCTCTGGCGCAGCATCTTGCGGCGCTGGCCGAAGGCGGCCTCGGTCAGCCGTTCGAGCATCCGCGCGGAAACGCCTTCGGGGGCAGGCGCGGGGGTCACATGAACCACCGCCGACATCACCTTCGGCGGCGGGGTGAAGGCGCTGCGGTGGACTTTCATCGCGATCCGCGCCGCGCTGCGCCACTGCGCCAGCACGGCGAGCCGGCCATAAGCGCCGCCACCCCCCCCAAGCTCTCTGGGGGCACCAACGATGCGCTCGGCGACTTCCTGCTGGAACATCAGGGTCAGCGATAGCCAGGCGGGCGGCCAGCTTTCGCCCCCCAGCCAGCGCACGAACAGCGCGGTGCCGGCGTTGTAAGGCAGGTTGGCGACGACATGGAACGGGCCTGCGATGCCGTGCGCCACTTTCAGCGCATCGCCCTCGATAACCGTGAGCTGGCCCGGAAAGGCCTCGTCCAGTTCGGCGAGCGCGGGCAGGCAGCGCCGGTCCATTTCGATCGCTGTCACTTGCGCCCCGGCGCGCAGCAGTGCGCGTGTCAGTCCGCCGGGGCCGGGGCCGACTTCGAGCACCGCCTGGCCAGCAAGGTCACCCGGAACTGCGGCGATCCGGGCGAGGAGTTGTTCGTCGAGCAGGAAGTTCTGGCCCAGCGCCTTGGTTGCTTGCAGGCCGTGGCGGGCGATAACTTCGCGCAAGGGCGGCAGGGGGAGGACGGCGCTCATTCGCTCCCCTCCCCTGCGGGGAGGGGCTAATGTTAGCCTGGCAATCATGTCGTAGCCCGCCGCGCCGCGCATTCGCCCGCCATCCGGATTGCCGCGATCATCGCGCCGGGATTGGCCAGGCGCTTGCCGGCGATGCCGAAAGCCGTGCCGTGATCGGGCGAGGTGCGCACGATCGGCAGCCCGAGCGTGATATTGACGCCCTGGTCGAAATCCAGCGCCTTGACCGGGATCAGCGCCTGATCGTGATACATGCACAGCGCTGCATCGAAGGTCGCGCGGCGGTGCGGGGCGAACAGCGCGTCGGCGGGGTGCGGCCCGCTGGCGTCGATGCCGCGCGCGCGCAGGGCGGCGATGGCCGGGGCGACGATGCGCGCGTCCTCATCGCCCATGCGGCCTTCCTCGCCAGCGTGCGGATTGAGCGCGGCGACCGCAAGTCGCGGGGCGGCAATGCCGAAATCGCGCCGGAGCGCGGCGGCGACGATGGCGCCGCGCCGCTCGATCAGTGCGGCGCTGATCAGGGCGGGCACCGCCGCCAGCGCGACGTGGACCGTCAGCGGCACAGTGCGCAAGCTGGGCCCCGCCAGCATCATTACCGCGTCTTCCGGGTGGATGCCGCAAGCCGCGGCGACCCATTCGGTCTGGCCGGGATGCGAAAAACCAGCCTCGGCGAGGCGCGCTTTGGCAATCGGCCCGGTGACCAGCGCCGAAGCATGGCCGGCACAGACCAGCGCGGCCGCCTGTTTGAGCGAATCGAAAGCGAGCAGGGCGCCTTCGCGATCAGGTGCGCCCGGGCGCCAGTCGCAGCCCGGGGCGCCAAGCACCGGCAGGCCCCGTTCGAATGCCGCGCAGGCATGCGCCGGATCGTCGATGGCAATCACCGGCACGTCGCCGCCGAGATGGCGGGCGACCGCTTCGAGCACTTTCCCGCCGCCAGCAACAAAGAACGGTGCCAGCCCGGCTTGCGCGCGCGCAGCCCAGGCCTGGACGATGATTTCTGGTCCGATCCCGGCCGGATCGCCCAGCGAAACCGCGAGCGGTTTTCCTTCGAGACGTGCCTTCGACAAGCTCAGTCCCGCCTCAGGATGAGCGGGCTGGGGTCAGTTATAGTCGATCACCGCGTCGCGGCGCAGGTCGCGCAGATACATCTGCGCCCGCTTGTTGACCCGGTCATCTTCAAGCTGCGTCTGCAATTGCTCGAAATTGGGGCCGCTGGCTCCCGCAGGATCATCGCGCCCGCACAGCATCAGCACCCGCACGCCTTCTTCGACCGAGCCGAACGGCGGCGAGGTCTCGCCGACCGAAAGCGTCAGCACGGCCTGTTGCAGCGGCCCGGGAAGATCGCGCGCCTTGACCTGATCGTTGGTGATAACTTGCGCGCCGACGCTGGCGGCGACGGCATCGGCCCCGCCGCAGCCGCGCGCCTGGCTCATCGCGGCGGCGAATTCGCCGGCCTTCTTCTGGGCGTCGGCCGGGCTGGTGCCGGCGGCGAAAGAGATCGAAATCTGCTTGAGCGCGAGCACCGCATCGCGCGGATCGGCCATCAGCACCTGGCGCTTGTCGATGAGGTAGACGATTGAATAGCCGCCGCTCAGCTCGATCGGCCCGACCAGCTGCCCGGGCGTCAGTTCGCGCGCTGCTGCGCCGAGTTCGACCGGCAGCTGTTCAAGCCGCACCCAGCCCAGATCGCCGCCCACCGCCGCGGTCGAGGCTTCGGAATACTGGCGCGCATAGGCGACAAAGCTGCCGCCCTGGCGCAGCTGATCGACGATGCGCTTGGCGTTCTCGGCGACTTGCGGCTTGGCCTCGGGCGAGGCGGAGAGATAGATTTCGCCGATGCGGAATTCTTCGGTGCCCTTGGCGGCGTTGAGCCGCTGCATGACTTCGCGCACTTCCTCGTCGGAGACATTGACGAAGGGCTGGACATTGCGGCGCAGCAGCCGCTGCCAGGAAAGCTCGCCCCTGATCTGGCGCTTGAGCGATGCAGGCGAGGAGCCGACGCGGGCGAGATAGGCATCCATCGCCTTGATGTTCTGGCCAAAATTCTGCTGCGCGACGCGGGCGTAGGTCTGCTCGACTTCCGCGTCCTCGATCTCGATCTCGGCTTCCTTGGCGGCCTGAATCTGCAAGGTTTCGTCGATCAGGTTGCGCAGTACCTGCAGCCGCAGCCGCGCCACTTCTTCGGGTGGCAGCTTGCTGTCGTTGGCCGCGACAATCAGCGCGAGCCGCTGGTCGACATCGCTGCCGGTGACGATGTCGCCATTGACCACTGCGGTCGCGC
Organism: Novosphingobium sp.; assembly: GCA_031428115.1. Lineage (GTDB taxonomy): Bacteria > Pseudomonadota > Alphaproteobacteria > Sphingomonadales > Sphingomonadaceae > Novosphingobium. Next base: position 5,285 of record JANPOS010000057.1, on the reverse strand, counting down.
GGCGATGGTTGGGATCGTTCTTGCCGAAGATCGTGACATTTTCCGGTATGACGATGCTGCCTTGCGGAGTTGCTGCAGGAGCGACGTCCTGCGCGACAGCAGCCGCTGTGAGACCAGCGGCGAGACCGAGGGAAATTACCAGATTGCGCATGCGATTATTCACAGTGTCACGTTCCTGACTGCGGCAAGGCACATGCCTCGCCCGTTTGACGGCCAAATCGCGCCGCCCGGCTTAACCAGAGCTGAGCGCGCCGATAGCGCACTTGGCCGCGCGTGCCAATCGCGTCTGCCAAAAACGCGTGCCAATCGCGGCGGCGCGCGGCATTATCTGCATCAACCTCAACTTTCAGCGGAAGCCCAGATTGCGCAAGGCAAAGCGCACTTCAAAGATATCGCCCTTCTTGGCATCGCCGGTAGTGACGAAATCGCGCCGCCAGGTGAGCCCCATTTCGAGGCAATCGTCCTGATAGGCAACCCCCAGCCGCGTGCGCAGCGGCTCGAAGCCGCGCGTCACGCGCCGGGTCACGCTGTCGGTTTCGCGCAAGTTTACCACGCCCGAGCCGAACAGCGACCAATAGCGGGCGATGGCAATGCGTCCGGCCGCGCGCAGTTCTTCGCTGTCCTTGAGATCCTCGATGGTCGAGGCGATATTTCGGTTAAGTCTGGAATATCCTAGTTCCACATAGGTTCGCTGATTGCCGAGTGTGGCATCTATTTCGTTGCGGCGGAACGCCAGACTGTCCTTGTCGAGCCGGAAGCGGTGGGTGAACCGGACAAAATTGCGGTATTCGATTTCGGTCCGCCCGACGATGTCGGACACCCGGTTGGATAATCCCGTGCCATCGGGCAGCAGGCTGGCCTTGCTGGTCAGGCGGTACGACTGGCCGATGGTCGTCTTGATCCGCCAGCGCGGTGCCTCGAACTGCCAGTCGAGGCCATACGTGAAGCGCACCCCGTCCTCAATGCGGTCGTAACCGGGAAACCGGTTGAGCGCGAACAGGTTGCTGTCCTGCAGGTCGATTGCGCGGCTATCCTCGTTGGGCACGGCAAGGTTGCGAATCGTCGGGCTGGCGACGATCTGCACGCGCGGGGTGATGACTTGCGTGCCGCCGAACGCTTTGCCCATCAGCGGCCATTTGACGTCTATGGCGGCGGTCGCGATGCCGCGGTGCTGCCAGCCGGGATTGCCGCGATAGATCGCGGTGGTGGTGAGTTCATTGCGCGCCGAATGATAGACATCGCCGCGCACCAGCGCAGTCAGGGTGACTTCCTGGCCCATGCGGGTGAGCCGCCGCATATCCCACTGGGCGCTGGCGAAAGCGCGCTGGGTATCCTGCCCGGCGGCGCGCAGGATGCCCAGGGTGTTGAACTGGAATTCCGCTTTGCCGCCCAGCACTGGCGCGGGCAGGCGGCGGCGATAGTCGAGCGCGGGCAGTGCCACCGGCACCAGCCCCTGGCTGTCGCCGGCGCGCAAGGTCTGCGTCGCCCAGCCGGCGATGGATAGATACGAATTGGGGTCGATCCGCTCGACCTCGACCATCGAGCGCAAGCGGTCGTCGCGGCTGATATCATAGCGGCGCAGGAAGGTGCGGTCGGTCGCGCGGCGCACCGATGCGGTCACGCTCCATTCCGGCGAGAGCTGGAAGCGGCCGTTGGCGAAGACATAGCCGCGAAATTCGCGCTGCGCGGTGGTGGGCAGCCCGGCGACCGGAATGACGTCCGAACGCGTGCCATAGCCGGTGATCTGGTAAGCGCCCTTGTCGGTCAACGCGCGGTATTGCGCCGACAGCATCGGCGCGGCTTTGGTGTAGACATAACCGGTGACCGCGACGTCGCGGTTGGACGAGAGTCGCTGATACCAGGTTTCGCTGATTTCCATCCCGTTTGACGGAGTGAGGCGGAAATTGGGGATCAGCAGGCCTGAAATCGCCCGGCCGTCGGTCGCCAGCGCGAGGCCGGGCAGCGGCAGCAGGCGCAGGCCGAAAAGCTCCAGCCGCGCGCCGCGAAAGCGCACCGTCTTGGTGCCGGGCTCATAGATCACCGTGCTGGCGGTCACGCGCCAGCTTGGCCGCTTGGCGCAGCCTTGTTCATCCTCGACATCGCAGGCCGAATAGGTGGCATGATCGAGCACCACGTTGCCGTCTGTCCCGCGCGAACCGGACCGGGCCGCCAGCCGCCCGCCCTCGCGCAGCGCCAGCAGCATGTCCTGCATCGCGCCGGTCTCGAACTCATCGTTGAGCTCGAGGCTCTCGGTGAACAGCTGGTTGCCGTCGGCATCGAGCATACGGATATTGCCCGTGGCGATGATCTTGCCGGTCTTGCGGCTCCAGGTGACCTTATCGGCGCGCACCGAGCGGCCCTCGCGCCGCAGCACGACATTGCCGCTGGCGGTGACGCTATCATCATCATCGGAATAGGCCAGCGCGTCAGCCTCGAAATCGACCGGCTTGCCGTTAGCTGCCGCCTCGGCTGGCGGGGCTTCGGTCGCCGCCTCGACAGATTGCGCCCGTGCGGTTCCGGCCAGCGAAACCAGCACGGTGAACGCCAGCGCGAGGCCCGCGACAAGGGGCCGCAGACCCGGCGTCTGGAACAGGCGCCGGTACAGGCGGATCGGTTGGGGCCCCGGGAGCATCTCTTGCCTATCGCACCGCCCGCGCTTAACTGCAATCCGCCCCGGGCGCAGGTCGGGGGCAACTGGTCAGGTGTCCACAAGCGTGCGGCTTGGACATGGGCCGGGCAAGGTGCTGGGCCAAAATGCCGGAGATATTGATGCGCATAGAATTTCTCGCCGCGACCGCCAGTCCGGCCTCAAGGTTCATCGTCCGGCTCGCCGCAGGTGATGCCATGCCGGCGGGAATCGAGCCGGTGCTGGCCGAAGGCGCCAAGGCTGCGCGCTTTGCCGGCAAGGCGGGGCAGATCCACGAAGGCTTCGTGGCGCGCGATGGCCAGCTGGTGCGCGTTGCGATTGCCGGGATCGGCGAGGCGAATGGCAGTGCCAAAGAGGCTGGACGGCTGGGTTCGCTGGAAAAGGCAGGCGCGGCGCTCGCGGCGAAGTATCTTGCCTCAGGCGAAACGGCGATGACGCTCGATCTGGCAGGCGCGGGGCTGGCCGCCCGGGAAGTCGCCACCGTGCTGCTCGCCCTGCGGCTGCGCTGCTGGCGCCACGATGCCTATCGCACGAAGCTGCCCGACGACCAGAAGCCGACTTTGGCCCATGTCGAGGTGGTGAACGCTCCGGACGGCGCTGCTGCCGCATGGGCGGGCGAGGCCGCGCTGGCCGAGGGCGTGGAGTTCACCCGCAGGCTGGTCACCGAACCGGGCAATGTGATCTACCCCGAAAGCTTCGTTGCGGCTTGCGAGGCGCGCATGGCGGGAACCGGCCTCACCTTGCGGGTGCTGGGCGAGGACGAAATGCGCACCCTGGGCATGGGCGCACTGCTGGGCGTTTCGCAAGGCTCGCCGCGCCCGCCGCGCCTGCTGGCGATCGTATGGAACGGCGGGATGCCGGGCGGCCAAGGTCGTGCTGGGCCCATGGCCTTCGTCGGCAAGGGCGTGACATTCGATACCGGCGGCATTTCGCTCAAGCAACCGGCTGGCATGGAAGACATGAAGTGGGACATGGGCGGCGCGGGCGCGGTTGCCGGCGCGATGCTGGCCCTGGCCTTGCGCAAGGCGCGGGCCAATGTCGTCGGCATCTGCGGCCTGGTTGAGAACATGCCCGATGGCCTGGCGCAGCGGCCCGGCGATGTCGTCACCTCGATGTCGGGGCAGACCATCGAAGTGATCAATACCGACGCTGAAGGGCGGCTGGTGCTGTGCGATGCGCTGACCTGGGTGCAGAAGGAATATGCCCCCTCGTCCGTGGTCGATCTCGCCACCTTGACCGGCGCGATTATCGCCACGTTGGGCAACGAATATGGCGGAATATTCTCAAACGATGATGGCCTCGCCGCGAAGATCATCGCCGCTGGCGAGGCTTGCGGCGAACGGCTGTGGCGTTTGCCGATGGGGCAGCCCTACGACAAGATGATCGACAGCCCGATCGCCGATATGAAGAACATGGGCAGCAAATACGCAGGCTCGATCACTGCGGCGCAGTTCCTCCAGCGCTTCATCGACAAGGGCACCCCCTGGGCGCATCTCGACATTGCCGGCATGGTATGGGCCGACAAGCCGGGTGCTACCTGGGACAAGGGCGCAACCGGATATGGCGTGCGGCTGATCGACCGCTATGTGCGGGATAACTGTGAGAGTTGATTTCTACCAGCTAAGCCGTGACCCCGCCGAAGCGGCGCTGCCGCTGATCGCCCGTGCGGCGATGAAGGCGGGCGAGCGGATGCTGGTGGTTTCTGCCGATGAAGCGCAATTGGCGCGGATCGGCGATGCTTTATGGAGCAAGCTGGCGGAGAGCTTCCTTGCTCACGGCATGGCGGGCGACAAACATGCCGAACGACAGCCGATCCTGCTTTCGACGGCTATTGAGCCAGTGAACGGCGCGCAGTTCCTCGCCATTGCCGATGGCCAGTGGCGCGAGGGCGAGTTTGCGCGCACGTTCTATCTGTTCGACGATGCAACGCTGCAAGGCGCACGCGATTGCTGGCGCATGCTCGGCAACCGCGACGGCGTCGAGCGCAAGTTCTGGAAACAGGAAGGCGGCAAATGGGTCGAGGGGCCGTGAATTTTCCCGCCAGCTAACCGTCCATTAGAACGATATCCCAGTTATAGCGTCCGACGCCGTCAGCCCTTGCAACGGTCCGAACGGCACTGCCCATAAGCTCCTTATAGAGGCCGTCCCGCTGGTTGGTTGCCTCCTCATCCGCGAAATACATTTGCGTGATAAGCCGCTGACTGCGTCCCGATACGTCGAAATGTATGTGGGGAGTGCGCCAACCAATCGGGGAATCATAGCCGGCCGGCTTGATCGTAGTGATCCGCCATTCGCCCTGACGGCCTGTCGCCACGGCGGCAAATCCCTGAAAATCGGGGTCGAGCGGGGTTGTCGACACTTCGTTGGGGTGGGCATAGCGGCCGCTGGCATTGCATTGCCATACTTCGAGGCGCGCCCCGCGAATTGGATGACCAAACCGGTCAAGCACTCGGCCGGTTACTTCGATGACAGTGCCCTTTGCGCGATTCGCGTGCCCGGCGATCCGGGTCAGGTCGGCGTCATGTTCGGACAGGCGCTGGATCGGATAGAATGGGCCAATGGTCTGTGTTGGAGTCGGCCTGAGTGCGTCTGCTGCCCTGGTGCTGCTGGCCCCTGCAGCCATTGCGGCGGCAATTGC
>JANPOS010000056.1:0-16788 GCA_031428115.1 Novosphingobium sp. | reverse complement strand
GCCTGCGTCGCAGAGCCAATCTTCAGATTGACCACGCCGCAGCAATTCTCGTCGATCTTGCCATAGTCGCCGATAATGCGGACCTTGAGGCCGCTGTCGCCCTGGAACAGCAGCTGGCCGCGCACAAACCAGCGGTCACGCTCGTTGGTCTTGCCGCCAGTGTTCACGACATTGTTATAGCCATCGCGCTTGTTGTATCCGGCAGCAAAACTCGCCGCGACGGTTTCAGACAAGGGGCCTGTCACCACGCCCTTGATCACCATCGCGTTGTAATTGCCATAGCTCGCTTCGACATTGCCGCCGAAAGTGAACTTAGGCGCCTGGGTGGTCATCGAGATGACGCCGGCCGATGCGTTCTTGCCAAACAGCGTCGATTGCGGACCGCGCAGCACTTCGACCCGTTGCACGTCAGCCAGATCGCCAATCTGCGCTGCCGAACGCGAGCGGTAGACGCCGTCGACGAAAACGCCAACCGAGGGCTCGATGCCCGCATTGTTGGCGCCGTTGCCGAAGCCGCGGATGATGAAATTGGTGTTGGCCGAGCTTTGCAGCGTATTGATCCGCAGCGAAGGAACGATCGAGGACAGATCCTTGAGGTCGCGGATCTGCGCGCGTTCGATGGTCTCCTGGGTCGTCACCGAAACCGCTATCGGCACTTCCTGCAGTGTCTGCTCGCGCTTGGTGGCGGTGACGACGATTTCGTTGCCCGAATAGTCCTCTTCCGCCGCAGCGTCGGCTGCCGGCTGGGCTTCGTTCGCGCCCTGCGCGAGCGCCATTGCGGGGGAAATCAGGGCCAGCGCGGCAGCGCCGGTCCAGAAGGCAGCGCGCGAGGCGCGAAAAGAACCAGAGCGGATGGAATTTGCGCGAGTGGAATAGGTCATAAATTTGTGTCCCTATGCGGGGAGGGACGAACCCGGCCTGTTCGGCACGGCGGTGTCTCTCCCGATTTCAATAACTTTTGCGAACCTTACATTGATGATAATAAGAATCACGGCGTCCCGGCGCAAACGCTAAATGCAGGGATATCACCGGCAAAGTTTATCTGTGGCCATGGAGCCACAGTTGCAGAGGTCAGCATGGTCCTTGCCCATGAGCCGAACTTGGGCTAGGCGGCGCGCCTTGTTGCGCTGCAACATGCGCGATCCCGATTGCGCTAGTGCCCCACCCCTGCTTTCCGGAAAGTCCTGATGTCCGCTCCCGTCTCCTTGCGCAATGTCGCGATCATCGCCCACGTCGATCATGGCAAGACCACCCTGGTTGACCAGCTGTTCCGCCAGTCCGGCACCTTCCGCGACAACCAGCGCATCGAAGAGCGCGCGATGGATTCGAACGACCTGGAAAAAGAGCGCGGGATCACCATCCTGGCCAAGTGCACCAGCGTCGAGTGGGACGATCACCACGGCACCACCACCCATATCAACAACGTCGACACGCCCGGCCACGCCGATTTCGGCGGCGAGGTCGAGCGCATCCTCTCGATGGTCGATGGCGTGATCCTGCTGGTCGACAGCTCCGAAGGCGCGATGCCGCAAACCAAATTCGTCACCGGCAAGGCGCTCGCGCTCGGCCTGAGGCCGATCGTCGTGGTCAACAAGATCGACCGTGCCGATGGCCGCGCGCAGGAAGTGCTGGACGAGGTGTTCGATCTGTTCGTCAGCCTCGATGCGACCGACGAGCAGCTGGATTTTCCGGTGCTCTATGCCTCGGGCCGCAATGGCTATGCCAGCACCGATCAGGATGCCCGCGCGGGCGACCTTACCCCGCTGTTCGCCAAGATCGTCGAGCACGTGCCGCCGCCGGCTGCCGATGTCGATGGGCCGTTCAAATTTCTCGTCACGCTGCTGGACCGCGACAATTTCCTCGGCCGCATCCTGACTGGCAAGGTCCAGTCGGGCACAATCAAGGTCAACTCACCGATCCATGCGCTTGATAACGATGGCAAGATCATCGAGACCGGCCGCGCCTCAAAGCTGATGGCGTTCCGCGGGCTTGAGCGCGTTCCCGTCGAGGAAGCGCGCGCGGGCGACATCATTTCCATCGCCGGGCTGACCAATGCGACCGTCGCCAACACCATCGCCGACCTTTCCGTGACCGAGCCCTTGCATGCTCAGCCAATCGACCCGCCGACGCTGTCGATGCGCTTTGCGGTCAACGACAGCCCGTTTGCCGGCCGCGAGGGCACCAAGGTCACCAGCCGGATGATCCGCGACCGGCTGGCGCGCGAGGCCGAAAGCAATGTCGCCATCCGCGTCACTGAATCGGCCGACAAGGACAGCTTCGAGGTTGCCGGGCGCGGCGAATTGCAGCTTGGCGTGCTGATCGAGACCATGCGCCGCGAGGGCTTCGAGCTCGGCATCAGCCGCCCGCGCGTGCTCTATGCCGAAGACGAGAACGGCAAGCGCACCGAGCCTTATGAGACCGTGGTGATCGACGTTGACGACGATTACGCCGGCACGGTCGTCGAGAAAGTCGCCCTGCGCAAGGGCGAGATGACCGACATGCGCCCTTCGACCGGCGGCAAGACCCGCATCACCTTCACCGCCCCCAGCCGCGGCCTGATCGGCTATCACGGCGAATTCCTGTCCGACACGCGCGGCACCGGCATCATGAACCGCCTGTTCGACAAATACGGCTCCTACAAGGGCCAGATCGCCGGCCGCCAGTGCGGCGTGCTGATCTCCAACGGCACCGGTGAAGCGGTCGGCTATGCGCTCAACATGCTCGAAGAACGCGGCAGCCTGTTCATCTCCCCGCAGGAGAAGGTCTATGAGGGCATGGTCATCGGCGAAAACGCCAAGCCCGACGACCTCGAAGTCAACCCGATGAAGTCGAAGCAGCTGACCAACTTCCGCTCGACCGGCAAGGACGACGCCATCCGGCTCACCCCGCCGCGCGTGATGACGCTGGAACAGGCGATCGCCTATATCGATGACGATGAAATGGTGGAAGTCACGCCCAAGTCCATCCGACTGCGCAAGGCGCTGCTCGACCCGAACGATCGCAAGAAGGCGGGGCGGAAGAAAGAGGCGGCCTGAAGAGCCCTCCGATCTCCCAGTTAGGCCTTTGAGCGGCGTGCAGGCAATCTGCAAAAGACTCAAAAAAGCCCGCTCAGCCTGAGCTTGTCGAAGGCCCCTCAGGCGCACGCAAAGCCAGCGCAGCAGGCCTGTGCTTCGACAAGCTCAGCATGAGCGGGTCTGATTCAGGTTTTCAGCAGCCCGCTTTGGCCTGTCGAAGCACGCGGTGGCGGGACTACCGCATTTGCTGGCAGCAGGAACGGGGACTATCGCAGGTTACCGGCCAGGCAGGTCGTCACTGTCCGGCCCGGCAATCAGCAGCGCCAGCGCCTTGCGGCCACGCGCCAGACGGCTCTTGATCGTGCCGATGGCAACGCCGGCCACTGCGGCAGCTTCCTCATAGGTTGCCCCGTTCGCCCCGATCAGCATCAGCACTTCGCGCTGTTCGGGCGGGAGCAGTTGCAGCGCCCTGGCGACATCGGCGACATGGATCGTATCCTGCTGCGATGGGGCTTCGACCAGCAACCGCTCGGCGGCTTCCGGATCCCAGCCGGTCATCCGCTTGTCTTTGCGGATCGTCGAATAGAACTGGTTGCGCAGGATCGTGAACATCCAGGCGCGGAAATTGGTGCCGGGTCTGAAACTGGCGCGCGCTTGCCAGCCGCGCAGCATCGTTTCCTGGGCCAGATCGTCGGCAACGTCGCGCCGGCCGCACAGGCCACGCGCAAAGCTGCGCAGCGCGGGTATCAGTGCCACCAGTTGGTCCCTGAACTGCTGGTCTGCAAGCAGCGTTGCCCCGGCATCTCGCGAGGTGTGGCGGCTTGCATAGCCTATGGTGTCTTGCAGGAGCATGATAGTTCTCCAGTCATGGCGGGGGGAGCTGGCAGTCTGCGCCAGCAGTCCGGTGTCGTTTGGCGAATGGTTTTCGGCCAATGCTGATCGCGACAGAACCGGCTCGCGAAGCAATGCAACGCGCGGTCTGGGCGAATTCTTGGTGACCCTGGTCCGGGTCGGTGCAGCAGCTTGAGCTGCCTAGGATCCGCTTTGGGATGGCGGCATCGCCAGTCCTGCAGGAACGGCTGGAATGATTTGATCGCCTTCCGGTCCAACATCGGCGGCAGGGACATCATTATGCATGAGTTACTCCTTCCGTTTCCCCCGTTGATATTGCCTGCACAATTTCCATCCTGAAACCTGTCCAGAAGATGAATTGGCCGGCTGGCAGCGCCAAACCAGCACTGCGCCCACCGCACGGCGGACACGGCTCATCCCGTATAAAAGCACGCAACGGGCAGGATCGAGAGCTTCCGGACAGGCGCGTTTGCACGGCACAACCTCCTGCCAGATTGGGCGGTCGCCGCATGGTGTTGCGCACAGCCTGGTTGGAACTTTTTCGCAGGATGGGTGTTTTGGCTATTCGAGTTGAATATGGAGACGACCAATGCGCAGCTTCATCCTTGCCAGTGCCGCGGCACTTCCCTTGTTGGCGACATCAGTGACCCTTGCGGCGCAGCCGACGATGCCCGAAGCGCCTGCGGTCGTCCAGGTTCAGGCCAACCCGCCGGGACCCGGCATCCCTGTCGCGACACCGCCCGATCCGGCCACCGCTGAAACCCCGGTTGCGCCGGCAATGCCGGCCGATCCGACGTATAACGCCGGGCCCTACAAAGGTGCACTGACGCCGCCACCGCCGCAGGCGATGGGCAAGACATACCCGCTTTGCACGCGCACATTGCAAGACAGCTGCGTCAATCCCGGCGAAGCGCAAGGCCGCAAAGCGAATGCGCCACTGCAGCGCCGCCGAGCCGCGCGCACCCGCTGGTGATTGACCAGTCCTGGTGACATCGCGGCGCCCGATCCGGGTTTTGCGCCCTCGCCTGAACGCCCCTTTCCTACACGCTGCATCCCTGTCAGAATTGCTTGCCTGTCTGCGTTGGCCTGCATGCGGCTGAAAAAATAAATCCAAACCGCGACAAATGTCACCTTTGTCCAAATTTATCTCGTTTTTTCATAGATATAATCCACCGGACACCAGGGTTACACGGTGTCACCTTTGTCACCCTATTGACCTCAAATGTTCAGCAAACCCAATTCAAACCTGAACAAACCCTGCAAGGCTCAGCCAAAATCCGTTCAGCGAATCACGCCTAAAGCTGAATGCAAGGCAGCGAATCGGGCGGGCAATCAGGCCTTCCTCCGCCGCCGCAGGAGTTCAGACCATGACCACGCGCATCCGCAAGTTCGCATTCGCATCCGCCCTCGCCGCCATGACGCTGGGCTCGGTTTCTCCCGCCATGGCCCAGGGCTATCCTTATGGGAACGGCGGCTATCGCAACCATGACCGGGGCGACAGCACCGGCGCAGCCATCGTTGGCGGGATTGTCGGCATTGCCATCGGCGCGCTGATTGCCAGCGGCGGCAACCGGGACCGCGACCGTTACCGCGATCGCGGCTGGGAATGGCGCAATGGCTATTACTGGGACCGCCAGGGCCACCGGTATGACCGCCACGGCCGCCGCCACGACGATGATCGCTACTACAATGGCGGGGGCCACTATCGCGGCTCGGACGGCTACGGCAATGACCAGTATCGGGGCAACGATCACTATCGGGGCAACGACCAGTATCGCGGCAACAACGGCTATCGCGGCGATGAGGGTTACTATGACCGCCGCGGCTGGCGCGATGGCGATCGTGGCTATCGCGGCTACTGATCGGCGCTCCCTGCTCCGCTCACCGGGCGCATGGCCTCTGCTTTCGGGCGGGGCCATGCGCTTTGGCGTCCGGCCGGCGGCGGGGTGGCAGACCAGGGTTAACGCACGGTTCAGTCGCGCTGTGGCTGTCTGGGCCATCAACAACCGAGTCGCGCCAGGTGGCGGCTCGGCGCAAATGTGAGGCACACGACATGCTTTCATCCCTGACAAGACTAGCGACCGTCATCCTGCTGCCCGTGGTGGCGCTTGCTTCGGCAATTCCGGCAGAGGCGCGCGACGGCTATCGCGGCCGTGGCGGCGATGGCGACGATGCTGCGATTGCCATTGGCGCTGGCGTCGTCGGTCTGGCGCTGGGCGCGGCGCTTGCCTCAAACGGCCGTGACCGCGACTATTACTACGATGACGACTACTACCGTGGCGACGGCTATTATCCCCGGCGCGGCTACTATGCCCGGCCCTATCCGCGGTATTATGCGCACCCGGCCTATGGCTATCCGCGCGGATATCGCGGCGACTGGCGGGCACCGCGCGGCTATGGCTGGCGCGGCGACGGTCGGCGGCACGATGGCTGGCGCGGGCGCAACTGGCGCGATTGAGCGCCGCCCCTCGCCAAGCCTGCATGTCGCCGCTAAAGCGCGGATGGCATGCAGACATCAGACCTCAGAATTGCGCTGTTCAGCGGCAACTACAACTATGTCCGTGACGGGGCAAACCAGGCGCTGAACCGGCTGGCTGGCTATCTGCTGCGCGAAGGCGCGGCAGTTCGGGTCTATTCGCCGACGGTCGACGAGCCGGCTTTTGCGGCCACCGGCGATCTGGTTTCGCTGCCCGCGATCGGCTTTCCCGGGCGCGGCGACTATAAATTGCCGATGGGCCTGCCCGCGCGGGTGCGGCGCGATCTGGCGGAGTTTGCCCCCAACATCGTCCAGGTCTCATCGCCGGACCCTTCGGGCCACCGCGCGGTGAGCTGGGCGCGCCGCCGCGGCCTGCCGGTGCTCGCCTCGGTCCACACGCGCTTCGAGACCTATTTTCGATATTATAACATGTCGTGGCTGGAGCCCGGCGTCGAAGCCATCCTGCGCCGGTTCTATCGCCGCTGTGATGCCCTGGTCGCACCGTCCGAAAGCATGGCGCAAGTGTTGCGCGAGCGGCGGATGAATTACGATGTCGGCATCTGGTCGCGCGGGGTTGATCGCGAGCTGTTCCATCCCGGCCGGCGCGACATGGCCTGGCGGCGCGCGGTCGGCGTCGGCGATGATGAAGTGGTGGTCGGCTTCCTCAGCAGACTGGTGATGGAAAAGGGGCTCGACGTGTTTTCCGACGCCATCGACGAACTCGTCCGCCATGACGTGCGCCACCGCGTGCTGATCATCGGCGAAGGTCCGGCGCGCGGCTGGCTGGAAAACCGCCTGCCCGGTGCGGTGTTCACCGGCCATCTCGCCGGCGACGCGCTGGCGGCGGCAGTAGCCGGGATGGACGTGTTGCTGTTCCCTTCCGTCACCGAGACTTTCGGCAATGTCACGCTGGAGGCGATGGCCTGCGGCGTGCCGGTGGTGGCGGCAGCGGCAACCGGCAGCGAGAGCCTCGTCGACGACCGGGTGACCGGCCGGCTGATCCGCCCCGGCGCGGTGCACCAGTTCGCTGAAGCCGTGCGCGGCTATATCGCCGACCCGGCGCTGCGCGAGCGCCACGGTAGCGCGGGCGAGGCGCGCAGCCACGAGTTTTCGTGGGACCGGATCAACCAGACCGTGGCAGATACCATGGTCCGCCTGATCCGCCAGAAAGCCGCGCGGGGCTGATCTAGCGCAGGATTGCTTGCGCACGCACCCGTCTGGCATACCACCACAGCACTGCAATGATCACCAGGATCACGATGGGCATCACCTTGTTGGCGGTCGTGTCCATCGAGGGCTGCAAGGCGTTGTCCATCTGTGCGCCAAAACTAACAACTGCGCCGATCAGCGAGACGGCAAAGGCCGTGACTGCATGGCGCGAGCGCAGCAGCAACAACACTGACCCCAGCACCGAGCCCCAAACGCCTATCGGCCACATCACTTGCGCCCACATCGGGAATGCGTCGATCCAGGCAAGGATCTCGTCTGCATTGCCCATCTGGCTGAGGTATTCGATATTGCGCTGGCGCGACATGACATAGTCATAGCCGCCAAAGCCATTCCACAGCAGGCTGAGCGCCGCGATCAGCCAGAAATGCCAGGCTGCCTTGGCAGGTGCGGTTTCGTTCATGGAAATCCCCCTCCAGTTCGAACCTCGCGCCGAGACTATTACCAAAAGCATGACGATGCAATTGCCCGCGAACTCGTCTAGGCTGGCGCGGTGACTGACCTTTTTGCCAGCGAAGCCAGCGCCCCGGCGGCCAGCGATGACGCCCCGCTGGCCGACCGGCTGCGGCCCGCCGCACTCGCCGATGTCATCGGGCAGGAGCACCTGACCGGCGCGCAAGGCGCGATCGGGCGGATGGTGGCGGCAGGGCGGCTCACCTCGATGGTGCTGTGGGGACCGCCCGGCACCGGCAAGACATCCATTGCGCGGCTGCTCGCCGAAGCCGTCGGAATGCGCTTTGCCGCGATCAGCGCGGTGTTTTCCGGCGTCGCCGATCTCAAGAAGGCCTTTGCCGAGGCCGAAGTGGCGGCGCGCATAGGCCAGCGCACGCTCTTGTTCGTCGACGAGATCCACCGCTTCAATCGCGCCCAGCAGGATGGCTTTCTGCCCTTCGTCGAGAAAGGCACGGTGGTGCTGGTCGGCGCGACGACCGAAAACCCGAGTTTCGCGCTCAACGCCGCCCTGCTCAGCCGGGCGCAGGTGCTGATCCTGCACCGGCTCGATGAGGCTGCGCTTGGCGTGCTGCTGACCCGCGCGGAACAGCTGACTGGCCAGCCCCTGCCCCTCACCCCCGATGCGCGCGGGGCACTCCTCGCCTCGGCAGACGGCGATGGGCGGTTCCTGCTCAATCAGGCCGAAACGCTCTATGCCGCCAACATTCCCGCAGCTCTCGATCCCGAAGCTCTGGGCAAGTTCCTTCAGCGCCGCGTCGCGGTCTATGACAAGGACCGCGACGGGCATTACGGGTTGATTTCAGCGTTGCACAAGGCCTTGCGCGGCTCCGATCCGCAAGCCGCGCTCTATTACCTCGCGCGGATGCTCACCGCCGGCGAGGAACCACTGTTCGTGCTCCGCCGGCTGGTGCGCTTCGCCAGCGAGGACGTGGGCCTCGCCGATCCGCAGGCACTCACCCAGTGCCTTGCCGCCAAGGACGCCTACCAGTTCCTCGGCAGCCCGGAAGGCGAGCTTGCCATCGTCCAGGCCTGCCTTTACCTCGCCACCGCGCCCAAATCGAACGCGGCCTATGTCGCACAGAAAGAAGCGTGGAAGAGCGCGCGCGAGAGCGGTTCGCTCGCCCCCCCGCCGCATATCCTCAATGCGCCGACCAAACTGATGAAAGACATCGGCATGGGCAAGGGCTATGCCTATGACCATGAGAGCGAGGACGGCTTTTCCGGCGCCGACTACTGGCCCGAGGGCATGGCGCCGCAGACCTATTACCGCCCGGTCCCGCGCGGATTTGAACGGCAGGTAATCGAACGGCTTGAATGGTGGGACAGGAAGCGGCGCGAGGCAGGGGGAAGCAAGCGATGACAAGATTTCAGCTGATTTTGGGCCTCGCGCTTGGCGCGGCATTGGCCCCGGGCCAGGCCCGGGCCACCCCGCCTCCACCGCCCGACATGCCCAGCCCCGCGCGGTGCCCCGCCACCCCGCCGGTCGACGAGGAGCTCAACTCCCGCAAGGGCCCGCTGCAGGTTCCGCCTCGGCTCGGCGCACTGATCCGCTCGAACCGCACGAACCTCGCCGTCTGGACGCTTGGCAACGCCAATTTCTGCCATTCCATTGCCAGCGTCAGCGAGGCCCGCAATTTCGCCACGAGCGCGGACTTCCGCTTCATCGAGTTCGACTGGTATGGTTATGAGGAAGGCGGCCATATCGTCATTGATCGCACCGGCAGGGGCCAGGCGGTCGATACTGGCGCAAAGCCAGTTTTCTCGCCCTCGCGCCGGCAGCTGGCGGCGATCGAATTTTCCGAGAGCGGCTTCGGATCGCTCAACGGTTTCGCCATCTGGCAGGTAAACCCGGTTGGCCTGCGACGCACCGTGATGACCGACCAATTCCCCTCGCTGGTCGATTGGCGCGTCGACAGCTGGGGGGGCGAGACCTGCGTCAATCTTTCGGGCATTCCGGGCAGCCGCATTGCGAACGGCGGTGAGGATTTCAGCAAGCTGCGGCGTGATCGCTACGTTGCCCGCCCGTCTGGTGCCACCTGGCGGATCACCCGCGCCAGCGGCCGGGGCTGTCCGGCCAAGTGACGCGCTTCAGCCGTTTCGCCGCGATTGACTGGTCCGGCGAGGCGGTCGCCCGGCCCAAAGGCCTGGCGCTGGCCGTGGCGGAGGCAGGCGGCACCGCGCCGGTGCCGATCCGCCCGCTCCACGGCTGGAGCCGCGCGGCGCTGGGCGAATGGATCGCGGCGCAAGCGGACCAGGACATGGTGATCGGGCTCGACCTTTCAGCCGGATTTCCGTTCCTCGATGCCGACGGCTTCTTCCCCGGCTGGCGGGAAACGCCCGATGATGCGCGCGGCCTGTGGGCATTGGTTGAACAGCTTGCCGCGCCGGACGCCCACTTTGGCTGCAACAGCTTTCTTGCCCACGCCCAAGCCAGCCGCCACTTCCGCCAGCGCGGGTCACTGGGCGACCTGTATCCCCCAGGGCGTGGACGCCTCAGGATCTGCGAACATGGCCAGCGCGCGGCTGGCCTATCGCCCTACAGCTGTTTCAACCTCGTCGGCGCGGCCCAGGTTGGCAAGTCGAGCCTGACCGGCATGCGCATTTTGCACCGGCTCAGCGGCCGGATTCCCGTCTGGCCGTTCGATCCTCTGCCGCCGCGCGGGGCAGTGGTGGTCGAAATCTACACCGCGCTTGCCGCCCGCGCCGGCGGCCTGCGCGCCGGTCGCAGCAAGCTGCGCGATGCCGCCACGCTTGATGCCGCGCTCGCCGAGCTGGTCTCTGCCCCGCATGATCCGCTCGCGCGCTATGACGACCACACAACTGACGCCATTGTCACCGCCGCCTGGCTGCGCCGCACCGCAAACCGCAGCGAATTGTGGCACCCGCCAGGCCTGACCCGGCAGATCGCCCAAACCGAGGGCTGGACCTTTGGCATCACCTGATTGTATGGGCAGCGGCGCACCCGTGCGCACATCGGGAGCCGGCTTAGCTCAGTTGGTAGAGCACCTGATTTGTAATCAGGGGGTCACGAGTTCGAATCTTGTAGCCGGCACCATATTTTTCAATGAGTTAGGCGCGGTCTATTGGAGAGGTAAATCTAACAGGTAGCAAATAGGTAGCTCACGGTCGGCGTGAAGGGTGGCACACACTTTCACTGTGATGTCGGCTGGCGGACCTCGAAATCATCGCTTCACACAATTCTGAAAATCTTCAGAATCCATAACTCCCCGAATATTCCAGAATGCATCATGTCTCGTCAGGCTTCGCGCCCATCGCTGCGGTGAACACTGAAATTGAAGTTCATCCCATCGATCAGCCTCATCTTGTCCGGAGGCTTATCCCGAGCAAAGATTGATCCAACGGGATTGCCTGTTAGGAGGCCGCAGGTAGGTTCTGAGGGGGGAATGAAATTGCGCGCAGCATTATTTGGGTTTTTGGCGGTATCGTTGGCTGCTTCTGTGAGTGCTGCACCGGCTAAGAAGCGGCCAATGACGACGAGGGCAGTCGCCACGGCCATGACCCCAACTACATACGCTGCCAGGGTGCAAGGCCTATCCTCTTGCGACCAATTCAACGCGCGGCTGGCTTCGCTGCCAAGTGCAAAATCCATCCTCTTAGACATGCCCGTCAAGGTGTTCATGGACCGGGTGGAGCAGAAAGACGAGTTCGAGACGGCGGCGGCCTTCCAAGCACGACAGGCGGCATTCTGGGCGAATAGCCTTGGCGATGCCAGCCGCATCATCATCGACGCTAAGCTTTCACCCAACGGCATGGACTATGACGTTGAAGCAGGTGTTCTATCGATCAAATGGATAGTGGGCACGCGGCCTGACGGGTACACGTCGAGTATGCAGTTCTCCGAGAAATACAGGGACCGACCCAGCTACGTCGGACAGAACGCCTATGGTGCCAGCGTGAACGTCGATTCCTACTCCGTGACACGCAGCACGCTTGAGTTCCCCCTTGGTCAGATGCTCGATGACAATGGTCGCGGAGCCAACATGCAGTGGCGCTTGTCAATGTCACCCGAGGATGCACGAGCGTTCAAGGCCAATCCTCACATGATGGTTTGGGCGTCGATCAAGAGCCCCTACCTAACGACAGACGTCAGCCTGTCCAAAGCGACGATCGACTATCCCACGGAGTCTTCGACACACGCGGAGAGATGGTCCGCAGATATCAAGTGTGCGTCTTTCATAACGGGCAACAGGCAGTTCGTGAAGGCCATCACGGTCCTTCAGTAACGCTTGAGCCATACCGGGTTGGGCGATGGCTGACGATATTGTGATTCATCTAGGTGCCAGTTCGAATTGTGAAATCATTCATTCCGGCTTGCTGTTGCATAGTCAACATTCGTTTACCCGAAAGCGGCGAGAACCCACCCGGCCGCCTTTTTACGCACCTCCAGACCGTGGATTTGCCACATTGGAACATCGTGGTGAGCTCCTCGTAGGTCGCGCCCTGCCATGCAAACTCCGCAATCGCCATGCGAGACCACAACGGCATCATACCGCCAAGCGGGCGAAGCAGTGACATCTCAAGTCCCATCTCCGCTGTCATTGTAGTCAGGTCTGCTTCGGCTGGACTGGATTGTCGTCGCCACCTGCTGATCGTCCTGACGCTCACACCGTTTGCATGAGCAAGCCATGCCGTAGTTACCCCCACGATTCCGGAGCGGCTTCCGCTGACATGGTTCAAGATCGCCTCGGTCACCTCCAACCGAACGCCTATGCGTTGCAGGCCAGTCGCTAAGGTGCGGCGAATGTCATGCCAACGCCATGCTGGAACTGAATGACCCATAGCCATACGGATTCGTGCGGCTGCACGCCAAGGGCGGCTGGTACCAGTAGAGAACAGCCGCCCCTGGCGTGCAGGCAGTGTCTCAAGAATTTTCACTACTTGCGGGGCAAGTGGCACTTTATGCTCCTTGCCATTCTTGGCGCGGCTGGCGGGAAGCGTCCACATACGCTTGGACAGATCGAACTCCCTCCAATCCGCTTGCAACACTTCCTCGCGACGCTGGCCAGTCAGGATGAGAAGCTGAATGGCTGATCGCCACGGCTCACTTTCGCCCTCAAGCACAAGCCAAAGGTTCCTCAACTCATCCTGCGAAAGTGCACGCTCACGCTTCGGCAATGCCGCCACCTTGGCGGCATTCGTGACCGGATTGCTTACACCGTCTGGCAGGCGCGGGAGTGCCCAAGTGTAAAAGGCCGACAGCTGCCTGCGAACGGCATGGGCAACAGCGGGAGATCGCTTCGCGATGCCATCCAAGAGCCGCGTTACTTGTGCCCGTGTCACCTCCTCCACACGGCATTTGCCTATGACCGGGAGAATGTCGTGTCTGAACAGACGCTCGACTTCGCCAATGCTCCTTAGCGCCCCTTTGGCCTTCCGGTAATCGCCAAACATGTCGTTGACTGTATCGGTACCGCGAGTGGCCCGTCGGGCAATTCGCTCTCCCGAGGGGTCTTTTCCTGCCCTAACCTCTGAAAGCCAGTCCTTGGCAATGCTACGTGCTTTTTCGGGCTTCATGGCCGGGAAATCGCCAATGCGGGGCTTGCGCTGCACGTGATCCACCGTCCGATAATAAAGCAGGAACGTCCGCTTCCCGTTGGGTGTCACCTTGACCCCGAAGCCCGTCAGTTCGTCATCCCAGACGATGACGTCTTTTACGCCCGGCTCGATTGCTTCAACGGTGCGGACAGTCAGCTTCACCATGCTACCTAGCTCCTAACAGCTAGCATCTAGGTAGCAGAGTGCATCTATCTTGGCCAACACCTATCTACACTTATACGTCGTAATCCATGGTTTTATGTGAGGGTGGCGACGTACTCGCACAAGGTTATCACTAATTTGTAATCAGGGGGTCACGAGTTCGAATCTTGTAGCCGGCACCATGTTTTCAATATCTTGCGTTCAAACACCGATAAAGACTTGGCACAAAAGGTAACAATATAGGTATTATACGATCCACGTCTTCGAATCGTTCGTGACAGCATAAGATTTGCTTGATCTTGAAACCGGACGTTCAAGGCGCTGGGCATTCCGGCAGCGACGCGCGCCCATTGCGGACATTGCCCGTTGGTGGTCGACATCTCAATTCCGGACCGACACCAGTCAGGAACACTGAAACCTGATAGCCGGTAGTGAGCTGCCTATTCGCGATGATCCATCAATTCAGGCAGCTTGCAGCACCACTGCCAACATTAGGGCATCGTGCGCTTAATCTGCACCAGTGCTTCGTCATTGCGAGCGCAGCGAAGCAATGACGAATGATTCTGATTTCCTGCAAAATGGTTTAACGCCCTGACTGACAGCGAGGTCCAGCCTGGAAATCGCCAGATTTTCCTGTTCAGCGCTACGCAATTGGGTGGCCAAATCCATCGCCGCAAACCCAGCTCAAGCCATCGCCTTGGCAGTGTCGTTTGACGCGAACAAGGCCATGCTGCTCGATCACATTGCGTCCGATCCCGGCGTCAGCTTTCCAGAAACCTCCGGCACCCATGCAATGGTGAAACAACTTATCGGTCATCAGCCGTGCCAAAGCTGCATTCTTGCACCATGGCGGAGGCAATGAATGCGGTTGCAAAACATATCTTGTTTCCGCAGTCAAAATGACTAAGCTGCGGGCTATGGCGGCCAGAGAGAACCATTCGGCAATGCGGTGGGACGATTTGGCCGAAGTGGTGCCGCCGCGTGGCGTCCTGCTCGAGGAAATTCTGAAACAAGGGCCACAGCGGCAGGAACTGCCGGGTTTCGACCCCTGTTATCGCGATTTCGTCGACTACATTCTGCGCTGCACCCACCGCATTTGGGAAGAGCGCGACATTGGTCTTTGCCGCACCCATTATGCACCAGATGTTGTCATGCATACCCCGGCTGGGCCGGCCAGCGGCGCGGAAGCGGTGGTCCAGTCAACCATTGGCGCACTCGCCGCGTCAAGCGATCGGCAGGTTATCGGCGAAGATGTGATCTGGTCGCTCGATCGCGACGGGCGGCTTTACAGTTCGCACCGGCTGACCAGCCAGATGACGCATATGGGCGATGATCCGATGCTTGGCCCGGCAACATTCCTGCCGATTGGCGCAACGACGATTGCTGACTGCGCCGTAGTCGAGAACCGGATCGTCGAAGAGTGGCTGGTGCGCGATAACGGCCGAGCAGTTCTCCAGGTGGGCCAGAGCCCATGGACCGGTGCGCAATTCCAGGCCGCTGCCGACTGCGAAGGTGATCAGCGGCGCCACGCCTGGCGCGCGGCGGCAATCGCAGCGTTGCGCAAGGGCGGGGATGGTGCAGTTCCGGCCGACCATCCCGCGACGCCGGTCGTCGCCATGCTGCGCCAGGCACTGGTGGAAGACATGCTGGGCGATGCCGCAAAAAACCTCTCGGCTGCGGCGGAGGTGCGCTGGCCAACCGGGCGCATCGGCTACGGGCGCGGCTACTGGATCGGCTGCGTCACCCAGCTGCGCGCCATGCTGCATAATTGCGCATTTGCCGCCCAGCATGTCGCAGCCCGCCCGAATCCGGACGGCAGCGTGGCCGTGGCGATCCGCTGGTCGCTGGCCGGCCACCATCGCGGGCTTGGACCTTGGGGGCCGCCGAGCGGGCGCGAAGTGCTGGTTTTGGCCATTTCGCATTATCGCATTGAACAGGGCCTGATCACCGAGGATGTCACAGTATTCGACGAACTCGCGGTGCTGCGTCAGGTGGCGGGGGGATTGGGAGCATGAGCGCTTTGGATACACGGCAGGCGGAACCGCTCGACCTGGAGCCCCTGTGGGGTGCCTGCCGGATGGAGAGCGCCGATTGCGAGGCGTTCGGGGTTGAAGCCATAACCGACATGCTGCGCCGCGCACCGTTTCCTCAGCAGACCGCCAGTTTCAGCCATGGCGCGCTCGAGGTGCGAATCGCTAGCGATCAGGCGCTGCTGATCGAGCGCGGCGGAAAGGTGACGGTGCGCATCTGGCGGATTGGCCTGGAGGCCAGCGGGCAAGGCGAAAGTGGCGTGATGGTGCCGTTCGATACCGATCTTGCCCAGGCGCGGCGCGATGTCTTTGCCGATATCGCCGATCCTGGATTACGCGACGCGGCAATAGGCCATGCGCGGAAGATCCTTTCCGGGCTTGATGCCTTTCGCAGCAGGGCATTCGTATTGCGCGCGGCCGGTGATGCGGCTGCGGGCGTGGCGCTCTATCAGCTCTATACGCTCAGTTCCGGGCGCACTCATCGGCCGATGCAGGCGCGGGCACTGGCGCATTGGCAGAGCAGCGACGTGACTCTGATTGCCGATCAGCCCTGGCCCCACGGCGACCTCTTCAGGCTGGTTAATTGAGCGCACTGCCCCGCCTCACGCCGCTGATGAAGGTCAGCTATGGCCTTGGCAGTACGGCCGAGGCCGCCGCATATACCGCGACCGCTTCATTCCTGATGCTGTTCTACAATCAGGTTCGCGGGCTTGATGCCGGACATGTCGGCACGGCACTTGCCGCCGGGCTGATCGTCAACGCGATCTTCGATCCACTCGTCGGCTCATGGTCGGATCGCACTCGCACAAGGTGGGGGCGACGACACCCATTCATGTTCGCCTCGATCCTGCCTGCCGCGTTGCTGTTCTGGGCAGTCTTCAACCCGCCCGACTGGAGCGAAACCGGGCAACTTATCTGGCTGGCGGTTGCCAACACCATGCTGCTGCAGGCGATGACGCTCTACCACACGCCGCATCTGGCGCTCGGCGGCGAGATGTCCAACGACTATCTCGAACGC
>JANPOS010000055.1:0-10385 GCA_031428115.1 Novosphingobium sp. | reverse complement strand
GCTGGGGCGCGAGCCGTCAGCAGCGCCGGAGGCCAAGCGCGATGCCGACAAGGAGCCAGGGCAGGACCGTGGCACCGACACCGCAGCGAACCGTCTCCTCGCGCGCATGGCCGAACTGGGCAAGCAGGTGCGTAAGGATGATGAGCGGGATCGTGACCGGACCAAGGCCAAAGAACGTGACCAAGACCGTGACCGTGGAGGGCCAAGCAGATGAGTGAACACCGAGATGATCCACTTTTGGGGCTGTTGACCGATATTGCCGAAGGGGTGGCGACGCTCGCTGCGCGGGTTGACGCGATGGAGGCCGCAAACGCTGTCCATCGGTCCCAAGTGAATGAGGCACTTGCCACAATCGCGGAAATCGCCACCAGAACTTACTATGCCAGCAAGCCGACAAGTGCCCTGCCAAGCGAAGCCATCAACGCTGCCGTCATGAATCCCATGATCGAGCGTTGGCCCGCAGAATGGATGGTGACGGTTCCGCCTGCCGAGTTCAAGCTCTACAAAAAACTCGACACGCTTAGCGTCGACGAGATTGAAGCCCAATTAAGGGCACGCACTGTCATCGCGGAAGATGCCTCCAACGCGCAACGCATTGGCCACGCTCGTGTGGTGCTGATGTTGCAGGAGGCAATGGACAAGCGGTTCAAGGCCCACGAGCATAGTCAAGGGCGCGACGCGCCGGGCCGAAGCCGATAGCGCGATGTCGCACCTGCGCCTCTGCGGGGTAAGCGTAAGCTGGCTGAAATTGACCGAAACCAAGACCTTGCCCAGCCCGCGAAACGCTGACCAATATGGGTTGTAATGGCAGATTGGCGGATTTCTTGGCGGAAACCGCTGAGCAACCTATCGCCGTGCCGCAGCCTTTGGCCTACTACATCGGTTATCGCGTTAGAAAAACGGTGAATGTTTGCATCGGCTATCGGCGACAGCTCCCCAAATTTTTCTACACAATTCCCACACAGGCAAATAACGTGATATTTTATCAGGTTATATCAATGGATTATACTAATCCAAAGATTTGGAGCGGGTGAAGGGAATCGAACCCTCGTATTCAGCTTGGGAAGCTGCTGCTCTACCATTGAGCTACACCCGCCCGAGGCAAGCAGGCGTGCTTTAGCCATCTGGTCTGGCGCTGTCAAAGCCGGAAGGGGCGGAGCGGTTTGGCATTGTCTGTGCGGAAATAAATGGTACTATGTCGTTCCATTAGGGCGAGCGGGAAGCGGAATGATGTCGGCCAGGGCCACAAGGATCGGGTTGGCGGCGGCGGTGCTCCTGGCTGTCGCGGCGCTCGCCGCCTATCGCCATTACGACCGCACCCTGCGCTATTTTCAGGGCACCGACGATGCAACCATCCAGGCGGATCAGGTTGCGATAGCCGCCAAGCTGGCTGGCTATGTCCGCGCGGTTCCGGTCGCGGATAACCAGTTCGTGGCGCACGGCACGGTGCTGGTCGAGATCGACCCGGTCGATTTCCAGACCCGCCTCGCCGCGAGCGAGGCCGAGATTGCCAGCGCCCTCGCGGCCCAGGGAGCAGCAGGAGCCGCGCGCTCGGAAGCCGAGGCGGCGGTCGTCCAGGTGCGCGCCGGCGTGGCGGCGGCGCAAGCCGGACTGGCCTTTGCCAGCCGCGAAGCCGAACGCTATCGCCCGCTGGTTGCCGCTGGGGCAGAGCCAGCCGAGCGGCTGTCGCAGCTGAACGCGCAGCGCGACAAGGCCGCTGCCGATCTTGCCGGCGCGCGCGCCGCGCTGGTCCAGGCCCAGCGGCGGGTGATCAGCCTTTCGGCCGATGCCGCGCGCATTGCCGCGCAAGGCACCGCCGCCCGCGTCCAGCGCCAGGCCGCCGCCAACGATCTCGCCGCGACCAACCTCGCCGCGCCGATCGCCGGACGGGTGGCCAATCGCAGCGTGCGCCCGGGCCAATTCGTCCAGCCGGGGATGCGGCTGATGACCATTGTGCCCAGCGCCGAGCTCTATGTCGTCGCCAATTTCAAGGAAACCCAGATCGGCCTGATGCGCGCCGGCCAGCCGGTGAAGATCGAAGTCGATGCACTCCCCGGGGTCGAATTTTCCGGCACAGTCGCCAGCATTACGCCCGGAACGGGGGCCAATTTCTCGCTGATCCCGCCGCAGAATGCCACCGGCAATTTCACCAAGATCGTCCAGCGCGTGCCGGTGCGCATCCACATCACGGCGGGGCCGGCGGCGCGGCGGGTGCTGGTGCCGGGCCTGTCGCTGCATGTCGAGGTCGATACCCGCGGCGGCAAAGGCGAGATCGAGGCGATCCGCGCCGAACAGGCAAAGCCGGCGCGGTGAACCAGGCTGCGACGCTTCCTTCGGCATCTCGGCCGATGGCCGGAGCCAGCGACAAAGCCAGTCTCGAGGACTGGCTGGCGGTTGCCGCCGGGATGATCGGCTCGCTGATGGCGCTGATGGACATTTCGATTGTCAATTCCGCCCTGCCAGTGATCCAGGGCGAGATCGGTGCCACACCGAGCGAGGGCACCTGGGTCGGCACCTCCTATCTTATTGCGGAAATCATTGTCATTCCGCTCTGCGCCTGGCTTGAACGGATGCTGGGCCTGCGCCGGCTGCTGGTGATCGGGGCGAGCGTATTCACCCTGTTTTCGATGGTCTGCGGCTTCGCCACCAGTCTCGAGATGATGATCGCCGGGCGCATCGGGCAGGGGCTGTCGGGCGGTGTGCTGATCCCCACTGCGCTGACCATCGTTGCGGTCCGTTTGCCACCGTCGCAGCAAACCATCGGGCTGGCGATCACCGCCATGGCCGCCTTGCTCGGGCCGGTGATCGGGCCGCTGCTGGGCGGCTGGCTCACCGAACACTATAGCTGGCACCTCGCCTTCTTTATCAACGTGCCGATCTGTGCGGGCCTGCTGGTCATGCTGATGGTGGCACTGCCCAAATCGCGGGGCAGCATGGCGGAGCTGCGCCAGGCCGACTGGTTCGGCATTGCCGGCATGGCGATTGGCCTCGGCGCGCTGACCTTGCTGCTGGAGGAAGGGCACCGCGAGCAGTGGTTTGAATCGGCATTCATCTGGCGGCTCGCCGGCGCCAGCGCGCTCGGCTTCCTGCTTGTCACGATCGGCCAGTTGCGCCCCGGCCGCCCGGTGATCCGGCTCGCGCTGCTGCGCAGCCCCAGCCTTGCAGCCTCGATCGTCTTGCTGACCGGACTTGGCGCCACCTTGTTCACCGGCATTTTCATCATCCCGCAGTTTCTCGTCTCAATTGCCGGTTACAATGCCTATCAGGCTGGCCAGATCGCCTTTATCGGCGGGCTTGTCTCGATTCCGGTGGCGATGATTTACCCGGTGACTTTCGCCAAGATCGACGCCCGGCTGACAATCTTCCTGGCGCTGATGTCGATTGCGGTGGCCAACTGGCTGGCCAGCGGGCTGACTGCCCAGACCACCGGCAGCCACTTCATTATCTCGCAGCTGTTCTTTGGCTTCGGCACGACGATGACCGCAATCCCGCTGATGCAGTCGGTGATTGCCTCGGTCGCCACGCAAGATGCCGCTGAAGCCAACAGCCTGAGTGCGGTGGCGCGCAATCTGGGCGGGTCGATGGGACTTGCGGCGATCGCCAGCTTCCAGCAGCAGCGCCTCGATCTGCATTATGGCCAGATCCATGCGACGCTGGGTGCCAATGATCCCGATTTGCAGAGCCAGCTCGGCCAGTCTGCCAATATGTTTGGCGGCGGGTCCGAAGGGATGGAAGCGGCCTACCGCATGATCGACGGACAAGTGATGCTCCAGGCCTCGGTGATGACGTTCAGCGACATTTTTCTCGCACTCGCCATGATCGCGCTGCTGGTCGCGCCGTTCGTGCTGTTGCTGCGCCCGCCGCCGCCAGGTTCGGCTCTGGCCATGGGTGGACATTGACCGTGCGGCTCGCCCTTTCATTCGCCGCGATTGCGCTGGTGCTGACCGGCTGCAACGCCGGGCCGGATCATCTGCGCCCGCCAGCACCCGCCTCGCGCGCGCTGGAGACGGGCCATTTCCTGCGCGCCGATGAGGCCGATGCGGCGGCCCCGCTGGCCCGGTGGTGGCCGAGCCTGGGCGACGTTGAGCTGGCGAGCCTGATCGAACGGGGGCTCAACCAGGCACCCGCAATCGCTGCAGCCGAGGCGCGGCTGCGCCAGGCACGGGCGAGCTCGGCAGCAAGCCGGGCCGGCCAGCTGCCCGGGCTCGGCACCTCGCTGCTCTATGCCAATGCCAGCCTGCCGGAGAACTCGATCGGCGGCTCGAATGGCCAGATTGGCCTGTTCAATGCCGGTTTCGATGCGCAGTGGGAGCTGGACCTGTGGGGCGGCAAGCGCCGGGATGGTCAACGCGCCCGGGCCGAGGCAGAAGCTGCCGGGGCGCGGCTGGCCGATGCGCATGTCGCGCTTTCGGCAGAGATCGCGCGGACTTATGTGGCGCTGCGCGCGCGGCAGGCGAGCCACCGGCTGATTGCCGAAAAATTTGCGTTGCAACGCCAGCTGACAGCGATTGCCCGCCAACGCCTCGCAGCGGGCGCCGCGCCGCGTCAGGCGGTCGCGGCGGCGAGCGCGACCGAGGCGCGTGGCGAGGCTGAGCTTGCCCAGGCAGCGGCCGATCTTGCGGTCCTTGCCGATAGCCTCGCCGTGCTTACCGGCGATGCGCCCGGCGCGCTCGATGGGCTGGCCGCCGGCCCGGTTCCGCTGCCGCCCGCAAGTGTGGTCGTCGGCGATCCGGCGGCCATGCTGGCGCGCCGGCCCGATATCCGCGCAGCCGAACGGATGCTCGCCGCGGCTTCGGCGCGGATCGGTATCGAGCGGGCCAAACGCTTCCCCAGCATCACTTTCATCGGGCTGATCGGCGTCGGCGGCAGCCAGGCGGGCGACCTGTTCGACACCGCCAACCTCTCGACCATCGCTTTGCCGCGCCTGTCCTGGAGCTTCCTCGATTTCGGGCGCGGCGCAGCAGCGGTGCGCGGCTCGGAGGCGGCGCGCGATGCGGCGCTGGCCGAGTACCGGGGCGAGGTGCTCGCGGCGCTCCAGGATGCAGAAGCGGCGCTGGCGCGGTTTGGCGCGGCGCGCTTTGCGCAGGCGCGCGCGGGAAGCGCGGCTGCCCATGCCGGCGAGATCGCCCGGCTCGATGCCCTGCGCGCGCGGGCCGGCACGCTTGCCCCTGCCGCAGCGTTGCAAAGCGAGGCACAGGCAATCGATGCGCGGCTGGCAGAGGCGGCGGCGCGGGGCGAGCTCACATCGGCCTATGTTGCGCTCGCCAAGGCCCTGGGGCTAGGTTGGGAGCAGGACGCTGGCTGAGCCGGCACCATCGCGTGGCCGCCCCGCGCTGGGGCAGGCGGAGCAGATCACCGCGCGGATTGTCGATGCGGCATGGGCAGTGTTGCTCGAAAGCGGCCCCGAATTATTCGCGCTCGACCGGGTCGCTGCCGCCGCCCACGCCAGCAAGCAGACGATCTATGCGCGCTTTGCCGGCAAGCCGGAACTGCTGGAGGCGGTGCTCGCCGAACGCACCGGTTTGCTGTTCGCCGATTTCGACGAAGCTGCGCAAAGCGGCGCAATCGAAACGGTGATTGCCGAAATCACGCGCCGCTCGGTGACATCGCTGTCCGCGCCGCAAGCCTTGATGCTCGAGCGGCTGATCGACTGGATCGACCGCACCCAGCCGGGGGCCTGTCTGCGCGAGTCGATTTATCGCGACATGCTGGCGAGGCTGCGCGGCTGTCTGGAACATGCCAGCGCGCAGGGTCAGGCTGCGATCGCTGATCCCGGCGCGGCAGCCCGCTTCTGGCTTGACGGGTTGATCGGCCATGTGCGCGGCCTGTCTCGCCATGACCCTGCGCAGGATCACTGGCCCGAGACTTTCGCCCGCTATTTCCTGCGCGCGGTTACCTGAAATTGCGCGGGTGATTGCAACGCCGGGCCGGTCGCGCGCATCGCCTCGAGGCAGGCACGCATAAGCGCCTCGCCCAGCGCGATGATCGCGGCGCCATCAAGCGGATCGGGAAATGGCCCCAGGCATATGTTGTAAAGGCAGACACCGGCTGCATTGAACACCGGCGCGGCGATCAGCGAAATATCATAGAAGCGTTCGGGTTCGAGCTCCTCCGGCAATGCCATCTTGGGCCCCAGCGTA
Source organism: Novosphingobium sp. (assembly GCA_031428115.1). Lineage (GTDB taxonomy): Bacteria > Pseudomonadota > Alphaproteobacteria > Sphingomonadales > Sphingomonadaceae > Novosphingobium. Next base: position 4,245 of record JANPOS010000055.1, on the reverse strand, counting down.
TGGAAACGTGCGCCGGGATCATTCGCGCCATTTGCCCCGTTTGCCCCCTTTGCAGCAAGGGCTGCCATTTCCGATGCGAGCCGGGAAGTGGCGGTCGATTGCACCAGCACTTCGCAGCCGCGCGCCCGGATCGCTGCCATCCCGCGACGCCGCTCGTCCGTCGCTTCGCGGGGCTCGCCAGCGGGAGCCTTCGCCAGCCAGGCCTCGATCGCATCGTCGCCGGCCCAGGCGAGGAACGGCGCACCGAGCGGCGGCAGCATCGGCCGGCGTTCGCCCGGCAGCAGGCCGGGCAGCCGGCCCGCTGGGTCGCTGCGGACATGGATGCCGACGATGTCTCCGCCAACTGCCGCGCTGATCAGCACCGGCAGTCCGGTCTCGTCCGCCATCCGGTCGGCAACTGACCGCGCGCGTTCCAGCAGCGGCTGGGCGGCCAGCGCCGATTGCCCGAGCGCGACCGGCAGCGGCCCGAGTGTGAACCGCCGGCTGGCGGGATCGCGCGCGATGTAGCCGCGTTCGCAGAGCACGCCGAGCACCGCGTGGCACGAAGCCGGGTTGATCCCGGTGGCGCGGGCGACATCCGAGAGCGTCAGCCCTTGCGCCGGCGCAAGCGCGAGCAGTTCGAGAATGTCAAAGCCGCGCGAGGCGGAGAGGGCGGGGCGGACCATGGCGAATTCCAATTGACAGGCAATCCAGTGTCGTTACTATATTTCGAATAAGTTTTCAACATTACAAAATAATAATCAACAGGCGGAGAATGCGCAGTGGCGCTGGCAATCGATTTCACCGGCAAGACGATTCTTGTCTGCGGCTGCCACAAAGGGGGCATTGGCGGTGCCACCGCGCGGGCCGTGGCCCGGGCTGGCGGCGCGCTGGTGCTGCTCGACAAGGACGAGGCGACAGTTGCTGCCGCCGCCAAACAGGTCCGCGCGCTTGGCGCGACTGTGCACACGATGGTTGCCGATCTCTATTCGGTAGAGGCCTGCGAGGCGGTGATCCCCCGGGTGCTGCGCGAAGTCGGCCCGGTCGACGGGATCGCCAATGTCGTCGGCGGCACCACCGCGCAGGAATGGGTGCCGCTCGAGGATACCCCGACCGACGTCTTCTGGAAGTCGATGCAGCTCAACTTCGCCTACACCTTCTTCCTCTGCCGCGATCTGGCGAAGAACTGGATCGACACAGGCCGCAGGGGCACCATCGTCAACGTCGGATCGATCAGCGCCAAGGACGCCGCGCCCTGGCATGGGCCTTATGGGGCGGCCAAATCCGGCGTGATCGCGCTGACCCGCACCATGGCCAACGAATGGCAAGAATGCGGCATCCGCGCCAATTCGGTCTCGCCGGGCGCGGTGATGAGCCAGCGGGTGATCGACAAGTCGGCCAACATGTCGGACGCGGCGAAGACCAGCCGTGCGCCGGGCGAGACAGTGATCTTTTCGGAGCCCGATGAGCTGGCCAACGCAATCGTGTTTCTGCTGAGCGATCTCGCCTCGGGGATATCTGGACAGAACCTCACGGTCGACCGCGCGCTCAGCACCAAGTTCAGCGGCGGCGCGCGCCGCAGCCGCAAGGAAATGCGCGAACTTCAAAGGCAAAGCAACGGATGACAACATACCTTTCGTCATAGCTTCGCTGCGCTCGCAATGACGAAATTGGCTGGATAAAATTTTTTTGAATTGGGAGACGGCAATGGAACTGGGAATGCTTTATGAGTTCGAGGCCCCCAAGCCGTGGGCCGGGGACCACCCCTGGGGGCAGCGCACCGCCGAACGCAAGGCCTACAAGGATTGCATCGAGCAGATCGTGCTGGCCGACAAGAAGGGCTTCCACACCGCCTGGCTGGTCGAGCACCACTTCCGCGAAGGCCGCAGCCACATGCCGTGCAACGATGTCGTGCTCGGTGCGCTATCTCAGATCACCGAAAACATCCGGCTCGGCTTTGGCGTTTCGCTGATGCCGCACGAATTCATCCACACCGCGCGGATCGCCGAAAAGGTGGCGACGGTGGACCTGCTGTCGGGCGGGCGCGCCGAATGGGGCATGGGGCGCTCCACGCCGATGGAACAGATCGCCTTCGGGGTCGATGTGCCCAATTCGAAGAAGAAGATGCTGGCGGCCGCGCGCACTGTGGTCGGCATGTGGGAAGAGGAATATTACGAGGAACATTCCGAATACCTCGATTTCCCCGCGCGGATGATCACGCCGAAGCCCTATCAGTATCCGCATCCACCGTGCTGGATGGCCGGCACCTCGGAAGAGACCATCCGCATGGCCGGCGAGAACGGGCTCGGGCTGCTGTGTTTCTCGATCATGCAGCCGCTGCAAAAGCTGGCCGAGCTGATCCGCGTTTACCGCGAGGCGCAGAAGACCGCGACGCCCGTCACCAGCATCCAGACCAACAAGGTCGGCGTCTATACCCTGGTCCATTGCACCGAGGACCGGCGCAAATTCGAGACCAACCGGGTGTGGGAATCCGTATGGTGGTGGTATGCCAGCGTCGCCGAATTCACCCTGAAATGGGAACTGGCGCACATGGCGCCAGAGGTCCAGGCCCAGGCCTTCCCGCTGCTCAAGGCCCAGGCTGAGGGCAAGTTCGACATGCACAAGTTCGACGAAGAGGACATGGTGATCATCGGCACGCCCGACGAATGCCTCAAGAAGTTCCTCAAGTATGAGGACATCGGCGTCGATCAGGAGCTGTGCTATGTCAACTGGGGCTATCTGCCGCAGGAAGCCATGCTCGAATGCATCTCCCTGCTGGGGGACTATGTCATCCCTGAGCTGAAGGCGATGGGTGCGAAGCGGACGGCGAGCGGGATCGAGCGGTCGCTGGCGATGCAGGCGGCGGAGTGAGCAAAATGAAATAACTCGTCATTGCGAGCGCAGCGAAGCAATCCAGGGCATCTTGCGCGACACTGGCTTGCCGCGTCGCGTCGCTCCTCGCAAAGACGAAATAGGTTCAGTTATTTATGGCGATCGAACTTCCTCCCCAGCGCCCCGGCCGCCCCGCCGATCCCGATCTCGCCGCGCGGCGTGGTCAGATGCAGGCTGCGGCCGATGCCGGGGTGTGGAAGACCGCAAGGCCGCCGCTCGAGAACACGCTCGCCGGGCGGCGGTGTTTGCGGTTTGCGCCTGAGGGGCAGCCAAGGGGCTATCTCCTCCAGCTCCACGGCGGCGGGTTCCGCATCGGCCGGCCGGAATTTGAAAGCCTCTATGCCGAGGCGCTGGCGGCGCGCTGCGGCATCGAAGTGGTCGTCCCGCAATACCGGCTGGCGCCCGAAGCGCCGTTCCCATCCGGGCTGATCGACGCGCTGGAGTGCTTCGATGCGCTGCGGGCCGAAGTGGGCGATGCGCCGCTGATCGTCGGCGGCGATTCGGCGGGCGCGGGGCTGGCAGCGAGCCTTGGCCTGTTGCGCCCCGCAGCGATTGACGCGCTGGTGCTGCTCTCGCCCTGGCTCGACCTGCGCGTGACGGCGGCAAGCTATGCTGAAAACGCCGCGAGCGATCCGATGTTCTCGAAAGAGTCGGCGGATATTGCCGCCGAACTCTACCTCCAGGGCTTTGATCCCGCCCACCCGCTGGCCTCGCCGCTGCTGGCCGAAATCGCCGCCTATCCGCCGACGCTGATCAGCGTCGGCACTGGCGAAGTGCTGCTGGGCGACAGCTTGCTATTCCACGACAAGCTGCTGGCGGCGGGAGTCGATTCACGCCTCAGCGCGATTGACGGCATGGACCATGTCGCGGTGGTGCAGAGCCTCGCCAAGCCGGGGGCGGCGGAGACTTTTGCAGCGGTTGCAGAGTTCATCGAGGAGCGCCTGGCCCCCGGTTGACCCTGGCAGGCCCAATTGCTAACAAGGTGATCAGCAATAAGCCGAGAGAGGATGCCGCATGCCCGTTTCGCTCCTGCCCGACAATCCCGCCGCATGGACCTATCGCTCGTGGGCAGACCTCATGGCGATCCCGCGCGAGGAGCGCGAGAAGCTGCAACTCGAAGCCGTGCGGATCAATTTCCGCCGGCTGCGCGACCGGATTCCGGCGCTGAGAAAGCTGGCTGACCGGCAAGGGGTCGAGGCGATCGACCGGATCGAGGATGTGCTGCCGGTGTGTTTCGATCACCGCGTGCTCAAGAACTATCCGATCCAGATCATCGAGAACCGCGATTTTCCCAAGCTGACCCAGTGGCTCGGCAAGCTCACCGCGCACGACCTCACCCGCATCGACCTGACGGGTCTTACGACCATCGAGGAG
>JANPOS010000054.1:0-50684 GCA_031428115.1 Novosphingobium sp. | reverse complement strand
GAACCGCATCTTCACATCATACGACGATATCGTCGATCACTGCTGCTTCGCATGGAACAAGCTCGTCGATCAGCCGTGGCGCATCATGTCCATCGGCCTCCGTCAATGGGCACATGGGTTCTAATCAATGAGACTTGGTATAAATCAGCGCGAAGGCCGGACCCATGAGCAGGCCCATGAAGCTGTCGGTCAGCCCGAATTCGGTCTTGATCGGCCCGACCAGCCCCGAGAGCAGGTATCGGTCGGCGTAGTTGACCAGCGCAATCCCGAGAATCAGCGCGAGCACCAGCCAGCGATTGGTCAGGCGCGGCTGTGAGGCGAGGCCCCGCATGGTCTTCTCCCGGTGATGCCCGCTCCGATGCTGCCCCAGCTTGGTGCAGGGGCGGTGCAGGGAAGTCAAATCAACATCGGCAATTGCCGTCAGGCTCCACGCCCTATTCGGCTGCCTCGAGGATCGGTTCGCCCCAGTGGGGGTCGTCCTCGTTGCACAGGCGGTTGGTCTCGGCCCACAGGCCTTCGACCGGGACCGGCGTGATGCCGAGCTCCTCGCGGATGTCGGTCACCTGCCAGTCGACCATGGCGCGCCAATCGGCGAGCATGATGGGATAATTCCAATTCCTGCCCTGCTCACCGCCGCGAAACTCGGCTTCGAGATTTATCGCCATGGCCTCCGGGTAGAACAAGCCGTCCTTCATGATCGTCTTGGCCTTCAGGTAGATCTGGATGCGGTTAAACATGCTGGCGAGTTCGGGCTGGAAATAGCGCATTTTGCTGTGCATGTTGGCGGTCAGCAGGGCGACTTCGCCGCCGTGATTGGGGCCAAAGCCCGAGATGATATGCTCGATATCATGGGTCACTGCGGTCTGGCGCAAGTAGAACGTGAGATCATTCACCACTTCGATTTCGCGGTAGAAAATATCCAGTTCATAGCCGCTGTTGACCATGAAGTCATAGAGCGCGGCGCCCAGGGTGCCGGGTGCGCAATCCTTGACCTGCTCCTTTTTGAAATCAGCGAGTGCGCGTTTTTCGCACCATTCGCGAAAGCGTGGCAGGCGTGCTTTCTCTTCCTCAAACAGCTGCATGATGCGGCCAAAATCCTCCATCATCACAAGGATTTGCGCAACCTCGGGAATGAAGGCTGTGTTGGGCAGGTCCGGGCCATTGCGGCGCAGCATCTCCTGCGAGATTAGCCGCCGAAGTTCAGGATTGTTCAAATACTTAGACGAACTTACCAACACTGAACTTTCGGTGGTGATCGTCTTGATCGCGCCATTAAAATAGTCACGTTCACCTTGGCCAATTTTGATGTCTGTCATGTCAGTTACTCCGCAGCTTCCGCCATCAAGGCGTTCTCATTTGAAGGGGAAAGGAACTGGCCCGGCTTGGCGCCCGTGTAGGCACCGTTCTCGAAAGTCGGCACACCGTTCACCAGTGTCAGGCGAGCTGGCATCGCCTTGCGGGTGAAGCGCCAGGTCGTTCCGCCTTTGCCGTCGGGCATATCCCAGGCCTTTTCCATCTGCCGACGCTGGATTTCTTCGAAATTGAACACGCAGATATCGCCGCGTTTGCCTGATTTGATCTCGCCGCGATCATGCAGGAAGAAGTGTTCGGCAATCTTGCCGGTCATCACGTGGATGGCCTGTTCGAGCGATAGTGACTCTTCATCGCGGACATATTGGGTGAGCAGCAGCGCATTCTCGCCGCCACCGCACAGCATCTGCAAGTGAGCCCCGGCGTCGGAAATATTGCCGACCGTCTTGGGGTCCTTCATCAGCGCAATGGTCAGTGCCTCGTCCTTGGGGAAGGGCGCCATATGTACCGTCGACATCGTTCCATTCTCGAGGATCCAGTCGGCCATCGCGTCGCTGCGATGCTGGCCGTGGCTTTCGGCGTATTCCAGCAGCGTACCGCCAATCGGACCTGTGCCATTCTCGCTATCGAGCAGATAAAGGTCCTGTGGGTTTTTCATCGGGGAATGGTCCCAGGCCTTGGTATCCCAGCTCTCCCGCGCCCGTGCACGCCAATCGGGATCGCCAAGCAGGCGGCGCTTTTCATCCTGTGTTTCGGCAAGCACGACTTCATGCCAGACGTAATCGTTGGATTGCGCGAATATCAGCGACTTGAACAGGCTGAGCGTCGAACTGGGCGATACGTGGGCATAGCCCGGCCAGACATCGATTCCTGCATCGCGCATCGACTGGATGCTCTTCTGCATTTCAGGCAGGATACCGGCCTGGAAAAACAGCGTCGGAATGCCGCCGGCGATCTGGACGCGGATATTGCGGCCAGTCAGCAACTTCTCCAGTCGCTTGAGATTGGCCGGACCGTTCATCCGCATGAAGGTGTCGACGATCACTTGGTAGCAGGTGTGCGGATAGCGATCCATGACATCGAACAATGCCAGAAATTCAGCATCGTCAGCCAGCAATGAAGGAACCGGGCGGTCATCGCCGTCATGGTCATGCATGTTGTCCGACAGGCCGAGTGCACCGGCCGCCAACGCGTCATCGAGCAAATCGGCCATCACGGCAATTTCCTCGGGCGTCGCGGCGCGGTCCCAGGCCTCCACACCCATCGCGGCAAGCCGCAAGGGGATATGGCCGACGAAGCTCGCATAGTTGAGCGGCACCTTGAGGCGCTTTTCAAACGACGTGCGATATTCGGACCAGGTGTTCCAGTCCCAGGCAACGTGCTCCTTGAATGGCTGCAGCGGAATATCCTCGAAGAACGAAAAAATCCCCATCACTTCGTCGCGGGCTTCCTGGCTCGTGTGGAGCGGTGCCATCGAGAAGCCGCAGTTGCCCAGAATCATCGTCGTCGCGCCATATCCCGGCAGTGGATCGAGGTCGGGCTGCCACCACATGCTGGCGTCGTAATGGGTGTGGCTTTCAATAAAGCCAGGGCTGACATAGCAGCCCGAGGCGTCGAACACGCGCTCGCCCCTGGGAGCCAGGTCGGGTCCGACTTCGCTGATGGTGCCGGCGGAGATGCGCACGTCGGCGATAAAGGGCTTGGCGCCGGTGCCATCGACGACGGTACCGTTCTTGATGAGGATATCGGCCATTACATTCTCCCGATCAGTTTGTTCGACCGCAAGGTAACGCCTGACGGAGAATTTCGGGAATCAAGGCTTGCCTGATGGCTCATCTTGTGATGCATTCGGTATCGTCATGCGATCCGAAGGCAGCAGCACGGCGATGATCGCCGCCTTGCGCCAGCACCTGCGCCAGCAGGGCTGGACGGCGCGGCGCATTGCCGGTCATTTCGCCATCGGCGAGGCGACGGCCAAGCGCTGGCTGGCGGGGAAGGGGCTGTCGCTCGACAAATTCGACGCCATGGCCGCGCTATGCGGAATCAGCTTCGCCGAACTGGGGCGGGAGGTCGAGCGACCGCCCGCAGGCCTGGCCAACGAACTGACCCTGGCCCAGGAAAAGGCACTGTCCACAGACATCTTCCTGGCCTTCCTGTTCATGACCATTCTTGGCGGCAACAGCCCCGATGAGATCGCGCGCGACTTCTCGGTTCCTCAGCGCGACATGGACGCGGCCCTGATCCGGCTCGAGCGGCTGGCGCTGATCGACCGGCTGCCAGGTGGGCGGGTGCGGCCGCTGGTCGATCGCGCTATCGTCTGGCGCAAGACGCCGATGCGCGCGCTGTTCGAAATGTATATGAAGCCGCAGTTTGTCGCGATGGACTTTGCTGCCGAGGACGCGGTCTATGCTTCGGAAGTGATGAAGCTGTCGGCACAGGGCGCGGCAATGCTCGCCGAGGCGATCGACCGGCACCGCCGCGAGATTCAGGCCCTGGCCGAACAGGATCGCGAGATCGCGCACCTGTCGCGCCGCTGGTACGGTATGCTCTGCGCCGCCCGCCCGCTCGACATGGGACGGCTTGATCGGGGTTAGGTCAGCTTGCGCAGTCGTTCCATCCTCGCCCGCACCTTCGATCCTGTCCATTATTTGACGCAGCCAGGGGCTATACCCCCGGCTGATCCTGCGGCACTTCCACAACCAGACCGTCAAGTTCCTCACTGAGCTGGATCTGGCAAGAAAGTCGGCTGGTGGCACGCACTTCCACGCCCTCGAGTGCTTCGAGCATGACCGCTTCGTCTTCGCTCGGCGGGCCGACCCTGTCGGTCCAGTCTTCCGCGATGTAGCAATGGCAGGTGCCGCACTGCATCACCCCGCCGCATAGAGCGTCGATGCCATCGACGAGATTGCCGACAGCCAGGTGCATCACCGTCATGCCCTCGAAGTTGACGCAAGTGCGGGGTGTGCCATCGGGCTGGATGTAGGTGACCTTTGCCATCAGACCCAGGCTTCAAGCATGGGCCGGGCAACCGGCAGCCCTTGCGAGTGTGGCAATATCTGCTCCTGCGCTCTCGCCGCGCGCACGTTTTCGGTAGTGCACCCGGCAGGGCTGAGCTGGCCAGTAAGTGCCCGCTCCGGCGATCGGCTTCACTTCGTCCAGCAGTTCCATGTCGTAATTCTGGAGCAGGACTGCCACCAGAACCTTCATTTCCATCCGCGCGAAATTGACCCCGGCGCAGCGATGCATGCCGCCGCCAAAGCCGATCAGGCTGTTTGACTCGATCTGCGCGTCCGGGTTTTCCGGATTGAAGCGTTCGGGATTGAAGCGGTCTGGCTCGACGAAGGTCTCGGTCATGCGCTGGCTGACCGAGGGCGCGAGCAGGACGAATTCACCCTTTTTGATGCGATAGCCCTCACGCTCAATGTCTTCATTGGCCTTGCGGGAGATGATGAATGCCACCGGGTGGAGCCGCTCGGTCTCGCGCAACGACAGGTCCATCTTCTGCATGGCGATAGCCTGTTCCCAGCTCATGTCCCGGCCATCGCTTCCGCCGAGCAGCGATGCCAGCTCGCTGCGGATCACGGCGAGATATCCGGGGCTTTGCAGCAGGTCGGCCAGCGCCCAGCTGACTTGCCCGGTGGTGGTTTCGTGGCCGGCCCAGACCAATAGCAGGATCAGGTGCCGGATGATTTCGTCGGCGACTGGCGTCCCGTCGGGATATCTGGTCTCGATCATGCCCTGGAAGAAATCCGGCGGATCGAGCGGCGCTGCGCGGCGTTTGTCGATCCAGTCCTGCAGGATCGCGTGGAGCTTCTTCTTGGCGCGCTGGCTGCGGATCATCTTGGGGGTCGGCAGCCAGAGGGGGAGGACGAACTCCATTCCCCCGGAAAAGTCGCGGAACAGCTCGAAGAATTCATGGCCGAGCTTGTCGTGGAACTCGCGGCCCATGAAGCTGTGCGCGGCAATGTCCATCACCACCGGGCCGAGCGTCTGGATCAGATCGAACTCGCCCTCTTCGCCCAGCTTTTCGACCAGGCCCAATGATTCCTCGGCCATGATCCCGACATATTGCTTCATCGAAGCCGCCTTGAAGCGCGGCATGATGATCGCCCGCTGCTTCAGGTACTCCTCCATCTCGGCGAAGGAATAGAAATCGGGTGAGAACATCTTGAGGAAGAAGGGCATCGATTCGCGGATCGACAGCAGCTTGTCGGTTTCCTCGAAGAAGAACTTGTTGTGCTCGGGGCCGAGCATGACGTTCATGCGGCGCCCCATGATGCTGAAGGAGAACAGCTTGCCCTTGGTCTGGTAGCCGCGCTTGAGCACGGCGACGGGATCGCGGAAGAATTGCGCAAGATGGCCGATCAGCGGCGCGGCGCCGTCAAGCATTGGTAAGGTTGCCGCTGTCATCGCACAGTCTCCCTTTTACGGACATAACCAAGCCCGGAATCCAGTGCGGTCAGGCTATGCAAGACTGATTGCAAGTCCAGCTTGTGCCGCATTCTAGGCTCATTAAACGAACCATCAGAGATCGCATGGTGATCCAACAATGCGGTTGCTCCATTCCGGTTGCAAGGTATGGGGCTGCCTTGCGAACTTCTGGCGGCGCAAGTCGCCGGGGGCGCGGGACGATTACGCGAGGTCGGTGCGGCTTCCGTCATTTCAGCCACTTTAGCCGAAGAAATGAATCCATAGATACGGAATGCCAGCAAGCCAAGCCCAGCCCAGCTTTCCGCAAATTGCAAGCTTGGGGTTCTGATGGTTCCACAGTCCCATCGCACCTGCCGCGCCAAACGCGCCGGCACCTGAAATCCACAGGCCCGACAGCCCGACAAGGCCGAGCAGCCCCAGCCAGCGAATGCCCGCGCCCGCACGGGCCTTGTCAACGGGATGTTTGAACCCGGCGAGCCCGGAAAAGCCGATCAAGCCGAGCAAGCCTGCCCACGGTGCTAATGTATCGAGTGTATCGAGCATGGATTTTCTCCGATCAGATCTGTGGCCGCCTGCCCAGCCAGGGTGCTGCCGCTTCCAGTTGCGCAGCAAGCCGGAACAGCAGTGCCTCCTCGCCATAGCGCCCGAGGAACTGCACGCCGATCGGCAGGCCCTCCTTCGACATGGCCAGCGGCACCGACATCGCCGGCTGTCCTGTCATGTTGGCGATCTGCGCATAGGGCGAGAACAGTGCCGCACGTTGCCCCCATGTCTGGAAATCACAATCCGGAGAAAGGCCGATCCGTGCCAGCGTTAGCGGGGGCGCGGCGAGCGTCGGCGAGAGGATCAGATCATAATCGGCCATGAACTGGCCCATGGTGATCGCGGCACTCTGGAGGATGGTGTTGGCGCGGGAATAGTCCATGCCGGAAAAGGTCTTGCCATATTCGATGAAGCCCAGCGTGATTGGCTCGAGCATGTCAGGCCCGGGCGCAATCCCGGTTGCCTTGGCGCGGTCTGCGACATCGGCGGCGATCGACGGCCCCATGATTGCGAAAGAGGCGAAGGAGAGCTGCGCGGTATCAATCTTCGGCGCGGCTTCTGTAACGTGGTGGCCCAGGCTTTCGCACAATCGCGCCGCCGCGCGCGCGGCTTCTGCGCATTGCGGATCGACCGGGCTGTGCGATAGCGGGTCGATCATCAGCGCGATCCTGAGCTTGCCTGGCTTGCGCTGCAGTTGCGACAGGAACGTGCCACGGGGCGAGGGCGCGCCATAGCGTGAACCGGGCTCCACGCCCCATGTCGCATCGAGGATCGCTGCACTATCGCGCACGGTCCGGGTGACGGCATGATGGGTGGACATTCCGCCCCATCCCTCTGTCCTGAGCGGTCCCATCGGCGCGCGCCCGCGGCTTGGCTTCAGCCCGAACAACCCGCAGCATGAAGCCGGAATCCGGATCGAGCCGCCGCCGTCGGTCGCATGCGCCGCCGGGATGACGCCCAGCGCCACTGCGGCTGCCGCTCCGCCGGACGAACCACCGGCGATATGATCCGGGCTCCACGGATTGCGGGTGTCGCCGGTCAGCTTGTTCTCGGTCGTGCCGGTCAGACCGAATTCGGGTGTGGTGGTCTTGCCGAACACCACGAAACCGGCGGCTTCATGCCGCCGGACCAGTTCGGATGTCACAGTTGCGCGAAAGCCTTTGTAGAACCGGCTGCCGCCTTCGGTAAGTTCGCCGGCGATGTAGGTGTTGAGGTCCTTGAGCAGCCACGGGACGCCCGTGAACGGTCCCTGCGGCAAGCCGCCTGCAATCGCCCCGCGGGCAAAATCGTAGTGCTTCTGTGCCATGAAGTTGAAACGGGGATTGAGCGCCTCGGCGCGGGCGATCGCCGCATCGAGCAGTTCGCCGGGCGAAACCTTGCGCGCGCGCACCAGCGCGGCCAAGCCCAGCGCGTCGTGATCGTGAAGCACATCGCTTGCTTTCGCCGGACTCGCGGCCAGCGCGGCATTGCCTGCCAGTGCCAGCGCCGCCGCCGATCCGCCCGCCATGACCTCTCGCCGCGTCGCCACGATCAGGCCTGCACACGCGAAACCGGCAGGTCTTCGCCCTCAGCATAGAAGCGCTGGTAGAACTTGCGGAAATGCGGGATCGGACCGTCGCCGTCGCAGATCACCGGATCGGGTTCGAAGCGCATACGGTCCCACACCACCTTGTCCTGATCGAGCTGCTTGTTGACATCGCGGATCATCGCGCGGGCAAGCCCGGCCATAGGGCCTTCGGCCTGCGCCTTTGGCTGGGTGTAGCAATAACGCACCTGCAACAGGTCAGCCTCCACAGGCACGATGCAGGCGACCAGCAGTGTTTCGCAAATCCCGGTGAAGCGCACCCAGGCCTGGCCCGGTCCCATCGAGTTGCTGGTGATAGTACCATCGACCATCCCTCTGGGCGTGCCCATCTTGGCGCGGACAATGCCGCTGCGGTCCCATTCGCCCCAGGTCAGCTCTGAATCCGGCATGGACGCAGTGCCGTGGATGAATTTGAAGTGGGCGAAATCGACGCCGTTTTCAGCCATGTTCTGGAGGCTTCCCCAGACTTTCCATTCGGCAAAGTCATAAGGAGTCCAGTCGGGATCCGATGCTTCGGGCAGGTCAACCACATCGTAGAGCGGCGCAACATCCTGCGGGTGATACCACATCCACAGCCACTGGTTGGCCTCGCGAACATGCCAGCTGCGGGTGCATTTGCGTTTGACCTGTGGCGGGATCGCGCGGGCATAGGGAATGTCCTTCACCACACCTTCATCGCCGTCATATCGCCAGGCGTGAAACGGGCATTCTAGCAAATTGCCGTGAACTTTGCCGCCATGGCCCATATGCGCGCCAAGGTGTTTGCAATAGGCATCGAGCATGCGGACCTGCCCGTCTTCGCCGCGCCACACCGCCAGATCGCGGGCGAAATAGCGCAGCGGTTTGACTTCGCCAGCTGCCAACTCGCTCGACATCATGAAGGGATACCAGCCGAACGGGAATTTGGCATCGAGATTGCGCCCGGCTGCGGGCACGCGATTGTCAAGATCGGCAACGCGCCACGCTTCGCGCTCTTCGCGGGTCATGTTCTCGAGCACCTGCCAGACGGCGACCGGGGCGGTGCGGGCATCGGTGGCGGTTTGTGTTGCAGCGTCAGCCATGTTCATGCTCCCAGTCCGAAAACTTTGATTGCGTTTTCCCGCAGAAACTTGGGCCAGACCTCGTCCTTGAACGGCACGTTCTGCATGTCGCTAAAGATACGATCGAGGCTGAGTCCCATCGGAAAATAGCCCGCGTAGATGATCTTGTCCGCCCCGCGCGAGTTGGCGTAGTCGATGATCGACTTTGGGTAGTGCTTGGGTGCGAAGGCGCTGGTCGAATAATAGAGGTTGGGCCATTTGAGCATCAGCTTGACCGCAAGATCGTCCCACGGCTCGGCCCCGTGGCGCATGACTACCTTGAGATCGGGGAAGAACCAGCAGACCTCGTCGAGATATTCGACCTTCTGCGTTTCCATCGGGATACGCGGTCCCGGAATGCCGACATTAAGCAGCACCGGCAGCCCGAGATCGGCTGCCACGGTGTAGAGCGGGAACATGTATTTGTGGTTGATCGCGACTTGCGGCAGCGTTCCTGCTGGGAACACGCTGATCGCCGAAAGCCCCACGTCAGCGTGGATGCGCTTGATCCGGCGCACTTCCTCCATGCCCTTGTTGGGATCGCAGGGCAGGTCGAAGAAGAAGCGATCACCGAACATTTCCTTGGCCCGGCGGGAGGTGTCATTCTCGTTCCAGCCGACCAGTGCTTTGTCGATGTTGAAGCGGTCCATCTGGTCGACCGTCCATTTGACATAATCGTCGGCCTTGCCGGTCTGCGGCACGTCCTTGAACATGTATTGCGCCGGCATCGAGAACTGCTGGAGCGTTTCGGCATCCTTGATCAGCGGACGAAAGTGAGCGAACCAGTCGGATCGGTCTTCCGCCTCAGGAATACCGAGCATCGTGTCGATGATTTTGAGGTTGCTGGGGAATGGCATGTTCTAGTCTCCAATCAGTTGGGGCCAGCGCTGGCGCAGCGTGATTTTGTCGACTTTGCCGACCGCATTGCGCGGCAGCGTTTCGCTGGCAAAGGCGACGCGACCGGGGGCCTTGTAGCGGGTGAGTCTGCTCGCCACTTCGCCCCGGATTTGATCCTCGCCAAGTCCCTCTGCGACCACCACGGCGACCAGCAGTTCGCCGAGCCGCTCATCGGGAATGCCAAAGGCAGCGCATTCGCGGATGCCTGGCATTTCGCCAAGCACCCGCTCCACTTCCGCGCAGTAGATGTTCTCGCCGCCGGAGATGACCATGTCCTTTTTGCGATCAACAATGAAGACATAGCCTTCCTCGTCGATAAAGCCGACGTCGCCGGACTTGAGCCAGCCGTCTGGCGAGAGGACGGCTGCGGTCTCGTCCGGTCGGTTCCAGTAGCCTTGCATCACCATCGCGCCGCGCACTGAGATTTCGCCGGTCTCGCCGCGCGGCAGGACTGCGCCATCGGGGGCGAGGATGCGCATATCGACGAGCGGCAAAACCCGTCCTGTGGAACTCGGCTTTCGCACGAAATCCTCTCCGACCGACTGTGCCACCGCGCCGGAGCATTCGGTCATGCCATAGCCGGTACCCATGGCGGCAGTCGGGCAAAGTTTGCGCATTTCGGTGATGAGATTGACCGGCAGTGCCTGCCCGCCACTGGCGATATTGCTCAGCGAGGAGAGGTTTGCTTCATCCGGCTTCGCGGAATGGATGACATCCCACAACATGGTGGGGACGCCGGTGAACATCGTCACCCGCTCTTCGGCAATCAGGCGGAGCGCCTCTTGCGCGTCCCAGCGGCGCATGATGACCACCTTGGAGCCGCTGAACATCGGCGAGAGGAAGGCCGATCCAAGGCCCGATATGTGGAACAGCGGATAAACCAGTAACACGGCTTGTTGCGGCATCGCTGCCATCAACTGTTCTACCGGCATGCCATATTGGTCGGCCATTTTGGTCAGGATCATCGCGCCCGAAAGCTGCACACCCATCAACCCGGTGATGAGATTGCGGTGGCTCAGCACCGCGCCCTTGACCCTGCCGGTGGTGCCGGAAGTGAACAGGATGGCACAGGGATCGTTGGCATTGGCCGACTCCGGCTCGCATTGCTGCGCAGGTCCGGCGGGACCGAGCGGTTGGGTGAGGTCCAGCATGCGCCCGGCAAAACCGCCCTCGCGGATCAGTGTGGACCGCTCGCTGTCGGTCAGCACCAGCGCGGGTGAAACATCCTCGATCATCGCAACCAGTTCAGCGGGCGAGCCACGGCTGTTGAGCAGCGCGGCGACGCCGCCTGCCCTGATGACGGCGAGGAACGCAACTATCCACTCGGCGCGATTACGCATGCAGATCGCCACCCGCTCGCCGCGCTTGATCGCCAGCAGCGGCACCAGCGCGTCGCGCCAGTCAAATACTTGCGCGTAGCTGAGCCGGCGATCCGCCTCGACTATGAAGGTCTTGTCACCAAACGCGCGGGCGCTTTCGATCATCATGTTGATGTCAGACGGCGCATTGAGAAACTGGCGCAGGCCGTCGCGCTCGCCGATTTCGAAGGGCGATCCGGGCACGGCGACCTGCGCGAGGATGGGGTCGATCTGGCTTTTCACGTCAATACACCGCTGCCGGGTTCTTGGGGCGGGGCGCACCCAGCATCTCGCGGTGCGAAGGCCGATCATGCCCGCGATCGGTCACGCCCAGTTCGCGGGCGATCTCGGCACCGATCAGGGTCTGGCCCGAGAGCTCATTGCGGTTTGGTGCCCGGTCGATCGCATCGAGGATATGGGCGGTGAATTCCGGGTTTTCGGCCATGGCGATAAAGCCTTCGTATTGTTCGGGATTGGTTCGACGGGCGATTTCGGAGCGTTCTGTGATCTGCGGTCCCAGCCAGATCGACACGGCAGCGACCCCGGTGCCGCGCAAATCGTGCTCCATGTCGTGGGCCAGCTTGTCGATCCCGGCCTTCTGTGCGCCGTAGGCGGGGCCGTGCATATAGCAGCTCGCGCCGAACGAGGAGGTGAAAGCGATCAGCCCGCTGCCCTGCCGGACCATGATTTTCGCGGCGTGCCAGCTTGCCACATAGGACGAGCGCAGGCCGACATCGATGATGCCCACTGCCTCCAGTTCCTTGTCCCAGAACGGCTTTTTCTCGATAAGTTGGTGGTGGATGTAGGCTGCGTTGTTGACCAGCATGTCGAGGCGGCCTTGCTCTGCCTCGATTTGCGCGAATAGGTGGGTAACTTGTGCATCGTCCGAATGGTCGCAAACTACCGCGATGCCCCGGCCACCCAGCTCGCTGATCCGCGCCGCCGTCTCGGCGACAGTTCCAGGCAAAACGGAACCGTCCCAGCCCTTGGCCGCGCCGGTGGCAATCGTACGCCCGGTGACGTAGACGGTGTAGCCCAGCTCGCCAAGGCCGCGCGCGATTCCCGCACCAGCCCCGCGACTGGCCCCCGTCACCAGCGCAACCCGGTTTGCCGCACCCTTCGCCATCAACACCCTCTCACTATAACGCACAATTTATGATTCATGCCATTTTATACTGGAATTGCGGATTGAAAAGGGTAAATCGTTACGCATTGAACCTTTCGGGGGATGGATGATGGACCAAATGCCCTATCTCGCGCGCGGGGTCAGCCTGCTCGGCACCGAATCGAGCGTGCTGGTGTCCTCGTCGAAGTACCTCGACAGCGCACGGTTGCGCGACTGGATCGCCAAGATCGCGCTGCGCAAGAACGGGCCGGATTTCCCGCCCGCCGCCGAAATGCACGAGCTGCTGCCGATCCTCGCCGATCTGCGCGATTTCGATCGTATCGAAGCGATGATCACCGCCGAGCGCAAGGCCAATCCGCGCTTCGATGCCTGGTTCGCCGAAGGGTTTGTCTCGGATTACACGATCGAGGATCTCAGGCATTGCGCCCCAGGCACTGTCGGGGGAATCTACCATGCGGTCGCGGGCGCGGGAAATTACGAGATCCAGATCGTGCCGAACTTCCAGCCGCAAACGCAGTGGGAGTTCTATTCGCTGCGCTCGGGCCAGACCCACGATTTCGAACACATCCTCACCGGCGGCGGGTTCAACTATATGGGCGAGCTGATCCCCTACTGGTTCCGGCTGGCGACGATCCACACACATATCATCGACAAGCAACTCGCGGGCGAGATGAGCGTGCTCTCGATCCTCGGCACGATGCGCTACATGATCCGCACCATGCTGCATTACCCGCAAGTGTGGGAATGCGCGCTCGATTGCATCGAGCAGGGCATCCGCATCGGGCGCGCTTCGGAACCATTCTGGATGGCCAGGATGGAAGACGTGTGGAACGTGCCGCTTGATCAGGCGCGCGCGCAGCTCGGCGTGCGCGGCGCGCGCGATCTCGATACCCAGGCCCAGGGCGATTTCTGGGGCGGCAAGGCCGATGCGCTGGGGTGAATGCGGCCATCACACCCGAACCGGAAACCGCATCAGCCGCTGGGCGATGCTCTTGGCAGCCGGATCGAGCCGCTGGCTGGCGTTGAGCCCGCCGGGCAGCGCGCCTGCCAGCACAAGGTTGAGCGCGCAAACGCCGGGCACGTCGTAAACCGTGACGGTGAATGGGCCGAGATCGGGCAGCCAGTCGCGCAGCGCTTGCGGGGTGAGCGCGCGGCGCAACGCTGGCAGGACTTCGGGCCGCCGCGCGATCACGCCAATGTTGATCGTCTCGGCTTTCTCGCCCGATCGCGCGAACGCCAGCTGCTCCAGCTCGTGGATGGAATCGCCGATCGGGCCGACCGGCACTTCGGGTCGCCGGATCATCGCCGCGTCGAAGCCCGAAACATCGGGCAGCACGCAGGGCTCGCCATCGATGGTCGCAACTACGCTCGCCTTGTCGACCAGAAAGCATAGCAGGTTCATGCACGGCTGGACCTGCACTCCGAACGAAACGCTGGTTCCCGGTGCCATTGCCGAAATCGCCGCGAACTGCTCGCGTGCGAACATCTGGCAGGCCAGCGCCTCGTCATGCTCGACCACCAGTTTCGCGACAACTTCCTCGCCGCTTCCTATCGTCACGCATTCGGTGCGACGCCAATCGTCGAGGTTGCGCGCGCGCAGCATCAGCCGCCCGCGCTCGAACAGTGCTTCGGCCTGCCTCGCCGCTTTCGCTGGCGCATCTTTACCAATCACCGGCTGGTAAGCCACCGCACGCCAGCCGTCGTCCCAGGTCGCGCAAGCCTTGAGCGTGGCGGTCGGCGCATAGCCGGTCGCTCCCGAAACCCGAACCCGGTCCTTGCCTGTCTGCGCGATCCGCACGGTCGAGAAATCGCAGGTCACATCGGGAACATAATAAGTCTGCGGATCGCCAACCTCGTAGAGCATCTGCTCGACAACGGTGCCCACGCTGACCAGCCCGCCGCTGGCTTCAGGCTTGGCAATCACGCACGAACCATCGGCGTGGCATTCGGCGATCGGTGCGCCGATCGTGGCCCAGCCTTCGACCTCGCGCCAGTCGGTGAAGGTACCGCCGGTCACTTGCGCGCCGCATTCGATCAGGTGCCCGGCGAGCGTGCCGCCAGCGAGCTGCGCGAAGTCGTTCGGTCCCCAGCCGAAGCGGTCGATCAGCAGCCCCAGCGTCAGCGCCGAATCGACCACCCGCCCGGTAATCACCAGATCCGCCCCGCGCGCGAGTGCCCTGGCGATCGGGAACGCGCCGAGATAGGCGTTGGCCGAAGTTACACCGCCGGCGGGGAATGGCGCGTGGTTGAACATGTCGCGCGTTTCGGTAAACTCGCCGAGCCGGTCCATCAGGTCGTCACCGGCGATCTCCGCCACTGTGAGGTCCAGCCCCAGTTCGGCGATCCGCGCCCGCAGCTGCGCTGCCAGAGCCGCCGGATTGACGCCCCCGGCGTTAGCGACGATCTTCGTGCGGCTCGCGGCGATTTCACCCAGGTACGGCCCGACGTGAACGTCCATGAAGTCGGACGGAAATCCGCTAGCCGGATCGGCTGCCTTCATCCGTCCGAGCAGCCCCATCGCGCCTTCGGCCAGGTAGTCGAGAATGATCGCGTGCACGCCTTCGCGGAGCAGCTGCGGCACCGCCAGCGCGCTGTCGATGAAGAAGGCCGAGCCGCCACCGATGCGCATCATGTCCATCTCGGGTTCTCCCGCGCTGCGGCTCTAAGGCAAGCTCAGCGCAAATGCGCGAAATTGTGCTGGCTGGTAGGGATCACATCGATCCGGGTGAAATCAATGAAGGCGGCGCAGCTATCCATCATCGCGGCGAGATTGGCGTCGAACTTCGCGGAATCGCCTTGCGCAGCAAAGAACACATGCGGGTCGGTCATCGCTTCGGTAGGGAAGCATTCCTCAACAAGAGCGTCATAGGCGGGGGCATCGCTGGTCAGCGGCCTGACAACGATGTTCTGGACATATTCGAAGTTCGATTGGGTATCGATCGCGACATGCGTGTGGTGCGTCAGCCAGTGCGCCAGCGCCGCCTCGCGCGTCATGTCGGAGCGAAACGAGATGAAACTCGCTTGCGACCAGCCCCAGGTGCGCATCCCGGGTGAGGGCGGGTGATCCCGGTTGGCGATGATCGTCGATTCGGCGACCAGCCAGGCAGCAAAGCGCTGGCAATGCGCGGCAATCTCCGCGTCGGCGCGCGCGCGAAACAAGTCGTTGGCCGAGGGCAGCCAGAACTGGACGACCGCATCCTGCTGCGGCGACTGCCAGCGCTGCACCAGCTCTTCGGCAGGTTTCACCGCGTCGTCGCGCAGGTTGATCCTGATGCCGCTGGCCCCGGCCCCGGCCAATGCGCCGGGCAGGGTAGACAGCAACCGCGCGTTGAACGCGGCGATGTCTTCGGCGTCGCGGCGCCAGAGCGCGCAGATGACTTTTTCCATCGGCCCCGGCCTCAGTCGAAGTTCGCCTGGCCGCCGTCGAGCGGGATGGTCGCGCCGGTGAGGTAACCCATGTCCGGCCCGCACAGCGCGACCAAGGCGCGGCCGATGTCCTCCTCCAGCCTGCCGATGCGGCCCAGCGGGATGGTGCGGAAAAAGGCCTCGGCCTCATCCGGGTTGTTCTCGACCCACCACTTGAGGCCGGGCGATTCGGCGTGCGGTGCGATGGTCAGCACGCGGATGCCCTCGCGCCCCCATTCGGCCGCTGCCGCGCGGGTGAGCACGCGCGTCGCCTGCTTGATCGCGCCATAGGCACCGTAGCCGGTCATGTCCCAGCGGGTCCCGGCGGAGGAGGCGAGGTTGAACATGGTGCCGCCACCGCGAGCCGCCATATGCGGGCGGGCAAGCTTCATCAGCCTGAACGAGGCCAGCGGCCCCGATTCGAACCCGGCGGTAAATGCCTCGTCGGTAACTTCGTTGAGCTTGCCGAGCGGCACTTCCTGGGCGTTGTTGACCAGCACATCGAGCCCGCCGAACCGGGCGACCGTGGCTTCGACAGTGGCGGCAAGATCGGCGGCTGACTTGACATTGCAGGCGAGCGCAATTGCCGTGCCGCCGCGCTCGCACACCATGTTGGCCGTGGCCTCGACTTTTTCGAGCGTGCGTCCGGCCAGCGCTACCGAGGCACCGGCAGCGGCGAGTGCCAAGGCAATTCCTTGCCCAACGCCTTGCCCCGCTCCAGTAACCAATGCGACCTTGCCTGTCAGGACCGGCATCGACTTCTCCACATTTTCGTAAAATGTTATCGGCTCTATTACGCATGATATTGACAAAATGGCAAGTGGAACCGCAAAATGCGTTATCAATCCGGGAGAATTGGCGTGACTGTGCTGCAAGACATGGAAGGCAGGGTGGCCCTGGTCACCGGTGCAAGCGAGGGAATCGGGCTGGCTAGTGCGAAACTGCTTGCCGCGCGCGGTGCCACGGTGGCGATCTGTGCCCGCAATCGTGAGCGACTTGATTCGGGGCTCGCCGAACTTCTCGCGGTGGGGAAAGGCGAAGCGCATGTGCTCGATGTCGCCAAAACCGACGATTATACCGCGCTGGTCGAGGATATCGCCGCGCGTCACGGCAGGCTCGACATGCTGGTCAACAATGCCATGTCGAACAATTACGGCGCGATTGCCGACCTGCCGCTGGAGCGCTGGCGCAAGGACTTTGCCGTCAACGTCGATGCCGCCTTCGTCGGCACCAAGGCGGCGATGAAGGTCATGGCGGCGCAGGGCGGCGGTGCGATCGTCAATGTCGCTTCGACCAACGGCCTGCTCGCCGCCGCGCGCATGGCGAGCTATTCGGCCTCCAAGGCGGCGCTGATCCATTTCACTGCGGTCGCCGCCATGGAAGGTGCCCCGCTCGGCATCCGGGTCAATGCCGTGGTTCCCGGCATGGTGATGACGCGGGCCACTGAAGACTACATGCGCTTTTCGGGCGAAACGGCGGTGCGGACGGTCGATGCCATCCCGATGGCGCGCGCCGGGCGTCCCGAGGAACTGGCCGAGGCGATTGTTTTCATGTTGTCCGATGCGGCAAGCTACATCACCGGCATTGCCCTGCCGGTTGACGGCGGCAAGTCGGTTCAGCTTTATCTGCCGAACTGATCGGGCGGGGCGGAATATCGGCGGAATTGGGAGAGAGCATGGCTCAGGCTTGGGACAAGGAAGTCGATGTGCTCGTTGTGGGATCGGGCGCGGGCGGCATGCTATCGGCGCTCGTGGCCGCGAGTAGCAATGCGGAAGTCCTCATCGTCGAGAAGGACAGGCGGTGGGGCGGCACCTCGGCCACGTCGGGTGCCGGCATCTGGATCCCGGGCAGCGATACCGCCAGGGCTGCAGGTTTCGAGGACAACCTCGATGATGCGTTCAAGTATGTTCGCAAGCTTTCGGCGCATAATGTGCCCGATGCCAACATCCGCGCTTATGTCGACAATGCCGCGCCGATGCTGCGCTGGCTGCTGGCCAACACGCCGGTGCGCTACATCGCATTTCCCTATCCCGACTATCACGCCGAGGAACCGGGCGGCTCGCCGCAGGGTTTTCGCACGCACCTGCCCGACTTGCTCGATGGCAAACCACTGGGCAAGGATCTCAAGACGCAGCACTTTCCCTCGCCGGCGGCGAGCTTGTTCGGTTACCTCAACTGGACTTTCGCCGAGACCTACGAGATCCTCTACCGTTCGAAGGGCTGGTTCACCCACCTGTGTCTCAACATGGCGCGCTACTGGTTCGATTGGCCATTCCGCTTCACCTCGCGCAAGGACCGGCGGCTGACGCTTGGAAATGCCCTGACCGGCGGGCTGCGCATGGCGCTCAACGCGCGAAAGGTTCCACTTTGGCTGGAATGCCCGCTGGTCGAGCTGGTGACTGACAAGGGCCGGGTGACCGGGGCTGTAGTCTCGCAGCGCGGCACAAAGCTGCGGATCGGCGCGCGGCTGGGCGTGGTCCTCGCGGCAGGCGGCTTCGAAAAGAACCAGGCCATGCGCGATGCCGACATGCCGCTTTACCCGGCGGCGCTCTATTCGGGCGGCGTCACCAGCAATACCGGAGACAGCATCCGCGCCGGTGAGGCTATCGGTGCGGGTACGATGAACATGCAATCGGCCTGGGCGGCGCCGGTGTTCTACGTGCCGGGTGAAGATCGAGGGCGGCTCAGCACGATCGAGCGCGCCTTGCCTGGCTGCATCATGGTCAACCAGACCGGCGAACGATATCTCAATGAAGCGGCGTCCTACCATGTCACCGGTCAGAAGATGGCAAGCCGACAGCATGAACACGGCGATGCCTCACCGACCTGGGTCGTCTTCGACTACCGTTATCGCCATCTCTATCCGATGGGACCGCTCTACCCGCTGATTCCCGACTGGCTGCAGCCCGGCGCGGTCAAGTCCATCCTGAAGAAGGCGAAATCCATCGAGGTCCTCGCCGCACAAATGGGAATCGACCCGGCCCGGCTCGCCGCCACCATCGCCCGCTTCAACGAATACGCCGCAAAGGGCGAGGATCCCGATTTTCAGCGCGGCCAGGCGGCCTATGACAAGATGTACGGCGATCCGCGCCAGCAGCCAAATCCCTGCCTGCGCCCGATCACCGAGGCACCATTCTATGCCATGCCGATCTACCCCGGCGACATCGGCACCAACGGAGGCCTGACGACCAATGCGAAAGCGCAAGTGACCGATGCGAAGGGCAAGCCGATCGCCGGGCTCTATGCCGTGGGCAACAACGCCGCTTCGGCCATGGGCGAAAGCTATCCTGGAGCGGGCGTGACCATCGGTCCGGCGATGACGTTTGGATACATCGCCGCGCGCGAAATGACCGGGGGTAACGAATAGGCGATCAACCTTGTCAGCGCACGCCAAGCGACGGCATCAAAGCCCCAGGAGCGCGCGCGTTTCGCCGGTCAGTGGCGGGTCGGCCTGATCCTGCAGGTAGGCTACCCGCAGGGTGATCATCTCACGCGTCAGCTCCGGCTGGGTCGAAACCCAGAAGCGTCCCGCCGCCACACCTTCGAGGATAATCCGTCCTGCCTCGTCGGCGTCCATGCCATGTGCCTGCATCATCGCGTTCATCGTCTGGCGGTGGCGGGCTGCATCTGCCGGTTCATCGCTGGCCTGGTTTTCCGCGAAAATAGCGGATCTCACATAGCCGGGAATCACCGAGGAAACGTGGATCGGCGCACCCTTGAGCTGCATTTCGAGGAACAGGTTCTCGCTGAACGACTGGATGGCGTGTTTGGTGACCATATAGGCCGATTGCGTCGGCATGATGCCAAAGGATCCGATCGAGGCGAGGTTGGCGATCCAGCATTCCTCGCCGCTTGCCAGCATGCGCGGCACGAAAGCGCGAACCCCATGGATCACCCCGTGCAGGTTGATGTTCAGCGTCGCCTCCCAGCGCTCGGCGGGGATCTCCCAGCAATAACCAAGCGTCTCGATGCCAGCATTGTTGACCAGCAGGCGGACGGCTCCGAACCGGCCATAAACAACCTCGGCAAGGCGATCGAGTTCGGCGTGGCGGGCTACATCGACCTTGATGGCCTCGGCCTTGCCGCCCGCAGTGCGAATTTCGCCTGCGACCGCTTCGGCAGCGGCCAGGTCGATATCGGCCGCCACCACCGTCATGCCCAGTTCGCCCGCCCGCCGGGCAATTCCCGCGCCGATTCCCGACCCGGCACCGGTTATGACGGCAACGCCGCCTGAGAGTTTCGCTTCGTTTTTGGTCATGCTTCTTTCCGGTGTCGGGGTGTTCACCCCTGTTCGATGTAGCGCGTGCGGTAGTCGGCAAATTCGCGGCGGATTTCCGCCTCGTCGAGGCCGAAGCGCGCCAGCGAGTAGTCGTGCTGGGGGCGCTGTTCGCGTTTGTTGCCTTCGAGGAACTCGCCGACCACCTTATCGAGCCGCGCATCGCGCGCGATGCCCATGACTTCGAGCACACGCCCGGCCTCGACAAGTGGCTCGCGACCGACCGCGCGATAGTCGATGTCGATGAAGCGGTGCTCACCGATGCGGGCGCGTGCCGCCTCGAACCGGCGCATCCACTGCACCAGCCGCCGGAACCAGAAGCGGCCGACCTCCTCGTCTGAAATCGTTGCCGAAAGCTTGTAGAGCGCGGCCTCCATGCTGACGTATGACGGCACGACATCGAGCGGGTCACGGTGCGTCATCACCAGCACGGCTTTGGGAAAGGCGCTGGCGGCGATTTCGGTATAGGGCAGGTGCGATGGGCTCTTGAGGATCCATTTGGCACCGCGCCGCGAGGGGTCCTGCCACTGCAGGTATTTGAGGATGACCTTCAGGTCCTCGTGGCCCTGCGATTGATCGTAGCCATCGAGCCATTCGCAGAACGATGGAACGAAGCTCATCCCCTCTATCATCGTCGAGACGAACATCTGCCCGAGCACGATGATTTCCTCGTCGGGCGATTCAGGGTCGAGCGGGTGGATCGAAGCAAGCTCCGGAGAAAGTTGCAGCCAGCCGTCGATCATCGCCTGGGCATAAGTGCGGCGCTCGGCCGGGTTGCCGCGCTGCTCGCCGGGGAAGGGGGCGTAGTTCTGCGCCTCGAACCAGCGGATGGCGGTCATGCCCGGGATGCTGGCGAGCAGGCGGTGGAAGATCGTGCTGCCGGTGCGCGGCAGGCCGAGAATGATTGCCGCGACCTCGACCGGTTCATCGAGGATTTCGGGATGGCGCTTGATGTCCTCGATCATCCTCAGGCGGCTGGCGAGGCCCTTGACGATTACTTCGGCCTGTCCGGCAATCCCTGCCTGCGTCAGTCGCGCCTCGGCATTGGCGGCGGCAAGGAAGTGGCCCATCGGCTCGAGAAACCAGGTGTCGCCGAAATCAGACAAGCCGGTGCGTTCGCGTGCAAGGCACAAGAGAGCCTCGCGGTCGAGCCCCGGGAGGGGGGGCTTGGCATCGCTCATTGCATCGCTCCTTTTCGGACTTTGCGCAGATCAATTTAGCATAATCTACGGATGAGATGGATAGAAACTCACCATTTGCATAGAATGCGTAACAGAACTAAGAGTGATTCTGCAACCGCCATGATGCTGACCTGACCGCGAACGGGCTTGCGCATGGCTCCCCGGAAGGGGAGAACACCGGCGGATGTGACGATGTCCGGGAGAATGAAGCGATGGCGACCACCAGCGAATACGGTTTCGGCGAATACGACTTTCCGCGCGGCTGGTTCATGATCGGCGAGGCGAACGAGGCGACGCGCGTGCCCAGGCCGCTACGCTACTTCGGCCGGGATCTCGTGCTCTACCGCGGCCAATCAGGCACGCCCTATGTGACCGACGCCTATTGCCCGCACATGGGCGCGCATATCGCCCGCAATGCGACATCCTACATTGTTCTCGATGGGAAGCAGACCGAGGGCGAATCGATCCGCTGCCCCTTCCACGGTTGGCGCTACGGGCCTGATGGTGCCTGCAACCACATCCCTTATTCGGACTTCATCCCCAAGGCCGCCCGGCTGCGATACTATCCCACGGTCGAGCGTGCCGGCATCCTGTGGCTGTGGTATGATCCCGAGGAACAGGAGCCCGACATTCCCCTCGCCGAATTCGGCGGCCACTATGGCGCGCCGGGCTGGGTCGAATGGAAGATCGACCTGATGGGCGATCTGGCGGTTCACGGCTGCGAGATCACCGACAATATGGCCGATTTCGGCCACTTCGTCCCGGTCCACGGTGCCACCGACTGGCAGTATTTCGCCAACGAATACAAGGATAACACCGTTCACCAGTATTACTCGGCTGGCCACCGTACCCTTACGGCGAACCCCGAAGATATGCTGATGCTCGATACCTGGTACGAAGGTCCGGGCTTCCTCCAGTCGGAGATGGCGGGCGCTTTCGACAGCTTCATCATGATCGCCAACACCCCGGTAGAAGACGGCATCACGCGGTCCTGGCACGCGCTGATGGTCAAGGTCCACGACGGCTCGCGCGAAACCACCGGCGAGGATCGTGCCAATGCGCTCGCCTACCAGGAAGGCAGCCGCCTGGCCTTTGCCCAGGACGTTGAAATCTGGGCCAACAAGCGCGCCTGCATCAACCCGCTGGCTATCCCCAAGGACGGCCCCTACGGCAAGAACCGCATCTGGTATTCGCAGTTCTTCAACTCACGCGCCAAGGCGGCCAATATCCAGAAGCGGGCGAACGGGCTTTACGTCACGCTCGATCAGCGACCCGGCAAGAACGCCGCCTGAGGGGCTCGGGGCATGGCAACTTTCCCTGAAGGATGCGTGCTGCTGTTCGGCGGCAGCGGCGGCATCGGCAGCGGGGTTGCCCGCACCTTTGCTGCATCTGGCAGCGATGTTGCCGTGGTCTATCGAACCAGGCCCGAAGCGGCCGAGGCGGTTGCCGCCGATGCCCGGTCCCTCGGGCGCAAGGCGAGCACCCACGGCGCCGACGTCACCAGGCCAGATGAGATGCGCGCGGCGATCGATGCGGCGATTGCCGAGCATGGCCGGGTTCATTCGGTGGTCTGGGGCGCGGGGCCGCTGGTCAACCAGCACTATATCGCCGAAACTCCGATCGAGGAATGGCGGCATGCGCTGGCGGTCGAAGCCACGGGCTTCTTCACTGCTGCGACCATGCTGATCCCGCACATGCGCGAGCAGGGTGGGGGTTGCTTCGTCCACCTCGGCTCGGCCGGGCATGACTGGTGGCCAGCCCGCGATGGCCTGTCGGTCGCGGCCAAGGCGCCCAACGAGGCGCTGGTCAAGGGCATCGCCAAGGAAGAGGGCAAGCATGGCATCCGCGCCAATTCGGTGCTCGTCGGAGTGATCGACGCTGGCCAACTGCACAAGCTCACCCAACTCGGCCAGCTCGATACCGGGTGGGTCGAGGAGACACACAAGCTGCTGGCGATCAAGCGCTGGGGCACGCCCGAGGAGATTGGCCACGCCGCAGTCTATTTCTGCAGCGACGAGGCGGCCTATGTCACCGGGCAGACAATCTCGGTTTCGGGCGGATTCGGGGTCTGACGGCGGGCAGTGACAGCGATTCGATGATCCAGAAGTACAATCGGGAGAATAAGGTCCATGGGCAGACTTTCAGGCAAAGTAGCGATCATCACAGGCGGCGCGCGCGGGATGGGCGCGGCGACTTCGCGGCTGTTTGCAGCAGAGGGAGCGAAGGTCGCGATTGCCGACGTGCTCGATGATGCCGGCGCGGCGCTTGCCGCTGAGCTTGGTGATTCCGTGCGGTTCTGTCGGCTCGATGTCACCAGCGAGCAGGCCTGGGCCGATGTTGTCACCAAAGTCGAGGCGGCTATGGGGCCGGTCGATATTCTGGTCAACAATGCGGGTATCCTGCTGTTCAAGGCGCTGCTTGAAACCAGCCTTGAGGACTATGAGAAGGTGCTCAAGGTCAATCTCGTCGGCGAGTTCCTCGGCATCAAGGCAGTGGCACCGGGCATGATTGCGCGCGGCAAGGGCTCGATCGTCAATATATCCTCGGTCGACGGCATGAAGGGAGCCAACGGGCTTGCCGCCTATGCCTCGAGCAAGTGGGGCGTGCGCGGCCTGACTCGGGTAGCGGCAATGGAGCTTGGTCATCGCGGCGTCCGGGTCAATTCGGTCCACCCGGGCGGCGTCGATACGGCAATGACCAATTACGATGCGTCCCCGCGCGTTGCGATCAACGAGCGGTTCCGCAATATCCCGGCCCAGCGCGTCGGCGGTCCGGAGGAAGTCGCCGCCGCCAGCCTGTTCCTCGCCAGCGACGAGAGTTCGTATATGATGGGCTCGGAGATCGTCGTCGATGGCGGCATGGTGCTCGGTCAGTACTACACCGGCATGCCAGGGGCACCGGGGACGGAATGAACCGTTCGCCAAAGGGCAGGCTTGAAGGCCGCGCCGCTCTGATCACCGGCGCTGCGGACGGTATCGGCCTCGGCATCGCGCGCCGGTTTGCCGGGGAGGGTGCCTCGGTGCTGGTGGCCGACTACGACGACGCGAAGGGTGAAGCTGCCGCTGCGATATTGCGCGACATGGGAGTCCGTTCAGCGTTCCACCACTGCGACGTGTCGCAGCGCGTCGAGGTCAAGGCTGCGGTCGCCGCCTGCATCGAGCAATTCGGCGCGATCGACGTGCTGGTCAACAACGCCTATCGCGGGCGCGGGCCGAGCCGGATCGAAGGCAAATCCGACGAAGACTTTCTCGACGCCATGGCGGTCTGCCTGATGGCGGCCAAGTGGTCGATGGAGGCGGCTTTCCCGGCAATGCGCGCGCGCGGATGGGGGCGGATTGTCAACCTGGCCTCGCTCAACGGGGTCAACGCGCACATGGGTACGGCCGAATACAACGCCGGCAAGGAAGCGCTGCGCGCCTATACCCGCACTGCGGCGCGCGAATGGGCCAGCCTTGGGATCTGCGCCAACATTATCTGCCCGGCCGCGATTTCCTCGAGCTTTCGTCGGTTCCAGGACATGCAGCCCGAACTCGCCGCTGCCGCAGCTGCTGCCAATCCGATGGGCCGCATGGGCGATCCCGAAGCAGACATCGGCGGCGTGGCGCTGTTCCTTGCCAGCGAGGATGCGCGCTATGTCACCGGCAACACGCTGTTCGTCGATGGCGGCGCGCATATCAACGGGGTAGCCTGGGTTCCCGACTTTGGCCCCCGAGAGCTGACAGGAGCGGGTCATGACCAATAGCCTTGAGCCGCAACTGGGTTCACCCGGCACTGGCGTGGTGATCACCGGCGGTGCATCGGGGATCGGCCTTGCTTGCGCCCATGCGCTGGCTGCGGTGGGGCGCGGGGTAGCGCTGTGGGACATCAACGAGGCGGGTGCCCTGACGGCGGCGCAGGAAATCGCCGGACGCTATGGTGTGCCCGCCCTCGGAATCAGGGTCGATCTGCGCGATCCGCAGGCAGTATCCCCTGCCGCGCTTGCAACGCGCGCGGCGCTCGGCACTGTCGGCGGGCTGGTCCATGCGGCAGGAACAGCTGAGCAGACCTTCATTGGCGGGGTGACTTGCGAGAACTGGGATGCCGGCCTGGCGCTCCATGCCCGTGCGGTTGTTCTTCTCACCCAGGCATTCCTCGACGATTTCAAGGCCAACCCGGGCAGCGCCATTGTCGCCCTGTCGTCGATCAACGCCTCCTTCGGCAACGGCATGATCCCGATCTATAGCGCCGCCAAGGGCGCGGTGATCTCGCTGGTGCGCTCCATGGCGGACGAGCTGGCGCTGAGCGGCATTCGCATCAACGCGCTCAGTCCTGGCATGATCGACACCCCGATCCTTGGCGAGATGCGCGCAGGTATGATGGCGGCCTATGGCAACCGCATTTTCCTCGGCCGCTTCGGCGAGCCCGAGGAGATCGGCCGGGTGGTCCGTTTCCTGCTTTCCGACGAGGCGAGTTACATTACGGCGACCGAGATCGTCGTCGATGGCGGCATATTGCATTCCCAGCGGGTTTAGCCGACCCGCACTAATCTGCCGGGCAGAGCGCCGGTCGGCCGACCGTCGCGATAGACGACCTCGCCGTTTACCAGCGTCGCGCAATAGCCGCTGGCGCGCTGCACCAGGCGGCGACCACCGGCGGGCATGTCGTAGCGCACCTCGGGAGGGGCGAGCGCAAGGCGCGCAAAATCGATCAGGTTGAGATCGGCGCGCAGACCCGGCGCGATGGTGCCGCGATCCGTGAGGCCGGCGAGCGCGGCGGTTGCCCCGGTCATTCGCCGCACCACGTCTTCTACGGCCAAGCGCCCCTCCTTGCGGTCGCGCGCCCAGTGCATCAGTGCATAGGTCGAATAGGAGGCATCGCAGATCGTCCCGACATGGGCGCCGCCGTCGGCGAGGCCGAGCACGACATCGGGATGCCTGAGGATCGTGCCGACCGCATCGAGGCTGCAATCGGGATAGTTGGCCATGGCGAGGTAGAGTTTTCCGCCGCTTTCTCCTTCGGCCAGCACGTCATAGGCCAGTTCCTCGCTCGTCATGCCGCGCGCCTTGGCCATCGCAGCGATCGAACGATCCGCCGGTTGTTCGTAGTCGGGCGGGTCGCCGAGCAGAAACATGTGGGCGAAATCGCGTACCATGCGACCCAGCACCAGCGCCGGGTCGGGATCGACCGGTTCTGACAGGATCTGCGCGCGCACATCGGGTCTGCGCATCCGCTCCAGCCGCAGGGCGAGCGGCAGCTTCACCAGTTCTGCATAGGTTGCCGTGGTGTAGAACGGATTGAGCGTCAGTTCGACGCCGAGCACCATGCCGATTGCGCGCGGCATCAGCTGAGCCTTGATGGTCAGTCCGTCGGCGTTGGCTGCGCGCATGTCCTCCAGCAGTTGCGGCCAGACCGGCGTTCCCTCGTTGCCGCAGCCGATCGAATAGGTCAGCGGGCGGCCTGCTTCCTCGGCCAGCGCTCGCAGGAAGGCGAAGCCGCTACCGGGCAGATGCAGGTCCTCGACGATCTGGAACACGCCCTTGTCCTTGCGCTTGAGACAGCGGGCGAGGGTGAGGAATTCGGCCTCGTGAATCTCGAAGGTAGGTATCGACCGACCGTCACTCGAGCGGTGGAACATCGAGCGCGAGGTGGCGATGCCGAGTGCGCCGGCATCGAGCGCTTCTTCGAGCAATACGCTCATCCTGTCGAGGTCTTCCGCCGTCGCCTGCTCGCGGTTGGCGCCGCGTTCGCCCATGACATAGACGCGCAGCGCCGCATGCGGGACATAGGCGACGACGTCCATGTCGAAGCGGCGTGCCGCCAGCCGGTCGAGATATTCGGGAAATGTTTCCCAATTCCAAGGCAGGCCCTCCGCCAGCACCGGGAAGGGGATGTCTTCGACCCCTTCCATCAACCGGATCAGCAGGTCGCGCTGGTGCGGTTTGCAGGGAGCGAAGCCGACGCCGCAATTGCCGATCACCGCAGTGGTGACGCCGTGCCAGGAAGAGGGCACGAGCCGTTCGTCCCAGGTCGCTTGCCCGTCGTAATGGGTGTGCACATCGACGAAGCCCGGAGTGACGAGCAGGCCGGTGGCGTCGATTTCCTCGCGCCCTGAGCCGGAAACCTCGCCCACGGCGACGATGCGGCCACTACTCACCGCGACATCGCCGGTGAAAGTCGGAGCGCCGGTGCCGTCGACGATCGTGCCGTCGCGCAGGACAAGGTCATAGTCGGTCATGCCAGCGCCTCCAGTTCCGCAGGTGCCGCCTCGCGGCCCATGGCCACGCTGCCCTTGATCGTCGTGCGATGCACCACCCGCACCTGGTCGACCGGATGGCCGAGCGCGCAATGGAGTGCACGGCGGTTGTCCCACAACACCATGTCGTTCACCTGCCACTCATGGATATAGCGGAACGCCGGGTTTTCAAGGTGGGCGAGCAGTTCCTCGACCAGTGCGTCACCTTCGGCGCGCGGCAGGCCAAGAATGCCGTCGATGTTGAGCGAACTGAGGTTGAGCACCTTGCGCCCGGTATCCGGGTGGCTCCAGACCAGCGGGTTGGCGACCGGGGGGAAGTGGGGATAAGCGTCCTTGCGCTTATCGAGCCGGATGCCGCCGGGCCGTGCGAAGCGCATATCCTCCAGGCCTGCGCGAAACAGGTAGACCGCCTCTAGCCGGGCGATGCGCTGCTTCGTCTCCTCGCGCAAGGCGTCATAGGCCATGGCACTGTCGAGCCAGCCGGTCTGCCCGCCTTCGGCCGTCTTGCGCACCATGCGCAGCAGCGCGCCGGCATTGGGCGTGGTCTTGAAGGCAAGGTCTGAGTGCCAGGGAATGCGGCCGTGGATCGCCGTGCCGTCATAATCGTAGACCGGCCCGGCCGGTCCGTCCTGATTGGTCAGCAAAATCAGCTCGGGATGTTCGGGGTGGCGGAACCTGGCGATGGGGTGGGGCTCAAGTTCGCCGAAACAGCGGCTGAGGCGCAGTTGCACTTCGGGCGAAGTGCCCAGGCCCGGGAAAACCAGTACGCCGTGATCGAGCCACAACGCGCGCAGCGCGGCGGCGGTCTCACCGGGGATTGCGCGCTCGATGTCGAGCCCGGTGACTTCACGGCCGATAGGACCGGGCAGGGGTGCCGCTGTGAATCCCGGATTGCTCATTCCGCGCGAACCCTGACTTTCGGTGCCGCCTTGCCGCGTCGCATGGTCTCGAGGAACTTCTCCAGCGGGGCCGGATCGGGTACTGGCCCGCCGTGGTCGCCCTCGCGCGCCCAGAACTCGGCGAAGCTGGGGAACAGCTTGTGGAAATTGCCATCGACCCATTCGGTGCCGGGCCAGCGCATTTTCTTCTCACCCAGCGGCGGCTTGTTGAGGTCGGTCGCGTACCAGTAGAGCGGCAGCCGCCGGGCAAAAAACCAGCGGCCTTCCTGCCGAACATAGTCGTCGGCATACATCATCTGCATGATGACCCATTCGTCGGCCCCATTTTCTGCGGGTGTTTCGTGCTCGTTCTTCGAATAGACGATACCATGGGCGTGGTCGGGATCGTCGAATTCGATCACATGGCCGCCGATATGGTGCGCAGTGCCGGTGAAGGGCGAGCGCAGCGTGCTGTCCATATATTCGCGCAGCGCCTGGCGCCCGCTCTTCTCCTTGCCGACGCGCACGTCGGCGCAAAACAGCGAGACCATGGCGTCCATGTCGCGCATGTCGAGACACAGCGCATACCGCGCCGGAAGCTGGCGGATCGCATCAAGCGACTCGAGCCGGTCGATGCGCGCCTCGATTGATTCGCTGGTCATGGGCTCTCCTCCTCCCCGAATGCCGCGTCCGAATGGCCCATGGCGATAACGCGGACGACACCCTGGGCATCGACGGTCTCGACCAGCACCGATTTTTTGCGCGAGGCAGTTTCGGCGATCCACCAGCGGCCGCCCTGCTTCACATAGATATCGTCGTATTCGATGCCGAACTGAGTGAGCCTGCGCTGCTCCAGGTCGATGTTGTGGAAGGTCAAGGCCCACTGCCCGCGCGCGCGTTCGCCGCTTTCGAAGCGGATTACGCCGTTGGCAGCATGGTGGATGTCGTGAATCCCCGGTGTGCAACCGAATTGGCGATAGACCCCGACAAAGTCGTCGCGATTGTCGAACGGCGGGAAGCCCTCGAAGCGGACCTTGACCGCAGGCAACAGGCAATCGGCCACCGCGTCGGGATCCTGGTTGTCGCAGGCACGAAGATAGCTGGCCTTGAGGTCGCGGATTGCGCGGTCGTCTTCTAACCTTTGCAATCTTTCTTCAAGCATCATCTCATTTACCCTTTGCGTAAGGTGTGGATGACATTACTACGCAAATCAAGTGAAACGGGAGAGTCTAATGTTGTTTCAAGGCAAGAATGTCCTGATAACAGGCGCGGCGTCGGGGATCGGCCGGGCCACCGCGATCAAGTTCGCCGCAGAAGGGGCCCATGTTACCATCGGCGATGTCAACGAGACAGGCCTTAACGAGACCGCCGGGATGATGGCGCGCACTCCGCGCGTGTTCCCGTTTGACGCCATGGACTTTGCTTCGTGCCGCGCGCTTGTCGCAGCGGCAGCGCAGGACGGGCTCGATGTGCTGTGCAACATCTCGGGCATCCTCAAGTGGGGACCATCGGAAGACTTCGCAGTTGAAGACTTCGAGCGGATCATGGCGGTCAATACCACGTCGGTCTTCGTGTTGTGCCAGGCGGCGCTGCCGCACCTGGTCAAAACGAAAGGGAATATCGTCAACACCGCTTCGACCGCTTCGCTTCAAGGTATCGCCTATACCATCGCCTATTCCGCCTCGAAACATGCGGTGGCGGCGATCACCAAGGGCCTGGCCATCGAGTTCGCCGCACGCGGGGTCAGGGTCAACGCGATCTGCCCGGGGCAGGTCAACACCGCGATGGGTAACGCCGCTCCGCCGCCGGGTGACGTCGACTGGGGACTCGTGATGCGCAATGTGCCCAAACTTGAGAACGGCTCGTGCGAGCCTGAGGACATCGCTGAGCTCTTCGCCTATCTCGCCAGTGACAAAGCGCGCAAGGTTACCGGCTCGCTGTTCACGATCGATGGGGGGCAACTGGCGGGCTGAGCAGGTCGCGACGGCAATGAGCGAGGAAAGGGTCGATAACATGGTTGAAGCGACGCAAGCTGGCGAGCTCCGCCTCGACAAGGTTTGGCGGCAGTTCTGCGCACAGCTGGCCGAGGCCGGCGAAGTGCTGCTGCGCAAATCCGCGCCAGCTACGCCGCTCGACCAGGCGGAGGGTCTGCGCTACCTCAGCCGGCTGACCCGCACAGCCCTGAACATGGCGGTCGATTCCTCCGATCCCGACTTTCCCCGGCTGTTCCAGCTGTGCGATGACAAGATCAAGATCGGCGCCGACAACCCCGACAATATCTACGAACAGACGGTGATCGACCCGGCGCGCGATTACCGCATCCGCGGCAAGCGCAACGGCTGCCCATACCTGTCGTTCGGCACCAAGGCCAACCGCTACGCCACCGACGGCACGATGATGTCGACCGGCGAGGTCGAGTTGGGCGATCTCGATGTCGAGCCCGACGGCAGCTTCGAAATCGTTGTCAGCGCCGCGCCTCAGCCGGGCAATTGGCTTTCCATGGCCGACGATTCCTCGATGCTGATCGTCCGCCAGACTTTCGACGACAAGAATGTCCAGGCGAAGGCCGAGATCACTGTCGAGCGGATTGGCGCTGGGCCGACAGCACCCGAGTTGCTCACACCGGAGCGGATCGAGGCGCAGCTAACCCACGCCGCTGCTTTCGTGCGCGGCACAGCCAATACCTTCGCCGACTGGGCCGAATGGTTCACTCCTGCGACAAACCGCATCTACGAGGGCGACCAGTCGGTGTTCCAGCGCGGGGGCGGCGATCCGCGCATCTGGTATGGCCATGCCGCCTACGACCTGGCTCCCGGCGAGGCCTGGGTTATCGAGGCCACGCCGCCGAAATGCCGCATGTGGAATTTTCAGCTCGACAACTGGTGGATGGAATCGCTCGACTGGGTGAACCAGAAGGTATGGGTCAACGGCCACATGGCGAAATACGAGCCCGATGGCCGGGTGATCGTCGTCTGCGCTGATAGCGATCCCGGCTTCTGCAACTGGATCGATCTTGCCGGCCACCGTAAGGGCACTGCATTGTGGCGCTGGATCGAGGCAGATGAGCACCCAGTGCCGCAATGCCGGGTGGTGAAGCTTTAGGGAATGGCCGCCGTGGACCAGACCCTGCTCGATCAGGTCGCGCTGCGCGATCTCGTCATGCGCTATTGCCGCGGCGTGGACCGGCGCGATTTCGCGCTGGTGCGCTCGCTGTACCACGACGATGCCATCGATGATCACGGCGCGATGTTCTCGGGGCCCCCCGACGCCTTCGTGGCCTGGCTGCCCACGGCGTTGGCCCCTTGGGAACTGACGATCCACGCGGTAACCAATTCCACTTTCGCTGTCGCTGGGGACCGCGCGGAGGGCGAGCATTACGTGCGCGCCTGGCACCGCACGCGCCCGCCGCAGCGCAAGGAATACATCGTTCTCGGTCGCTACCTCGACCGCTACGAGCGGCGCCAGGATGAGTGGAAGTTCCTCCATCGCTCGCTGGTGTTCGATCACGGCGTTGTGCGCGATGTCGATGAAAAGGCCATGACCTTGCTCGGCGGCGATGCCACGCATGGCACCAGCGACCGCACCGACCCGTCGTGGCGGCTCGGACTGCTGGCAGGTCCTGGAAAGGCGCAACCATGATGACATTGCAGGAGGTCTCCGACCGTTTGGAGATTCAGGATCTCTTCGCCCGCTATTCCTTCGCCATCGATGAGCGCGACTGGCAAACGCTCGACCAGATCTTCACCCCCGATGCGCTGATCGATTACAGCGAGACCGGTGGGGCCAAGGGCTCACTGGCGGAGATCAAGGCCTGGCTGCCGCGCGCACTCGAACGCTTCCCTGCTTTCCAGCACATGGTGGCGACGACCCGGTTGGTGATCGATGGCGATGCCGCCACCAGCCGCACCATCCTGTTCAACCCGATGGTTCTGCCCGACAAGGACGGCACGCAGCAGACCTTCTTCATGGGCCTGTGGTACCGCGACAGGCTGGTGCGCACTGAGGCCGGCTGGCGGATTGCCGAGCGCCACGAGGAGATGAGCTGGACGCACAACGTCCCGCCGATTGACCCCGCCCCAGCGCTGACGCCCGACGGTTGAAGCGCTTTCAGAACCAGCGGATGAGGTGGGTGATATCGGCCACATCTTCGAACTTGCGCCCGCGCGTCGCCAGCATGTGCTCGGTGATCAGCGCATCAGGCGACAGCGGGCGGATCACCTCGATCACGCGGTCGTAGCTGCTGGTCGCGATCCTCCACGCGCCATTCTCGCGACGATAGTCGTCGTGGTAGATCGCGGTGCCGATAGTGTGCGTCGCCTTGGACAGATCGATGAACACATCTTCGAGATACCAGATGCCCGACGCGCTATCGGGGCCGGTCAGCGTGATTTCGGGCATATGGCCGTGGTGCATCGCCACCGCCTTCGAATGGAAGCTGTTGGCGAGGAATTCGAGCATTTCGGCGCGCCCCGTAACTGCCACTTCGTATGTCCCGCCGCGATACATAACTGCCACGTCATCGGTAAACAGGCCAGCGAGCAATGCCATGTCGGCCGTATCGATGCCGCGGAAATAGCGGTGCTTGAGGATTTTGATGTCCTCCATGTCGGATAGTTGCTGAAGCGTATAAGCCATCGGCGAATTCCTTAGTTATCAGCGGCGAACAGCGCTTCGGCGCGCGCCTTGAGGGCATAGGCGCTGTCGTCGAAGGCGCGCTTGATCCACGGTCCGGCAAAGCGGAACACGTGGATGCCGTTTGTGCCGAGGAATGCATCGGTCGAGAAATAGCGGCACGAGCTCGGTCCTGTCGGCTCGATCACCTGGTCGCGCCGCGCGGGGTAGGGCCACGCATCGCTGTATTTCATTTCCCACGAGATCAGTCGCTCGGGCTCAATCGCGCAAATGTATTCGAGGTTGGGCACCAGTGATCCCGGCACGGCATAGTTGGCCAGAGTCATGTCCACCGCCGCGCCCACCTCAAGGCTCGAGACCGCGCGGATGCAGAAGGGGTTCCATTCATTGTAGCGCCCCATGTCGCACAGCACCTCCCAAACCACCCGGGCTGGAGCAGAGATATCGACCGTGACGCTGACGGTAACTGCATCGGGATCGAAGCCGTTTACCGGGTCATCGCGGTGGCTGGGCGCCGTCTTCATCCAGTCGAGCGTCATCGCAACCTCCTTCCTCAAGCCGCAACCCAGTCGCCGCCGTTGACATCGAGCATGGCCCCGGTGATCTCGGAGGCATAGTCGGACAGCAGGAAATAGACGGCCTTGGCGCAATCGGCGTCGATCGGGATGTGCCCGACGGGAACCTCGCTGGCGCGCTGCTCGCGGAAGGCCTCGCCCGCATCGCCCATTGCGGCAAAGTAGCTTTCGAGTGGGGCACCCATCATCCAGCCCATCAGCGCGGTGTTGACGCGGATGCCGGTGCCGGCAAATTCAACCGCAAGGTGTCGGGTCATGTGGTTGAGCGCACCCTTGGCCATGCCGTAGCCGCCTTCGCCCGGCATTGGCTTGCGCGTACATAGCGTCGATATATTGACGATGGAGCCAGACCCCTGTGCCTTCATCGCCGGATAGACCGCCATTGCCATGCGCAGTCCCCCGGCGGCGATGACGTTGAACGCGCGCAGCACCTCCTCGATGTCATGCTCGATCAGCGGACCCCATTCGGGATGGAAATAGGCCGAATTGACCAGGCCATCGATCCGACCCCATTTCGCCAGCGTGGCCTCGACGGCGGCCTTGCACTGGGCAAAGTCGGTGACGTCGAGCGGCACGGCAATCGCCTCGCCGCCCTCGGCGACGATGTCCGCAGCGATGGCCTCGATTGCTTCCCGCGAGCGGGCAGTGACGACCACCTTCGCGCCTTCGCGGGCCGCGCCGCGGCAGGCGGCCTGGCCCATGCCCGGCCCAGCACCGGTGACGATGACGACCTTGTCCTTGAGGATCATTGGCTTTTCTCTCCCTTTTTGGTCCCAGTTCAGCCTGTGGCAGCCTGTTTTCCCGCCTGACGACCGAAGAAAGTGCAATCGGCAAGACTCATTCCCGAGCTGTAGCCGTGGCCCCAGGCCGGCAACCCGCTTGTGCAACGCCCGGCGGCGAACAGCCCGGGGATTGGCACCCCGGCTCGGTCAAGCACCTCGCCTTGGGTCGAGGTCCTGAGACCCCCGAGTGTGAAGAAGCTGAAGTAACTTGTCCGGAAATCGAGTTCGAGCGCGATGAACGGTCCCTGGTCGAGCGGGGTGAGGATAGGCGCTCGCTTGTCGAACAGCGGATCGTGTCCATCACGCGCATGGCGGTTGTAGAAATGCATCGTCGCGGAGAGCGTTCCCGGCGGCATTTCCAGCTCGGCCTCGACTTCCTCCCAGCTGTCGCCTGTCCCGGCAATCGACATTGCGGCGAAGTCCATCAGCTGGACGAAATGGGCATTGTCGAGCAGCAAGTAGACCTTGCCGCCGGGTTGGTCGATGGCGCAGCGGCTCACCCGGCCATGGTAGCAGTCCTCGTTGATGAAGCGCTGTCCCGCGCAATTGACGAAGACACCGCAGGCGTGGTTTTCGGGCATGGTCCACGGGCAGGTGGTGAAGAACTGTTCCATATGGATCGCATCGCCGCCCGCGGAAACCCCGAGCTCGATCCCGGTGCCGTCGTCCTTGTCGCCGATCGGTGCGTTGATCCTGAAGGTCTCGGGGCAGTACTTGCGCCGCATTTCCTCGTTCATCACGAAGCCGCCGGTTGCCAGCACGACGCCCTTGCGCGCCCTGATGAAGCGGGTCCGGTTATCGATCTTGACCGCGAATCCAACTATCCTGTCGCCCTCGTGGTCATCGGCGCGTACCAGCCCGAGCGCGCGGGCATCGACCATGACCTCGACACCTTTGGCCCTGGCGCTCGCTTCGAGGATATCGACCAGCGGCCGCCCGCCGCCCCAGCCCATGTGTTGGATCACGTGCCCGCGCGGGGCTGGTTTGGCAGAATCGCAGAATGGAGCGGCCGCTTCGCTGCCAGACCAGATCAGCGTCGAATCGTCGGTCGGCTCGATGTGTTTGCCCGGCAGATAATTGCCGCGATAGGGCACGCCCTGCGCCTTGAGCCAGGCGTAGTGGTCCAGTGCCCCTTCCGCATAAAGATCGCATTTCGCTGCATCGGCACAAGGCCCGCCTGCCAGCTTGAGATAGGCTGCGAAGTCCGCCGTGCAGTCTTCAAAACCCGCCGCGCGCTGAACATCGGTGCCGCCGCCTCCGCCGATGTAGATTTCGCCACCCGACAGGCCCGATGCACCGCCGCTGCCGGAATTGCGCTCGAACAGCATGACTTTCGCGCCAGCGCTGGCGGCCTCGATTGCGGCACAGGCCCCAGCCGCGCCGAAACCGATCACCGCAACATCGCATTCCATATCCCAGGCTTCAACGTCGGAGGTGCCAATTGGTCGATGAAGCGAAGGCTCAGTCATTGCGACCCTTCACCATGTCCAGCGCAACATCGACGATCATGTCCTCCTGCCCGCCGACCATCTTGCGGCGACCGAGTTCGACGAGGATCTCGCGCGTATCGAGGCCATAGTCAGCGGCAGCCTTTTCCGCATGGCGCAGGAAGCTGGAATAGACCCCGGCATAGCCGAGTGCGAGCGTTTCGCGGTCCACCCGCACCGGACGATCCTGCAAGGGGCGGACGAGGTCTTCGGCGGCGTCCATCAGCTTCATCACGTCGCAGCCGTGGCTCCAGCCCTTGCGGTCAACATGTTCCGCAGACAGGGTCACTTCAGGAAACTGATCGAATAGCGATTGAACTCCTCAGCCCGCTCGACCTGAACCCAATGGCCGGTCCGTGCGAAAGTCAGGCAGCGGGCGTCGTCGCATTGATCCAGGAAATAACGTGCTCCGCTTTCCGGGCAGAACTCGTCGTTCAGGCCCCACATCACAAATATGGGCTGGCGTATTTCGCCAACGCGGGGTCCCAGATCGGGTGTCCGCATCCGTGCCAGCACATCCTTTGGCTGGGTCCGCGCAACGGCGAAGCGTTCCTGCACCAGGGCTTCGGAGATTCTTGGCACATAATCGGCATGGACCAGATTGCTGACCAGCCGCCTTTGCTCCTCCAGATTGAAGTCGGGGCTGCCAAAACCCGAGACCATCTTGGCAATCCCCGGCATGGTGAAGTAGCTCGCCTGTTCTTCGATGCAGCCTGGTGCCATCAGAATCAGCTTTTTGGCGAATTCGGGATGATCGAGCGTCATTTGCAAGGCAACACCGCCGCCCAGCGAATTGCCAACCAGCACGGCTTGATCGATGCCATGTGCGCGCAGCGCTTCGTAGAGTGTGTCTGTGAACAGCTGAAGGGTATAGTCGATGCCTTCGGGCTTCGAGCTCTGCCCATAGCCGATCAGATCCGGCAAGATCACCCGATAGCCCGCCGTCACGAATGATTCGTAGTTCTGGCGGAAATTGGACGCGCCGGAAGCGCCCGGCCCGCTCCCGTGCATGAACACCACAACGGGGCCGGAACCGGCCTGCTTGAGATGGATCTCATATCCACCCGAAACGGTGTAAGTGGCCTCGGCAAGGGCGGACATTTGGCTCACCTCAAAGGAAGTTGAAGCTAAGCGGTTGGTCCAGCATCGTGCCGATCACATCTTTGGTGCGGTTACCCGGATCGTTGGCGACATGCGCCCTGGCGGCATTGAGATCGAGCCATGGCTGGATGATTTCGCTCGAGGTGTAGATAGCCCGGCCGCCCAGCAATTCGACAATGCCATCGACCAGTTCGGTCAAGCGGCGCACCACGGTGGAGGACTGGTAGGCATACAGCGCTCGCTTCTCCATCGGGATTGCCTCGCCCCGATTGGCGCGATCCATCATATCGTCGAAGGTCAGCCGCAGCGTCGTTTCCATTTCGAGCATCTGGGAATGGGCCTTGGCCATGGCGGCAAGCAAAATCGGATCATCCTTGGATGCCTTGCCGGTATTGGTTGAAACGCGGCTCGCCATGATACCCATCGCCGCACTTAGCGCCGCGCGGGTGCCACCGAATGCTGCCGTCGAAACCGAACGGACAAACACCTGTGCCCATGGCAGCGAATAGAGCGGCCCGTCATTTTCTTCCTGGCCCGGGTTCTGGCACAAGAAGCCATCGACCGCGCGGTGGGTGCGATATTCCGGAACGAACACATCATCGACGATGATGTCATGGCTGCCGGTGCCCTGAAGACCGAAGACATGCCAGCTGTCTTCATCGATCGTATAATCGCTGCGCGGCAACAGGAATGTCCGCATGTCGGGGCCTTCGCCCTCTTTCTGCGGTGGGACCAGAGCGCCAAGCAGCACCCAACCGGAATGGATCGATCCGGTCGAGAAGCCCCAGTGGCCCGAAAGGCGGAAGCCGCCATCCACGGG
This sequence comes from Novosphingobium sp., assembly GCA_031428115.1. GTDB lineage: Bacteria > Pseudomonadota > Alphaproteobacteria > Sphingomonadales > Sphingomonadaceae > Novosphingobium. Next base: position 12,985 of record JANPOS010000054.1, on the reverse strand, counting down.
CGTTACCTTGCCGACGGGCTGATAGGTTGAGGACACCAGCATCGAAGGGTCGCCGCCCCATACTTCTTGCTGGGCGCGATCATGGAACAGCGCCAGTTCATAAGGGTGGCACCCCAGCACGCCATACATCCAGCCGGTGGACATGCAGCCCTCGGCGAGCAGCTTCTGGACCTCGAAAAAGACATTGGGATGCATTTCATAGCCGCCAAACCGTTTCGGCTGAAGAATGCGGAAGAAGCCCGCCGCTTGCATTTCGGCAATGGTTTCCGCAGGCACATTGCGTTCCCGCGTGCACCGGCGGGCACGTTGCTTGAGCACCGGCACCATGGCGCGGGCACGTTCGATCAAAAGTTCGGCCTGCGGGATTTCACCTGCATCGGGCTTCAGGGCAACTGCAGCAACCATCTTTCCGCACTCCTCAATACACGCTCGAATCGTCATTCTCGCCAAACCGGAACATTCGTAATCTTTTTTGTCATGAAATACGCAAATCGTCAATTGAAAACCTATTTGACTTCCGGTATTGTGTTTTTACGCACACGACGAGCGTGATACCGTAAATCACATTTTGGGAGCTACACTGGGGTTGGCGAAGGTGCAGGCCATTGATCTGAACGGGCAGGTGGCTATCGTCACCGGCGGTACGCGTGGGCTCGGGCGGGATATTGCCGCCGGGCTGGCTGGCGCGGGCTGCGCGGTGGTGGTCTGTGGCCGTAACGCACCTGCCGGTCTGCCCCGAGGCGTCACCTGGCAGCAGGCGGATATACGCGATCCCGATTCCGCCCGCGCACTGGTTGACGGCGTGGTTGCCGTGCATGGCCGTCTGGACATTCTGGTCAACAATGCCGGCGGTTCGCCGGACGCTGATGCGACCGCCTCAAGCGCCCGTTTCGTCGACGCGATCCTGAAGCTCAATCTGGTGGGGCCGCTCTATATGGCGCAAGCTGCCCATCCGCACATGGCAAAAGCCGGGGGCGGCAGTGTGATCAATATCGCCAGCGTATCGGGCATTCGTCCTTCGCCCGGCACTGCGATCTATGGCGCCGCCAAGGCTGGCCTGCTCAACCTCACCCAATCGCTGGCGCAGGAATGGGGCCACGATAACATCCGCGTCAACGCGATCATTGCCGGACTGATGGTCACGGACAATGCCGAGGCCACCTATGGCGACGCTTCGGCACAGGCCGTGATCGGCGCTTCAATGCCGCTCGGCCGGATGGGCACTGGCAACGATTTGGCGGGCGCGGTGCTGTGGCTGTGCTCGCCTCTGGCCAACTGGGTCAGCGGCGCACGAATCAATGTCGATGGTGGGGGCGAGCGCCCCTATTTTCTGGATCTGGTTAAAGGGGCTGAGGCCTGATGGGTGTTACGGCGCTGGGTTATGTTGTGGTGGAAACCACGCAGCCGGAAAACTGGCACCGCTTCCTGACCGAAGTGGCAGGCGTGATGCGGGCACCGGATGCGGCGGACGGGGCGGCGCTCTATCGCATCGACGATCGCCCCTTCCGGTTCCGCATCGAGACGGGCGAAGCGGACCGGCTGGTTGCAGCGGCCTACGCGCTGTCCGATGCGGCCGCCTTCGCAAGGCTCGCCGAAGCTGTCCTCGCTGCGGGTCGCCCGGTAACCATGGCCTCGCCGCAAGAGGCAGCCTCGCGCCGCGTCGCGGCCATGTTCCAAACCAGCGATCCGGCTGGCAACGGGCTGGAATTCTTCCACGGCGATGCGCATGACGATACGCCCTTTGCATCGCCCGCCGGCGTATCGCGCTTCATCGCCGGCGATCTGGGGATGGGACACGCAGTATTGTCCGCGCCCAATTTCGACGAGACCGTGGCGTTCTATTGCGACGTGGTTGGCTTCGGCAAGACGGACATGCCGCGCTTCTATTTCATGGGCGGGCCGCCGGAAGACACCGGGATGGGCTTTGCCTTCCTTCACGCCAGCAATGGCCGTCATCACAGCCTGGCACTGGGCGAAGGGCCGATACCGCCTTCGGGCTGCGTTCATCTGATGCTGGAAATGCCGGACCTTATCGAAGTGGGCAAGGCCCATGACCGGATGCGGCTGGCCGGATATCCGGAATCGGCCACGCTGGGCGGCCATGTGAACGATGAGATGACCAGCTTCTATGTGCAGACCCCGGCAGGTTTCGACCTTGAGATCGGCTGCGACGGGCTGGTCATCGATCCGGCAAGCTGGGTCACCACCCAGCACCGGGAGATAAGCGTCTGGGGCCATGTCTGGGCCTGGCAGGAAGCCATGAAGAAGGCAGCGAAATGACTGTTCAAGTGCCCCTGGGGCTCGACAAGCGCATGACCCCGGCGGAGATTGTCGGGCGGCTCAGCGACGGGATGACACTGGGCATCGGCGGCTGGGGTCCGCGCCGCAAGCCCATGGCGCTGGTGCGGGAAATCCTGCGCTCCGACCTCAAGGATCTGACCATTGTTGCCTATGGCGGGGCCGATGTCGGCATGCTCTGCGCCGCAGGCAAAGTGAAGAAGCTGGTCTTCGCTTTCGTCTCGCTTGATGCGATCCCTCTGGAACCCTGGTTCCGCAAGGCGCGCGAAGCCGGGCAGATCGAAGTGCTCGAACTGGACGAGGGCATGTTCCAGTGGGGTCTCAAAGCTGCCGCCTTCGGCCTGCCCTTCCTGCCGACCAGGGTCGGCCTGGGCACCGATCTGGCGGAGCTGGGCGGTTTGAAGACTGTGCAGTCGCCCTATGACGATGGCGAAACGCTGATCGCCATGCCGGCGTTGAAGCTCGACGCGGCGATCATCCACGTCAACCGCAGCGATTGGCGCGGCAACGTCCAGCTGCTGGGGCCGGATTTCTACTACGACGAATGGTTCGCCAAGGCTGCGGCCGTGACCTTTGTTTCCTGCGAAGAGCTGGTCGACCGGATGGAGGATCATTATCCGCAGGACGCCAAGGCCAATGTCGTCGAGCGCTGCTTTATAACCGGCGTGGTCGAAATGCCTTGCGGCGCCCACCCCAGCTCGATGCCACCGGCCTATGGCTGGGACGCCAGGGCGCTGAAATCCTATACCGATGCTGCGCGCGATCCAGGTGATTGGACAGTGGTGGCGGACCGTTTCGTCGGCACCAGCGAGGCCGCATATCTTGCCAGCGTTGGCGGAAAGGAGGCGGTAGCGGCTCTCCCGCTGCCGATATTCTGATGGGCGACGCAACACCCGAAATAACCCTCGCGGAACTGTGCATCCTTGCCTGTTCCGAAGCCTTCCGGACTTCTGCCGAACAAGTGGCGACCGGCATCGGCCCGGTCCCGCGCGTCGGTGCAGGCCTTGCCAAGCTGACCCACTCGCCCGGACTGATGCTGACCGATGGCGAAGCCTATCTGGTGGAAGAACCGGTGCCGATCGGTCCGCGCGGGGACTATGTGCCGAAATTTGCCGGCCATCTGCCCTTCTCGCGATTTTTCGATGCTGCCGTGTGGACAGGCCGCCGCCATGCCATGGTAACGCCGACACAGATCGACCGCTTCGGCCAGACCAACCTGTCGCAACTGGGCGGAACTCACCGCCAGCCCAAGACGCAGATGCTGGGGTCACGCGGTTTTCCCGGCAATTCGATCTACCACGCCAATTCGATGTTCATCCCGGCCCATTCGCCGCGTGTCTTCGTCGGAGGCGAAGTCGATATGGTGTCAAGCGCGGGCTACAATCCGGCCAAACGTATTCCGGGAGGGAATTATTCGGGGATCGACTTGCGCCAGATCGTCACCAACCTGTGCGTGATGGACTTCGGCGGCGCGGACAATTGCGTGCGGGTCGTCTCGCTCCATCCGGGCGTGACCTTCGACGAGGTTCAGGCCGCCACCGGATTTCCGCTCGAACAGGGCGCACTGACCCAAACCCCACTGCCGGGGTCTGAAGAACTGGTGATCATGGCGCGGCTCGATCCGCACAACTTGCGCGCCAGCGTCATCAAGGACAACCCGCCAGCCCTGAGGAATGGCGCATGAGCGGCGCACTCGTCTCGCGTCAACCGCAGCACCCGGTCTATGAGACCGAGAACCCGGTCCGCTACGAAGCCGACGGCCCGGTTGCATGGATCACCATGGACCGGCCGCAGTTCAACAACGCCCAGAACAGTCAGATGACCTATGCGCTTGACGCCGCATTTGCGCGGGCGACCGATGACGATGCGATCAAGGTCATTGTACTCGCCGGCGAAGGCAAGCATTTCAGCGCCGGTCATGACATCGGCACGCCGGGTCGCGATCATCTGGTGCCGTTCGAGCGCAAGCTGATGTTTGGCGATCACACCACCCGTCCGGGGGCGGAACTGCTCTACACGCGCGAGCATGAAGTCTATCTCGGCATGTGCCGCCGCTGGCGCGATATTCCCAAACCGACCATCGCCATGGTGCAGGGTGCCTGCATAGCGGGCGGGCTGATGCTGGCTTGGGTGTGCGATTTGATCGTCGCCAGTGAGGATGCCTTCTTTCAGGACCCCGTCAATCGCATGGGCATTCCCGGCGTCGAATATTTTGCCCACGGGTTCGAATTGCCGCCTCGCGTCGCCAAGGGCTTCCTGCTGCTGGGAGAGCGCATGCCGGCGGCCCGCGCCTGGCAGTTCGGCATGGTCAATGAAATCGTCCCGCGCGATGAGCTGAAGGGCAAGGTTTCTGCCATGGCGCACGAAATCGCCTCGCGCCCGCGACTGGGCAACTGGCTGACCAAGCAGGCGCTCAACCATGTCGAGGATTTGCGCGGCAAGCGCACTTCGATGGACGCCGTGTTTCACATGCACCATTTTGCCCATGCCCAGAACGATCTGGTAAGCGGCAACGCACTGGGCGGGCTCGATGGCGGCGCCATGGCCAGGGCCAACAAGCAGCAAGCGGGGGACGGCTAATCATGGCCGATCCGCTCATCACCCCGCTGACCCAGCGCCTTGGTTGCCGCCTGCCGGTGATCCAGACAGCCATGGGCTGGATTGCGACGCCGGAACTCGTTGCTGCAACGAGCAATGCCGGTGCGTTCGGTTTTCTGGCGGGCGCGGTGATGCAACCGGGCGAACTGGGCGAGGCAATCGCACGGCTGAAGGACATGACGCCGCACGGCTTCGGGGTGAATTTTCACAGCTTCCAGCCGGGCGCGGCGGAAATCGTCGAGATTGTCCTTGCCAACGCCGACCGGGTGCGCGCCGTCAGTTTCGGACGCGGGCCGGACGCAAAGATGATCGGCCGCTTCCGCGACGCGGGCATCCTCTGCATCCCCACGGTGGGCGCGGTGAAGCACGCCGAAAAGATGGTCCGGCTTGGCTGCGAGATGGTCACGGTTCAGGGCGGCGAAGGCGGCGGCCATACCGGTGCGGTGCCGACGACCGTATTGCTGCCGCAAGTGCTCGATGCCGTCGAGGTCCCGGTGGTCGCTGCCGGCGGCTTCGGCGACGGCCGCGGTCTTGCTGCTGCCCTGGCTTTCGGTGCGGTGGGGATCGCCATGGGCACCCGCTTCCTGATGACCGCCGAAAGCCCGGTTCCCGCTGCTCCAAAGGAAGCCTATGTCAAGGCGGGCACCGGCGACATAGCGGTTTCCACCAAGGTCGATGGCATTCCCCAAAGGATGATCCTCAACCCGCTGCTCCGGCGCATCGAAGCCTCTGGCAAGCTGGGCATGTGGAAGCGGGCGCTGGAGGCCGGGGTCGACATGAAGCGCCAGAGCGGCGCGAGCTGGCTTGACATGCTGAAAGCTGCGCGGGGCATGACCAGCCATGGCGAAATGCCGCTGGCCCAGGCGATGATGGCCGCCGCCGCCCCGATGATGATCCAGCGCGCCGTGGTTTCCGGCGATGCCGAACATGGGCTGATGGCCACCGGGGTTGTCGCCGGCCGTTTGACCGACTTGCCGGGCTGCGCGGACCTGCTCGACCGGATCGAGACCGATGCCCGCGCGCGGCTGGCCGCGCTAACTGCCTGGGACACGCCATGCCGATAACCTGCACCATCGCGAAACGGATCGCCGAGATTGTCTTCGACGTGCCGCCAGTCAACGCCTTCGACAGCGAGACCTGGATGTCGCTGCCCGGCATCATCACCGAGGCCGGGCGCAATCCCGATGTGAATTGCATCCTTATCCGGGCCGAAGGTCGCGGCTTTTGCGGCGGTGTGGATATCAAGGAGATGCAGGCGCATCCTGATCGCATCACCTTGCTCAATCGCGGCAACTACCTGACCTTCAAGGCGATCCGCGACGCCGAAGTGCCGGTGGTCAGCGCGGTCCACAAATTCGTCATTGGCGGCGGCATTGGCATCTGCGGTGCGTCCGACACGATCATCGCCGCTGACGACGCGTTCTTCTCGCTGCCCGAAGTCGATCGCGGCGCGATGGGCGGGGCCAGCCATCTTTCGCGCATGCTGCCGCTGCACAAAGTGCGCGCCGCCTTCTTCACTGGTGGCACTATCCCGGCTGAGGAAGCCTACCGCCTTGGCGCGGTGGAAAAGGTGGTGCCGCGCGCCGAGCTAGAAACAGAGGCGCGGGCATTCTGCGCCGTGGTCGCCGCCAAGAGCCGCAAGGCGCTGGTCATCGCCAAGGAAGCGCTCAACGGCCTCGAACCGCGCGACGTCGACCGCGGCTATCGCTGGGAACAGGGCTTCACGCTGGAAATGTACATGCACGAAGATTCGCAAAAGAGCCGCGATGCCTTCGTCGATACCGGCAAGGCCGCCAAGTTCTGATGCAGCTCGCTTACACTCCTGCCCAGCAAGAGTTCCGCGCCGATATCCGCGCGTGGCTGGGCGTGCATGCGCCGAAGCAGCCACTGGTCACGCTGGAATGCCGCGAAGGCTTCGACCAGCACGTCGCCTGGGAGCGGACGCTGGCATCGGGCAACTGGGGCATGGTCACCTGGCCAGAGGCCTATGGCGGGCGAGGGCTCGATCTGGTCGAATGGCTGATTTTCGAAGAAGAATATTTTCGCGCCAATTGTCCCAACCGCGCCAACCAGAACGGCATCTTCCTGCTCGGCCCGACGATCATGGAATTCGGCACGGAAGAACAGAAAGCTCGCTTCCTCCCGCCTATGGCCAGAGGCGAGGTGATCTGGGCGCAGGCATGGTCGGAACCCGGTGCCGGATCGGACATGGCCGCAATTTCCTCGAAGGCCATCCGTGCCAACGATGCTGGGGGCGATCACTATGTTCTCAGCGGCCAGAAGACCTGGTCGAGCCGCGCCGCCTTTGCCGATTGGGGCTTCGGCGTTTTTCGTACCGATCCCGAGAGCAAACGCCACAAGGGGCTGACCTTTATCCTGTTCGATCTGAACAGCCCAGGCATCACGCGCCGCCCGATCCGCCAGCTTCATGGGGATACCGGCTTTGCCGAACTGTTCTTCGACGAAGTTCGCGTGCCGGTTGAAAACCGGCTGGCGGGCGAAGGCGAGGGCTGGAACGTCGCCATGGCAACAGCCGGCTTCGAACGCGGGCTGATGCTGCGCTCGCCGGGCCGTTTTCAGGCGACCGCGAAGCGGCTGATCGAGTTCTACCGCGCTCATTCCGATGACGCATCTCCCGCCGCGCGAGAGGCGGTGTTGCAGGCGTGGATGGGGGCGCAGGCCTATGCCTACAACACTTATTCAGTTGCCGCTAAGATCATGGCGGGGGGCAGTATCGGTGCCGAGGCGAGCCTCAACAAGATCGTCTGGTCAGAACTCGATCGCGCGATGCACCGCACCGCGATGCAACTGCTCGGAGCGACCGCCGAACTGAAACAGTTTGGCGATGGCAGCCTGAACGCGTGGCTTGAAGGTTATATTTTCTCACTTTCGGGGCCGATCTACGCCGGCTCGAACGAAGTCCAGCGCAACATCATCGCGGAACGCCTGCTGGGTCTCCCGCGCGTCGGAGCAGGATGATGGACTTTCGCCTGACCGAGGACCAGCTGGCGCTCGCGACCAGCGTGCGCGACTACCTTGCCGGAACCCACGGCCCCGAAGTGCTGCGCCGCCTCGACGCCGGACCGAACCGCGATCCGGCGATCTGGCAGGGACTTGTCGACATGGGGCTGACCGGGCTGCTTGTCCCCGAGGAACTCGGCGGGTTGGGCTTGAGCCTGGCTGACGCCGTCCCCATCGCGGTCGAATGCGGCCGTGCCTGTCTTGCCGAACCACTGGTCGAAACGGCCTTGATCGCAGTTCCGTGGCTGGTGAAACAGGGCGAACGGGAGGGGCTGAGCGCGATTGCGGCAGGCGAGCTCAAGCTTTCGCCGGCTCATGTCATCAATCCCTGGGTGGCGGATGGCGATGGCGAGGCGCTCACCAGCGTCGATCCGCTGCGCAACCTTGCGGCTGCACCGGCCGAATGCAGCAACGATGCCTATCTGCTCGATCTGGGAGCGTTGATGTGCGCGGCGCAGCTGGTCGGTCTGGCAGACGCCATGCTCGGCCAGGCAGTCGAATATGCCAAAGTGCGTAACCAGTTCGGTCAGCCGATCGGCGGGTTCCAGGCGATCAAGCATCAATTGGCAAGCTGTGCGGTGGCAATCGAGTTCGCCAAGCCCGTGGTCTGGAGGGCAGCCGCCGCGCTCGACAACGGTATCGATTCGGCCTCGGTCCATGTCAGCCATGCCAAAGTGGCGGCGACGGATGCTGCGATCCTGACAGCGGAAACTGCGATCCAGGTGCACGGCGCCATGGGCTATACCTATGAGGTCGATCTCCATTTCTGGATGAAGCGCAGCTGGGCGCTCGCCGGGGCATGGGGAAGCCGCGCCTTCCACCTGATGCGGGTCGATCGGTCCGTGCTGGGCGGCGGCCTCGCCATCGGCCCGGAACACACATTTGCCTGAGGATCGCACATGCCCGAAGCCTATATCATCGAAGCCGTGCGCACCCCCATCGGGCGCAAAAAGGGGAGCCTCGCCGCGCTTCACCCGGCAGATCTCGCCGCCCACCCGATCAAGGCGCTGGTCGGACGCACCGGCATTGACCCGGGCGCGGTGGACGATGTCGTCTGGGGATGCTGCGACACCATCGGACCGCAGGCTGGCGATATCGGCCGCACTGCCTGGCTGGTGGCAGGCCTGCCGCAGCATGTGCCCGGCACGACAATCGACCGGCAATGCGGATCGTCGCAGCAGGCGATACACTTCGCTGCCCAGGGCGTGATGTCGGGCACGCAGGATCTGGTTGTCGCCGGCGGCAGCCAGGCGATGAACGCAATTCCGATTTCTGCCGCGATGCATGCGGGTGAGCCGTATGGCTTTGGCGACCCCTTCACCGGATCCAAAGGCTGGGTCGCCCGCTACGGCGATGGTATCCTTGACCAGATCAGTTCCGCCGAGATGATCGCTCGCAAATGGAGCCTGAGCCGCGAGGAGATGGAAGCCTTCGCCCTTGCCTCGCATCAGCGCGCGCAGGCGGCGACCGACAACGGCTGGTTCAAAGGTGAAATCGAGCCGCTTGCAGGCCTTGAACACGATGAAACGATCCGCGCTGCCACCACGCTGGAAGGCCTTGCCGGTCTCAGGACCGTCCAGGAAGGCGGCTGCATCACCGCCGGTATCGCCAGCCAGAACAGCGATGCCGCTGCCGCCCTGCTGATTGCCTCGGAACGCGCAGTGAAGGAGCACGGCCTCAAGCCCCGCGCCCGCATCCACCACATTTCGGTCCGCGCCGACGATCCGGTGTGGATGCTGACCGCACCGATCCCGGCAACCCGGCACGCCCTGAAGAAGGCGGGCATGACCATCGGCCAGATCGACCTGTTCGAATGCAATGAAGCCTTTGCCTCGGTCCCGATGGCCTGGATGAAAGAACTCGGTATCCCGCATGACAAGGTCAACGTGCATGGCGGCGCGATTGCCCTTGGCCATCCGCTGGGCGCAAGTGGCGCGCGGCTGATGACGACGCTGCTGGGCGCGCTGGAGCGAACCGGCGGCCGTTATGGCCTGCAGACCATGTGCGAAGGCGGCGGTCAGGCCAACGTCACGATCATCGAGAGGCTGTAATGGGAATCTGCAACGGACGGACCGTCATCGTCACCGGCGCAGCGCGCGGCCTGGGGCGGGCCTATGCGCTCGCGTTTGCCGCCGAGGGCGCAAATGTTGTGGTCAACGATATCGGCACGTCGTTGGGCGGTGAAGGGCGTGACACGAGCGCCGCCGATGCGGTTGTGGCTGAAATCGTGGCAGCAGGCGGCAAGGCCATAGCCAACCATGAAGACATCACCGACTGGGATGCAGCCAGACGCATCGTCGAAGCGGCGGTGGCCGCCTTTGGCGACCTGCACGTTGTGGTCAACAACGCCGGGATCGTGCGCGACCGGATGTTCGTTTCGGCCACGCCGGAGGAATGGGATGCCACCATGCAGGTCCACCTGCGCGGGCACTTCTGCGTCTCGCGCCACGCGGTCGACTACTGGCGCGCCAAGCAGAAGTCAGGTAGCGATCCCGATGCACGGATCATCAACACATCGTCCGGCGCGGGCCTGCAAGGCTCGATCGCGCAGGCGGCTTATTCGACGGCCAAGGGTGGAATCGCCGCGCTGACGCTGGTGCAGGCGGCGGAACTGGGGCGCTACGGCATCACCGCCAATGCGCTTGCTCCTTCGGCCCGCACCCGGATGACCGAGCAGGCATTTGCCGACAAGATGGCGACCGAGGGCCAGACCTTCGATGCCATGGACCCGGCCAATATCGCGCCGACTGTCGTCTGGCTCGGTTCGGCAGGCTCCGCCCATGTCACCGGCTGCGTCTTCGAACTGGAAGGCGGCAAGATCATGCTGGAGCAGGGCTGGCGCGAAGGTCCGGTCGTGGACGCGGGCGCGCGCTGGAACCCGGCAGATGTGGGCGCAGCCGTGAACGGGCTGCTGGCAACTCGGGAGCCGCCGCGCAAAGTCTGGGGGACTGCATAAATGGAATTCAGCTTCACTGACGAGCAGAGGATGATCGCGGAGACTGCTCGCGACTTCTTCTCCGAAAACGCCACCAGCGCGCGCACCCGCAAGGCTATGTGCGCCAAAGGAAAGGACGAGGGGATCGACCGCGATCTTTGGCTGGCCTTTTGTCAGGAGCTTGGCCTTGGCGGCGTGGCGCTCCCGGAACAGTATGGCGGTGCCGGACTCGGCATGGTGGAGTTTGCATTGCTGGCCGAAGCCGCAGGGGCGCAAGTAGCAGCCATTCCGTTGCTCAGCGTGGCGACGGTTGCCCGCGCTATCGCGGCAGGCGGTAGCGAGACGCAAAAGGCAGAGTGGCTCCCCAGACTTGCTTCCGGCGAGGTCATCGCAGCTTCATCGTCCTGTCCCGATCTGACGGTCGAGAATGACCGTCTGACCGGCCCTGTCCGGCTGGTGCCCCATGGCGGCATTGCCCATATGTTCGTTCTGGGCAGCGGCGACAGATCATGGATCGTCCGGGCTGATGCGCCGGGCGTCTCTGTCCAGAGTTTCACAACGATGGACCAGACCCGGCCGCTCGCCACAATAACTCTGGACAACACGCCCGGCGACCCGCTTCCCGATCCCGCAACAGCGCTTGCAGCCGCGCATGAAGGTGCCTGGATTTGTGTCGCCGCTGAAGCGCTGGGCGGCGCGCAGGCATGTCTCGATCGCACGGTTGCCTATGCCCGGGAGCGCGTCCAGTTCGGCCGTCAGATCGGCTCGTTCCAGGCCTACAAGCACCGCCTTGCGGACATGATGGTGGAGATCGAGCAGGCCCGTTCCGCCGTCTACTGGGCAGCTTGCGCGGTGGACGAAAGCTCCGGCGAAGCACCGCTGGCGCTCCATGCGGCCAAGAGCTTCGCCGCCGATGCCTTTTTCAAATGCGCCGGAGACATGATCCAGCTGCATGGCGGCATCGGTTTCACCTGGGAGCATGATGCGCATCTGTTCTTCAAACGCGCCCGCGCCATCCAGTCGATGGCGGGCAGCGGCAACTGGCACCGCGAACAGGTGGCATTGATGATGCTTGGCGAATTGGCGGGAGAAGCGGCATGAAGCTCGGTTTCTCGACGGCGGAAGAGGACTTCCGCGCCGAATGCGCTGGCTGGCTGAACGGCCAGATGACCGGCGAATTCAGTGACATCAAGGGGATCACCACCCTCACCGCCAAGGCCGAGCGGCGCAAGGAGTGGGAACAGCAACTCGCCGCGCATAAGTGGTCATGCATCGGCTGGCCGGTCGAATGGGGAGGCCGGGGTGCCAGCCTGGCCGAACAGGTGATCTTTGCCGAGGAATATGCCCGTGCCGGGGTGCCCGGCCGGGTCAATCACATCGGCATCGAGCTTGCCGGACCGACCATCCTCACCTTTGGCACGGATGAGCAGAAGCATCGCTTCCTCCCCGGCATTGCTGCGGGCAAGACGATCTTCTGCCAGGGCTTCTCCGAACCGGGCGCAGGATCGGACCTTGCCAGCGTGCGCACCAAGGCGCGGCTCGAAGGTGACGAATGGGTGGTAAACGGCCAGAAAATCTGGACCAGTCTCGCCCATATTTCCGACTGGATATTCGTCGTCAGCCGCAGCGAGGAGGGGTCGAAGGGCCCCAAGGGCCTGACCTTCCTGATGATGCCGATTGACCAGCCGGGCATCGAAATCCGGGGCATCAGGCAGATCAACGGCGATGCCGAATTCAACGAGACCTTCTTCACCGATGCCCGCTGCGCAGGCGACAGCCTGATCGGCGCGGTCGGCGAAGGCTGGAAAATTGCCATGGGCCTGCTGGCCTTTGAACGCGGCGTTTCCACCCTGGGCCAGCAAATGGCTTTCCGCAATGAACTGGACGAGATCGTCGCAGCGGCCAAGGCCAATGGTTCCTCGCGCGATCCATTGATCCGCCAGCGTCTGGCCAAGGCCGAGATCGGCCTGCGTCTGATGCGCTATGGCGCGCTGCGCATGCTGTCGAACACCGATCACAGCAAAGTCGATGGCGCGGCACTGACCTACAAGATCCAGTGGGCCAGCTGGCGTCGCTCGCTTGGCGAACTGGCGATGGACGTGCTGGGGCAGGCGGGCGAAGTCACCGACAGCT
>JANPOS010000053.1:0-49371 GCA_031428115.1 Novosphingobium sp. | reverse complement strand
CTTGTCCCAGGCTTTGCCTGCTTATCCGAAGCTTGCCAATGTTGAAGACGGTTGATGGGATTTCTGGTGCGCAAGAATATTTGCATATCAATGAGGAGCGATGATCTTTCTCGCGCTGTCGCATCATTGGCCATATTGGCGCAATGACGCGCGACGGCGGGCTTCGAGTCTGATCTTGCGCTGATCAGTCGTGATGGCTGGTGTGTCTTTGTGAAGGTGATTTCGAACTGTGGCCGACCCACATTGTACGGTCGGCCGCTCTCCTTGTCGGCCTCAAGGCTTTCTAAACCTGCCAGACCAGCGGCAATGCCACGGGTCCGATCGGGGCAATAGAGCAGTAGGATACGACATCTTCGCCAGGTTTGATGCTGAATTGCGGCAGAATCGTCAGCGCCTCTTCCATCGCAATTTTCATCTCGCGCTTGGCGAGGTGCATGCCGATGCACAGGTGCGGGCCGTATCCGAAACCGACGTGGCGGGGCTTGCGCGCCAGGTCCACCACTTCGGGGTTCGCGAACAGCTCGGGGTCGTTGGTCGCCAGGAAAGTCGGCATTAGCACAACGTCGCCGGGCAGAATGCGCGCGCCTCCCAGTTCGATTTCCTTCTTGCAAACCCGCAAGGTGGTTACCGCAGCATAAGCCCGCATCAGCTCGTCGATGGCGTCGCGAATTTTCTCCGGATTTGCCCGCAGAAATTGCTGATCATCTGGGTTTTCGGCGAGGTGGCGAAAGTGGGCGGAGAGGTTGGTGGAGACTGTGTCCAGACCGCCGACGAACAGGCTGAAACAAAAGCCCTTCAGCTCATCCTCTGTAAACTTGCGGCCCTCTACCTCGGCCTGCACTCCAAGCGAGAGGAGGTCGTCTTTCGGCTCGCGGCGGCGCTTTTCGCATTGTTCCGACAAGTAGACGGTAACCGCCTTTATCGCCGCAGAAATCGGTTCCATGGTCTGCGAGCGCAGGATGGCATGTTCCCATGCCAGGAATTGCGCCATATTTTCCTGTGGCAGACCCATCAGCTCGAGAAACACCCTGATAGGAAATTCGAAAGCGAAATCCGCGACGAATTCGCAAGCACCGCGCGGCCGCATCTCGAGCAGCAGTTCGCGGGCATATTGCCGGATCCGCTCCTCTAGCTTGGCCATGCGCGAGGGGCTGAACATCGGGTTCAGCACCATGCGGTAGCGTGAATGCAGCGGCGGCTCGGCCTCGCCGGGGACCGGGAACCAGGTCTCGCCGATCATTTGCGCGAATTGCGACCTGCCCCGCGATGTGAAATTCTCGGTATCCATGTAGACTTGCTGCAGCTCGGCATTGCGGCGCGGAACCCAAGCACCCGGCACCGAAAAGGGCATCGCATCAACCCAGAACACGGGCGGACCCTGGTGGATTTCGGGAAGAAGGTCGCGCGGCACGCCAGTCGTAGTGGCGCCGCGCGCAGCGAACGGATAGGGGCGGACCAGCTCGGCGGGAACGTGGGCCGGGCGCGGCGGCAGCGGCGGCATAGCGCGAGTTTCGCCGGCATTTTCCATTTCAGACTCTCCTGAAGTGCGTTGCGTGTGATGGTGCCGGCCCCAGCGGTGACTACCAGCAGGTGCGAAGCTGCGCTCCGGCCGCGCGATGACGCAGGATCGCCACGCGCTCCTCGTGCGTGACAGTGAGGGTTTCGGGTGGCAGACTGGGCAGGACTGCGCCAGCATCGACTAGCTGGAAGGTCAGATATGGTGCCTCGGCGCATCCGGTCCAGCGCAATTGCATGACGCCGACCCGGTGACCTATGGTGTCAAGCCAGTTGGCCACGCCGGGATCCTCGCCGGATACGACAAACCGCAGGAAGCCATCGGAATCCATCTGCGCCTGCTTGCGGTTAAGGCTGGTCTGCGCATTGGCCCAGTCGAGCGTGCAGCCCAGCGCATCGGTCAGTGCCAGCGACAGAGTATCGACGCCGCCGCGCAGGTCCGCCTCGACTAGCAGCGCCTTGCCGTCCGACACCTCGAACACGCCTTCGTGATACCACTGTCCCGCCAGACCGCCGCCGGCCGAATAGTCGACCGTGGTGACGGCGTTGACGAAGCCCCCGGCGCGCAGGCTGGCGACCTTGCGCATGCCGAAGGCGAGCGTTCCTTCCACCATCGGGACCAGACCGGCGAGGCTGGCGGCCAGTGCATCCGGCGAAGGGCGCTGGCGGCGGCTGGGACTGTCCAGCCGGGTGATTGCCAGCACCGGATCGCGGTGCTGCCCCCAGTCATCTGAAACCGAACGCAACATCAGGCTGCACACGTCCGGCGCAATTTCGAACCATTGGCCAGAATGGCCGTCCGGTTGCCGCGCCGAGAGCACTATGTCGAGACGGCCGTCGGCGTCCAGCTCGAAAGTGGCCAAGTCGATGGCAGGATAGGTCTTGAGGCCCGCCGCCGTCGGCCCTCCCATCGGCATCAGCGAAACGTCAGGCGCAGTTCCGCGATCGCCGGT
Source organism: Novosphingobium sp. (assembly GCA_031428115.1). GTDB lineage: Bacteria > Pseudomonadota > Alphaproteobacteria > Sphingomonadales > Sphingomonadaceae > Novosphingobium. The sequence continues at coordinate 46,903 of JANPOS010000053.1, read as the reverse complement.
GAGCCGGTAAGTGCCCGCGCCATCGATCGCGGCGGTCAGATAGACGGTGTCGGGATTGGGCATGCCCATGCGCTGGTGATAACCGGCACCGGGAAGGAACGCAGGGTGCATTGGGTCGGAGCAGACGCGGGCGAGGTAGCTGGCCATAAGGCCGCCGAGCATCGCCACAGTGAGTTCGCCATCATGATGATCGTGCCCGGTCAGATGTTCTGAGAGGCGCTGATGCACCTCCGCCAGTCCTTCTAGCAATGCCTTGAATTCGGATGGCGCGGTCATCAACAAACTTTGCCAGTGAGATCAAACCGGTCCGTATAGAACGCGAATTCTTCCGCCACTTCACGGGCATCGAGTCCGTAGTCGCTCAGGTCATAAGTATGCACCCCGCGTTTGCCCGGCGGGTTGTCGGCGCGCCACGTGGCAATGCTTTGGCGGACTTCAGGGGTCATCTCGAGATCGAGCGAGCGGTAGACTTCGACCATTGCCGCCGCAGGATCATCAACCACCTGGCGATAGTCGACATGGGCGATTGGCAGGCTGGCGCTGCGGCTTTTGTCGAAATCGACCAGCGCGCGGATGTGGCGGCCGACCAGATCCTTCATCTGCTTTCCGACTTCGGCGAGATCGGTATAGTTAGAAAACTTCGCGCGCAGGAACGCAGTGTAGCTGCAGTTCGAGGCCAGAACGGCCACTGGATCGCGGTGCGTCACGACCATGGCGGCGTCGGGATAGACCTCGAGTATATTATCGAGCGCCAGCAGGTGGCAGGGCCATTTCAGCGCCCAGCGCATCGGCGGGGCCTGCCATTGCAGGGTTTGCAGCACGCGCTTGTGATGCGCATAGCAGGCGGTCATGTCGATGGTGTCGAACACCCTTTCGAAATAGCTGGGCACGCGGAAGGTCCAGTAATGCCCGGCATTGCCGAAAGTCTGGTCCATGATCATCACGCATTCCTGCGGGCCGTCGGGATCAGACAAGTGGAAGCTGTCCGAGGCCCCGCCATCCTGCTCGCGGCGCTGGCGGTGCTGGTCGGCGCACCGGTCTCGCCGCGCTTTGGCCGACGCGGGATCGACCGCTGGCGGCGGACAAGGGCTGTCGCCTTCCCAGGTCCGCATCATGCGCAAGCTGGGCTCGCGATCGAACAGATACTGAAAATACGTCGTGCCCGAACGCGGCAGGCCGGTCAGGAACACCGGCCGCTCGACCGGCTGCTGCACGATCAGCGGTTCGCTTGCGCACCATTGCGCCACCTCGTTGCGCTTGGCCTGCGCCGCTGCCAGCATCCAGGTGCAGGCAGCCACGCCCGCTTCGCTCATCTGCGCTTCGTCGTTGATCGAATTGATCAGCAGTTCGAGATTTTCCGCGAACAGGCCGGGTGTCGGATCAGCGACCGGAGAAAGCTTGCCTGCCATCTCCAGCACCGATTCGACAGACATGCGGGGCTGGCTGCTCACACGAATATGACCAGGCCGCGGGCCTCGACGCTGGCCCGGGTCGGGGTGCCCGGCGGGCAGGTCGGATCGGTGAAGGCGGTGTGCGGAACGCGCCGTGCGACGCCTTGCTTGCTGTCATGCGCCTTGAACACGATGACCTCGTCGCGGGTCATGTCCGGGTAATAGTGCCAGCGGTGCTGCGGGTTATGGATATAGCTGGTGGTGTCGTGGCGCAGGTCGCCCACCCCGCGCGAGGTCGTGACTGCCGTGACCGCCACCTCGTCGCCATCTGCGACGCTGCGTGCGTCGCAGACCGCCAGCGGGAAGTCCTGCGGCGGCGGCGAGACTGCGCGCCACACGTTATACAGAGCCCAGCGCGCGTTTGGCGGGAGCTGGTCGCCGGCTGCAGCCTTGATGTGGGCGAACAGCTCCTGCGCCGAACTGTCGGTGTTGTCGGCGTGGGCATAGCGGGCGGGCTTGGCGTTGATCAACTCGGCCAGCTTGTCGGTGGCGCTTTCGCCGAAGCGCTTCTTGCCCCCGCCCAGCATCATTGCGAAGACCCCGCCGGTGACCTCCTTGAGGAGCGCGGCCATCTCGTCGTTGTAGATCTGATCGGTTGCGGCATCTTCCTCGATCAGCCCGAAATCCTCGACCTTGCTGGCATGCTGCACCAGCACGAACCCTTCGCGGTCGAGCGAGGTTTCCAGCCCGCGCGCCGAGACGATCTGCATGGCTTCGCCCGGCAGGGTCTGCATCGTCGAAAGCGTTTCGTCCTCGGTGCGGAATTCGAGCTTGGGCTCGGACTCGGATACCCTGGGGTTGCGGATGTAATTGACCGCGGCCTGCACGGCCTGTGCGTTACTTGCTTCCATGTCACTCTCCCGCCTTGCCTGTGCGGCCTCCCGCGCTGCTCAAACGTTACAAATATAGGATGATATGTCAAGTACGAACTCCAACAAACCTTTACATCTCTTGTCAACTGCGTAAAGATCGGACGTATGAGAGAACGCATCACCAGCGCAGACGCGATAGTTGCCGCAGCATGCCGGCTGCTCGCCGAACTGGGCAGCCACGAGCGGCTGACCCTGTCAGCCGTGGCCGAGTCGGCGGGGGTGTCGCGCCCAACCCTCTATCGCTGGTTCGCGACGCGCGACGACTTGCTTGAAGCGATCACACTGCGCCAGGAAGAGCGCTTTTATAAGGGCCTTGCCGCTGCGCTCGAGATTCAGCACAGCCCGGCGGAGCGGCTCGATGCGGCACTCGGTTATCTCGTTACCTATCTCGATGAAACCTTCGGAACCGAATCGCTGCTGCACGAACCTGGTTTTGTTATGCGCTCGTTGGCGGCCTCGCTCGATAAACAGCGCGCGACCTGGGTCGGCCTGCTCGGCGATGCGCTTGAGCGAGCTCCGGCTGTGCGCGCGAAGGAAATAACCATCGAACAAGCCGCCGAGCTGTTCCTCAGGCTGGCCTATTCGCATTATCTAATCCCGAGCCCCCAGCCCGAAGTGTTGCTGCAATGCATGCGGAGCATGGCCGGGCTGAGAATAAAAACTCTTTCGGCAAGCATAAGCAAATAAACTCGGCAACTCTAGAATCAAAGACAATCATACGCCATTGCGATGGCCAAAAAGGATGAAGGTGTCGACATGGAATATTCCAGGATTGGCTTCGAATTCTGCACTAATAAGTCGAGCATTGGTGCAGAGCGCTCTGAGATGAAACTCGAGATAAATTACTAAATGAATCGTGCCGGGGCTCGCGTTTTGGCTCTGACTTATGGATGAGGTGCGACAATGGCTATAAATACGATTGACCAGCTGCTCGGATCGGCCCGGACAGAAACTTCACTGGATAATTTTGGCGACGACAGTTTCCGGGAAGGGCTTGGACGGTTGATCGCTTCGCTTGAAGGTGAAGCGCGGCTCAATGCTCAAGGCGAAGCGTTGATCCAGTATCAAATCATCGATCTGCTTTCGCGCCGACTCGAAGTGGAACATTGGTATGCCATTCACCCCGAGATTGACGAACAGGAAATCGTCGCGCCACTAATCGGGCTCGGCCTGCCTCGCACTGGATCAACAGCATTGGCCTGCCTGTTGGCCGAGGATCCGGCAGTGCGCAGTTTGCGGGCATGGGAAGCGAATTCGCCCTGTCCCCCGCCAGAGAGTGCGACTGAACACAGCGATCCGCGCATCGCAGCACAAATCGAACGTTCTGCACAGATGGACAAGCTATCCCCGCGGTTCAAGACGATGTTGCCGATGTACCCTACGGCTCCGACTGAATGTCAGCAATTTATGGGATTCGATTTCAAAACACAGATTTTCCAAGCCTCTGTGCGCATCCCTTCGTACGTCGACTGGCTGAATAACGAGGCCGATCTTGTCCCGACATACCGATACGTGAAGCGAGTGCTGAAGCTGCTGCAGTGGCGCTGCCCGCCACATTGCTGGCGCCTCAAGAACCCCGCCCATATGTTGTTCATCGAAGCTCTCGACAAGGTTTTCCCGGACGCACGTTTTTGGATGACTCATCGGGATATCGCCAAAGTGATTCCGTCGGTGGTCGATCTTTATCAAGAGCTTTCCCGCCCCTATACTGACGAACTCGACAGTGCCTGGATTGTGGCAGCCAACGTCGACTGGACCAGTACCGGCCTCAAGCGGGTGATGGCATTCCGTGCGAACGGGCATGATGCACGTTTTTTCGACGTCGATTTCATGGAGGTTCAGACCCGCCCGATGGACGTTATGGAGCGGCTCTATCCCTTCCTCAGCGAAAAATTTACCGAGGAAGCACGGAACCGCATGATGGCTTGGCGAGAGCAACAGCCGGTCGATAAACACGGACGGCATAGCTATGATCCATCCAGCCTTGGCGTCGACTTGGAGGCCTTGGCCGAGCGATTTGCATTTTATGACCATGAGGCCGGACGCAGGCGCTGAAATGGATAAAGCTCGTTTGGCCGGACAGGTGATGATGGGCCAGACACTGCCAGATCATCAAAAAAACGACAAATCCGGTCAGATGATAATCGTTACAAAAAACCAAATTTATGTAATCGCGATAATGCAAATCCAGGTTTTGCAAATCCACTTTTGAGACCCCTGGCATAAATGGGAGAGTGAGATGACGAATGATGCTTGGTTTGGCGGCCTTGAGCCCGAGATCGATTACATGTTGCGCGAACGGCCAGTTGATCCTGAAATGCGCGAAAGCGCATCAATTTGGCTTTACGAGGAAAACGGAGACTTCGGTTTTCCGCGCATTGGCATCGAGGCAATAGGGTCGCAGTGGGATAGCCACGGCTTCCAGGTCAATTTCGTCAACCGCGAAGGGCGGGCAATTTTGGGTGGTGGCGCTGGACCGACCCATTCCCCGATGGGGCCCGATGGGAAGGCTTCGATTCTTGGCACTGGCGGACTGATTTTTCAATGCATCGAGCCGTTCCGCAAATGGCGCGTGAGTTATGAAGGGAGCGGGACTGATACGACGCCTGAGGCGATGATAAGCCAGTCGGTCGATCAAGGCTGCAAAGCCGAATTGAAGCTGGATGTTGAATTGACCATGGCCATGCCAGGGTGGACGCAGGACCTCCGCCCTGAAAAACTCGTCAACATGAGTGAAGGGGAGCGAATCGACGCCGGCCTTATGGGCTATGGTTGGCGCGTGGAGCATGCCTTTCGTGCCGAGGGTGAATTAACCATCGACGGTCGCACTCGCGCTTTCAGGGGAAGCGGAAATCGCATCCATCGCCAAAGCGTAAGGCCGATGGGTGCCTTTCGGGGCCACTGCTGGCAAGCGGCGCTTTTTCCAGATGGACGGGCATTCGCGCTCTGCGTCTATCCTCCAAGGGAAGATGGCACGACTCACAACGATGCAATCATCTACCAAGACGGCAAGATGTATCCCGCTGTTGCCAAGGGTGTTCCCTTCATGAAGCAATTGTTGCCTCGCGGCGAGGACCTCTCGTTCGAGCTGGAATCGGAACTCGGCATCGCACGCATAGCGGGCGTTAGCGATTTCAATGTCTTTCACCGGGGCATGGCAGAAATGCCGGGATTCGTCCTGCATCAAGGCGGTGCGAGATATACATGGGACGGGCAAACTACCTTCGGCCAGGTCGAACGGTCGAACTATGCTGACACGCTGGCGGACTGAGAGAAGGAGCCACCATGAGCGTGGCAATGAACAAGTTCTCGACCGAGGTCCGCAAACCTGCGGCGCCGAAGGCGACCCACAATGGCTGATCGCCGGTATCAGCATTTAACCAGGAAATAGTAGATGACAGAGTCGATGGAAGCAGCGATGAATCTTCAGGCAATGCAGCGACCGGATCACGTTCCGGAAGCTCTGGTGAGGGATTATCCGTTCAAATTGCGGGGAGCGACAACCCCGGTCTTGCCCCGATCCTTGATTCCGCAGATCCATGAATACCCGCCTATCTTTTGGGCCGAGGGCGTACATCCAATGCTGCCCGGAGCCTGGGTTCCGCGCACTTACAAGGAATTGCAGCAAATCTATCAGGACACCGATCACTTCACGGTCCGAGGCACATCACAATTCGCCCAGATGATTGGCGAGGAATGGTTTTCCATCCCGCACGAAGCCGATCCTCCGCTGCATTCCAAATACCGGATGTTGTTGAACCCGATGTTTGCGCCGAAATACATCGCGCGGCTGGAGGACCGAATCAGGCAGTTTGCCCATGAATTACTGCTTGAATTGAAGCCGAAAGGTGAATGTGACTTCGTTTCTGATTTCGCGTTCGAATTTCCAATTCGGGTATTTCTGGAGCTGATGGGAATGCCGCAGGAAGACATGGCGACGTTTCTAGAGTGGGAGCACGCCATCTTGCGTTCGGACTCCGCTGAACCTGTGGCAGCTGCGATGAAGAAGATCACCGAATATCTTTCGCAGCAGTGCGAGGATCGACGGAAAAATCCTCGCGACGATCTGATCTCGCTTGCCGTGCAAAGCGAGATTGATGGACGCAAGCTGACCGATGACGAACTGAAGGGGGTTTGTTTCAATTTGTTCGTCGGCGGGCTGGATACCGTTTCGACCAATATGTCGAACCATTTCCGCCACCTCGCCGAGTTCCCGGAAGATCAGGAATTCCTACGCAAGAATCCAGATCGCATATCCGATGCAATTGACGAGATGATGCGCGCTTATGCCGCAGTGACGACGATCCGGCTTTGCAAGCAAGACACGGAAATCGGCGGTGTCAGGATCAAGCAGTTCGATATGGTGATGATGCCAACGCATCTGGCTGCGAACGACCCGGAAGCATTCGCGAACCCGGAAGTCGTAGACTTCGCCAGGAAGCCTCGCCATGTCAGCTTCGGCTATGGTCCGCACTTGTGCATCGGCATGCATCTGGCACGCCGGGAAATGAAGATCGCCATGGAAGAGGCTCTGGCCATATTGCCCAGTTTTACAATCAAGCCGGGTGCGCAGATCGATTCCTTCTGCTCAGGTATCATCGGACCGCTGACGCTGCCGCTTGTTTGGGACGTCTGAAGTTACCTTCACCTCGCAAGGAGCCACCATGCGCTTTTCCTGTTCCCTTCCGCTCGACGAGACCACGCCAGGCGAGTTCCAAACGCTTGCTGGCATTACCGAAATGGTCAGGGCGATCGACCGGAGCGGGCTTGACGGCACATTTGTCACCGACCACCCGGCACCAAGTGGACGCTGGCTCGCGGGCGGCGGGCATGCCACGCTGGATCCCTTTGTTGCGCTCACCGTGGCAGCCATGGCCAGCCCGCGTATCCAGCTCCAAACCCACGTCCTGATCCTCGCCTATCGCAATCCGTTTGTCGTGGCGAAGGCCGCTGCCTCGCTCGATGCCCTGTCGGGGGGACGCCTGATCCTGGGGATCGGGACAGGCTATCTGAAGCCTGAATATGCTGCGGTCGGGGTGTCCTTTGATGAACGCGGTGCGATCACCGACGAGTCCGTCCGCATCCTTCGGCAAGCCTGGACCGGCGAGCCGGTGCATCATGAAGGACCGCGCTTTAACGCCCGCGATGCGGTCATCCTCCCGCGTCCGCCGCGCGCTGGCGGCATTCCGATCTGGGCGGGCGGCAATGCCCCGCCGGCAATCCGCCGCGCGGTGGCGCTGTGCGATGGCTGGTCGCCGTTCCCGGTTGCTGGAGTGGTCACCAAAACGGCGCGGACCGACGAGCTTTGCACAATTGCGCAGCTCAAGGAAAAACTCGCCTATGCGCGCAACTATGGCGAGGAAATCGGCCGGACCGATCCCCTGACGATCTGCATGGGCCGGCTCGACGGCGGGGCGCTGATCCCGCAGGATGGGGGCAGCGCCGCTCGGGCCGTGGATGCCTATGGCGAGCTGGCCGAGGCCGGCGTGACCTGGTCGACAATGGCAGTCCCTTCGCCAAGCCGGTCCGCATTTGCCGATAATGTTCAGTGGTTCGGCGAAGAGGTCGCGGCCAAGCTTCGCTGAGTCGATCGCGCGAACAAGCGACTTGACTAGCCGCTCAGCGCGCAGTCCCGTGGTGATGCTGCATGCCCTTTGCGGGAATCCTGTCCGCATCGTACCAGCGGCCCGCACCTTACCAGCGTCGGCGTCGCTGGGCGCCGCGCACCCGGTCGCGCAACTGTGTGGTCCGCTCTTCCGGCGTCACGATCGGCGTGTCGGACGGGAGATGATCGCGGACCTCCGACAGCTTCACGCGTTTGAGCGTTGGTAGCGGATTGCTGGAGCAGTCGTACCAGCGGCCATAGATCGTCCCCTGTTTGAAACCGGCCGTGTCGAGCCAGTTCGGCACGCCCGGGTCGGTCAGAGCGACCACTGCGCGCAGCTTGCCATCGGAGCTCAGCCGTGCAGTTGCTGCGTTGAAACTGGAGAGCCGATAAACGAACTCGACGACGCCGAAATAGGGATCGTTGATCTGGATATTCCAATAGGGCGCACGCTCTGGAATTTCCGTCTCGATGATCAACGCTTCGTCGTCCTCCAACTCGAAAACCGCCGGCCAGTAGACCTGCTTTGAAAGACCGCCGGCATATTGCGTCGCTTCGAAAGTGTTGATCCCGACACGCTCCTTGATGCCATTTTGCATCCTCAAAAAGAGACTGCTCGTCTGAGCGGGAAAGCGCGCCATCTTCCGGATGCGTTCGTATATTTCGTCGGGCTTAAGCCGTGGCTTCGGCGGAACCGGATCGAGACATTCGATGACGAGTTCTGGATCGGTTTCGTTCAACCAGTCATAGGAGCGGAAACGCACCATCATGTAGCTGGCTTGTGGATCGAGTTCGCTCCAGTTGCCAGTATAGCCCGCCGGCCGGATCTGGCTGAACACGATCTCGAAACTGCCATCTGGATTATAGTCGATATCGTTGTCGTCGATGTCCCGGTAGCCCAGGCCGTTGCCGGATCCCTCGTCAGTCCCGACCATGCCGGCGCCCGTGGAAAACGTCAGCATCTTGGCCGTGCCGCGCTGGCCCGAGACACGGTAGGTCAAACTGCCTTTCAGCGGAGCGTGCAGGTAAATGTCGTCAGGATTGGGTTGGAGCGTGTAGACGGGGTTCCAGAGAGGGGACCAGTCGGGATGTTCGGCGTCGGCATGAAAGAAGGCAAAGTAGGAGAATGACAGGCTCATCATGATCTGGCGATAGATATCCGCTCGGTATTCGGGATCGTCTGGCCGCCAGGTATTGGCGATCTCATCGACCGCGCGTTCCAGATCTTGTAGATAGGTCAGCAGTCCTGCTTGGTCACTCATGGCAAAATCCCTCAATTAACGTTCATGTTCGATATGATTGGCTTCATGTATTATGAATCTGGACGGTTTCCCGAGGCAATTCTTCCTTGATCGCCAGAAGATGGTGCAATTTTCCTGCAGGCGGGTTTCGGAGACACCCGTGGAGTGCTGCGACCAAGTTCTGGGTCTGCGGCGCTACAAGGTGTAATTCATAAGCTTCCCGGTCGCGAAAGACATCCACCGCAGTAAAGCGGTTGGGATCGTCACGATTGGCCAACAGCATGAAGAATGTCACCCCCGGTTCCCGGGCGGACTGTACCAGGGCGACCTCCATTGCGGCGAGAAAATCTAATCGCCGCTCTGGCAAAACGTCAATGGTGAACGTCGCAACGACAGGCGATTCGGGCAGATCCCTTGCCAGGACGGCTGGTGCGGGTTCGGGCTTAATTTCCATATGGACCTTGTCTACCTGCATCTGCCTGATGTCGAACCGACTTCGACTCCTAATCGATCCACACAGCGATTTTAGCACCAATCCTGGAAGGCTGCGCGCACCTGCTTCGCATCAAGCCCGTAGTCGCCGGGTTCATAACAATGCTCGCCATGCTTCCCGGCCGGATTGGCGGCAATCCAGGCTCGCATCCGCTCCTCCGTCATTTCGTCGAGCGTAAGGGCGAAATGGTCGTATATGTCGCGGATCGTGCCGATTGGATCGCCGTGGAAATCGGAATGGGCAACATCGTGGAATTGGTCTGAGGGCCGCTCGGCCCGGGCCCTTCGCATCGCTTCCACGCCTTTCGACCAATAGTCGAGGTCGCGCTGGCCCAGCACGTGGAGATCGATTCCCGGATCGATCAGCTTTCGGGGATGCGACAGAATACTGTTCAGCGAGGCAAGCGCCTTGAGCGGATCGCGATGGGTGACGATCACGCGCGCATCGGGAAAGACCTTCAGCAGCGTTTCGATGCCGACGAAGTGGCCCGGGTTCTTGAGCAGCCACGGGCGGTTATCGTTCAAACCGATAAGTTTCAGCGTATCGGACAATTCGCGATACTGCGTAAACTCGTCCTGTGCTTGGAAAAAGGCGTCATAGTCGCGGATCATTGCAAGTTCGGGAAAGCGATTGTTGACAAAGCCCAGCTTCATCACTTCCATGCATTCATCGACCTCGTCCACAACCACTTCGTGCTGTGATGTCAGACCCGGGATTTTCGCGCCGCGCGCTTCGAGTATCCCGGCGGCAAGCCGATACCCTAGGTGCTGACTCCATTCTTCGCGCGGCGGACGCGGCATCGGCCAGATCGACAGCCAGTTTTCCAGCCCCTGGAACTGCGGATCGATCGACATCACCTTTTGCAGCGCGGTCGTGCCAGTGCGCGGCACTCCGCAGATAACCAGCGGCTTGCTGATTTTCTGGTTCTGCCATTCAGGATGCTCCTTCCAGGACTTCTCGCGCGCCGCACGCGGAATCAGAGTGCCGATCAGCTCCTCGCGCCAGAAGTCCCGCCCGGCATCGCACATCGTTAGCTTGTTCATTTCCTCGACAAGCATTCGCATCGGAGCGAGATAGTCGTCCCCTCCGAAATCGCTCAACCCGCTACGGCGAGTGGCTTCTTCGTGAAGCGCCCTGATTTCGGCATCGACATCCACAGCTGCAAGCGCACCGCGTGCCCCGGGGCCGACAGAAGATGTGTTTATGGTCATTCGCTTCTCCCGCACGTCTTATTCGTAATCCGGCCAGATTCGCCCGCAGGCTGGGAACCGGGTGCGCGCTGTAAGTCTGCCATCGGCTGCCAGCGACTGTCAGGGGCGCCGCGGGAATGTAACACGCATCGCCCGACGTCAGGAAGATCATTGCGCGCCACGCTTCACGCGCTAGTGGCTGAGCAGCCTCGGCTTCCGGCAGGCGAATAGATTTGAGTCACCTGGCGATATCGAGGTCTTGAGGGCGGCAGGCAAGTGCCCGGTTATGGAGACGATCATGAAGGCTGCGGTTTTTGTCGGCGTGGGAAAGCCGCTTGAAGTAAAGGAGATCCCCGACCCCGAGCCGGGTCCGGGTGAGGTGTTGCTGAAGGTGGGATTTTGCGGCGTCTGTGGCAGCGACCTCAGCTATACCGAGGCGGGAGCTTTTGGGTACCCTGAAGGCTTCATCGCGGGCCATGAGACGGGCGCGACGGTTGTCGGCTTGGGCGAGGGGGTCACTTCGCTCAAGGTCGGCGACAAAGTGGCTCCGAATCCGAACCGCGGCTGCGGCGCCTGCAAGGATTGCCTGGAGGGTCGGCCATACTTCTGCCCGCAGATGGAAATGAACATGGGCGGATTCGGACAGCTCATGCTCTCGCCGGCAATCGCCTGCGTCAAACTGCCAGAGGCGCTGGCCCTAGACGATGCGGCGCTGATCGAACCGCTTGCGGTAGGCCTGATGGGCGTGGAAGCCGCCGGACTGGTCCGGGGTCAGAGCGTGGTCGTTCTCGGCACGGGTCCGATCGGCCTCTCCGCGATCTACTGGGCAAAGCGCTACGGCGCCGCAAAAATCATTGCCGCAGCCCGGTCGCGTCGGCACGAGGACAAGGCGCTTGCCATGGGCGCGGACATCTTTCTCGCGACGGACAGCAAATTTTCGGACCAGGTGCGCGAGGTTTTGGGAGGAGCACCCGACATCGTCATCGACGCCGTGGGAAAGCCCGGCATATTCGACCTGGCCTGCGAACTCGTGAAGGCGCGCGGCACCGTGTCGGTGCTCGGCCTCTGCCAGGAAGCCGACGAAGTCAGGCTTGGCGTGCCTCTTCTGAAGGCCCTGACGCTGAAATACGTGCTAGGCGCCAGCGAACGCGAGTTCAGGATAGTTGCCGAGGAGCTTGCAGCCGGCAACACCACGCCGCGCGTCATGGTCACCGACAGGGTGACCTTGGCCGAACTGCCTCAGAAGTTCGAAGACCTACGCAAGCCCGGCCACGCCTGCAAGGTGCTGGTCTCGCTCAGCGAAGACGCAGCGTAAGAGGCAAAGAAAGCGCCAGCCCATCGCCCTTTGAATATAGCCGAGACCGGCAACTTTGGCAGAAAGTTAGCTCGACTGCATAACAGCCTGTTTGGTCAAGAGACTATCAATTTCAGGACGGCTGAATCCAGCCTCTGTAAGGATCTGTCTGGTATGCTCGCCCGTCTGCGGCGGGGCGCGATCAAACGCGAGTTTCTGCCCTTCGAAATGCCACATCGCGGCTGGTTGCTCAACGCGCCCATAGGCGGAATGCTGCATGGCTGCCGTAAGTCCCAGCTGGCGGTTGAGCGGACTGTCGAGAAAGGCATCCTGCTGATCGGTCCGCGCGGGAACTGCCAGGGCGCCTGCTTGCTGCGCCAGCGCAAGCACGTTGTCGAGCGGCATGACGGCAATAGCCCGCTCCAACTCGCGTGGATCAGCAAGGTCCAGTGACTGAATTAATTTCTGCAGGGACGTGTCGTCGGCGATGAGGGCGAGCCAGCCATCGGCCGCCTGATATAACCTGTCACCAGGACCAACACCCATCTGTTGAGAGTCGAGATGGGCGTAAGGCGCCAGCTTTCCTCCGGCCGTGAGGTGCGTCTCGCTGCTCGTCAGCAGTGAAGCGCCGAGCAACGAGGAAGCGACGAACTGGCCAAGTCCCGTGCGCTCGCGCTCGAACAAGGCAAGCATGACGCCGTACAATGACGACAGCGCAGCTTGGTGGTCCATCATTCCGAAACGATGCCACATCGGCATGTTGCCTTCGCCCGCACCTTCATACTCCCAGCCCGAGGAAGACTGGAAAAGCTGGTCGTAGCCCGGCCAGTCCTTGCGTGGTCCCACCGGGCCATACGAGCTGACATGACAATATATCAGGCGCGGATTGATCGCACGCAGGCTCTCGTAGTCGATCCCGAGCTTCTTGGCTGCTGGCATCCGCTGGTTGTGATGGACGATATCCGCCCGCTCTACGAGGCGCCTGATCACCTGGCGCGCATCGGGGTGCTTCAGATCGAGCGCGATAGAGCGCTTGTTGCGCTGACAGCCGAAAAACGACCATTCAGCGGCGACACGCATGTTGTCGCCATTCAGGCCTTCGAGCTTGATGACGTCGGCACCGAGATCTCCGAGCAGCATCGGGGCGAGCGGGCCTGCCAGGTAGCTGCCCAGATCGAGCACGCGGATCCCGTCGAGCGGCCGTTTGAACTCACTAGATGGAGCCATGGCCGCACGCTTCGGCCGCGCAGTCCAGTCCTTGATTATGTTTTCACGATCGGCATCCAGCGGGGGCGCCGAGAAAGGCTTGCGCGGTGGCGGCGTGGTGACAAAGGGCATGCCGGGTTGGCGTGTCTTGCCGTTTTCCAGATCCTCAACATCAATAACGTAGCCATTCACCTGACATTGCTCATCGGAATACAACGCGCCCATTGCCAGCACGGGCTGAACGGCAACATCATGTGCCCATAGTTCCTTCAGCCAAACGTCACTGGGTCTGAGCTTGAAGGCGGCTTTGCACCACCCCCAGTCAGACCAGTAGGAACTGAAATCCGCCTTATTCGCGACTTCCCGCTCCTGAAGGCTGATGGCCTCCATGGTTTCCACAACGAGCGGTGCCTTCCGCACGTCGCCAATGAAATGCAGCCACACCTCGTCGCTACATTCCACCAGAGTCGGAAAGGTCTCAAACTTCGGCTGCCCATAACTGAGCGCCGGCGAGGGAGCCTCTACTCGCCGCCAGTGCATGAGCACCGGGAGAAGCGCCCCTTGGAGCAAGCTGGTACGGACATTGCCTGTCGCGCCGCCGCGCCGGGCGTTGAACAGACGCGTCACAATGCCAATCGCCGCCAGCCAGGCCGCGCCCCAGGACGCCAGCGGAAAGCGAATATAGACTGGACCATCGGGACGGCTGACCGGCGCCTGTTCGTCCATTATGCCGGAAGCTGCCAGAACGAGAGTGTCGTAAGCCGGCGTTTCCTGCTCCTCGTGCCCAATGGGAAAGCCGGTCAGCGGGCATACGATAAGGCTCGGCACCAGCGCTTGCAGGCTGGCTTCGTCAAGGTTGCGCATCGCTGCTTTGGCAGGTGCGTAGTCGTGGATGAGCACATCCGCGGCCTTTAACAGGGCTTCGAAGGTCTCGCGATCCCGTCCATGCGCGTCCAGGGCGATGCTTCGCTTCGAACGGTTCCACACAGTAAAAGGGGGGGTTCCTCGCAGAGCTGTGCCGGTGGGCGGTTCGACCTTGATCACGTCGGCGCCGGCTTCGGCCAGCACGAGAGCAGCCATCGATCCGGCCAGTCCCTCTGAAAGATCAAGGACGCGTATGCCATCCAGGATATGTTCTGACATCGCTTCTGATCCTGGCTCTAGTGTCATGGATTAGCGTCTCCCCGCCCTCGCGACGCCAGCTTCCACCAACCTGACGGCCGCCGTCGAACTTCGCCACACTATTCTTGTATCGACAGCATCTAAAATCTACGAAGGACCCCGTCCAGCAAAACAGAGCGATCCGGAAGAGCAATGCGCGATGGCCAATAAACCAGAAATGATCGCGCAAGGGATCGGGCTTCCGGAAGGGCCGGTCTGGTGTGAGGATGGCACGCTCGTGGTCACCGCCGTTGCCGAGGGCGCGCTCTACCGCATCTGGCCCGAAGCGGGCCGAAAAGAGAAGATTGCGGATACCGCGGGTGGGCCGAACGGGGCTGCGCCCGCGGATGATGGCGGCTTCATCGTGACGCAGAACGGCGGCGTCGACTTCAGCAAGATCCCACAGCCGCTCGAGGAAATGCGTTTTCCGGAGCCCGCTACCCCGCCGGCATCCCTATCGGGCGGTCTGCAGCATGTTGCTGCGGATGGCTCCGTCACGCGCGTGCTGAGCGGCATGCAAGCATCGAACGATCTGGTCGTCGGGCCGGACGGAACAGCCTACTTCACCGATCCCCCCAGCTTTCCCGCGCCGCCGGGCGCGCAGGCGCGCGTAATGGCGAGAGCGCCGGACGGCACGGTGCGCGTGCTCGCGGACGGCCTGCGCTACGTTAACGGCATCGTCCGCGAGACTGACGGCAATCTCGTGGTGACCGAGGGTCATAGTCTGTTGCGCATCGCTATGGACGGGCGGCGCGATTGGGTGTGCGAAGATGCCTGCGGAACCGACGGCACCGACGGCATGGCGATTGACGTTGATGGCCGGTTCTACATGGCGGCGGTCGCCGGGAACGGCGTTCGCATCATTGAAGACGGCAAGCAGGTCGAACTACTAAAGCTTCCCGGTTTGGGCATTTCGACGAATTGCTGCTTCGGCGGACCGGAAAATCGCTGGCTTTTCGTCACGAACGGCTGGCCGGGCACTGTCTGGGTCTGGCATGAGCTGCAGACCCCCGGCCTGCCATTGTTCAAGTGGCCGGCTGGCAGCCGATCGACTTCCTAATAGAAATTCTTTCTCTGGAGACGGTCAGTCGCGGGCTAGCAGAAGCGCGGTCGCATAGATGCCTCCTCCCGCGGCCGCAATTGCAACCTTGGGATCGCCAGGAACTTGCCGTCTGCCGCCATTGCCGCGCAGCTGTGTTACCGCTTCATGGGCAAAACCGAAGCCGTGCAAACGGCCGCCGGCGATCTGCCCGCCCCCGGTGTTGAGCGGCAGCTCACCATCGAGAGCAATACGCCGCCCTCCCTCGATGAAGCCTCCGACCTCACCAATGTCGCAGAAACCCAGCCCTTCCAGCCATTGGCAGGCTATAAAGCTGAAGCCGTCATAAAGCTGGGCGGTGTCAACGTCAGAGATTTTATAATCACTGTTTTTCCAGAGTTGCTGGCCGGCGTAGTAGGCTGGATAATACTCCGCCTGGTCCCAGCTCAGCTTGTCAACGGCAGCGCCCATGGCGGCGATCCTGATAGGCGTGCAACTCACTTCGTCGAGCGCTTCTCCGGCGGATACAATCACGACAGTCGATCCGTCAGTGAAACGGTCGCAATCATAGATGCACAGCGGGGTCGAGATCGGCCGTCCCGCCATGTATTCGTCCATGGTCAGCGGCTCGCGGACCAGCGCATTGGGATTGTGCAAACCATTCGCCCGCGCGGTGAGTGCGATTTGCGCCAGCTGCTCGCGGGTCATGCCGTAACGTTGCATATGGCGAGTCGCGAACTGCGCAAAACTGTTAGCCGCCGAGTAATAGTGGAATGGTGTTAGCCAGGAAGCCCAGCCGTCGACTCGCCCTGGCGCCGCCGCGGGCCATTCTTCTGGCCGAGCCAGGGCGGCCGCCTCGTAGACAGTGCGAAAGCAGATCACATGCCGAGCCTGACCTGCCTTGACCGCCCCGACCGCCGCAACGACCGCCCCGAGTTGAGACGACTGCTCGAACCCGCCGGCGAAGAAGGTTGCCTTTATCCGCAGGGCTTCCACGAGTTCCTCGGCGCCTAGTGGGGAAAAGCCCAGGAAACCCGCTGCCCGGCCGGGATAGGTTGAAACGCCGTCGATCTGATCGATTGTGAGGCCAGCTTCCTGCAGCGCCGCCTTCACCGCATCGACGGTCAGCAGCAGGGGGTGGCGGGTAAGGCGGCGGCCAACCTCGGACATTCCGATCCCAGTGATATAGGCCTCACGATTGGCCATCTCAGATCACCTTCTCGAACAATGGGAGATAGATGTCGTCCTGCTGTTCGAAAACCGCGCGAACTCTGTCACCAATCTGAACTTCATCGACTGGGCAGCCGATAATGTTGCTCGTCAGGAACACACCCTCCGCCCCGTCGATTGCAATTCGGGCGATCACATAGGGAACGTCAAGGTCGGGGCGCCATTGCTGGTAATTCACCGTGAAGGTATCCACAGTGCCGGTACCCGCCACCACTTGCGGCTCGAGTTGGTCCGACAGGCAGCTGTGGCAGACAGGATAAGGCGGATGGATGAAGGTGGCGCAGTCTGCGCAACGCAGCAGGCGCAGCTTGCCGTCAGCGCCGCTTTTCCAGAAGAAGGTGTTGTCCACGGTCAGGCGTGGAAGTGATCTTTTGGCCATTCGATACTTCTCTGCTTCGTTTGCAGCCTTAAGCGCCGCCCGCGTTTACCAACACAACGTCAACGCGTCGGGTCCCACGACACCGCTCGGGCTGTACGTGATCCGAGTGCCGGGCTTGACCTGAAAGTCAGGGATGCGGCGCAGCCATTCCTGCAGCGCGATCTTCATTTCGAGACGCGCGAGGTGAGCTCCCATGCAGGCGTGGATGCCCCCGGTAAACGTCAGGATCGGCTTGCGCGGACGGTTGAAATCGACTTCGCGTGGGTTCTCGAACACGTCCGGATCGTAGTTGCAGGCCGGCAGGATGCAGAACAGGCGCTCGCCCTTCTTCATCGTGATGCCGTCGATTTCTATATCCTTGATAAGTTCGCGGCCAGAGAAGGTCACGCCGAAGATGCGCAGAAGTTCCTCGAGCTGCGCGTCAATCTGCTCCGGGTTGGCGATCATCTCATGGCGGCGTTCCGGATTGCGGGCTAGCCAAAGCCAGATATTGTTCATCGCGGCGTAGACCGTGTCAATCCCGGCTACGAACAGGAAGAAGGTGAAGCCCAAGACCTCGCGGTCGTTAAGTGGTCGCCCGTCGATCTCGCCATGGACGATTCGGCTGATCGCGCCGTCATCGGGCGTCACCCGCTTCTCAGCGATCACGCTTGACAGATAGGCTTCGATCTCGCGCATTACCGGTACGGAATCGGAGCCGCCCATCACTTGAATAAGCTTGACCACCCAGCGCACGAAGAGGTCGCGCTTGTCGAGCGGCAATCCCATGAATTTCAGGAACACCGATACCGGCAGGGGCCGCGCGAACTCCTCGGTGAACTCGCACTCGCCTTTGTCGCTAAATTCATCAATCAGCTCGTTCGCCAATCCGCGTATGTCTTCAGCAAGGCGCTTCACCGCTACTGGCGAAAGCATCGGATCGAGGATGTTGCGGTACTTGCGGTGTTGAGGCGGCTCTATCTCCTGCGGGATCATGTCGTACCAATTGGCTTCTTCGCGCGGGAAGACCCCCACCTGGCCGGTCTGGAAGCTCTCGGCGTTGCGTAGCGCGTATAGCGCGGTCGAATGCTTGATTGTCACCCAGCTGCCGCTGCCGCCGCCGATCGAGCTTGGGCTGTAGAAGATCGGAGGACAACGGTCGTGAAGCGCCGGGTAATATTCATAGGGATCGACCAGAAATTCTGGACCGAAGAGATGTCCGATTTCGAGGACAAGGTCGTCCGGAACGTGGTCGGGCACGGCTGGTGTGGTCGCCATCCTGACTCTCCTTAATATTGCCGGGTAGGAAGGTCGATGGTCAGGCCGTCCAGTTCGTCTTTCATGACGATCTGACAGCTGAGGCGGCTGTTCGAAAGGCGTTCGGCGGCGGTACAGGCCAGCATGTCCTCTTCTTCGGTACTGATTGGCGGCATGCGGTCGAGCCACTCTTGCGCGACCTAGCAATGGCATGTCGCGCAGGCCAGTGCCCCTCCGCATTCCCCGGCGATGCCCTCCACGCCGTTATACAGCGCGCCGCGCATCACATTTTCGCCGTTGGGCACGTCCACTGCAATGCTGGCGCTATCCGTGGCCCGGTAATTCACCTTGGGCATCCAACATCCTCTCATCGATTAGCCACCTCATAGCAGGTGCGAGTCCGACTTTCATAGATATGATTTCATGTCTATCGTCATTGAGTCACCACCCGTCGCAGTTCGCCGCATCTGCTCGCTTCCCGTAATCAAGGGTCTCGCCATCGATGAGCTTAATCGAGCCCAAGGGACTCGTATCGCCGCCGATCATTCAGGCTGCGATCCGAGCGGTACTAGTATGGCCTAGCGCCTATCATCAGCCACTCATACGTTCAGCGGCGAGGGGCGGTTTTGCCGATCTCGCTGGGACCCAGTAAACGATCGACCAGCTCTAGCGAATGCTGCCAGAGTTGCCGAGCCGTTTCCGGATCGGCGACGCTTGCGTCGAAACCCATCCACGGATGGGTGTCTGGGCCGACTGGCAGTGCCTGGCCGCAATCTTCGAGCACCAGCCCGCCGCGGCCCTCGAGTTCCGGCGCGGTCGCGGCCCAGACCGAAGTGGCGGCAGCCTGCTCGGCGGTTTTGACCATTTGGTCGATAGAGCCGTCTTCACGGATGAACCCGATCTGACGTTTCAGCGCTTCGCCGTGGTAACGCTGCAGCCCTGTCAAGGATGAGCCGGGAAGCACGGCATTTGCAAAAATGCCTTCGCCGGCCCAGCGCCGCGTGGCTTCCTGCGCGAAGAGAATGTTCGCACTTTTCGATTCGGCATAGGCCGCGCCATCGAAGTGTTCGCGGCTTGTCCATTGCAGATCGTCGAGGCGGACGGGCATCCCCTTGTGTGCTGCGGAACTCACCACGACGATGCGCGCGCCGCGCTGCGCCATCTGCCGCTCGAGACAATGTGCGAGCACGAAGTGCCCCAGGTGGTTCGTGCCGAAACGCACGTCGAGGCCATTGGGCAGATGCGCGTCGGGCGTCTTTGACACGCCGGCATTGGCGATTAGCACATCGACGGGACCGGAGATTTGCTCGGCAAAGCGCTTTACCGAGCCGAGGTCGGCCAGGTTGAGTTCGAGCAGCCTGATTGAGCCATCGCGTGCAGGATGAATGCCTTCGACCACCGCCTCAGCCTTAGCCAGATTACGCGCACCCAGCACCAGATCGGCACCGGTCGCAGCCAGCGCTCGCGCGGTTTCGACGCCGATACCCGATGAAGGCCCGGTCAGGACGATTTGCCTGCCTGCAAGATCCGCGCCCCGCGCCGCCTCTTTCGCGGTAGTGGACCAGCCCAGCACCAGCATGATCAATCACCGCCCAGCGGCACATTGAAACGATCGGTATAATACCGGAACCGTTCCCGCAGGCTGGCCGTGTCAAAGCCGTAATCCGCACCGTTGTATTCATGCCGACCATGCTTGTCCCGCGGCGTGTTCTCACGCCAGGCAAGCATTCGATCACGCGCTTCCGGTGTGAATTCCTCTCCCAGGAAATCATAAAGCTTTTGCAGCGTTGGAAATGGATCCTTCTGGAAAGGTGCGAAATGGATGTCGAAAAAGCGATGCTCGTTGCCTTTTTCACGGAAAGCAATGAGACGTTGTACGCCAATGTCGACCATTTCGGAGGTTATCTCGCCGATCCACATTTTGTCGACGTCGTCGGTATTGCCGTTGCTCAACTCGAAATAAAGGTCGGCGACGGACGGCATGACATCCGCCACGTCGCGATGCGTCATGCAATACCGTGCATCTGGGAATACCTCGTTCAATCCACTGATGAAGGCAGAATAGCTTGGATTCTTAAGCCGCCAATTATTGGGCGGGCATCGCCACTGCAGCAGTTTCAGTACTCGCTTCACATAGGTGAAGGTTGATCGCATGTCGGCTTTGTAGTGAACCCATTCGAAATAGGTTGGGATGCGAAACAAGGCCTGGAAGACCTGCGACTTGAAATCGAAACCCATGACAAACTGATCTTCAGTCGGCGAGATGGCAGTGCTTGGCAGCATCTGCTTCATCCGCGGAGTCAGCGTGTCGCGCAATTTCATAGCCTCTTCGGCTTGAGCAATACGAGGATCGGTGAGCTGCGTCTCGGTCTCTGGTGGGGGGCAGGGGTTTGCAGCCTCCCAATTGCGCAATACGCGCACATGCGGATCCTCGCCGAGCAGACAATGTAGCGCAGTGGATCCGGTCCGGGGCAGGCCTAGGATCATCAGCGGCGCGATAATCTCTTGATCGTCGATCTCCGGGTGGCGGGCGTACCAGTCCTCTACTTCCAGCCGCTTTGACAGCAGGTTGATGACCGTCCCATCGAACTGCGCACGACCCATCGCATTCAGCTTCGCCTCGCGGTCGGCGGAATCCACGAGAATCTCCAGACCTTCGCGAAAACTGTCATCGCCGAAGTTCGCGAGGCCGGTGGCCGACTGCGCGGCGTTCAGCAAATCCGGAATCCTGCTCATCGTCTCTCCTGTATCTCAGGCCAGCTGCATCGGGCGACCTTCTGCAAACCTTCGTTTTCCTTACTAGGCTGAGCCGGCAAGACGTGGCAAGCCGTGCTCTGCGGTATATCGTGAAAGGGCTGGAATGACTGATACAGTTCGTGTGGGCGTGCTGCATGACATGAGCGATGGCCCTGCTGGCAGCGACGTCGTTGAATGGTTGCAGCGGGCAATCGACGCGGTCCGTGCCGAAGGGCGCCTCACGGCCGAGGTCGAGTTCGTCGAGGCATATGGACTTGGACTGCCTGCCGGCACTGAGGAAGCCGTCAAGAAGGCTTTCGACGAGCTGTCTCAGCAGGACGTAGCGCTGATTGTCGGCCCGGCCATCGGTGACAACGCCCTTGCGGCGACGGCTTGGGTGGAACTAGCGCAGATCCCCACGATCAATTGGGCCGGCGCTGAGCGGGCGCGAAGCGAGTACATGTTCCACTTGCAGGTGGGATCGCACGAAGACGAATCGCTGGTCATCGCTCGGCATCTGAAGTCGCTGGGCGCCAGCCGTCTCGGCGTGGTTTACGATCTGTCGCCGATCGGCACTCGCCATCTTGAATATCTGGAAGACGAAGCGCGTATCATCGGAGTTGAGATCGTGGCTGCTGAGCAGATCTCGCCGCTCGCCGAGGAAGCACAAAATGCGGTCGACAATGTGCTGGCGCACAAGCCGGACGGCTTCGTTTATCTAGGCTTGGGATTATCCGCGCCGGCGGTTGCGCGGCGCCTGACCGAAACTGGATGGGTAGGCCATCGGATCATGAACACGGCAGGTTTGCGGGGCTACCACGGCGAGTTCGGGCGCATCTGCGACGGTTGGATCTATGTCGACATGCACTCCGATGCCAACCATACCCTGATCGACCTGTGCGAGCGCATGAATATCCCAAAGGATCAAGCGGTCTGGGCGGCCATACGCCATGATCTTGCCAAGCTTGTGGCTGAAGGCCTGGCGCGGGCGCCGAGCCTGACGCGCAGCGGGGTCAAAGTTGGGCTTGAACAGATCAAGTGGCTGCCGGCCGCCGAAGGTGCGCATGGTACGCTGCTAGGCTTTGGAATTCAGGATCGTGGCGCACTTCACGGCCGCTATCTCGTCCTGCGGCAATGGCTTGATGGAAAGTCCGTGGAAGTCGCTTCTGCTTAGCAGGC
This sequence comes from Novosphingobium sp., assembly GCA_031428115.1. Lineage (GTDB taxonomy): Bacteria > Pseudomonadota > Alphaproteobacteria > Sphingomonadales > Sphingomonadaceae > Novosphingobium. The sequence goes on along the minus strand of JANPOS010000053.1, from coordinate 24,591 downwards.
CGGCAGGTTACAAAGCGGACATATTCCGAAGCATGCTGTGTGGAGCATGCGCAAGCTTTCATAGGTCGGTGCAGCGGTTATGTTCGATGCAGCCACGCTCGAACAAAGCACGAGATTGGAGATCTTTAGATGACCGATGACGATTGGACCGGCGGACTAGAACCGCAGATCGACTACATGTTGCCTAGCAAACCCGACGATCCGGAAATGCGGGAAAGCGCGTCGATCTGGCTCTATGAAGAGAACGGAGAATTTGCCTTTCCCCGCATCGGAATTGAGGCAATTGGAAAGGCCTGGGACAACCACGGCTTCCAGGTAAACTTCGCGATGCCCGATGGCCGAGCGATGATGGACGGTGCGGCGGCCGGTAGCAGTCATTCGCCGTTCGGACCAGACGGCAAGCCCTCTATCCTCGGCACCGCCGGCCTCGTGTTCGAATGCATCGAGCCATTCCGGAAATGGCGTGTGCGTTATGACGGCAGTCTCATCGACACGACAACGCAGGCGATGATCGACCAGTCGGTGGATGTGGAGAAGCGCACGGACCTGCGGCTGGATGTCGAGGTCACCATGGCAACACCGGGCTGGACCCAGGACCTGCGCCCCGAGAAGCTCGCGGGTATGACCGAGGCCGAGCGGATCGACGCCGGCCTGATGGGCTATGGCTGGCGTGTGGAACACACCTTTCGCGCTGAAGGTACTCTGACGCTTGACGGCCATGAGCGCGCGTTTCGCGGTGTTGGCGACCGAATCCACCGGCAGAGTGTACGACCACTTGGCGCCTTCCGCGGCCATTGCTGGCAGGCGGCCCTCTTCCCCGACGGCCGTGCCTTTGCCTTGTGCGCTTATCCTCCGCGCGAGGACGGCACCACCTACAATGACGGTTACGTCTACATCGGCGGCAAGATGTATCCGGCGCGCGGGCGCCTGATCCCTCACATGGACAAGCTCATAGCCAGCGGCGAGGACGTGTCGGTGGAAATGGAGTACGAACTCGGCGTCGCCCGTATCGATGCTGTCAGTATGTTCAACACATTCAAGGCCGGCCTAGCCGAGATGCCCGGTTTTACGCTGCAGCAAGGCGGTGCAAAGTACAGCTGGGACGGGCAGACGGCCTACGGCATGCTCGAGCGGTCAAACTGGCAGGACAAGTTGCATGACTGACCCCGCTGCCGGCACTGTTCTCGGCTGCTGACCAAGAGTACTTGAGCACGAAGTCGTCAGTTTGAAATTGCTTTGCACTGGAACCGTCCATGATTACTGAACATCTCGATTTTACGGGCCGCGTCGCTGTCGTTACGGGCGGGGCGACCGGTATCGGCTTTGCAACGGCAATGCAGTTTTCAAAGCTCGGTGCGAATGTGGTCATTTGCAGCCGCACCGTCGACGAACTGGAACTCGCGGCTTCGCGCATCACGGAAGAAAGCAGCAACCGCTGCCTTGCTGTCCCGACGGATGTGAAGGACGAGGAAGCCGTCGCCCGGCTGATCAAGCGAACTATCGACGAATTTGGGCGGATCGATATCCTGGTAAACAACGCGGGCGGCACGCGGATGGGACCCCTGGAAAGCATTCCGACCAAAGGATGGGATTCGATCTTCGATCTCAACATCCGCTCTGCCTATTTCACCACGCGTGAGGCAGGAAAGTACATGATGGCGCAAAAGTCGGGTGCCATCGTCAACATCTCCTCCGGCGCGGGCGTCAATGGCGTGAAAGGCGGCGCGCATTATTCGGCGGCGAAAGCGGCGCTGCAGATGTTCACAAAGGTTACGGCGGCCGAATGGGGCAAACACGGCATCCGCGCCAACTGCGTTGCCGCAGGCGCGATCTCGAGCGAGCGCGTCCTAAAAGCCTGGAAGGTGGCTGGCCTCGAACCAGACGCGCTGGGCGCGGCAATGCCGCTCGGACGCACTGGCACGCCCGACGAAATGGCCAACATGATCGTCTTCTTTGCCAGTGACGCTGCTTCATACATCACCGGCCAGACAATCTCGGTCGACGGTGGGCCTTCGCTCGGCGGTATCCCGGATTAGCTTGCACGAGGCATCCGGAAAGCGCCCATCAAGTTGCTGATCGCCATCTTTCATCAGCGTCGACACGTTCCGCTGCCGATCCGGCGGCGTTTCCTAGCCCCGAAGTCGTCGATTTCGCCCGCAAGCCCCGCCATGTCAGCTTCGGCTATGGTCCGCACCTGTGCATCGGCATGCATTTGGCCAAGCGCGAAATGCGCATCGCCATGGAAGAAGCGCTGGCGATCCTGCCCCGTTTCACCGTCGCACCGGGTGCCCGGATTGACTCGTTCTGCTCGGGGATCATCGGCCCGCTCAACTTGCCGTTGGTCTGGGAGGCCTGAGCTACTTCATTCCCCCAAAGTTCTGGAGCCCTTATGCGATTTCCGCTCGGTCCCGCGTCTATATCGGCGGCGTGATGTATCCCGCGCGGCCGGCTGATCCCGCACATGGTCAAGGTCGTCGCGCGCAACGAAGATATGTCGTTCGAAATGGAGTATGAACTGGGAGTCGCCCGGATCGACGGCCTCAGCATGTTCACACATTGAAGGCGGGGCTCGCCGAGATGCCCGGCTTCACATTGCAGCACGGTGGAGCAAGGTACTCCTGGGGCGGGCAGACAGCGTTCGGCATGCTGGAACGGTAAAATTGGGAAATTAATCTGGAAGTCTTATGACTTCGTCGTCCATTTGGGCCAGATTGAGATGATCGGTTTGGGGTGGCCGGCCCGGGTGCGCCAGTGGCGCTTACATTGATTGTGTTTGATAAATATTACTTATGTTAATAGCTGGTCGGCACGGCATTTTCACACCATGGTGCCACCTTGCGCGCTTGCACGGCAACCACCTGACCGCTATAAGCAAATTGCTCGATTTGGGCATCCTCTCCCAGACTTTCATGGGCCAGTCCAGCAATGGGCCGGCCCATTTGTTTGCCCCTTGTACGCCAAAAATATCGCCGGACTAGGTGCTGATCGGCTCGCCGAATTGCTGATTGAACTAGCGGAGGGTGACCCGCGAGTTTAACGCCCCAACGGCGGGCAAGCGAACGTCAAGGCCGGTGCGCGAGCAATGCGTCATCGCGTGAGATTTAGGAGCCCAAAAAGAGCCTAGACAACTTGGTTATTTTTACTAACCCATTGAAAAACATGGAGCGGTGAAGGGAATCGAACCCTCGTATTCAGCTTGGGAAGCAGATTTAGGGTCCCATTCGGGGAGGAATCCCTCCGACATATCGGATGCTGGCTTCAGCCTTCGACTCGGTCAATAGCCTGTAGCCTCGGAAAAGTGAGACCGCCTGGAGGGCGTGAAGTTGTCTAATTGATTTCTGCATGTCACTTCCTTTTTCCCGTTCGCCAATGGTTGCCTTCGAGGTCATCGTATGTGGGAGCTTGATTCGCTATAAAAGTGGCTAAATAGCGACTAGTCTTCACCGCGTTTCGGCATTAAGTCATTGAAAAAGATGGTGAGCCCTGCTGGGTTCGAACCAGCGACCTACTGATTAAAAGTCAGTTGCTCTACCGACTGAGCTAAGGGCCCTCACTGCGCCCGCGTCCCCTAGGCAGCGGCCGGGGCTTGGTCAAGCGAGCATACAGCTGGGCAAGGGTCAGGCCGGTCAGCGGGTCGCGCCACCGGGCCGCAATCGTCAGCGCGGGGCCCAGCACGAAGCGCCGCTCGCGAAAGGCAATGTGCGGCACGGCCAGCGCCGGCGAGACCCAGGTTCCGCCCTGCCAGAGCACCACATCGAGATCGAGCACCCGCGCGCTCCAGCGCTGTCCGCCGCGCCGACGGCCAAAGCGCCGCTCGATGCGCTTGAGCCGCTGGAGCAGCTCTGGCGGGTCGCCCGCGAAGCTGACCAGCGCCGCCGCATTGGCATAGCGGCGCTGCGACGGGCCCAGCGGCGCGCTGGCAATGATCCGCGATGCCGCCACCACCGCAAACTTCTTCTTGTCGAGCGCGGCGAGCGCAGCCCGCAGCACGCTAGCGGGCACGCCGTGCTTGTGGTGCCGCCGGTTCGAGCCGAGCGCGATGAGATAGAGCGGCGCGGGCTCAGATGTCTTGCGTGAGGCGGCCATAGAGTTCCGGTCTGCGATCACGGAAGAAGCCCATCCCGGCGCGGTGCCTCGCCGCGCGTCCCAGATCGAGCGCGGCGATCAGCACGCCGGTTTCATCGCTGCCATATTCCGCCACCAGATCGCCCCATTCGTCGCTGATGAAGCTGTGGCCATAGAAGCGCTGACTGCCACTGGGGCCGCTCTCGGTCCCGATGCGGTTGGCCGCGACCACCGGCATACAGTTCGAGACGGCATGGCCCTGCATCGCGCGGCGCCACATCCGGCTGGTGTCGAGATCGGTGTCATAGGGCTCGCTGCCGATCGCGGTGGGATAGAGCAGCAGCTCGGCCCCCATCAAGGCCATCGCCCGCGCACATTCGGGATACCACTGGTCCCAGCAGATACCCACGCCGATCCGCGTTCCCGCGACCTGCCAGACCTTGAAGCCGGTGTTGCCGGGGCGGAAATAGAACTTCTCCTCATAGCCGGGGCCGTCCGGGATATGGCTCTTGCGATAGGTGCCGAGCACTTCGCCATGCTCGTCGATCATCGCCAGCGTGTTGTAATAGTGCTGCCCGTCGCGCTCAAAAAAGCTGGTTGGAATGGCAACTTTCAGCGCCTTTGCCAGCTTCTGCATCGCCGCGACCGAAGGGTGCTCCAAAGCCGGCCGGGCGAGCGCGAACAGCGCCTCGTCCTCGACCTTGCAGAAATAGGGGCCGGAAAACAGCTCGGGAGGCAGGATGATCCGCGCGCCCTGGGCCGCTGCCTGCTCAACCAATGCCGAGGTGGCAGCAATATTCTCCGCCTCTCCGGGCGAGTTCAGGGCAAGTTGCAGCGCGGCGACGGTGACATGGGACATGAGCGCCGCTTATTTCGGCTCCAGCGCGAAGTCCACCTGCACATTGACCCGCATGCGGCTGGTGCCGGGGCGAATCGACGGCGGCGGCGGGGCGGAAACGGCCTGCGGGGCGGCTGCCGCAGTCTCTGCCATGGCATAGGCCGCATCCATCGGCATCGGCATGCCGCCGCCTTGCCCGCCGTCGCGAATCGTCAGCACCCGCGAAATCTCCATCCCTGCCGCCTCGGCATAGGCTTCGGCGCGGGTGCGGGCGGCGCGGTAGGCGGCAATATAGGCGCCGCGATTCGCCTTTTCCGGATCGGCAATGCGCAAGCTTGGACCAGACAGAACATTGGCCCCGGCATCGGTTGCCGCCGCTACCGCCTCACCCGCCTTGGCGACATTGCGCAGCCGCACACCGAGGATGTTGTTCGCCTGGAACTGGCCTTTGAATTTGCCATAGGTAACCCGGTTGACCGAGAGATTGCGGGTCTGGATATCTTTCGCCGCGACATCGAACTTGGCCAGCGCGGCGGCAATCGCCTCGCCCTTTTTTGCCACGGCAGCGCTGGCAGCCTGCGCAGTGGGCGCAAAGCTCTCGACGCCTATTTCGATGCCCGCCTCATCGGGCACAGTCTCCGCCTCGCCCATCGCCGAAAGCGATAGCAGGGTTTCATCGCGGTCCAGTCCGCGCGGATCGGAACGGTGGTGGTCGCCGCCGCAACCGGCAAGGGTCAGCCCCAGCCCCAGCAAGGCGGCAGGCATCAGCAGGTGGCGCATGAACATCTCCTTGGCCAAAGACCCGCAGATTGACTGCTCGCCGATGAATGACGGCCAAACCTGATGGCTTATGGCCGCTTGCGGAACAGCAAGGTCATCCGGTCGCTTTCGCCGATCGCCTGCATCCGCGGCTTGTCAGCATCGGCGACCCCGCGCAGGCCCGGCGGGAGCATCCAGACGCCGCCCGGATGATTGGCCGGATCGGCGCGGTTGGCGTTGATCTCGCTCTTGCCGACCAGCGTGAAGCCGTGCGCCTCGACCAGCGCGATCACGTCCTTTTCCCGCAGATAACCCTTGCTGGCGTCGGTGTAGGCAGCGGGGGCATCGGCCCGCGCGCGGTGCTGCTCGATGCCAAGCAGGCCGTCGTCCTTCAGCAGGCGGCGCATCGCGGTCATCTCGCGGTGCATCATGTTCATCCGCCACAGGTTGTGCATCTCGCGGAAGATCAGCACCCGGTCGACCGTGCCATTGAGGCTCGCAGGCAGGCCATCGGTGTTATAGGCGCCAATGCGTTCCGCCGGAACGCCGGTCCACTCGGCGGCCTTCGTGGGGAAGGTTCCGCCCAGATTGGCGAACATCGTGCGCATCCGCTCCTCCATCGCGCGGCTGTCGGGATTGATCCCGATATAACGCCCGCCAGTGCCCAGATAGGGCACCAGGACGCGGGTCCACCAGCCGGTCGAAGGCATGTAGTCAACCACGGTCATGCCGGGTTCGACGCGGAAGAAGGCAAGCGTTTCGACAGGATGGCGGAACGCGTCGCGGGCGCGGTCGTTGTCGCGCCTTGCATCGGCGATGACCGGGGTCAGGGCTTGCTGTGCGGCCGGGGAAAGCGCGGCCGCCGGGGTCTTCGCCGCATGGCCGCGATGATGTTCGGCAGCAGCAGGGGCGGCCAGCACCAGCGCGGCGGCCAGCAGGGAAAATGTGCGCATGATCGGATCCTCATCAAGGGCAGCGATGACAAGCACGCAGGCAGTGCCTATCTTGAGCGCGAAGGAGTAACGGAAAAATGGGCGATTCTGCAACGGCAATTGTCGCCGGGGGATGTTTCTGGTGCACCGAGGCGGTGTTTCTCGATTGCCTCGGCGTGAGCGCGGTCGAAAGCGGCTATATCGGCGGCGCGAATGCCAATCCGACCTACCGCGAGGTCTGCTCGGGCAGCACCGGCCATGCCGAGGCGATTCGGGTGACGTATGATCCCGCGGTGCTCGCCAATGGCGACCTGCTCGATATTTTCATGGCGACGCACGATCCCAGCCAGCTCAACCGTCAGGGCAACGATGTCGGAACCCAGTATCGCTCGGCGATCTTTCCGCTCGATGCTGCCCAGCGCGCCGAGGCGGAGGCGGCGATTGCCCGCTGGAACGCCGATCACCCCGGCCAGCAGGCAGTGACGACCATCGAAGGCCCGGCACCCTGGTATCCCGCCGAGGACTATCACCAGGCCTATTGGCAGGGCGAAGGCCAGCGCAATCCCTATTGCCTCGCGGTGATCCCGCCCAAGCTCGCCAAACTGCGCAAGAGCTTCGCGGCGCGGGCCAAGAGCGAATGATTATGCGGCGCTGAAGCCCACCGGATGGCGTTCGTCCCGTCTATGCGGCCATCTGTCGCAGGCTGCTTGATTGCGCGATTGGGGTTGGATTCTCTGCTGCTGCGGGGCAAGATGCGCGGCCTCTGGGGGAAGCCGATGGGCATGTTGCTGATTCCAAGGCACAAGCGGTTTGCGATTCGGCAAAGCGTGCGCTTGCGGACTGCGGGCGGTGCCACGCTGAACGGCCTGATGATCGAGGTATCACTTGAGACCTGCCGGGTCGGCGCTTGCAGACATTCCGGCTATCAGATCGATCAGGTGGTGACAGTCGAAGTCGATGGCTTCGGCGATCTTACCGGGCTGATCCGCTCGGTTGGCGAATCCAGCTTCGCGGTCCGCTTCGTCCAGCCGATCCCCAGCGCCGAGTTGCAGGAGCTGGTCTGGTCAGCTGGTGACGAAGCACGGCCGATCCTGCACTTGCCGGCGTTCGGGATTTAGGCGGAATCCAGAACTGCGCGCCGCGCAGTCCCGGCCCAATCATACTCAATCCCCTTCGCCGGGCTCGGCGGAGAACAGCGTTTCGAACTTGCCTTCCACGCCCTTGAATTCGTCGGCGTCTTCGGGGCTGTCCTTCTTGGTGGTGATGTTGGGCCACTCGGCAGAATACTTGGTGTTGAGCTCCAGCCACTGCTCGAGCCCGCTTTCGGTATCGGGCAGGATCGCCTCGGCCGGGCACTCAGGCTCGCAGACACCGCAATCGATGCATTCGCTGGGGTTGATCACCAGCATGTTCTCGCCCTCGTAGAAGCAATCTACCGGGCAGACTTCCACGCAATCCATATATTTGCAGCGGATACAGGCGTCAGTGACGACATAGGTCATGGCTGCAAGTCCCCTTCGGCAGCGTTGATGGCAATGGGTGCTGCTAGAAGCAAATCTGCGGGCACGTCAAGCACCCGATAGCAGCTTTGCGCTTCGGGGGCGGGGCCGCGCCGCATCGGCAGGGCGACAAGTTCGATCACTCGCAGGTGTTCAGCCTGCACAAGTGTCACCACATCGCCCACCGCGACTTTGGCATGGGCGCGCTCGATTCGCCGCCCGTTGAGCCGCATGTGGCCCGCTTCTGCCATCGTCTGGGCAAGGCTGCGGGTCTTGGCGAGGCGCAGATACCACAGGAGCTTGTCGATCCTCATCAAGCATCGATTCTCAGCGCACCAGCTCGGCCAGCGCAGCAAAGGCACCCGAGGGCGCCGACGGCGGCGCGGCGGCCGGGCCGGGGCCCGCGCGATCAGGCCGCCAGCGCCAGATCAGCCGTGCCGGTGGTCCGAATGCCCCTTGCGGCAAGGCGCGCGGCACGATCGGGGCAAATCCTGCCAGGCCGAGCAGCCGCGCGTAGCTTGCAGTGGTAAGGCCAGTGGAAACCGCGCGTGCCGGATCGAGCGCAAAAGCCTTCCGGCCCGCTGCCACCCGCGCGCCATGCGCATCGCGCAGCAGTTTTTCGGCAATGTCCAGCCTCAGCCATTGCTTGCCCAGCGTGCGGTATCCCGGCGGCGTTGCGCGGTTGCTGGCGGCGAGCACTGGCGGCATGACCGGCTCGGGCGGCAGTATCCGCTGCCCGCCAAGCAGCGCCAGTTCGCGCCACAGGCCGAGTTCCTTCGGCTTGAGCATGGCGGGCACGAACAGATCCAGCGCGCCGACGCGCACGCCCAGTTTTGCCAGCATACCGCGTTGCGCCGGCACAAGCCGGTCAAGCCCCGAGCCGCGCCGCTCGACCATGCCACCCGACTCGACCAGCCGGATCAGCAGCGCGCGCAAGTCCGGCCCGGCGGTCTCGCTGCGGCTCGCCTCGTCGAGCTTGCGCAAGGCGGCGAGCGGCGCGAGTGCGCGGGTCAGCCAGTCTCCCAGTGCATCGAGCAGCGGCTGGCGCGCAGTCTCCGCCAGCACTGCCAGCGCCGGATCGGCAACCACCCGGGGAGCGAGCGGCCCGCGCCCGCGCGCCAGCACAGCGAGCGTCTCGCCCTCCCACAGCAATGCGCCGCCTTCGAGCCGCAATTGCGCCGCGCCCTCGCGAATTGCCCCGGCCAGGGCCTCAGCCCGCGCGCCGGCAATTGCGGGCACGTGCCGCTCCGCGGCGGCGAGCAGCAGCTTGTGATCGCCGTGCCGCGCCGCAGGGTCGACCGCAAAACGGAAGCCCCTGAGCTCGCCGATGGCCTCACCATCGACCAGCACGGCATCGCCTTCGAGCCGCACCGGCAGCAACGCCGCATCGGGGCCCAGTTTCTTCATCAGCACGGCGGTGCGCCGGTTGACGAAACGTTCGGTCAGCCGCGCGTGCAGCGCATCGGAAAGCCGCGCTTCGACCGCGCGGGCGCGCGCCGCCATTTCGTCCTTGGCGAGCACCCAGTCGGGCCGCTGGGTGATGTAGGACCAGCTGCGCACCGAAGCGATGCGGCCCTGCAGCGTGTCGATATCGCCAGCCGGATTGTCGAGCGCGGCGATGGCCTGCGCGACATAGTCGCTGCCAAGCTGGCCGTGGCGCAGATCCTGCCACAGCCGGGCGACAAAGCGGCTGTGGGTTTCCGCGCCCTGCTGGCGGAAATCGGGCAGCGAGCAGGCCTGCCAGAACCGCGCGACCTGGGCCGCGCCGCGCAATCCCCCGGCAATCTCGGGATCCTCGGCCAGCCGTCGCAAGACGGCGAGGTCGATCGCCTCGGGCGCGGGCATCAGCTCGGGGGCAAGGGGCGGCGTTTCGAGATCGGCGATAAGGGTTTCGACGCTGCCGAAGCGCGGCTCTGCCTCGCGCCAGTATAGCCGGGTGATCGGCGGGAACCTGTGCTCCTCGATGGCATAGACTTCCTCGTCGGCGAACTCCGCGTCGCGGCCCCCGCTGCCCGAGAGCGTGCCGAATGTGCCGTCGCGCTGGTGGCGCCCGGCGCGCCCGGCGATCTGCGCCATCTCGGACGTGGTCAGGCGGCGCTGGCGAAGCCCGTCGAACTTGGAAAGCCCGGCAAATGCGACATGGCCAATATCGAGATTGAGCCCCATGCCGATCGCATCAGTGGCGACAATATAATCGACCTCGCCTGACTGATAGAGTTCGACTTGCGCGTTGCGGGTTTGCGGGCTGAGCGCGCCCATCACGACCGCCGCGCCGCCCCTGAAGCGGCGCAGCATCTCGGCGATTCCATAGACCTGTTCGGCCGAGAAGGCAACGATGGCGCTGCGGGGCGGGATGCGCGACAGCTTCTTTGCAGGCGCATGGCTGAGCGTGGAAAAGCGCGGCCGGCTGATGATTTCAGTCTCGGGCACCAGCGCCTTGATCATCGGCTCCAGGCTCGCCGAACCCAGGAACATGGTTTCCTCGCGGCCGCGCGCATTGAGCAGCCGGTCGGTGAAAATGTGGCCGCGCTCGCGGTCTGCGGAAAGCTGCGCCTCGTCGAGCGCGACGAACGCGAGGTCAGCGGAGACCGGCATGGCTTCGGCCGTGCACAACAGCCAGCGCGCGCCCTTCGGCTCGATCCGCTCCTCGCCGGTGATCAGCGCCACCCGGCTTTCGCCCTTCAGCGCGACGACCCGGTCATAGACCTCGCGCGCCAGCAATCTCAGCGGAAAGCCGATTGCCCCGCTGGAGTGCGCGCAAAGCCGCTCGATGGCGAGGTGGGTCTTGCCGGTGTTGGTGGGCCCGAGCACCGCCTTGACGCGGGCGTCGCCGTTGCTGCGGGGGCTGGCTGGCGCGGAACGGACCATTTCGCTGACCAATGTGGCATCGCCCCCCGCTTCCTGCAAGACGAGGAGCGCAGGCCATCCCCAAATTCGACGGGCCCTTAGACCAAAATTAACCCTGCTGCTGCCACAAGGGGCCATTGCAGCCACATGGAGGTTCGCCGGTCTTGTTCAGGGGGCGCGAAAGCTGGGATACCGGCCCGTTGATGCCTGTGGCGGCGTCCACGAGGGCCGTGCCGCGCCCGCAGGCCCTGGCACCCTGGATCGCACGCCTTGCCCGGCACCGCGCATGGATCGCAGCACACTGCCACCGCATCGATCTTGCCCCCGATCTGGCGCAGGATATCGGCAGCCCGCGCTGGTTGCGCGGCTTTGCCACTATGCTCGGGCTCTCCTTCGCCGCGCTCAGCTTCTGGCCTGATTTCAGCGCGGTGGAAGCCGCGACCAGCCCGCTTGCCGATCGCGGCACGCGCGACGAATTCCGCAGCCAGATGATCATGCCGCTGGCCTTTGGCGGCGATTCGGGCCGCCGCATGGGGGCCAGCGCCGCCGTCCAGCCGCTCGCCAATGTGCCCGAGCGCGCGCAGATCAAGCTGGTGGCGACAATGAACCAGGGCGACAGTTTCGGGCGAATGCTGCAACGCGCCGGAGTCAGCGCGGGCGATGCGGGCCGGGCTGAACAGCTGGTCGCGGCGAAAATGCCGCTTGGCGAGATTGGCAGCGCCACCCGCTTCGATGTGGTGCTGGGCCGCCGCGTTGCCGCGGGCACCCCGCGCCCGCTCGAACGCATTGACTTCCGCGCGCGCTTCGATCTCGATCTCGCCGTGGTGCGCCAGGGCGGCGACCTGGCCATTGCCGCGCGGCCGCTGGCCGTCGATGCGACGCCGCTGCGCATTCGCGGGGTCGTCGGCCCCAGCCTCTATCGCTCGGCGCGCGCCGCCGGGGCGCCGATGAAAGCGATCCAGCAATATCTCCAGACGCTCGATGGCCATGTCAGCCTCGACGGCGAGGTTGCCAGCACCGACAAGTTCGATTTCATCGTCGCCTACAAGCGCGCGGCCAGCGGCGAAAGCGAAACCGGCGAGCTGCTCTATGCCGGACTCGAGCGCGGCGGCAAGCCAATGGCGCAGCTGGTGCGCTGGGGTTCGGACGGCCAGTTCTTCGATGCGGCCGGCAGCGGCGGCATCAGCCAGCAGGCCTCGGTCTTCGCGCCGGTCAGCGGGCGGATGACTTCGGGCTTCGGTATGCGCCGCCATCCGATCCTGGGTTATGCGCGCCTCCATGCGGGCGTCGATTTCGGCGCGGCCTGGGGCTCGCCGATCTTCGCGGTGAGCGATGCAGTCGTCGTCTATGCCGGGCGCCGCGGCGGGCATGGCAATTATGTCCGCCTCGAACACGGCGGTGGCCTGGGCACCGGCTATGGCCACATGAGCAAGATCGCGGTGGCTCCCGGTGCCCGCGTGCGCGCAGGCCAGGTTATCGGTTATGTCGGCTCGACCGGGCTTTCGACCGGGCCGCACCTCCACTGGGAGGTTTACCGCGACGGGCGCACGGTCAACCCGCTGTCGGTGCGCTTTGCCGCCCGGGCGCAGGCGGTCGATCCGGCGCAGGCCAAGGCGTTCAAGGCGCGACTGGCTCAGCTCAAGGCCGTCCAGCCCGGCGCCGCGCTGAAGAGCCTCGCGCCAAGACAGGCGGTGGCGCGCTAGCCATTCGGCGATAATTCCGCCAAAAGGCGCGCCATGACCAATCCCGTCTTCACTGCCCAATTTCCGGCGAGCCGCCTGCGCCGCACCCGCGCCACCGCCTGGAGCCGGGCGATGCACCGCGAAACGGTGCTCACTCCGGCAGATCTCATCTGGCCGCTGTTCGTCACCGAGGGCAGCGGCGTCGAGGAGCCAATCGCCGCCTTGCCTGGCGTCTCGCGCTGGTCGGTCGACCGCATTGGCGATCGCGCCAAAGAGGCCCGGGGGCTGGGTATCCCGTGCCTCGCGCTGTTTCCCAATACGCAAGGCCACCGCCGCAGCTCGGATGGCCGCGAGGCGCTCAATCCCGACAACCTGATGTGCCGCGCTATCCGCGCGATCCGCGATGCGGTGGGCGACGGGATTGGCGTGCTGACCGACGTCGCGCTCGATCCCTATACCAGCCACGGGCAGGACGGGCTGATCGACGATGCGGGCTATGTGCTCAACGATGCCACCGTCGAAATGCTGGTCGGCCAGAGCCTCAACCAGGCGGCGGCGGGCGCGGACATTATTGCGCCGTCCGACATGATGGATGGCCGCATCGGCGCGATCCGGCAGGCGCTGGAAGGCGGGGGCCATCACAACCTGCAGATCATGGCCTATGCCGCCAAATACGCCTCGGCTTTCTATGGCCCGTTCCGCGATGCGGTCGGCAGCCGCGGGCTGCTCAAGGGCGACAAGCAGACCTACCAGATGGACCCGGGCAATGCCGAAGAGGCTTGCCGTGAGGTCGCGATGGACCTGGCCGAAGGCGCGGACAGCGTGATGGTCAAGCCCGGGCTGCCCTATCTCGATATCGTTCGGCTGGTGAAGCAGCGCTTCGAAGTCCCGGTTTTCGCCTATCAGGTCAGCGGTGAATACGCGATGATCGAACATGCCGTGGCCGCCGGCGCGGCAGACCGCGATGCCATGGTCCTGGAGACACTGCTGGCGTTCAAGCGCGCGGGCGCATCGGGCGTGCTGACCTACCATGCGGCCCATGCGGCGCGGTTGTTGGGTTGAAATTGGTTCACGCGAAGGCGCGAAGGAGCGATGGGCGCGAAGGGGTTGGGGATGACGGTTGAGGAGCTTGCGGCCATTGCCGTCGATTGCGGATTGCAAGTCCACCGCGAACTTGGCCCTGGATTGCTCGAATCCGCGTATGAAAAGGTGCTTGCGCACCGATTGCGGCAACGTGGACTTGAGGTTTCGACGCAGCTCGCGGTTCCGATTGTGATCGATGGCATAGCCATCGATCAGGGATTTCGGCTGGATATTCTTGTCGCGAGTCGTTTGGTCATTGAGGTCAAGGCTGTGGAGCGCCTGCAGGAACTTCATGGCAAGCAAGTCCTCACTTACCTTCGCTTCATGCAATTGCCGCTTGGCCTGCTGATGAATTTCTCCGGCGAGACTTTTCGCCAGGGCCTCAGGCGGATCGTGAACAACCACCGCGATACGTCCGGCTCAAAATTAAACTTGCACCAATGACCTTCGCGTTCTTCGCCCCTTCGCGCTCTTCGCGTGAAATTGCCGCTCGCAACTTATGAGCAGTTTCAGGATAGAGACCGAGCGTCTGGTGCTGCGCGAATGGCGCGAGGGGGATCTCAACTCTCTCAACACCTTGTGCAACGATCTGCGCGTGATGGAATATGTCGGGCCGAAGTGGAGCATTGCGGAGACGGGGCAATTCATTGCCAGCCAGCGCGAGTTTCAGCGCCGCCTTGGCTATTGCAACTGGGCAATCGGGCGACGTTCCGACTCAGCCCTGATCGGCTTTTGCGGGCTCAAGCCCGGCACATTGGGCACACCTGTCGAAGGCAAGCTGGATATTGGCTGGCGTTTGGCTTTCTCGGCATGGGGCGACGGTTGCGCGCGTGAAGCCGCCGAAGCAAGCATTGTCTGGGGTTTCGCCAATCTGCCCGATGATACGATATGGGCGAAGACCGTGCCGGCCAACACCCGCAGCTGGGGCCTGATGCTCCGCCTCGGCATGACCCGCATCGCGGGCGGAGATTTTGATCATCCAGCACTTTCTGCCGGTGATCCCTTGCGCCGCCACGTTCTCTATTCCATCAACCGACCGCAATGAGCGCCAGCCAACCGATCAATCGCCCGCTGTTTGTCGCGACTATCTTCGCCGGCAGCTTCCTGTTGTTCCTGATCCAGCCGATGGTGGCGCGCATGGCGTTGCCCCGGCTGGGGGGGGCGCCCAATGTCTGGAACAGCGCGATGCTGGTCTATCAGGCGCTGCTCTTGGCGGGTTATGCCTATGCGCACCGGCTCTCGCGGCTGCCGCTGAAGCGTCAGGCCAGCCTGCATCTGGCGCTGCTGGTCGTCGCCGCGCTGACCCTGCCGATCGCCCTGGTAAACCTGCCGCCGCCAGCACCCGGGAGCGAAGTGTGGTGGGTGCCGCTGCTGTTCCTTGGCACGGTCGGCCCGGTGTTTTTCCTCGTCTCGGCGCAGGCCCCGCTGATGCAGCGCTGGTATTCGGCGCATCCGGATGCCGGCGAGCCATGGGCGCTCTATGCGGCATCGAACCTTGGCTCCTTCGCTGGGCTGATCGCTTATCCGCTGCTCGCCGAGCCGCTGCTGCGTATCCATGCGCAGAGCGTTTTGTGGAGCCTTGGCTATGGCCTGCTGATCGTGCTGATCGCTTTGGCGGCGCGGGCGCGCTGGCAGGCGCCGGCCTTTGCTCGGCCGGCACCCGGCGCCGATGCAGCCGAGCCGCCGGTGCCCGCCCGGCACTTTATCCACTGGGTGATCCTTGCCGCGGTTCCTTCAGGCTTGCTGCTTTCGACCACGACCCACCTGACCACCGACATTTTTGCCATGCCGCTGCTCTGGGTCATCCCGCTGGCGGTCTATCTGCTCAGTTTCGTCATCGCCTTTTCCGAACGGCGCGTGCTCGCCGAGCTGATCACCAGGATCGCCCCGCTGCTGTTGCTGTTCACTGGCGCGATGGCGATGAATTCGCGCGGCGCCGGCTTGTTCGGGCTGGCGCTGGGCAGCGTCGGGCTGTTGTTCGCCGTCTCGGTCTCGCTCCATGCGCGGATGTATGCGCTGCGACCCGCTGCCTCGCAGCTTACCCTGTTCTACCTCGCCATGTCAGTTGGCGGCGCGCTGGGCGGGGTGTTCACCGCGCTGCTCGCGCCGATGGTATTTGACTGGGTCTGGGAGCATCCGCTGCTGGTGCTGGCCGCCGCTGCGTTGATGCCCCTGCCGGCCTTGCTGGGCTGGCACAAGTCGGCGGGGCTGGAGCCGGGCATGGCGCGCATCGCCGCCGCAGTGTTTTTCCTTGTCGTGGCGATCCTCGCCTGGTTCCTCGCCACCGACGCCGCGTTGCAAGAGGCCACTATGACCCGGGCGGGCATGGGGTTGGCAATGGCGCTGCTGGGGCTGCTGCTGTTGCCGTGGCGCTGGCTGTTCGTGGCCGCATTGTTTGTCATGATGCTGGCGCAAGGCGGCTATGATACGCTGACGACTTCGCTGCAGGGCGCGCGCGCGCGCAGCTATTTCGGCATCTATACAGTGCGCGACTATGCCGACCGGCAAGTGCGCACGCTGGCCCACGGCACCACGCTGCATGGCCAGCAGTCGCTCGATCCGGCGCGGCTGCGCGAGCCGATGAGCTATTACGGACCCAGCTCGGGCGCCGGCCTTGGCCTCGGCCTCGCACAGGCGCTCTATGGCCAGGCCGCGCGGGTCGGCGTGGTCGGGCTGGGCGCGGGAACGCTCGCCTGCGCACGGCGGCCGGGCGAGACCTGGACCTTCTTCGAGATTGATCCCGCCGTGCTGCGCTATTCGCGCGACGGCACTTTCAGCTATGTTTCGCAGTGCGCGCCCGATGCCAAAGTGGTGATCGGCGATGCCCGGATCGAGCTGGCGCGGCTGCCAAAGGCCGGGTTTGATGTGCTCGCAGTCGATGCCTTCTCGTCCGACGCGATCCCGCTGCACTTGCTTACCGACGAGGCCTTTGGGGTCTATTTCGATTCGCTCGCCCCGCGCGGACTGCTGTTGGTGCACATCTCCAACCGCTTTATCGAGCTGGAACCGGTGCTTGCCGCGATCGGCAAACGGCGCGGCCTGACTTATGTGAAACGCGACGACAATCCTGCCAGCCAGACCTTTGTCACGCCATCGACCTGGGTGGCGCTGAGCCGCGATGCGGGCGTGATCGCCGCGCTGGGCAAGGCCGCGCCCGATACCCCGTGGACCCCGCTGCTGCCGCCGGCGGCGCGCGTCTGGTCCGATGACCACGCCTCGATCCTGCCGTTCATGCGGTGGGAAAACATGTTCAAGACGCCATGACGGCCATGAACACCGCCGCTCCTCCCGGGGTCACCTTGCTGCCATTCAATGGCAAGGTCCCGCGCATCCATTCCAGCGCCTTCATTGCGCCGGGATGCCGGATCATCGGCGATGTCGAGATCGGTCCGGATGCTTCGGTCTGGTACAATTGCGTGATCCGCGGCGATGCCAACCGCATCGTCATCGGCGCGCGGACCAACATCCAGGACGGCAGCGTGGTCCATTGCGACAGCCCCAGCCCGCGCCGGCCCGGCGGTTTTCCGACGATCATCGGCGACGATGTGCTGATCGGCCACATGGCGATGCTGCACGGCTGCGCGCTGGAGGACCGCGCCTTTGTCGGGCTGGGGTCGGTTGTCATGGACGGCTGCCGGATCGCTGGTGACGCGATGCTGGCGGCCGGCGCAATGCTGACGCCGGGCAAGGCGATTGCCAGCCGCCAGCTGTGGACCGGTCGCCCTGCAACCTATGCCCGCGATCTGACCGATGCGGCGCTGGAAGACATGCGCGCCGGGGTCGCCGGCTATGTGCGAAACGCCAGGTTCCACGCCGAGGCGCTGGGCGCTCGCTAGTTCGCGTTGCCTGCAGCTTTCTCGATTCGACAATCGCCCCATGATTGGACTATGTGGCCGCGGTCACGGGCGCGTCGCAGGGCGCGCCCAGTTTTTTGCTGACATGAAGGGCGAAACCAATGTGGAATGAGGGCTACACTTCGGAAGTCAATTATACTTCGGGATACTATTCCGAGCTGTCGTTGGCCCGCATACGCCTTGCCTTGCTCTGCTGCGGCATCGATCATGGTGTCGACGAAAACCCCAACTACCTCGAGCTGGGTTTCGGCCAGGGTCTGTCGCTGAATATCAATACGGCGACGAGCTCGGGCAATTTCTACGGCACCGATTTCAATCCGGGCCAGGTCGCCAATGCCCGCGAACTGGCGCGTGCTATGGGCAAACCGCTGACCCTGCTCGAGGATTCGTTCGAAGAGCTGGTGGAGCGCGACGATCTGCCTCAGTTTGACGTCATCGCCCTGCATGGCATCTGGTCGTGGATCAGCGACAATGCGCGCGCCGCGATCGTCGAGCTTGCCCGCAAGTCGCTGAAGCCGGGCGGTGCATTCTATATCAGCTACAACGTCACCCCGGGCTGGTCGCCGGCCTGGCCGTTGCGCACGCTGCTTTCCGAATATGCCAAGCGCGAATGCTCGGGCACGATTCTCGACAAGGTCGACCAGTCGGTCAACTTCGTCGACAAAGTGATCGAGGCCAATGCTGCCTATTTTGTCCAGAACCCCCAGCTCAAGGGGCGCCTGGATATGATCAAGAAAATGGACAAGACCTACATCGCGCACGAATATTTCAACGCCAGCTGGGATCCGATGCCGTTTTCCCAGGTTGCCGACAAGCTGTCTGCGGCCAAGTTGACCTATGCCGCCAATGCCTCGATCCTGGAAAACCTCAGTGGCATCAGCCTGCCAGTCGGCGCCCAGGAGATCCTGCAGACGATCCGCGATCCGATCATGCGCGAGACCACGCGCGACTATTTCGTCAACACCCAGTTCCGCCGTGATATCTTCGTCAAGGGCGCCCGGGCCATGTCGCTGTATGATCATGGCAAGCGTGTCGAGAAAGAACGCTTCGTGCTGCTTGGCGATCCCGACAAATGTCCGGAAAAAGTGCCGACCGTGATCGGCGAAGCGGAGCTCAGGGCAGATATCTACAAGCCGCTGTGCAAGGCGCTTGCAGGGTTTCCGGACGGTACCGCGAGCATCAGCGAACTCTTGGCCACCAAGGAACTGAGCGGGCTCAACCGAGCGCAGGTCTGGGAAGTGCTGCTGATCCTCACCGGGGCAGGCTTTGTCTCGCCGGTTTCCACCTCGACGACGCCCGATGCCGACGCAGCAGCCGCCAAGGCGCTGAATGCAGCGCTGCTCGAACGCGCGGAGCTCGGTACGGGAGTCGAATATCTCGCCGCGCCGCGCATGGGTTCGGCGATCCAGGTCGGCCGCATTGACCAGCTGTTCATCAAGGCGATGGCTGCCAAGCACAAAGATCCGGTGGAATGGGTGATCCAACTGCTGGCAAGCCAGCAGCAGCTGCTGATCGTCAATGGCGAAACCATCAGCGACGCAGAACAGACCCGGACCGAGCTTGAGCGCATGTTCGCCGAATTCACGAAGCAGCGCGATCCGGTGCTGCGGCGGGTCGGGGCCTACTGACGCACCGGCGTCGCTCAGCCAAACCCGATTGGAAAAGCCAGGCCCTGCGCGCGCGCGTCCTCGGGCAGCGCGCCCTTGCGCGCGAACTTCACCTGGCAGCGGGCGATCTTCCAGCCGGCGGCGGTGCGCACCACGTCGCGGGCGTACCAGCCGGCGTTCCATTCGTCGCTGCTGGTGGAGATGAACAGGTAGCTCTGCAGCGTCTCCGCGCGCGCTCCGTCCAGCGTGATGCGCGCCGGCCCGCCGATGTGGACCCCGTGCGGGGCCTTGCCCAGCACATCGGCGATTTGCGCGTGGCCGGTGAGCGTCAGCTTGTAGACCTCGTAGACCGCATCGGGCGTGAACAGGTCGAGCCAGTCCTCGAACCGCCCCAGTTCGAGCCGCAGGCAGTATTCGTCGAGCAGGCGGCGGATGGCGAGTTCGTCAGTAATGGCATCGCTTGGGGCATCGGACATGATCTTGGCGCTCCGTGCAGGCGCGCCCCGGTGGGGGCACATAATGCGCCAGCCCTATTGCATTAATTGCGGCAGAGGGCAATAAGCCGGGCGCAACCGGCACATCCATAAGTGGCAAGGCGCGATGACTGACGACGTTACAGCTTCAGGGCAGGAGCCCCCCGAATATCGCGAGGGCATCCTCGCCGAACTGCTGCGCGAGCCGGAGTTGCTCGAAGCGCGCCTCATGGCGCTCGACGACGTGCCGATGCTGCTGGTCTATACCCACCTCAGCGGCGACGAGAGTCTGCTCCAGCGCTATGCGCCGCACGTCAAAGGTGCCTGGGCCTTCGAGGTCGAGCCGGTTCCCGAGCTGAAGCGCGAGCTGGTCGCCGCGCTGATCGCGACGTTAGCCGACTATGTCGCCAATGCCCGCCCGCTGCCGCCCGCTCCGTCCGACGAGCTGCTCCAGCGCATGTGCAACGGCGCGGTTGGTGCGGCGGTGCCGGGCGAATACATGCCGATGGTGCGCGAAGAGCTCAATTTCGACCGCACCGACGCCAAGACCGTCCACTGGCGCAAGGTGCCCAGCCCGGAATTCCTCGCCCAATTCCAGGTGCTGGTGATCGGCATGGGCTATTCCGGCCTCGCCATGGCGGCGAAGCTGAAAGAAGCGGGCATTCCCTTCATCGGCATCGAGAAAAACCCTGATGTCGGCGGCACCTGGTTCGAGAATACCTACCCCGGGGTCGCGGTCGATACGCCCAATCACTTCTATTCCTATTCCTTTCGCACAAAGCCCGACTGGGACCACTATTTTGCCCGCGGCGACGAGATCCTGGCTTACATCCGCACCTGCTACCGCGAGATGGATATTGCCGATCACATCCGCTTTGAAGAGCAAGTGCTCTCGGCGATCTGGGACAAGGCCGCAGCCAAGTGGCTCGTCACCGTCCAGCGCAAAGACGGATCACAATACACGTTGAGCCCCAATGCCGTGGTCACCGGCTGCGGCCTGCTCAACAACCCCTCGATCCCCGACATTCCCGGCATGGAGCGGTTCACCGGCCCGATGTTCCATTCGGCGCGCTGGGACCATTCTGTGGACCTGACGGGCAAGCGCGTGGTGCAGATCGGCACCGGGGCCAGCGGGATGCAGATCGGCCCGCAGATCGCCCCGAAGGTCAAGCAGCTCACCATCTTCCAGCGTTCGCCGCACTGGGCGCGCTACAATCCGCTGCTCTATGCGGAGACCGGCGATGCAGTGAAATGGGGCCTCGCGCATGTGCCCTATTACACCAAGTGGTACCGGTTCCTGCTGCTGTGGGCGACATCGGACCTGGTCCTGCCGAACCTGCGCAAGGATCCCGACTGGACCGAGCCGAACCGCTCGCTCAACGCTGCCAACGCTGCCGTGCGCGAACAGCTGGTGGCGCATATCACCAAACAGGTGAAGGGCGATCCCGAGCTGCTCGCCAAGATCGTCCCCGAGTTCCCGCCCTATGGCAAACGGATGCTGCGCGATTCGATGTGGTATGAAGCGCTGACCCGGGGCAATGTCGAGCTGGTGACTGGCGCGGTGAAAGAGATTACCGCTACCGGCGTGGTCGACAAGGACGGCGTGGAACATTCCGCCGATGTCATCATCATGGCGACCGGCTTCAAGGCGCAGGCACCGCTTGCGCCGATGCATGTCGCAGGCACCCGGGGCACGATCCGTGATGCCTGGGGCGATGACAATCCGCGCGCCTATCTTGGCATCACTGTCCCGCATTTCCCCAACATGTTCATCCTTTATGGCCCCAACACCAACGGCGGCCACGGCGGCAGCGCGGTGTACAATTCGGAATGCCAGGTGCGCTATGCGATGCTGGGCCTGCGCGAGCTGATCGAGCGCGAGGCGGCCTCGGTCGATGTGCGTGAGGAGCGGTTCGAGGACTACAACGCCACGGTGGATGCCGAGCACGACCAGCTGGTCTGGACCCATCCCGGCGTGAAGAACTGGTATCGCAACAAGGCGGGCCGGGTGGTGACCAATTCGCCCTGGCCGCTGAGCAAGTACCGCAACCTGACTGCTGAATTCAATCCTGAGGACTATGAAATTCAGACCTGAAGCATCGCGCGAAGTCAGCATCAGATCGTCATTGCGAGCGTAGCGAAGCAATCCAGAGCCGCGCTGCGCCGCACTGGATTGCTTCGGGACTTCGCCCGTCGCAATGACGTATGCAACGGGTCATTTCTATGAGCGTTTGGTATGGCTAAAGCGCGTCGTTCATCACCGCTTCGCGCAGCTCGGCAATGCCCATTTTCAGCTCGGCCGAGGTGACGAGAATTTCCGGATAGGCTGCTGAGTGCTTGCGCGCCTCGACCAGCGTTGCCGCCAGCACGGCGTCCAGATCAGCGGCCTTGATCTTGTCGGCCTTGGTCAGGACGATGCGGTATCCGACCGCGGCCTCATCGAGCATCTTCATCATCTCGGCATCGACCGGCTTGACCCCGTGGCGCGCGTCGATCAGCAGCAGGGTGCGCTTCAGCACCACCCGCCCGCGCAGGAAATCGCGCACCAGCCGCTTCCAGTTCTCGACTACCTTGAGCGGGGCCTTGGCGAAACCATAGCCCGGCATGTCGACCAGCATCAGCCGGGTCGGATCGCCCACTTCGAAGAAGTTGAGCTCCTGCGTGCGCCCCGGCGTCACCGATGCCCGCGCGATTGACTTGCGCCCGGTCAGCGCATTGAGCAGCGAGCTCTTGCCGACATTGGAGCGCCCGGCGAAGGCGATCTCCGGCACGTCCGGGTCAGGCAGGAACTGGAGCGAGGGCGCGCTCTTGAGAAACTCGATCCGCCCGGCAAACAGTCGGCGCGCTTCCTCTGCCTGATCGGTTGTCGTCACGACTTTTTGGCTGCCACAGCCCGCTTGGCATCGGCTGCTTCCTGATCGGCCATCGCCCGCATCGCCGGATGCCTTGCATAGAGATACTTCTGCTGGGCGATGGTCAGCAGGTTCGACGTTATCCAGTAGAGCAGCAGCCCGGCGGCAAACGGCGCCATGACGAACATCATCATCCACGGCATGATCGCGAAGACCTGTTGCTGCACCGGATCAGGCGGCGCGGGATTGAGCTTGAACTGCAGCCACATGGTGATGCCCAGCACGACCGCGAGAATGCCGATACCCAGGAAAGCGGGCGGGGTGAACGGCAGCAGGCCGAACAGGTTCAGGATCATCAGCGGATCGGGCGCGGAAAGATCCTTGATCCACAGCACGAACGGCTGGTGGCGCATCTCGATTGCCAGAATCAGCACTTTGTAGAGCGCGAAGAAGATCGGGATCTGCAGGAAGATCGGCAGGCAGCCCGCGAGCGGATTGACTTTCTCCTGCTTGTAGAGCGCCATGATCTCCTGCTGGAGCTTTTCCTTCTCGTCCTTGTAGCGTTCCTGCAGCGCCTTCACTTTCGGCTGGATCGCGCGCATCGCCGCCATCGAGGCAAACTGGCGCTGGGCGACCGGGAACATCAGCCCGCGCACGATCAGCGTCAGCAGGATGATCGCCACGCCGAAATTGCCGACGAGGTGAAACAGCTTGACCAGCAGCGTGAAGAGCGGCTTCTCGAACCAGCGGAACCAGCCCCAGTCGATAGCGAGATGGAAATTGGTGATGCCGCTTTCCTGATAGCGGTCGAGCACGGCGCTTTCCTTGGCACCGGCGAACAGTCGCGTGGTGCGGGTCAGCTGCTGCCCCGGCGCAACATCGGCGTCGCTATAGAACAGGTTGGCCAGGTAAATGCCCTTGCCCATGCTGCGGAAGTCGCTGGTCGCCGGTGACTTGTCGGGGATCAGCGTGCTCATCCAGTAGATGTCGGTGAAGCCCAGCCAGTCGGCCTTGCCGGCATTGGCAGCGATCCCGCCTGCCGCATCGGTCACTTCGTCATAGTTCGGTGCGAACTGCACGGCCTGATCGAAGCTGCCCATTGGCCCGGCGTGGACATTCCACGAATCGAGGCTCGAGGTCTTGTCGGTGCGGTTGATTTGGGCGATTTCGCGCAGGCGCACCGGCGCGGCGCCGGCATTGGTCACGGTCTGGGTGACCGTCAGCATGTAATCGCCATCGATGGCATAGCGGATGGCGAAAGTCTGGCCGGTGGCATTGGTCCAGCTGAGCGTCACCGGGCTGGCAGGCGTCAGCCGCGCGTCCTCGGGCGCGGTCCAGACGGTCGCGGCGCTGGGCAGCTCGATTCCCGCATCCGCATTGTTGGCGCCGCCCCAGCCGAACTGGGCGAAATGCTGCGCCGGGGTGCCGAGCGGCGAGAAGATCCGCGCGGGGGCGCTGTTCTTCTTTATCGTGTCGGTGTGGCGGTTGGCGGTCAGATCGTCGATCACTGCGCCTTGCGGATTGATCGACCCCGAGAGGCCCGGCGCGGCGATCGGCACGCGGCCGGGTGCGGCGAGCGCCACCTTGATGTCGCGCGCCTCGAGCGCGACGTCGGCGGGGTTGGTCAGCCCGCCTTCGCGGGTGTGCTTGAGCGGGGCGTCTGGGGCCGGTGCTGTGGTCGACTCAGCGACCGGCGCGGGCTTGTTGGCATTCGGATAGAAATACCCGATGCCTGCATCCCAGCCGAACAGGATCAGCGCGGTGAGCACCACCGCCATGATGATATTGCGCTGATTGTCCACTTGGGCGTCCCTAATTCTCGAATAGCATTGCGAAAGGTCAGGGCACCGGATCGTAGCCGTGCCCACCCCATGGGTGGCAGCGCAATAGCCGCTTCGTTGCCAGCCAGCCACCCTTAATCGCACCATGCTTTCGGAGCGCCTGAATCGCATATTCCGAGCAACTGGGGGCATAGCGGCAAGTCGGCGGCAGCACGCGCGAGGGGCCGATCTGCCAGAGTCTGGCAATGAGTATGAGCAGTTGTTTCAACACTTTATACCATAAAACCAAACCCGCTCGTCATTGCGAGCGCAGCGAAGC
>JANPOS010000052.1:0-64093 GCA_031428115.1 Novosphingobium sp. | reverse complement strand
CCCTCAGGCTCTCTTGACTATGTTGTATCGCTCGACGGACCGCCGCTGTCGTGCGGGCGCTGCCGTGTAGAATCCGTCCCATAGTGCATCCTTCCATTCCTGCATGGATAATGCACCATCAAAGGCCGGGACTAAACACCTAGTCCGGCAACAGCAGGCTGGCATCGCCATAGCTGTAGAAGCGATATTCCGCGCCAATCGCATGGGCATAGGCGGCCTGCATCCGCTCCAGCCCCATCAGCGCGCTGACCAGCATGAACAAGGTCGAGCGCGGCAGGTGGAAATTCGTCATCAGACCGTCGATGGCCTTGAAGCGATAGCCCGGCGTGATGAAGATCGCGGTGTCGCCCTCGAAAGGCCGGATCAGGCCGTCATCGCCGCAGGCGCTTTCGAGCAGGCGCAGGCTCGTGGTGCCCACCGCGATGATCCGCCCACCCGCAGTGCGCGCCTTGTTGAGGCGGCCTGCGACATTGGCGTCGATCCGGCCCCATTCGGCGTGCATCGCATGGTCGCCGGTGTCATCTGCCTTGACCGGGAGGAAGGTGCCCGCGCCGACATGGAGCGTCAGCATTTCATGGCCGATCCCCGCCGCGCCGAGCGCCGCCAGCAGTTCTGGCGTGAAATGCAGCGCCGCGGTCGGCGCAGCGACTGCGCCTTCGGTCCGTGCGAACATCGTCTGATAATCGGCGCGATCAGCCTCGTCGGTGGGGCGCTTCCCAGCGATATAGGGCGGCAGCGGCATGGTCCCGGCGCGTTCGAGCAGCACTTCGACTGGCTCATGCCCGAGGAAAGTAAGCGTCCAGCTGCCGTCTTGATGCAGCGCCTCGGCCGTTGCGGCGACGCCGTGGGGAAATTCGATTCGCTGCCCCGCGCGCAGCCGCTTCCCATTGCGCACGAAGGCCTGCCAGCGGCGCAGGTCAACGCGCTTGTGCAGGGTCACACCGATTCGCGCATCTCCGCGCCGGCCTTCGAGCTGGGCGGGAATCACGCGGGTGTCGTTGAACACCAGCACGTCGCCGCACCGCAGCAGCGCGGGCAGTTCGTGCACATGCCGGTCGTCAATCGGTGCAGAGCCGGTGACCACCAGCATCCGCGCCGCATCGCGCGGGCGCACCGGGCGCAGGGCTATGCGCTCGGGCGGAAGGTCAAAATCGAACAGATCGACGCGCATGGCTGATGGGCTAAGGCAAACGCTGTGCTTCGACAGGCTCAGCACGAGCGGGGTTGGGAATGGTGCAAATCACAACATCCGCTCATCCTGAGCTCATCCTGAGCCTGCCGAAGGGCGAAGGATGTCGCGCTATGTCGAAACCTAATTCGATTGTGAATTGCTCAGCTGATCCGCCGTGACTGCCGCCGGTGCCGGTGCGGGCACCGGGATCGCCGGCGGTGGCAGATTGTCGATCGCCATGGCGGCCTGGAGAATCTTCGTCGGCTTTTCCGGCGGCTCGCCGCGCTCGATCCGGTCTGCTGCGTCCATTCCGGCGATCACCCGGCCGAACACGGTGTATTTCCGGTCAAGCGAGAAGCGCGGATAGAAGACGATGAAAAACTGGCTGTTGGCCGAATCGGGCTGCTCGGTGCGCGCCATCGACAGCGTTCCGCGCAGATGCGGCATCGCGTTGAATTCTGCCTTGAGGTCGGGCAGCTGCGATCCGCTCTGCCCGGTTCCGGTTGGATCGCCGGTCTGCGCCATGAAGCCATCGATAACGCGGTGGAAAATGACGCCGTTGTAAAAGCCGTCGCGCGCCAGGGTCTTGATCCGCTCGACATGGTTCGGCGCCCATTCCGGCATCAGGCGGATGGTCACGAGTCCACCATTCGAGAGATAGAGCAGCAGCACGTTCTCGGGCTGCACGGCAGGATCGGAAATGACCACAGTCGGCAGCACGGGGGCATCGGCAACGGGGTCTTCCGCCGCCAAAGCCGGGCTGGCGGCGAGGATCAGGGACAGCAGGGCCATCCGGATGCAGGTAAATTTCATCATTGCGCTTCAGGCCTTCGCCGCAAGGTTGGCATTGCCCGGCATGGGCATTGCGGCGGCGAATAGCCTCGCGCAGCTGACAAGGCAATGAACGAGCATCGCCTGGCCAGTTAATAGTCGCCCAGCCGGCCGATCTCGGTGATCCGGGCGAGGACATCCGCGCGCACCGACGGGCTGACGAACGGCGCAATCTCGCCCCCGAACAGGGCGATTTCCTTGACCAGCTTCGATGCGATCGGCTGGAGACAGACATCCGCCATCAGGAACACGGTTTCGATCCGCGAATTGATCTGCTGGTTCATGCCCGCCATCTGATATTCGTATTCGAAGTCGGCGACTGCGCGCAGGCCGCGCACGATGACACTGGCGCCCTGCTTTTCCGCAAAGGTCATCAGCAAGGCATTGAAGCCGACCACTTCGACATTTTCGATGCCCAGCAGCGCCACCTCGCGGTTCACCATTGCCATGCGCACTTCGGGCGAAAACATCGGGTTCTTCGACGGATTGGTGGTCACGCCGATAATGAGCCTGTCGACCAGCTTGGCGCCGCGGCGGATGATGTCGGCATGGCCCAGCGTAATCGGATCGAAAGTGCCGGGATAGACGCCGATCTTGGTCATCAGTGCTTCCTTTCGACGATATAGCGCGCCAGCGCGCGAAGCAGTTCGGCCTCGCGGCCATGCTGTGCGAGATGGGCGACAGCCTGTTCGACCAGGGCCTGGGCCTGAGCGCGGGCGCGTTCGGGTCCGAGCAGCGAGACGAAAGTCTGCTTGCCGGCTTCGGCATCCTTGCGCAGCGCCTTGCCAGCGAGCGCGACATCACCTTCGTGATCGAGCAGATCGTCGGCGATCTGGAAGGCGAGGCCGATATCGCGGGCATAGCCGCGCAAATGCGTTCGCCCTTCCACCGGAACCTTGCCGAGAATCGCCCCCATCTCGACCGATGCGGCCAGCAGGGCCCCGGTCTTGAGCTGCTGCAGACGCATCACGGTGGGCAGATCGAACGGTTCGCTCTCGGCCACCATATCCATCATCTGACCCCCGGCCATGCCGTTCGCGCCGCTGGCCGCAGCCAGCGCGGAAATCAGCTCGATGCGGGTGAAGGGATCGCCGGAAGTCACCGGATCGGACAGGATCTCGAAGGCCAGGTCATGCAGCGCGTCGCCGGCCAGCACCGCAGTTGCCTCGTCGAAGGCAAGATGCAGCGTCGGCTTGCCGTGCCGCGTCTCATCGTCGTCCATGCAAGGCAGATCGTCGTGGATCAGCGAATAGACGTGGATCGCCTCGACCGCCGCACCGGCTCGCACCGCCGCATCGCGGTCGACCAAATACATGTCAGCGGTTGCCGCCACCAGCAGCGGGCGCAGCCGCTTGCCGCCGCCAATCGCGGCATAGCGCATCGCCTCGATCAGCCGCGAGCGCGGATCGGCCGGCAACGGCAGCAGCGCATCAAACTTTGCGTCGATATCGTGCTGGATCGCCGCAAGGCCCTCCTGGAGCAGATCGGTGCCCTCCAGCCCTTCACCCGCCGCCACGATCAGCTATCCGCTTCGTCAAAGGGACGCGTGCCCGCGGCCAGGCCATCGGGCCCGGCAACAATTTTCTCGATCCGCGCCTGCGCTGCATCGAGCCGTGCCTGGCAATGCCGGCGCAGCGCCTCACCGCGTTCATAGAGCGCAATCGACGCGTCGAGCGGCGTGTCGGCGCTTTCCAGCCGGCGCACCGCGTCCTCGAGTGCACGCAGCGCATCTTCAAAGGACAGGGTGGAAATTTCGGGCAATGCATCGCTCATGGTGGAAGCAATGGCGACGCTGCGTTGCGCGGTCAAGCAGGCAACGCTAAGGCGCGGGCCATGAACAGCCTCGAAGCCGAAATCACGCCCGAAGTCGTCGCAGCCCACGGGCTCTCCACGGAGGAATATGAGCGCGTGCTCCATGCCCTGGGCCGCGCACCCAACATGGTCGAACTCGGCATCTTCTCGGTGATGTGGTCCGAGCATTGCTCCTACAAGTCGAGCCGCATCCACCTGAAAAAACTGCCCACCGAGGCCCCCTGGGTGATCTGCGGCCCGGGCGAGAATGCGGGCGTTATCGACATCGGCGATAATCAGGCGGCGATCTTCAAGATGGAGAGCCACAACCATCCCAGCTACATCGAGCCCTATCAGGGCGCGGCGACCGGGGTTGGCGGAATTCTGCGCGATGTCTTCACCATGGGCGCGCGGCCGATTGCCAATCTGAACGCGCTGCGCTTCGGCCGGCCCGATCACCCCAAGATGAAGCATCTGGTGCAAGGCGTGGTCGCGGGCATCGGCGGCTATGGCAACTGCGTCGGCGTGCCCACGGTCGGCGGCGAGACCAACTTCGACAAGGCCTATGACGGCAATATCCTGGTCAACGCGATGACCGTGGGCGTCGCCGATCAGGACAAGATCTTCTATTCGGCGGCCACGGGCCTCGGAAATCCGATCGTCTATGTCGGCTCCAAGACCGGGCGTGACGGCATCCATGGCGCGACCATGGCCTCAGCCGATTTCGGCGATGACATAGAAGAAAAGCGCCCGACTGTGCAGGTCGGCGATCCGTTCGTAGAAAAGCTGCTGATCGAAGCCTGTCTGGAGCTGATGGCGACCGATGCGATTGTTGCGATCCAGGACATGGGCGCGGCGGGACTGACCTCAAGTTCAGTCGAAATGGCGACCAACGGCAAGGCCGGAATCATCCTCGACATGGACAAAGTGCCGTGCCGGGAAGCGCACATGACGCCTTACGAGATGATGCTGAGCGAGAGCCAGGAGCGGATGCTCATGGTCCTGAAGCCCGGCAAGGAAGCCATGGCGGAGGCGATCTTCCAAAAGTGGGAACTGGACTTCGCGGTGATCGGCGAAGTGACCGATACGGGTCACATGGTGCTGACCTGGCAGGGCGAGACGGTCTGCGATATTCCCTTGGGGCCGCTCGCCGAAGACGCCCCGCTTTATGACCGTCCGGCGATGAGCCGCGAGGATTACAAGGTCTGGGCCAATGTCGCACCGCTGGGCGATATTCCCGAATCGACCGATATCGGCGCGGACCTGCTGAGGCTGATGGCCTGCCCGGACCTCGCCTCGCGCCGCTGGATCTGGGAGCAATACGACGGCCAGGTCGGCGCGGACACCTTGCAGAAATCGGGCGGCGACGCGGCGGTGGTGCGCATCCATGGCACCCAGAAGGCGCTCGCCATGAGCACCGACTGCACCCCGCGCTATTGCTATGCTGACCCCTATGAAGGCGGCAAACAGGCGGTCGCGGAATGCTACCGCAACCTGAGCGCGGTGGGGGCCTTGCCGCTCGCCATCACCAACTGCCTCAACTTCGGTAACCCGCAGCGCCCGGAGATCATGGCGCAGATTATCGGCTGCCTGGAGGGCATGGCCGATGCTTGCCGGGCGCTCGATTTCCCGATCGTGAGCGGGAATGTGTCGCTGTACAATGAGAGCAAGGCGACCGGCGGCGGGAGCGCGATCTTGCCGACGCCGGCGATTGGCGGCGTCGGCTTGATGTCCGACCATGCGAAGATGGCGACAATTGGGTTCAAGGCTGAGGGGGAAGATATTTGGCTCATTGGGAAGAATCAGGCCCACCTTGGCCAATCTCTGTGGCTTCGAGAAATTAGGGGCATTCTAAATGGTGCCCCCCCCAGCGTTGACCTAACAATGGAACGATTGGCTGGCGAACTAGTGCGCGAAATGATTCTGAAGCAGTGCGTGACCGCAGTCCATGACATTTCCGACGGCGGGGTTTTGGTTGCCGCCTCTGAAATGGCTCTCGCTACAGGCATTGGATTCTTGTTGTCAGGCATATCGAGTGTCGCAGAGCTATTTGGCGAAAGCCAAGGTTGTTACTTGGTAACAACGAGAAGCTCTAAACTGATCGAAGCAATGGCAAATGCCGCAAACGTTCCAGCCGCGAGGGTGGGTAGCACCGGCGGTCAAACAGCAAGCATTGAACTCATTCATCCCAGTGTAAAATATGTTCACCTCACCGCGCTCCGCGAAGCCAGCGACAGCTTCTTCCGCGACTGGATGGAAGGCTGATCTCGCATTGAAAAGCGCATCATCTGATGCTATGATTGATGCATGCGCACAACCATAACCCTCGATGACCACCTCCTTGACGAAGCAATCGAGGCGACAGGGGTCAAAGAACGCAGCCAGTTGATCCACGACGGCTTGCGTGCCCTGATCGCTCGCGAAAATGCGCGTGCGATCATTGCCCTGGGCGGAAGTGATCCCGATGCTTGGATTCCTGAGCGGCGGCGCTCCGCATCGAAATGATTGTCGTTGATTCCTCGATCTGGATCGATCACATCCGGTCACCGGAACTGCACTTGGACCAACTGCTGTTTCGTGAGCATGCGATGATGCATCCGCATGTGCTCGGCGAAATCGCACTTGGCAGCTTGCGCAATCGCAAGCAGGTTTTGTTCCATTTTGGACGGCTGCCGGTTCCAAACGTCGCGAAGGATGGCTTCGTCCAATTCCTCATTGACGAGTTGGAACTCTTTGCCACCGGAATTGGTTACACCGATGCGCATTTGCTTGCCTCGGCTCGGCTTTCACCAGACGGAAGACTCTGGACTCGCGACAAACGCCTGCTCGCCCAGGCCGAGCGGCTCGGCCTCGCCTACGCCGCTTAGACCACCCCGCACTGCGAGGCGACCATGAAGGGATCAAGCCCCTGCTCGCGCCAGATGCGGTGCACTTCGCCATAGAGCCGGGGCGGGCGAATGCCGAAATTGCGCCGGATGTCCTCGGTTTGCATCGGCAGCAGGTCGCGAATCGATTGTTCGGCAATCGCCGGGCAATTGCGACCGATCAGCTGGGCCTCGCGCACTGCGCCCAGCACCGGGGCACGGGTGCCGGTGCAACGCTTGGTAACGACTGCGCCAGCGTAGGCGATAAACAGGTGGCCCCAGCTCGGGCGCTGCTTGAACACGAACGATAGCACGCATTGCTCGCCCAGCGCATCGCGGTCGAAACCGGTGAGCACGTGGAGCAGATCATGCGAATCGCGCAGGCGGTCGAGATACCATTCGATGCGGTCGTCGATGCGCGGGCGGCCTTCGCGGCACAGCTCGTATTCGGCGACCAGCCCCGCCGCGCTCAGCCCCTCGCGCTCGGTAAAGTCGCAGTAATCCTGCGCCAGCGAGCCCTTTGGCATACGGCGCAGCGCGGCATGGTCGTCGAGAATTTCGGGCAGCGAAGCCTCGCTGGCATAGATCCGGCGGCCTTCGTCGGTCGCTAGGAAGCGGGCTGCGGCCGTATCGACCGTGGTCCAGGGCAGCGCATTGAAGATCGAGAAGGCGCGGTAGGTCTGTTCCTTGTCGCGCTTGAATTCTGCCCAGATCTTCATTGCCTTGAGCGGCTGCAGACGAAACGGCGCGCGGTCCGGATGGCGCAAGGGAACGAAGGCGCGCGGTTGCAGCCCGCCTGCAACGGGAATCGCAAATTCCGCCGATCTGACCGCCATGTTCATGGCGCCTCTATCGGCGAGTTAGGCTAAGAAATGGTCAACCGCACTGAAAGGAATTGAAAATTTATTCGCTACCCTAGTCAATTGGGGCCCATTCGCGCTCGTCGATCCCGAGCAGTTCGAGCACCCCGGTCAGGTTGCCCCGGTCGATCCAGCCATCGGCGGCGGTGCGCGCCTTGGGCTTGGCGGCAAAGGCGATGCCATAAGTCGCCGCTTCCAGCATCGGAATGTCATTCGCGCCGTCGCCGGTCGCAAGGCTGATTGCCCCCTCACCCAGCCGCGCCGCTTCCTCAAGCAGCACCGCGCGCTTGACCCCGCTGTCGACAATCGGGCCAACCAGCCCGCCGGTGAGCCGGCCATCGGCGATCTCCAGCCGGTTCGCCACCACCCGCTCGAAGCCCAGCTCCTCGGCGACGGGATCGGCGAACTGGTGAAACCCGCCGGTGACCAGCACCGTGCGGCAGCCTTTGGCCTTCAGCGTTTCCACCAGCACTTTCGCGCCGGGCATCATCGTGATGCGGGTGGCCAGGCATTCGGCGATCGCGCTTTCTGGCAGGCCCGCGAGCAGCGCCACCCGCTCGCGCAGCGCGCTGACGAAATCGAGCTCGCCCAACATCGCCCGCTCGGTGATCGCGGCGATCTGCGGTTTGATCCCGGCGAAATCGGCCAGCTCGTCGATGCATTCGGCCATGATCATGGTCGAATCCATGTCGGAAACGAAAAGCTGAGGGATTTCAGCACGATAGCCCGAGAACAACATGTCGGAAGGCATGAACTGGGCATCGAGAACTGCGCGAACAGCTGCCACATCGTTGCCCTCGGCCGTCAGGATCAACCCCGCCCCTCCTGGCGCTGGCTCCAGCCGCGCGGCAATCCCCTGCCCGGCCAGACTGGCCAGCGCCGCTGCGGAATTTTCCGACAGCACGCCTGCATCTGCTATCAGCCGGGCAATGACCACCGCGCATTCTCCTCGATCCGGCGCTTTGCCGCCGCTGGCGCTCATCGCAGGGCCGACGGCGAGCGGCAAGAGCCAGTGTGCGATAGACCTCGCGTTGGCGCTGATCGCAAAGGGCCGCAAGGCCGTGGTGATCAATGCCGACAGCGCGCAGGTTTACCGCGATCTCGCGGTGCTGAGTGCGCGTCCGACGGCACTGGACATGCGCGGAATCAAACACCGGCTTTTCGGCGAACAGGACGGAGGACAGGTCTATTCTGCGGCCGTTTGGGCTGCGGCTGCCAGACGGATAATCTTGCCAGCCGTCCTCGACCACGACACGGTGCCGATTCTTGTAGGCGGCAGCGGCCTTTACATTCGCGCCTTGCTTGACGGGATCGCGCCGATTCCGAGAATTGAGCCAGCAATACGTGACGAAGTGCGCGCACTTTCGGTCGCGCAGGCCTACACCGCTTTAACCAATCGCGATCCGCCTGCCGCACAGCGCTTCCATCCGAACGATGCCGCGCGGATATATCGCGCATTGGAGGTTGAGCGCTCGACGGGCTATTCGATCAATTATTGGCAGTCGATTAGGCGTCACCGCCTGGCCGACGAAGTGGCGATCCATGCAGCAATCCTACTGCCCGATCGTGACGCTCTATACGAACGCTGCGACCAGCGGTTCGCGGCCATGTTGGAGCGCGGAGCGATACCCGAAGTGGAAGCCTTGCTCGCCCGCAACCTCGATCCCGCCCTGCCCGTTATGCGCGCCATCGGCGTGCGCGAAATAGCCGGCTATTTGCGCGGCGAATGGTCGCTGGCCGAAGCCGAGGCCATGGCAACCCAGGCAACCCGCAATTATGCCAAGCGGCAATATACCTGGTTCCGCCGCCAGCCCCCGGCTCACTGGCCGCGCATTGAGTCATTCAATATCGATCTGGGAGACCATTTTGAAATATTATTACGAAAATAGTGGTTGACATGGTATTTTCTGTCAATTAGGACGGCACCATTCCCGCTGCGGCGTGTCTTGTGCTAGAGGATAGGCGACCCGGTATGGCCCCAAGGCCGTGCCGGGTCGGCTTTTTGACGGAAACAGGACTACTTCTCCCTTGATGGGGGAAGGATACGAAGCCTTACCCCTGAAAGGGGTTAGGCGCAGTTGAATGGGGGTGATCGGGCCAAGAACGATGTGATTGGCCGAGAGCACACCCCCACCCAACTCCGGCTAGCGAGCAAGCTCGCAAGCCTACCTATCTCTCACCCATCAAGGGGGAGGGGAAAGAAGAAGAAGGACTGAAGACGTGAGCAAAGAGCGCAGCGGCGCGGACATTCTGGTTGAAAGCCTGGTGCGGCAGGGGGTCGAATTCGTGTTCGGCTATCCCGGCGGCGCAGTGCTGCCGATCTATGACGCACTCTTTGCCGACGAGCGCATCCGCCACATCCTGGTGCGCGCGGAAGCGGGTGCCGCCCATGCCGCCGAAGGCTATGCTCGCGCCACCGGCAAGCCCGGCGTGGTGCTGGTCACATCGGGCCCCGGCGCGACCAATGCCATCACCGGCATCACCGATGCCTTCATGGATTCGATTCCGCTGGTTATCATCACCGGCCAGGTGCCCACCGCGCTGATTGGCTCGGACGCGTTCCAGGAAGCCGACACCATCGGCATCTCGCGCCACTGCACGAAGCACAACTATCTGGTGAAAGACCCGGCGGACCTCGCTGCGGTGATAGACGAAGCCTTCCAGATCGCCACCCAGGGCCGCCCCGGCCCGGTGTTGATCGATATTCCCAAGGATGTGCAGATCGCTTCGGCCACGCTCCACGACGGCCCGCCGCAGCGGCGCAACCGCTATACGCCGCAAGTCGAGGCCGGAACGCAGGAGATTGCCCGCGCAATCGAGCTGCTTGCCAATGCCCGCGCACCGATCTTCTACACCGGCGGCGGCGTGATCAATGCCGGGCCTGAGGCGTCGGCACTGCTGCGGCGCTTGCAGGCGCTCACCGGCGCGCCGGTCACCTCCACCCTGATGGGGCTTGGCGCCTTCCCCGCCGATCATGCCGACTGGCTGGGGATGCTGGGGATGCATGGCACTTATGAAGCCAACATGGCGATGAACCGGGCCGATTTGATGGTCTGCATCGGCGCGCGGTTTGATGACCGGGTTACCGGGCGGCTCGATGCCTTTTCGCCGGGTTCAACCAAGATCCACATCGATATCGACCGTGCTTCGATCAACAAGACCGTGGCGGTCGACCTGCCGATCATCGGCGATTGCGGCCGCGTGCTGGCGCAACTGATCGATGCCTGGGGCAGCCGCAAGGCCGCCGACCTGACCGACTGGAAGGCGCGGATCGACGGCTGGCGCGCGCGCGACAGCCTCTCCTTCCCCACCAATCCGCAAGCCATCATGCCGCAACTCGCAGTGCAGCGGCTCTATGAGCTGACCAAGCACCGCGACCCGATCATCGCCACCGAGGTCGGCCAGCACCAGATGTGGGCGGCGCAACACTTCCACTTCTTTGGCCCCAACAAGTGGCTGACCTCCGGCGGCCTGGGCACGATGGGTTATGGGCTTCCGGCGGCCATCGGCGCGCAGCTGGGCCATCCCGACGCGCTGGTGATCGACATTGCCGGCGACGCCTCGATCCAGATGAACATCCAGGAGCTGGGCACCGCGACGCAATACCGCCTGCCGGTCAAGGTGTTCATCCTCAACAACGAATGGATGGGCATGGTCCGCCAGTGGCAGGAACTGACCTATGAGAGCCGCTATTCAGAGTCTTACTCGGATAGCCTGCCGGACTTTGTCAAGCTGGCCGAGGCCTATGGCTGGAAGGGCATCCGCATTTCAAGCGAGGCGGAACTGGATGCAGGAATACAGGCGATGATCGATCATCCGGGGCCAGTGATCGTCGATTGCCTGGTTTCCAAGGAAGCCAACTGCTTCCCGATGATCCCCTCGGGTGCAGCGCATACCGACATGATTTTGGAGGGCGATTCTGTCGCCGGCACGATGGACGACGAAGCGAAGGCCTTGGTCTAGTTGCAATTCAACCCCACCCCGTTCGTGTCGAGCGAAGTCGAGACACAGCACATGGCCTCTCGACTTCGCTCGAGGCGAACGGAACTGAGTTTAGAATTATGAAAATCAAACACGAAACCTCCGAACGCCACGTCCTCGCCATCACGGTCGACAACGAGGCTGGCATCCTGGCCAAGATCGCCGGGCTGTTCACCGCGCGCGGCTATAATATCGACAGCCTGACTGTGGCCGACATCAGCGACAATCACGCGGTCAGCCGGATCACCATCGTCACCCACGGGCCGCCGGCCGTGATCGACCAGATACGCGCCCAGCTTGAACGGCTGGTGCCCGTGCACAAGGTCATCGACCTCACCGAAATGGGCCCGCATGTCGAGCGCGAGCTGGCCTTGATCAAGGTCGCCGGCACCGGCGAACACCGGGTGGAGGCGCTGCGCCTGTGCGACGTGTTCCGCGCCAAAGTGGTCGATACCACCACCAGCAGCTTCATCTTCGAGCTGACCGGAACGCCCGACAAGAACGACAGCTTCGTGAGCCTGATGCGCGAGCTGGGTCTGGTTGAGGTCGGCCGCACCGGCATCGTCGGCATGATGCGGGGGCCGGAGGGGGCGTGAATTTTCACTACCACCACTCGTCATCCCCGCGTAGGCGGGGATCCATCTCCAGCGAGTGCGTCAGGATCAACCGTCTGGAGATGGGTTCCCGCTTGCGCGGGAATGACGAACCATTTTTGAGGGAATACGAACGTGAAAGTCTATTACGACGCCGATTGCGATATCAACCTGATCACCAGCAAGAAGATCGCCATTGTCGGCTATGGCAGCCAGGGCCATGCCCATGCGCAGAACCTGCGCGATTCGGGCGTCAAGGACATTGCCGTTGCGCTGCGCCCCGGCTCGGCCACGGCGAAGAAGGCCGAGGGTGCCGGTTTCAAGGTGATGTCGAACAAGGACGCCGCCGCCTGGGCCGATATCCTGATGATCCTCGCCCCTGACGAGCATCAGGCGGCGATCTGGGCCGACGACGTCAAGGGCAACTTGCGCCCCGGCTCTGCGCTCGCTTTCGCCCACGGCCTCAACATCCACTTCGGCCTGATCGAAGCGCCCGAAGACGTTGACGTGATCATGATCGCCCCCAAGGGCCCCGGCCACACCGTGCGCAGCGAATATGCCCGCGGCGGCGGCGTGCCCTGCCTGATCGCGGTGCACCACGATGCCACCGGCAACGCGCATGATGTCGCCCTTGCTTACGCTTCCGGCGTCGGCGGCGGGCGCAGCGGCATCATCGAGACCAATTTCCGCGAGGAATGCGAAACCGATCTGTTCGGCGAGCAGGCCGTGCTCTGCGGCGGGCTTACCCACCTGATCCAGGCTGGCTTCGAAACGCTGACCGAGGCGGGCTACGCGCCCGAAATGGCCTATTTCGAATGCCTCCACGAAGTGAAGCTGATCGTCGACCTGATGTATGAAGGCGGCATTGCCAACATGCGCTATTCGATCTCGAACACCGCCGAATACGGCGACATCACCACCGGCCCGCGCATCATCACGGCTGAGACCAAGGCCGAAATGAAGCGCGTCCTCGCCGACATTCAGGCAGGCCGGTTCGTCAAGAACTTCGTCCTCGACAACCGCGCCGGCCAGCCCGAGCTGAAAGCCGCCCGCAAGGCCGCAGCCGCCCATCCGATCGAGCAGGTCGGCTCGCAATTGCGCGCGATGATGCCGTGGATCGGCGCGAACCAGCTGGTTGACCAGACGAAGAACTGAGGTAGCCTCGGCCTTCGGGGCCTTCGACAAGCTCAGGCTGAGCGGGAATTCGGTTTACGCCGGTACCCGCTCGGGCTGAGCCTGTCGAAGCCCACCAGCCGACCTCACCGCATCAGCGCAAAGCACTTGCGCACTTCGGCAACAAAAATCCCCGGCTGTTCCCACGCGGCAAAGTGGCCGCCCCGCACGCAGTCGTTCCAATAGACCAGGTTGCGCAAGGTCCGCTCGGCCCACTTCCTTGGCGCCCGCGTGATCTCGCGCGGGAAAGTGCTGACGCCTGCGGGCAGATCAACCTGATAGCCGCCCTTGCCGATGGTGCCGAAGCTCTCCCAATACATCCGCGCCGCCGACGCGCCGCTGGCGGTGAGCCAGTAGAGCGTGATGTTGTCGAGCATCTGGTCGCGGCTCAGCGCATCCTCGGGCTTGCCGGCGTTGTCCGTCCATGCCCACAGCTTCTCGTAGATCCAGCCCGCCAGCGCCACTGGACTGTCGACCAGGCCATAGCCGATGGTCTGCGGCCGGGTGGACTGGATCTTGGAATAGCCCGAATCCCACTGGTTGTAATTCGCCCCCGCCGCCAGCGCGGCGACCACCGCCGGGTCCGTGTCCGCGCGGTCCTCGGGCAGGATTCGCGCGATCGGCATGTTGGTGTGGATGCCGACAAGGCCCTCCGGTGCCTGCGCGCCCATCACCGTGGTGACAATCGCCCCCCAGTCGCCGCCTTGGGCAACCCAGCGGTCATAGCCGAGGCGCCCCATCAGCGTGGCCCAAGCCTGCCCGACTTTCGGCACATCCCAGCCAGTGCGCGCGGGCTTGCCCGAAAATCCGTAGCCCGGCAGCGAGGGCACGACGACATGGAAGGCGTCCTGAGCCCTGCCCCCGTGCGCCTCGGGATCGGTCAGCGGCGCAATGCATTCGAGAAACTCGACCACCGACCCCGGCCAGCCATGCGTCAGCACCAGCGGCATGGCACCATCATGCTTCGATCGGACATGCAGGAAATAGATATCCAGCCCGTCGATTTCGGTGACAAATTGCCCCAGCCCATTGAGCCTGGCCTCGCAAGCCCGCCAGTCATAACCCTTGCGCCAATAGGCGACGAGATCCTGCAAGGCTGCCAGCGGCACGCCTTGCGTCCAATCTTCGACTGGTTCCTTCTCGGGCCAGCGCGCGGCATCCAGCTTGCGGTGGAGGTCATCGATCTGGTCCTGTGGGACGGCGATGGTGAAATTGCGGATTTTGGTCATGCAACAAGCTAAACTAGGTCAACCGCAAAATTTACGGCCTTGCTTTGGGCTGGTGCTGTCCATAGCATGCGACCTCGTTCGACACGAGGGGATTTATGCATCACGCTCTGGCAGGTCTGCTGGGACTATCCCGGCTTAGCCATATCGTCGATATCGGCGCCAATCCGGTCGATGGCGCGCAGCCCTATTCGCCGATGCTCGCCGCCGGCTATTGCCGCCTGACCGGATTTGAGCCCCATCGGCAAGAACACGCAAAGCTGGTTGCCCGGGCCGGGCCTAACGAGCGCTATTTCCCTCTGGCAATCGGCGATGGCAGCCCGGCAACCCTGCGCATCTGCGCCTATTCAGGCTGGTCCAGTCTGCTCGAACCCGATCCAAAGATGCTGGCGCTGTTTCCGCATTTTGCCGAGGCAGCCGAAGTGATCGAGCGTGTGCCATTGGAAACTGTGCGGCTCGATGCCGTAGCCGATCTTGGCGCCTTCGATATGCTGAAAATCGATGTCCAGGGCAGCGAACTGACCATTTTTCGCAGCGCGGCTGATCTGCTGCGGCAGGCGGTTTGCATCCAGACCGAAGTTTCGTATCTGTCGCTGTACCAGGGCCAGCCTGGTCAGGGCGAAGTCGATCTGGCTTTGCGCGGCCTGGGCTTCATTCCGCATTGCTTCGCTGGGAGCAAGAGGAGCTGGGTTGCACCGGTACCTACCTTCATGGAACCGGCCGGGCAGATCAACCAGTTGCTGGAAGCGGACCTCGTCTATGTCCGCGATTTCACCAATCCCGAAAGCATGGATGACGAACAGCTCAAACACCTGTGCCTGCTGCTCCACCATCTCTACGGCAGCTATGATCTGGCCGGGTATTGTCTGGCCCGCCTGGCCGAACGCGGCGCCGTACATCGAAGCGCATTGGCGGACTATCTGGAATTCGTGCGCTCACAATAGGGGTGCCGGACAGGAAAGTTTCGTCCAACAGAGTGCCGAAACAAGGAATTGCGCAAGCCCGCCCGCATTTGCTAATATGCTGTAAAATGTCCTCGGGAGAACACGCATCATGTCCGATATCACCATCACCCCGCTGGCCCCGGGCCTCTCCTTCGGCAACCGCGTCGATGGAGTGACCTGGGAAAACATCAATGACGAGGATCTGCGCGCGCGGCTGCGCGCACTGTTCATCGAGCGCGGCGTGCTGGTGTTCGAGAACATGGAGCCGACGCCGAAAATGCAGCTCGAGCTCAGCCAGGTGTTCGGCCCGCTGAAGGACCACCCCACGCGCAACGTGCCGCGCGCCGATGGCGACATGCTCGGCGTGATCGACATGCATATGATGCCGCGCGAAGACCCGGGCCACGATCACGGGCTTACCCTGTTTCGCGGCAAGAAAGTCTATTCCTTTCTGCCCTGGCATTTCGACCACACCTATAACGACGAACTGAACTACGCCGGCGTGCTGCGCGCGGTGATCGCCGCGCCCGAGGAAGGCCGCACCGGCTTTGCCGACGGGATCGAGATCTACAACAAGATGGACCCGGCCATCCGCGCGAAGATCGAGCAGCTCTGCGCGATCTACACGCTCGATGTGCGCCAATCGCAAATGAAGTTCGGTCGCTATTTCGAGACCTTCGGCGATACCGAGCGTGACCGGGCGAATACCGAGGAAAGCTCGATCTTTCCGCGCGCGCTGCACCCGATGGTCTGGCGGCGCCAGACAGGCGAGAAAGTCGCCCACTTCTGCGGATTCTCTGCTGTCGGTATCGAAGGCCACGAAAACGCTGAAGGCGAGGCGCTGTTCGAAGCGGCCTTGCAGGAAATGTACCGGGTGATCGAACCCTATTGGCACGAGTGGAAGCCCACCGACATGCTGATCTGGGACAACCACCGCGTGCTCCACTCGGTCGAAGGCTGCGATCCCAAATACGAACGCCGGATGCACCGCACGACGATTCGCGGCGACTATGGTCTCGGGCGCTTCGAGGGCGGCAAGAAGATCGGCGAAGTGAATCGAGAAGTGGCGCCGCTGTTGCTCCCCGCCTGACGGACGCGATCTGCCTTTGCCCCTTTACAACCACAGCACGGTTGATCATAGCGTGCCGCAATGACCCTCCGACTTGGCCTTTTCCTGCGACTTACCCGCCCTTGGGCGTGAGCCGGCGTGCCGAAACCCGGCGCACGCGGCGCCCAGGGGAAATTGGCAAACCTGATGTCGCACAGCTGACCGGACGGAATTAACCCATGACTATGCTGCAGAATCCTTCGGCGAAGTATCGCCCGTTCCCGCAAATCAATCTGCCCGACCGGCAATGGCCTGGTCGCACCATCACCAAGGCCCCTCGCTGGCTTTCGACGGATTTGCGCGATGGCAACCAGTCGCTGATCGATCCGATGGGCGCGGAAAAGAAGACCCGCTTCTTCGATCTGCTGATCGGCGTCGGCCTCAAGGAAATCGAAGTCGGTTTTCCCGCCGCCGGAGCGACCGAGTTTGATTTCATCTCGGGCCTCGTCCGCTCAGGCCGCGTGCCCGATGACGTGCTGATCCAGGTGCTGACGCAAAGCCGCGAGGACCTGATCAAAACCTCGTTCGAAAGCCTGGAAGGCTCGCGCGCCGCCATCGTGCATCTCTACAACGCCGTCTCGCCGCTGTGGCGGCAAGTCGTATTCGGCATGGAAATGCATGAAATCAAGGCGATTGCGGTCGCCGGCGCGAAAGTAATGTGCGACCAGGCGGCACGTTTTCCCGCCACCGACTGGCACTTCGAATACAGCCCGGAGACCTTCTCCACTGCCGAGCTCGATTTCTCGATCGAATGCTGCGAGGCGGTGATGCAAGTGCTCAGCCCCACGCCAGACCATCCGATCATCCTCAACCTGCCCGCCACTGTCGAGGCAGCAACGCCCAATATCTATGCCGACCAGATCGAATATTTCTGCCGCAACCTGCCGAACCGGGATTGCGCGGTGATATCCTTGCACACCCACAACGACCGCGGCACCGGCGTCGCCGCCGCCGAGCTCGGGCTGATGGCGGGCGCAGACCGGGTCGAAGGCTGCCTGTTCGGCAATGGCGAGCGCACCGGCAACTGCTGCCTGGTGACCGTCGGGCTCAACCTCTACACGCAAGGTGTCGATCCGCAGCTGGACTTCTCTGAGATCGACGAAGTGATCCAGACGGTCGAATACTGCAATCAGCTGCCGGTTCATCCACGCCATCCCTATGGCGGCGAGCTGGTCTTCACCGCCTTTTCCGGCAGCCACCAGGATGCGATCAAGAAGGGCTTTGCTGCGCAGCAAACGCGCAACGACGAGTTCTGGGCCGTGCCCTATCTGCCGATTGATCCGGCCGATCTCGGCCGCAGCTACGAGGCGGTAATTCGCGTCAATTCGCAAAGCGGCAAGGGCGGCTTTGCCTGGGTAATCGAGCAGGATCAGGGGCTGAAGCTGCCCAAACGGATGCAGGCCCACTTCTCGCGCCATGTGCAGGATCTCGCCGACGAACTCGGCCGCGAGCTTCAGGCGGAGGATATCTGGCAGGTTTTCCGCAAGGCATACCATCTCGATATGCCGCAACATTTCCAGCTTGATGACTACGAGGAAAGTCGCGCGGGCGATGGCACGCTGATTTTCGCCGGCAAAATTGCCGTGGGCGGCAAAATCCAGTCGGTTTCGGGACGCGGCAATGGCCTGATTTCATCGGTCGTTGCCACGCTCGCCGAGACTTTCGCGGTGAAACTGGAAGTGCGCGACTTTTCCGAACATGCCCTGGGCGCCGGCACCGATGCCCGCGCTGCGGCCTATGTCGAATGCACCGCAGAGGATGGCACCACCGTCTGGGGTGTCGGCATTGACGAAGACGTCGCCACCGCCAGCGTGCGCGCGGTGCTGAGCGCGGCGAATGCTGCGGCACGCAGCTGAGCCGTGGCGAGCAGCGTCAGCCCGGTATGCCGCCGGTCTGACGCAGCGCCTCGCCCAGCGCGATTGCCGCCGACGTGGCAAGGTTCATCGAACGCACCTGCGCCCGCATCGGAATGCGCAGGCGGGCATGGCAGACCTGCGCAACCTCTGCCGGCACGCCTGCGCTTTCCTTGCCGAAGAGCAGTACATCATCGGCCATGAAGCGAAAATCGTGGAGCGCGCTATCGCTCTTCGTGGTGAACAGCACCAGCCTGCGCGAGGCCATTGCAGCTTGGAACGCATCGAACCCGGCGTGACGCGTCACGGTGACATGATCGATATAATCCATCGCCGTTCGGCGCACCCGGCGATCGTCCCAGGCGAACCCCATCGGCTCGATCAGTTCCACCGCAGCCCCAAGACAGGCTCCAAGCCGCATGACAGCGCCGACATTTCCGGCAATCTCAGGTTCGAAAAGGGCAATGCGCATCGCGGCTGATTGGCCCCGGCGCGCGCGCCATGCAAGCCCCGGTTGCAACCAAACCCTCCCCGCCAGCCAATTCCAGCTGGCGCGAAATCACGCTATCCCGCAATATCCTCGCCCGGCGTGCATCCGCCAGCCCGGCTGTTTTCCTGTTTCATCAGCGAGTTGATATGCCCATGCCGGGCGCGGGTTGCCAGGCATCGCTGGTGACGATCCGGTCAGTGGTGGTGGGCGTCAGCATTCCGGTAATCGTCATTTCGGCATTGCCTTGCGCTGGATCGTTCATTGTCGCGGCGCAATCGACATTGCCATCCTTCCCCTGCGACCGGACGATCTGCGATTCGGGGCCGAACTGGTGCAATTGGCACCGCTGCGCTGCAGGATGCACCTGCCATCACCCAAACCTGCTGCAAGTTCTGAGGCCTGCACAGCTTGGCCTCCACGCCAGTTCGCTGCCGATGCATGGGGCGGTGTCAACAAGGCCAGGATAAAGCGTGCCCAATATTCTTTGGTGAGTTGTGAGTTGGATCACGTTCTCATGTCGCCGAGCGCCGGCTGACGGGTCGCAATATTTATCCGATTGCCAATCTGTCGTCAGCACCGGACAAAAAAAAGGGGCCGGATTTCTCCGGCCCCTCTCATTTCGTTTCGTGTCTAGATCAGTTGCCCGAACCAGGTCCGAAGCCGATTTCAACGCGGCGGTTCTGCAGTTCGCGCACACCGTCGGCGGTGGGAACGCGGTTGTTGCTTTCACCGAAGCCCTGGGTCGAGATCGCACCGTCAGACACACCACGCGAGGTCATGTAGCCCCGGACGTTGGTGGCCCGGCGTTCCGACAGACCCTGGTTGTAGCCCGGGCTGCCCGAACGGTCAGCATAACCGGCGATCATGACCGGGACGCGGCTGCAGTTGCCGTAAGCGCTGACTGCCGAGTCCAGGATGGTCGAGGCTTCTGCCGTGATGTCCGACTTATCCCAATCGAAGAACACGATGTAGGGACCCTTGTTG
This sequence comes from Novosphingobium sp., assembly GCA_031428115.1. Taxonomy (GTDB): domain Bacteria; phylum Pseudomonadota; class Alphaproteobacteria; order Sphingomonadales; family Sphingomonadaceae; genus Novosphingobium. The sequence continues at coordinate 44,224 of JANPOS010000052.1, read as the reverse complement.
CACTCGGCAACCGGCGGCGGCGGAGGCGGCGGAGGCGGCGGGGGCGGCGGGGGCGGCGGCGGAGGCGGCGGTGCCACCTCGCGACGACCACCACCGAAGCTGAAGTCCAGACCGGCCTTCAGAGCTGCGACGCTGTTGCGACCACCGAAGTCATACGAACCACCCAGCCACATTCCAACGCGCTCGCCGATCGACATGTCGAGGCCGAGTTCGGCGGTGCCGTAACCCTTGGGATCAACACCCGTCAGGTTGAAGGCATTGCCGCCAGCGATGTAGTTATACAGGCGGTTCTGACCGATGTTGCCCTGGAAGGTGTAAGCCAGGCGACCGAAGGGACGCAGGGCGAAACCTTCCGGATCACCGACGTTGGCCACGAACTTCACACCGAGCTGCGGGTTGAACACCGATTTCGATGCATTGCCCGAGGTCAGGCCGATGCCGCCACCACCAACTTCGGTGAAGCCATCCAGTTTCCAGTTGCGCAGGGCCAGTTCACCGTAAGGCGTGATGGTCGCGCTGCCGACAGGGATATCATACCCGATCTGCAGTGCGGCATCGAACTGCTTGCCCTTGTATTCCGCTCTTGGAGTGCGGGCCAGAATGGCGAGAGTGCGCGACGTTTTGAACTTCGAGAAGCCATATGCCAGCTTAACGTTGGCATAGAACGGACCGAAGCCCTGGGTGAGATACGCACCGACCGTCCAGGTCTGGCCATTGACCGATTCCGGCGTCGTGCGGGCATCGAGATCGTGTTCGCCGTAGCCGATGCCGAAGCCGAAGGCACCGGTATCGCTGTAGGCGAGGTCGAGACCCATGGAGCCACCGTAGGTGTTGGCCTTGATTGCCGACTGACCAGCGGCGCCGACCGGGTTCGTACCGTAGCGGGCGAATTGACCCACAGGGTTGAACCAGAGGCGGGCACCGATGCCACCTTCACCACCACCCAGCAGAGCCGCAGCCTGCGAGGCACCCGCCGAGCGGCGGAGAGTGAGGATGTCGAGCGACTGACCGAACACGGCGTTCTGATCAAGAGCTGCAACCGAGCTGTGGATTTCGCCCGATGACAGTTCGTTGAACACCTGCGCAGCCTGAGCGCTGGTCAGCCTCCAATCGAGAGCCGCTGCGATGTTGGCAACATCCTGAGCATTCTGCAGGGCAGTCTGCGTCGGGAATGCTGCTGCACCAGTCGCATCAGCCCTGATGTTGGCGATCACTGCCGCAAGCGTGCTGTCCAGTCCGGTCGCGGCACTTGCCGCGTTCGGGTTGGTTGCACCCGTAGCGTAAGACGCACGGGCCGTGACCAAGTCCATTCTACCACCCGTTGCCGGAGCAGTGGCCGGAATGTTCGTCAGCTTGAAGCTGACGAAGTTGGAAGCCAGGTTGGGCGAAACCGTTGCAGTCGTCGTGCCAGTCCCGGTGTAGGTGAACAGCGTGTAGCCATCACCATTCGAGAAGAGGCTGTCACGCGAGACATCGACCACGACCTTGCCCTGGAGGGCAACATTGCCCGTCACAATAACCAGTGACCGGGTGCTCTGCACCGCGCCGGCGTTGGCCGGAATGGTGAAGAAGGGCTGGGTGACACCACCGGTGATCGGACCAAGCAGTTCGACATTGTTGCTGAAGTTGTTCACCCCCGGGGTAAAGAAGCGCGACAGTGACGGCGTGATACCGACTGTCAATGAGCCTCCCGAACCTTGCGTGAAGTTACCAGTCTGGTTGATCGTGATGCCACGGATCACTTCCGGGCCGGCGCTGACAAGGCTGTCACCGATGACCTGGGTAGCAATCGGAGCACGGCGACCCAGAACCAGGTTCGCAGTGGTCCCAGCAGCAACCGCGTTGTTCACATCACCGCGGATACCGAAGGTAGCCGTTGCCGACGGTGGCGTCGAGCCGCTGGAGAGGCCCAGCTGGATTTCGCCGCCGTTGTTGTTGAACGAACCGATGTCGAAGGTCCACGGATTGACCCCCGGACCTGCCACAGCATTGAACGGTGTGCCCGAGATAACGAAGACGCCGGCGCCGGTCTTGGTGACCGCAGTGACACCGAGGATCCGTGTGCCAGGACCGTTGTTGACCGCACCAGTGTTCCCCAACAGGCCAAACACCGCCGCATTGGTCGTCGAGATCGTGGCTTCAGGGTTGCGTGCCAGCACGGTGACCGCAGGCGAACCGTAGAAGTCGAGACCCAGGAAGCCGCTGCCGGTGAGGTTGACATTGGTCGTGGTCAGGAAGCCGGCTGGGCCGGTGGTTCCCGGAACCTGCTGGGCCGTGATCGTACCAACCGTGATCGACTTGTCGTTCAGGTTGATCGTGGCACGGATATCGGCAACCTTGACGGCGCCGCCCGTCTGCGGGTTGGTCGCGGTTGCACCCCGGACATTGATGCTACCAGCAAGGCCGCTCTGGTTGATCAGGTAATCCTGCACCGGCAGGACTGCCTGGGGAGCGAAGGTCGTCACCGAGGTCGCATCAGTCTTGGTCACCACCGTGGTGCCAACCAGAACCTGCTCGCCGACGTTGATGGTGGCGCCAACGACACCGGTGTTGGTCACCGTGCCCTTGGAACCCCAGACTTCGATCCCGTTCTTGATCAGGCCGCTGTTGGTCACTTCGGCGTTGCCGGCGTTGTAGCCCTGCACCGTGGTTGTCGTCGTGGTGCGAGCAGCCGGATTGGTGTTGCCGATGTCGTTGTCTTCGAACGTTACGGTCTTGTCGTGGACACCCGAACCGATGGCTGTCGCCGTGCCCGAGATCGTCCCCGTATTCAGGATGATCGCGGTGGTCAGGCCCTGACCGGTGGCGGTTGCATTGCCATTGGTGTTGCCCGCGCCGTAGCCGCCGATCGTGCCATCATTGACGATCTTGGCCGTGGCCCCGACGCCCGTGGTGGTGGTCACCTGCGAGAGCTTGATCGCAGTGCCAGCACCCGGCGTGAAGGTCTGGACCGACTTGGTGTTGGCAGCCGACGAGAGGGCTGTGACCGTGCCGCTGTTATTGGCGTTGAAGCCGGCAGCAGTGTCACCCTGGACAACGCCGCCCTTGGCGATGGTCACCAGAGCACCGGTGAGGCCTTCGGCGACGACCGAGGTCGCGGAGACCTTGGCACCAGCGAGGATGGCAGCCGCCGGATTGATCTCGACCTTGCCGAAGCCGCCGATCGCGACGGTTTCGGATGTTATGACCGCCTTCGTCAGGGCGGGGAGTGTGAGATCCCCCCAGACCGTACCGTTGGGCCATACCTGGCCAGCATTGCTGACCTTGCCGCTGTTGTCGGCGACGATAGTGGTGGTCACATCCAGACCGGTGTGCAGGGCATCAGCATTGGCGCCGCCGATCACCTGACCGGTGACGGTGGTGGTTGCATTGCCACGGCCAGAGACCGAAGACGCCGAGTCGTTGATGTTGCCGGCGACGTTCTTGCCGACGGTTCCATCGACGATCAACGTCGCGTTGCCGGAAGCCGCTGCCAGTCGGCTTACTACCTTGGTGGTTGAGGTGGCAGTCGCAACGCCGGTCGCAGGATCGCGGCTGTAGCTGCGCGCCTGATCGAAAGTGCTGTCGCCAGCAGTGAGCGTCGAAACGAAGGCGCCGCCACCGGCGGCACCGCCGCCGACCGAAGCCCCGGCGCTGACCGTGGCGCTGGCCGAGGAGTTACCGAAAACGACGAGCGAACCACCGACGCTGGAGCCTGCGCCCAGCGAGGCGCTGGCGACACCGCCCGTGGTGACCGACTTGCCGGTCGCCTTGTCAGACAGCGACTTGACCTGCTGGACACCCTTGGTGATGTCGATGGCATAGCTGCCGCTGCTGCTGGCCGAAGCTTCGGTGATGCCGGTGGCGGTGACTGCGAGGTTGCCGGCAATGGTCGAGGGATTGAGCGTTGCAGTTGCCGCAGTGGTGCCCACTACGCTGGCATTGCCGCCGCCCGAGTTACCGAGGATCTTGCCGTTGGTCATGGTGAGCGTGGCAGAACCCGCAGCTGTCTTGCTGGAGTTGGCAGTGGCGAACTCGCCGGTCTGCGTGCCGGTGGTGGCCTTGTCGACCGAGTAGGCGTTCTTCGCGCTCTTGGTCAGGCTGGTTGCCGCGTTCTGACCAGCGAGCAGGGTGACGTTGCCGACAACCTGACCGGTGATGGTCGCGCTCGAATCCTTGTCAGCATCCTGAAGGATCGAGCCATCGACCACGCCGAAGTTGGTCGTGCCGTTCTCGCCGGTATAGGTGCCGGTGACCGAACCGCCCGTGGGCGCTGCAGTCAGCGAGAAGCTGAATGCATTGTTCTTGGTCACTGCGCCGGAAGCGATATCCTTGTTGGCGTCTTGCGAAGCGGCAAGGGCAAGATTGAATTCAGTGCCGCTCGACTTGGCAGTGAGCTGACCGCGAATGCCGCCGCCAATACCAGAGGCGCCGCCGGTGTTGACGATGGTGACATCGCCCTTGGCTATAATCGCAACATTGCCTTCGATCAGCTTGGTGTTGGTCAGCGAAGCAGTGCCGCCAAGGGTTTCTGCCTTGGCAGTGACCGCCAGGCTCGACGACGTGAAGTTCTGGACAGTGTCGCTGACCGCCTTGTTCTTGGTGACGATCTGGATGCTGGTGGGGACGAACGCGACATAGGCATTGAGTGTGCCGCCGTTCTTGATGTTGCCGTCGTTGACCAAGGTGGCGCTGGTCGCGCCCTCGACAAAGAAGCCGTCACCGATCGTAGCACCGGTATTGTTGGTGATCGAAGCCGCACCGCCGACAATGGCGTTAGTGACCTTAAAGTCGATGAGAGTCTCGCTCTTCGAAATCACCGGCGGTCCTGGATCAAAATAGTTATAGTTGGACGTCGAGACGGTCTTGCTGGTCTGCAAAATGCTCTGCGAATCGGCCGTTGCCGTGCCGCCGATCGTGCCGCTGTTAATGATGATTGCCGTTGCCACACCATCGCCGCGCGCCGTAGCGTCATCGGTTACCTTGCCGCCGGCGAGCACTACGATCTTGGCGGTACCGCCCGAGGCCGACTGGGTCTCGATCGATTTGAAGGTGCTCAGAGTATCTGTGACTGGGCCGACCGAGTTGTTGACGTTAACGGTGACCGAGTTGAAGGTGCTGTCAACACCGACCGCCGTGGCAGTCGCATCATCGCCGACAGCGCCGCCGACTGTGATCGTGGCATTGCTGTTGTTCGTGTCCGCCCTGGCATCATCCTTGACCGAAGAGCCAGCCGCAAGGACCAGCGTGGCGTCACCGCCGACACGAACGGTCTTGTTGGCGACCGTCGTGGTGTAGGTCTTGCCATCGGCGCTCTGCGTTTCGACCTGCGAATCGTCCACATTGCTCACAGTCGAGCGGACATCGGCATCGCCCCCGGCAGCAGTTATCTTGCCATTGACCGTGAGCGTTGCCCCGCCGGTGGCACCCTGGACGTCAACAGTGTTAACATCAGCCGTTGCACCGATAATGACGGTCGCCGTGCCAGCGCCCCAGACTTGCTTGTTGACGGAGGTGGTCTTGGTTTCGCCGACCAGAGGCGCAGCATCACCGCCGAATACAGATGTCACGGGATCCGTACCCGCTCGGGCGCGAACTCGGCCGGCTATACCGTTGACCGTGGCATTGACATTGCCAATATCGGTTTCGAGATCGGCTCCGACGCGGGTGGTGCCATCGGCACTGCCGAGCAAGCCATCGACAAGCACGACAACGTTGCCGCCAGTGCGCGTGACGGTGGTGATGCCGCCGACAGTGGCGACAACGTCAGTTGAATTGGCGTCGATATCGAGTCCGCCGGTCGAACTGCCGTTCGCAAGACGACCCGTCGCCGACTGGGTAAAAGTGATATTGCCCCGGCCTTCGAGGTCCACAGTATCACCAGACGTGCCGATGATCAGGCCATCGTTGGTGAAATCGATATTGCCGCCGAAGTCGCCGGAGGTACGGAAGTGGCCGGCGATCACGCCGGTTGCGGTGTTCTTGAAGGTCAGGGTGTTGCCGACCTTTGTCGCATCGCCATCGACGTCGATATTGACCTGATCGGCGATCACCAGGGTGGTGGTGTCATAGGTGCCGAGCTTGCCGGCGTTGGTGATGGTGATCGCGCCGTCGCCCTTGCCAGCGCCCTGATCAGCGATGAAGATCGTGCCGGCTTGGCCGACCGCAGTCCCAGCCCCGCCGGGCGTATCCCAAGTGACGACCGCATCGGGAGTGAGGATGATCGCGTCAAGCTTCGTCTGAATGTTGACGATCGTGTCGTTCGCGACGGTGGTATAGGTTCCGGCCTGTACCGACGAGAGAGGCGCGACCAATGCCGATGCCGATGCGACGAGCGCGGTGCCCACGAGCAGGCGGTTGCGACGCAGCTTGCGCGAAGTATCCGTGGCGGTGCCGGTATCACGTGAGATCATTTTAAAACTCCCTGAAAATCTGCGCAACGCCCGTTGGGCGCGATAGGTTGACGGCTACTTGCCGGGAAACGTTATTCAGTGTGTGAAACTTTGTCACGTAAAAAAATCACACGCCACACCGGGTGGCGCATTGGAATGCGACGGCTTGCACCTCATCGAAAACCCCCAATTTATGGCCGGCGATGATCCCCGGCAGGCCTGTCGATCCCGCCTCCAAACATTACCCCTGCATCGGCCGATGCGGACGTGACGCGTGGACGCGGCATCCAATTCATTGCTGTAAATACCGATTCAAATTCGAAGCACAACCGAAAAAGTAGATATTCCTCAACCGTGTTGTGGAGAAAGTTCGCCAGATCAATGCCGCCCGTGGCCCGCAATCGTCCATTCGGGCGGGCAGGTTGCGACAGAGCGCTGTCTGCGCGCGGTGAAGCGCGGCCTGCGCGCGGTGAGCCGTTATGCTGCGCGATTCTGGCCGCGCTGCCCATTCTGCGGTGAGTTGCATCATTTCTTCGGCAGGCGGATTTCAGCAGTAGCGGTGGCCTGGACCCCGCCCTTCTGATTCGTCATGCGGCAATCGACCTGGATGATGTGGCGGCCGGCCTCATCAATGTGCTTGCCCAGCACGGTGCCGGTCATGATCGTGATATCGCCCGAAAGCGCCGGCCCGCGATAGTTGGCGTTGGCATGGACGACCATGCCCCATTCGCCCGCCCATCCGGCAAAATAATCGATCACCCAGGCCCCCATCGAGGCGCCATAGCCATAGGCGCGCGGCATGCCGATGGTGCGTGCCCAGCGCGGGAACAGGTGGCCGCGGCTGGCGCCGTAATAGGCGCCGTCGGTCAGCTCGGGGTTGATTCGCTCCATGATCGGACTGTTTTCGTGCCCGGCCATCTCCTTGGAGAAGCCGAAATCCTCGAGGTTGATCTCGCGGCGATCAAGCGTGCCCCAGACGCTGAACATGTAGGAGCGCCATTCGGTGGTGAAGCTGGCGACGGTGTGCGGGCCGAAGACGCGCTCGGGCAGCACATCGCCGACATTGACATCGTCCCACCAGCGTTCCTTGTGGCCGAGATCGTGGAGCATCTGGATCCAGGTGAACTTGCGGTCTTCCAGCGCGGCGATCTCCTCGTCGCTCCACACCGGCTCCTCGGCATCGTCCATGTTGGTCTTCGCGCCGCCGACATCGGCGAGGTAGCGAATCGCGGTGGAGCGCTGCTTGACGATCAGTTCCCCCCGCTGGTTGCGGAAATAGTTGTCGCCGCGTTGAAAGCAGGTCGGGCCGGCAAACCCGGTGTTCTTGACGACATAGTCAAACGGAATGCGCTCGTTGGAGATCGTGTCGCCGGCATAGACCTGGACATCCTCAAACCACCATTCATCGCCGCCGAACAGCAGGTGCGAGCCCGGGATCTTGCCGACGCAGCTGGGCGCGGTGCCATGGCCATCGTCCATGACGACCGCGACGGACTGGGGCGCGACCAGCTTGCCCCAGCGGCTTTCGGCAGCATAGAAGCGATCGAAGTGCAGCAGGTTCGGATAGTGCATCGCCTGCACCCAGCGGCGGAAATCGTTGTTGCCGAAGGGCTCGCGCATCGGCGATGATTCGATCGGCTTGCCGAGGTGCTGGTCGATATCCGAACAGTCGAGGGTCAATTCCGTGGTGTCGATGCTGGCCATTGCTGGTGGTTCCTTTCCCTGCGCCCGTTGGCGGTCGCGATTCGCCTCAACCCCTTCGGCCAAGCCCGCGAGCAAGGCAATCCCTATGCTGATCAGCAGTTCAGCATCTCAGACGTTCAGGCAGCATTTCAGGCGGTCAGGGCTCGCTCGCTCCCCACAACGCTTCGGCCATGGCGTCAAGATCGGCGAAGTCAGTGCCCTGGCCCAGCGGATCGCGCCGGTTGAGCACATAGCGGCGCACCGGATCAAGCAAGCGGCGGCGAAGTGCCTGCTGCAACAGCTCAAGCTGCCGCAGCGCCTGGTCCAGCGCGACTTCGGGCGCGCGCTGCCGCAGCGCCGCCCAGCCCTCTTCAACCTCGCCGACCCGCTCGATCACCATGGCGTTATAGTCGCGATGCGGCCCGCGGTGCAGCGGCAGGGCAAGGCGCAGCGCGGCCGCATCGCTGGCGGGGAGCAGCAGGCCGTTGCTGCGGAAATCATCGAAGCCGATGCGTTCGCGCCCGATCGCCTCGAACAGCGTGCCGAAGCAGCGCCGGCCGAGCAGCTGGCGCGGCAACACGTGATGGCGCTGGAGGCCGGGGTTATAGTCGGGCGCTTCCTTGCGGTTGACCGCACGAAACGACAGCCGGTCGCGGCGCGGCGCGGCGGGAACCGCGACAGTCACTCCGTGCCGGTTCATCCCTGGCGCCGCAGCCGGATTTGACGGCCATCGGGTGAAGGTTCGGCATAAAGCGCCTCGGCATCCGGGCCGGTCAAACGCCCGGCCGCGGTGATCGGGCCTTCGCGCACCAGCCGGTCAGCCAGCCGCACCGCCAGCTTGACCGTATCGGCCGGTGCCTCGCCCGGGCGCGCCTCGACGCGCAGTTCCTGCCCGGTGAAGAAGGCCAGGCCCTCGCTGGTGACGCTGCCATCTTCCTGCCGGTCCATGCCAGAGAACCCCAGCGCCGGAAACGCGCCGCCGCTGCACCAGGCCTCGACGATGCGGGCGAAATAGGTGAGGTCCATCCAGCTCGCTGCCGGTTGCCAGCAGATTGCCTGGGCGCCGAGCCCTTGCGCCAGCACGCTCGCCAGCATGGCCATGGTGCGCACCACCGGCTCCATCGCGCCGGCATCGGCAAGATGCGGGCCGGGTGCCAGCAAACAGGCCTCCCAATCATGCCGGGCGACATCGCGCGGCAGGCCGTAGACATGGCGCGGGTCGGCAACTGCTGCGGGGGCACCTGGCGCCAGCGAACTGAAATCGAAGGTCAGCCCGTTGGCCAGCAGCTCAAGGCAACCCTCGCCCCGGCCACGCTGGTTGCTGACGCGGGCCAAGGCAGCCTGGCTCGGCTGCGCGAGCAGGGATTCGAGCTCAGCCGTCGTCGCGCGCGTGCCTGCCGGAAACAGCAGCGCCAGGCCGCTTGTTACGCCAGCGGCAGCAAGATTGCCCGAACCGTTGATGTGAACTTCCCCCTACCAACCCTGTTGTCAATTGTCTGGCACCAATAGGGGGCACGCGTCGAGTCCTTGAACCGACCGATTGCCCCAGTTTGGATCATTCTTTCAGAACAGACCTAGCCGGAGGCCTTCGCCGAGCGCCATGCCAAGTTCGCGGCAGTGGGCCAGCGCGCCCGGCGAAAGTTGCTTTGGCGCCAGGATCGCCTCGGGAGTCTGCGCGCCAAGATTGACGATCAGCGGTTCCGCAACGCGCCGCAGCCGCCAGCCGGTGACGATCCGGTCGATCTGCGCCTCTGCGCCATGGCCGTCGGAACCGGCGGCGATGGCGGTCGCATAGGGCCGCCCTGCGACCTCGCCGAGCAGCGGATAATAGCAGCGGTCGAACATCTCCTTCATCGCCCCGGTCATGCTGCCAAGATTTTCCGGACACACGAACAGATAGCCCCGGGCGGCCAGGAGCACATCGGCTGAGGCCGATTCGGCGGCGACCAGCACCGCGCCCTCGCCGGCACCCGCCGCCGCCGCTGCCGCCATCGCCTGCGCCGCGCCGGTCCGGCTATGCCAGACAATTGCCAGCAGCGGTGTCTCGGCCAAAGCGGGGATGTCCGGTCAGCAGCCCGATCCGCCGCCCAGCGCGCCGCCCAGCAGGCCGCCAAGCCCGCGCTTGGGGCGGCATTGCTGCTGCGGTTGCTGTCGTGCTGACGGGCGCTCGTCAGAATCGTCCATGCCCATCGCGCCGTTCATACCGGGAATATCCATCCAGCTGTTGGTCGATTTATGGCGGATGCGCGCGGTCCAGGCGAGGTTCCATGGGCCGCTCGCCGGGCGCGGCGGATAGGAGAATTCCTCCATCGGCCCGAAGGCATTGAGCGAACCAACCCGGAAATCCGGCGCATCGCGGCGCACCTCAAGCGGTATGACGCAACTCGTCACCGCAGGCGCCAGCACCGTGCGATCGCGCACCAGCCCCGCTACTTGCCCCGGGGTCAGCCAATCGCCGAAGCCGCCGCCGAACTGGCGCGTGGCGCTGGAGGTCCACATCACCATATCGCCCATCTGCCCGCCCGGCCCCTGCTTGCCGCCGAACAGCGTGACCAGATAGCCGGTCGCCTCGGCAATCCCGGTCCATTGCACAAGGGTCGAGCCGCTGGGGTTGGCAGTCGTGCGTGAAACGAGCGGTGCCATGAAGTCTTTGGTCAAGGTGAAGGCGATTTCCGGCGAATAGTTGCCCGCGATCCGGTGCGCGCCAGGCAGCGAAGTATCCGGCTTGACGAACTTGCCGTCTTCCGAGGGCCAGCGCCCGAAAGTGCGGCTGTTGGCCAGCGTCGGGCCCCAGTCGCGAATCACGGTCGTCGACCAGAGGCCCGGCGGCATCTGACCCGCCGCCAGCCTGGCGAAATCGATGATCACCGGCTGGCCTGCGCCCGCGCGCTCGCCGCAGCCCCAATAGAGCAGCAGCCGTCCGCGCGGCTTCTCCGGCAGTTCATCGGGTGCGCGTTCCTGCACCGGCGTCGTCAGCGCCACCGACCGGCCGAGTTTCGCGGTGGGCGGCATGAAGTGATCGGCCTTCGCGCCGCCGTCGGCAGGAGCAGTCGACGAGCCGAGCCGCAGATAGAGTTCGTGCTGCACGTTGTTGCCGCGCCCGCCGCCCATCATCATGGCCATTGGGTTCATTTGCCCTGCGCCCATTCCCGATGTGGTTCCTGCCCGCATGTCGTAGCGGGCCACAGGGCCGCTGGCCGGCCGCTGCTGCGCCAGCAATGGGATGGCCGCTGCAATGGCCGCCGCCCCGCCCGCGAGGCACAGAACAAGCTTGCGCGATTTCAACATGGCGAATCCTCCACAACTGCCGCGCCGATGCTAGCGCAATTGCCGCCCGGTGCATCGAAAAAGTGCACAAAAGCGGCGAACTGTTTTGCGCCTTGGTGGCGGGTCGGCTAGCCAGCGCGGCATGAGCGCGCAGGCAACCCTGATATTCGGCATCGAAACGTCGCTCAGCGGCAAGGCCTGGCGCTGGCGCGGCGGCAATATGGACGTGTCAGCCAATGGTCACTCAAATGGCCCCGCCGGGCTCGAAACCGACCTGCTCGATCAGCTGCTGCTCTCGCGCGGCGTCGCCCGCGACGACCTCGCACGCCACCGCAATCCCGCGCTGCGCGATTTCCTGCCCGATCCCTCGATTTTCCAGGATATGGACACGGCCGCCGAGCGGCTGGCGCAGGCCGTCCTCAGCGGCGAGGCCGTGACGATCTACGGCGACTATGATGTCGATGGCGCGACCAGCGCCGCGCTGCTCGTGCGGCTGCTGCGCGGGCTTGGCGGCACCCCGCGCTATTACATTCCGGATCGGCTGCTCGAAGGCTATGGGCCGTCTGCCGAAGCGCTGGTGCGGATTGCCGGGGAAGGCTCCAGCCTGATTGTCACCGTCGATTGCGGCGCGATGGCGCACGAAGCCCTGGCGGCGGCGCGCGAGGCCGGCGCCGACGTGATTGTCGTTGATCACCATAAATGTTCGCATGTACTTCCAATTTGCACCGCTTTGGTGAATCCGAATCGCCTCGATGAGAACGCGATCGCCGCTGCCAACGGCAATCTCGCAGCGGTCGGCGTTGCCTTCCTGCTGGCCGTCGCGCTGCTGCGCAACTTGCGCCAGAAAGGCCGCTTCGAAAGCGCGCCGGAGCCCAACCTGTTAGCCCTGCTCGATCTGGTTGCGCTGGGCACTGTCGCCGATGTCGCCTCGCTGCACGGGCTCAACCGCGCATTCGTCGCACAAGGGCTTAAAATCATGGCGCGGCGCGAAAACATTGGCATGGCAGCGCTGATCGACGCCTCGCGGCTCAATCGCGCGCCCAGCTGCAGCGATCTCGGCTTCGCGCTCGGCCCCCGGGTAAATGCCGGCGGACGGGTCGGCGAATCAACGCTCGGGGTGCGCCTGCTGACCAGCGACGACCCCGACGAGGCGCGCGACATCGCCGATCAGCTGTCCCGCCTCAACGAGGAGCGCCGCGGCATCGAGGCGGCAGTGCAAGAGGCCGCCGAAGCCCAGATCGCCGGGCAGCACAACCGCGCGGTGATGGTGATCGCCGGGCGCGGCTGGCATCCCGGCGTGATTGGCATCGTGGCAGGCCGAATCAAGGAAAAGACCGGAAAACCGTCGATCATCATTGCCCTCGATGCTGACGGTGATGGCAACGGGAAAGGCTCGGGGCGCTCGATAACCGGCGTGGATCTGGGCGCAGCGATCATCGCCGCCAAGGAAGCGGGCCTGCTGCTCGCGGGCGGCGGTCATGCCATGGCAGCCGGCCTCACTATTGGCGCCAGCAAGCAAGAGGCGCTGGCCGAATGGCTCGACGAGCGCCTGGGTGCAGACGTTACCGCCGCCGCTACCAGCAAGGCGCTGCGGCTCGATCTCGCGCTGGCGCCGGGCGGCCTGACGCCGGAACTGGTTGCCCGGCTGGAAGGCGCAGGCCCGTTTGGCAACGGCTGGCCCGGCCCCAAGATTTGCGTCGGCCCGGTGCGGCTGATCAAGGCGGACATCGTCGGCACCGATCACTTGCGGCTGATCGTGCGCGGCGATGACGGGGCGAGCTTCAAGGCCATCGCTTTCCGCGCGGCAGAAAGCACAATGGGCCAGGCCTTGCTCCACGGCGCACAGGGGCGCAAACTGTGGCTGGCAGGCCGCCCAAAAATCGACGACTGGGGCAGCCGGCCCGCCGCCGAGCTGCATCTGGAAGATGCCGCCTGGGCGGATTGAGCGAGTCCTTGCCGCCTCACGGCGCAAAGCGGTGCCAGCCCACTTACCTGCCCCGAGGAAACAGAAAACTGCGCGCTTGACCCTCAATCCCGGCTTGCCTAAAGGCGCGTGCTCGCCAACGGCTTTTGCCGGCATGGCCCCTTCGTCTAGCGGTTAGGACGCGGCCCTTTCACGGCTGAAACACGGGTTCGATTCCCGTAGGGGTCACCACGTTTTGCAGCATGTCCAAGCATGGCTATGCTGGTGCACTTGCCACGCAGCGTGGCCCCTTCGTCTAGCGGTTAGGACGCGGCCCTCTCACGGCTGAAACACGGGTTCGATTCCCGTAGGGGTCACCAGCGCGGGCAATTGGGCACGATCGCGCTTTCACATCACCCGGCAAGCCTCTAGAGACCGGCCCGCGATGCATTCCAGATCACCGATTCCCTGGCCCGGTCTGGGCATTGCCCTCGCCACGGCGATCGGTCTGGTGGCTGCCGGCGCTTCTGCCTGGCTGGCGCTTGGCACGCTGGTGCTGTGGGCCGGCTCGCTGTGGCTTTCGCGCCCCGAAGCGCCGCCCAGCGAACCGCGGGCCGACCGCGCTGCGGTCAGCCGCGATGTCATGCGCGAGATGATTGAGCCGCTGGGCATTGCGCTGGTGATTTTCGACCAGACCCGCGTATTTGCCGCCAATGCCTCTGCCCGCGAGGCGCTGGGCGCACATATCGTCGGACAGGACGGGCGGATCGCGCTCCGCCACCCCGAAGCGGTGCGTCTGCTCACCATGGACGACGGCGCCACGGTGGTCCTGAGCGGGCTGACTGGCGCGCGCAGCCTGTGGCAGCTGTCGCGCCGCCAGATCGATGCGCGCTACTGGCTGGTCGAGCTGATCGACCGCACTGTCGAGGCCGATATCGGCCGCGCGCACACCGATTTCGTCGCCAACGCCAGCCACGAATTGCGCACCCCGCTGGCCACCGTGATCGGCTATGTCGAGACCCTGGCCGACGCGCCCGACGGGCTCGATGCGGAAACTATCGCCCGGTTCCACGAAACGATCCAGCGCGAGGCCCGGCGCATGGAGAGCCTCGTCTCCGATCTGATGTCGCTTTCGCAGCTGGAAGCGGATAAGCACGATGCGCCGAAGGGTCCGCTCGAGCTTGGCTCGCTCGCCGCGCGGGTCGTTGGCGAATTCGCCGGGCAAGGCCGCGCCGAGCGCCTGTTGCTCGACAAGCCCGAGGCGCGGGTCGTAGTCGCCGGCGAGGCGAGCCAGCTTGAGCAGCTCCTGCGCAACCTGATCGACAATTCGCTGAAATATGGCGAAGCGGCCACGCCGGTCACCATCTCGCTGTCCGTCGAGAACGGGGACACTGCCCGGCTCTGCGTTGCCGACCATGGCCCGGGCATCCCGGCCGAGCACCTGCCGCATCTCACCCGCCGGTTCTATCGCACCGATCCCGGCCGCAGCCGCGCCGCCGGGGGCACCGGGCTTGGCCTGGCCATCGTCAAGCACATCGTCGAGCGCCATCGCGGCAAACTGGATATCGAAAGCAAGCCTGGCGAGGGTGCCCGGTTCATTGTCCGGCTGCCCTTGCTGGCGCAGGCAGCGCTTGCCGAGGCCTGAGCGCGCCAGCGCATGACCCGCTTTGCCCTGACCCTCGAATTCGACGGCACCCCATTCATGGGCCTCCAGCGCCAGCCGCACGGCCCCTCGGTGCAGCAGGCGGTCGAGGCGGCATTGTTCGCAGTGACGGGCGAAGAGGCCAAGCTCCACGCCGCCGGGCGCACCGATGCCGGCGTGCATGCGCTGGCCATGCCCGCGCATGTCGATGTGGCCAAGCAGATCGCCCCGTTTCGGCTGATGGAAGCGCTCAACGCCCATCTGCGCCCCCACCCGATCGCGGTGATCGCCTGCGAGGAGAAGCATGGCGAGTGGCACGCGCGATTTTCCTGCCTCCGCCGCCGGTATCTCTACCGTATCGTCAACCGCCGCGCGCCGCTGACGCTCGAGGCAAACCGCGCCTGGCATGTGATCAAGCCGCTCGACGCCAAGGCCATGCACCGCGCCGCGCAGGCGCTGGTGGGAACCCATGACTTCACGACGTTCCGCTCGGCCCACTGCCAGTCGGCAAGCCCGGTCAAGACGCTGGGCCGGCTCGATGTGCGCCGAGAGGGGAACACGGTGCTGGTGGAAGCCGAAGCGCGCAGTTTCCTGCACCATCAGGTCCGCTCGATGGTCGGCTGCCTGGCGCTGGTCGGATTGGGGCGTTGGCGTGAAGGCCGGATTGCCCAAGCCCTGGCAGCGCAGGACCGGGCGGAACTGGGGCTGAACGCGCCGCCGGAGGGGCTGTATTTCGTTAGCGCGTTTTACCCCGGCGAGTGATAAGCCAGGTTGCAGTTTGAAACGCCATTGTGGTGATGTTTCACGATCTGGAGACAAGCCATGACCTTCACCGGCAAGCAACTCACTTCGCAGCTTGACGCCGATGGCACGCTGACAGTGCAGATAGCCGGCAAGACCTGGGATCAGCCGAGCGGCAATCAGGTGTTGATCAAGGTTGAAGCCGCGCCGATCAACCCGTCCGATCTTGGCCTGCTGTTTGCCTCGGCCGATACCGACAACGCGCAATATTCGCCCGGCAAGGTCATCGCCAGAATGCCCGATAATGCGACCCGAGCGATGCAAGCGCGCCATGCCATGGCCATGCCTGCGGGCAATGAAGCTGCGGGAACTGTGGTTGCGACCGGCGACACGCCCGCTGCCCGGGCGCTGATGGGCAAACGGATCGCCTGCGTGTCGGGCGGCGCCTATGGCAGCTATGACTATGCCGACGCGAGCATGGCCTTTGCGGTGGATGACAGCGTCACTGCCGAACAAGCCGCATCAAGCTTCGTCAACCCGATGACCGCGCTGGGTTTTGTCGAGACGATGAGGATGGAAGGCTTCAAGGGGATCGTGCATGCCGCAGCGGCGTCGAATCTCGGCCAGATGCTCGTCAAAATCTGCCAGCAGGACGCAGTGCCGCTGGTCAACATCGTGCGCAGCGAGGCGCAGGTCAAGCTGCTCAGGGATCTGGGCGCGAGCCATGTGCTCGACATGACCCAGCCCGATTTCATGCCCGGACTGATCGATGCAATTGCCGAAACCGGGGCAATGATCGGCTTCGATCCGATCGGCGGCGGAACCTTGTCGGGCCAGATCCTGACGGCCATGGAAGCCGCGGCCAGCCGGGGTGCCGCTTTCAGCCGCTATGGATCGAGTGAGGCCAAGAAAGTCTATATCTACGGCGGGCTCGATCTTGGCCCGACAATCCTCAACCGCTCGTTCGGCCTGACCTGGGACCTGGCAGGCTGGCTGCTCATGCCGTTCATGGCCAAGGCAGGGCTGGAGACTGTCATCCGGATGCGCATGCGCGTGGCGATGGAGCTCACCACGACATTTGCCAGCCATTACAAGGCCAGGGTCTCGCTCGAAGGCATGCTGGAGAAAGGCGCCGTGGCCGATTACAACGCGCGGCGCACGGGAGAGAAGTATCTCGTCGTGCCTGAGTGAGGAGTTGAACCTCCCCGGACAAGATCGGGGATAGAAGTCGGTTACCCCTTCCCGACAACGCTCTCCGGCAATTCCGTTCCGAACACGCGCTGGTAGTATTCCGCCACCAGCATCCGCTCGGTCTCGTCGCACTTGTTGAGGAACGACAGCCGGAATGAGAAGCCCGGATCCTTGAAGATTGCGGTGTTCTGCGCCCAGGTGATCACCGTGCGCGGGCTCATCACGGTGGAGATATCGCCGCCCACGAAGCCCTGGCGGGTGAGATCGGCGACCTTGACCATGTCGGAGACCAGTTTTTCGTCCATGCCTTCGGTCTTGGAGAGGACAATCTGGCATTCGACTTCGGCCGCCAGATAGTTCAGCCCGACGACGATGTTCCAGCGGTCCATCTGGCCCTGGTTGATCGCCTGGGTGCCATGATAGAGCCCGCTGGTGTCGCCAAGGCCCACGGTGTTGGCGGTCGAAAACAGGCGGAACCACTTGTTGGGGCGGATTACGCGGTTCTGATCGAGCAGGGTGAGCTTGCCTTCGGCTTCCAGCACCCGTTGGATGACGAACATCACGTCGGGCCGACCCGCGTCGTATTCGTCGAAAACCAGCGCCGTCGGGGTCTGCAATGCCCAGGGCAGCAGGCCTTCGCGGAATTCGGTCACTTGCAAACCGTCGCGCAGCACGATGGCATCGCGGCCGATCAGATCGATACGGCTGATGTGGGCATCGAGGTTGATGCGGATGCACGGCCAGTTGAGCCGGGCAGCGACCTGTTCGATGTGGGTCGACTTGCCCGTGCCGTGATAGCCCTGGACCATCACCCGCCGGTTGTAGGCAAAGCCCGCGAGGATCGCCAGCGTGGTGTCCGGATCGAACACATAGCTGGCGTCGAGATCGGGCACGCGCTCGTCCGCCTCAGAGAATGCCGGCACCATCATGTCGATGTCGATGCCGAAGTGCTCGCGCACTGAAAGCTCGCGGTCTGGCGCGTCCAGGATCGTGGTGGCGCGGCTGTCTGGCTGGATGTTTGGAATATCGGTCATAGACAGAGCCGCCTATACGCGAGCGCGCAGGCCTGCAATAAGCTTTGCACGCGAATTGCATCATCGCTGGAGCGAACACATGAAACTTTATGGTGCGCTGCTTTCTCCGTTCGTCCGGAAGGTCGCGCTGATCGCGGCGGAAAAAGGCATTGCCTATGAATTGGTGCTGTCCAGTCCGGGCAATCCCGACCCGGATTTCGCCAAGGTCAGCCCCTTCGGCAAGATTCCGGCAATCCGCGACGGCGACTATACGCTCGCCGATTCGAGCGCCATCGCACACTATCTCGAGGCCAAGCAGCCTGCCCCGGCGCTGCTCCCGGCCGAGCCGCAGGCGCGCGGGCGCGCGGTGTGGTTCGACGAATTCGCCGACACCATCCTTGCCGGTGCCGGCCTCAAGATCGTGTTCAACCGGCTGGTCGCGCCCCGGCTGTTGAAGTTGCCCTATAGCGAGGACACGGCGAAACAGGGCGAGGCGGAATTGCCGGCGATTCTGGCCTATCTGGAAAGCGCGGTGCCGCAGCAAGGCTGGCTGGCGGGCGATTTCAGCCTGGGTGACGTCGCGGTCGCCTCGATGTTGCGGACCTTGACCTATGTCGGCCATCTCCCCGATGCGCCAACATATCCGCGCACGGCGGCGTGGTATGCCCGTCTGGGCGAGCGCCCCGCCTGGCAGCAGATCACCGCGCAGGAAGCGCCGATCGCAGCGCGGCTGGGGGTCAAGTTTTAGGCGACCGCGCGGAAATCGGTTGCCCGGCAGGCGCGGTCACGGCCGTCGCTCTTGGCGCGGTACAGCGCAGTGTCGGCAAGGCGATAGAGCCGCTTCCAGTCGTCTTCACAGGCAACCGAGCCGTCGGCAAAACCGACGCTGACGGTCACCTGGATGCCCTGCGGCATGGTGCAATTGCGCACAGCCTGCAGCACCATGTCCGGCGTGCATTGATCATAAGCGCTGCCCGGCAGGAGCAGCGCGAATTCCTCGCCACCCAGGCGCACCGCAAGGCTGCGCGGCGGACGGCAAGCCTGAATCGCGCCGGCGACGGCATGCAGGACATCGTCGCCGCCGGCATGGCCAAGTCTTTCGTTGACCGACTTGAAGTGATCGATGTCGATCAGCAACAGCCGTTGGCGCGCCGTCCTGCCGATCGCAAGATCGAGGAATGAGCGGCGGTTGAGCAGCCCGGTCAAGGGATCGGTGGCCGCCAGCCGCCGCGCGACCTGCTCGCCGGCGCGGGCATGATCGCGCTCATAGCTCAATTCGCGCAGCCTTGCCGTCACCAGCACCGAACTGACCAGGGCTTCGACTGCGAAGGCGATGATATTGCCGTTGTCCAGCCAGAAGTCGTAGCCGATCAGGTTGATCCCGTGCAGCGCGCGCAGGACCGAGGTAACAAAAGGCGCGCTCCAGGCGGCCAGGGCCAGGGAAAAGTAGGGGCTCTTCGCGCGCCGTGCCTGCAACAGCATCGGCGGAATCATGCAGATCACAGCCAGCATCGTGAGGAAATAGAACCGGTCTAACAGGCCGATGTGCCGCGGCGCAAAAACAAGCACTGCCGCCGCCGCGACCGTTGCCAGTCCGCTCACTGCCAGAGTAGCCCCATCGAGCTTGCGACCGATTATGCGGCCGCCAAAGAAGTGGCGGACGAATTGCAGCGCCATCACCCCAGTCAGCATCAGCAGGACATAGTTGCAACGCAGCCGGACCGTGTTGTCGACCTGCGGCAGGACCAGATTGAGCAGGCCCGAGGCGGAAAAGGCATAAGCCGCAAGCGCCCCGACCATCGCGCAGTAATAGAGCTGGAAGCGGTACCGCAGCGCGGCCCAGAGCGACAGGTTGTAGACGATCAGCGCCAGCGCCAGACCGGCGAAAGCCGAATAGACCATGGTCATCTGGATGCTCCAGGCATGGCTCTCGCTGCGTGTCATCAGACTGGGGCCGAGCACGACCCCACGCATGTTGCCGGCGCCACGCGCTTCGACATAGACCGTCTCGAGCGGCGCAGCGCGGTGGGGCACCGGCACATCGAACACCGCGCCGATCCGCAGAACCCTGGTGATGTCACTGGAGGCAAAAGCGTAGTTCGCCTGGCCTGAATCGGCGAAGCGGAAATGAACCATTGCGCTGTTCAGCCAGACGCTCGACATGCGCAGGACCAGCGGATCGGCCGCTTCCGGCACCGACGGCGCAAAGCGCAGCCGCACGACAAAATCGCCAGCACCGAGCTTGTTCTGGTTGACCTGACAGTCGAAAGCCTGCGGTCTGGCAATGACTTGCGCGGCCGATTGGCCAGCGGGAATCCGGGCGATGCAGTTCTCGACCGGCTGGGTTTCGGCATGCGCGGGCGCGCTCACGATTGACGCAAGCAGGGCAAGCGCAAGCGCCTGCATAAGTCGGACCAACCACAGCACGTTCTGTTTCTAGCGGGAGAAGCCGAAATTCGGGTTAACGGCGCGCCACTTCGCGGCAGGCGGGTCGCACGTCGGCGGATCGGGTTCAATGCGCTTTCGCGGGCAAGTGAAACAGGTCGATAAACCGCGCGGCGGCGGCGGCATCGCCCGACACGCAAAGACCGGTTCCGGCCAGCTCGTCGGCCGGAAGCTTGCCATAGACCAGCGCGGCAATCGGCGGGGCCGATGGTGCCGCAAGGACGAATTCGGGCAGCTGGGGCTCGCCGCGTTCGGCGCGCAATTTCCTGTCGTCCACCGCGACAAGAAACTGTTCGGCACCGACTACGATCCCACCGGTCAGCACCATGCCTGCTGCCCGCGTCGCATCGAACATGGTGCGAAAGCTCATCATCAGCGAGGCGGCGGACAGCGGCAGCGCCGGATCATGATCGGGCGAGCAGGCGGCCCAGCGCCCAGCGCCTGGATCGACTCCTCGGCACCATAGCCCCATTTGGTCAGTTCATAGACCTGCGCTGCGGCAGGCGGCGGCAACTGGCGCCGCTGGACAATACCGGCCCGCTCCAGCCCCTCGAGCCGTTCGGTCAGCACTTTTGCGCTGATCGAGGGCAACCCGCCGCGCAAATCGCTGAAACGCCGCCCGCCGAACATCAATTCGCGTATGATCAGCAGCGCCCAGCGCTCACCAATCAGCTCGAGTGCGAAGGCGGTGCCGCAGGCATCGTCATACCACTTGCCGTGCGCATTAGTTTCTTTTTGTAACTTCATTGTTGCTTTTTGTAACTCATCGGTGCAGCACAATGCAAGAGTGATTCGCAGGAGTTTGAAAGTCATGAGCAACGAGCATCTGGAACTTTCCGTCACCCGCTACATCGCTGCCCCGCCCGCGAAAGTCTGGCACGCCATGACCGAGCGGCAGGAGGAATGGTGGTGCCCCGCCCCGTGGCGCGCCGAAGTGGTCGTGCAGGAATGGCGCGCGGGCGGGCGCAGCGAGATGGTGTTCAAGGGGCCGGACGGCGAGGAAATGCCGCAACTGGGCACCTTCCTGGAAGTTACCCCCGGCGTGCGCTTTGTCGCCACGGACGCGGTGCTGCGCGATGCCGAAGGACAATGGCGCACCGACGGTCCATTCCAGATCGGCATCTGGGAAATCGCCCCTGAGGGTGGTGGCACGCGCTACACGGCAACATCGCGGCACTGGACCGCAGAAACGATGAAGCAGCACGAAGACATGGGCTTCGTCGAGGGCTGGACGGCCTGTGCGGAGGGGCTCGCGGCGATCTGTGAAGGAGATGGAAAATGACCTACATTGAAGGCTTCGTCATCGCGGTTCCAACCGCCAACAAACAGAAATTCATCGACCATGCCAAGGCCAGCGATAGCGTGTTTATCGAACACGGCGCCACGCGCGTCATCGAATCCTGGCAAGAAGATGTCCCCCGCGGCAAGACCACCGACTTCTATGGTGCCGTCGATGCGAAGGACGATGAGTCGATTGTTTTCAGCTGGATCGAATGGCCCGACAAAGCCACACGCAGCGCCATGGCAGCGCAAATGGACGATTTGATGAAGAGCGACGATCGCTTCAACCCTGAGAAGGACCCGATGCCGTTCGATGGCATGCAGATGATCTATGGCGGGTTTTCGCCGATTGTAGAACTGGGAGAATAACCATGACCAACCAGCAAGGCGATTTCATCTGGTATGAGCTGCTCACCACTGACGCCGATGCGGCAGCGGCATTTTATGGCATGGTGATCGGCTGGAGCTCGCAGTCGTCTGGTATGCCGGATATGGACTACCGCTTTTTCTCATCCGGCGACGGGAGCGATACCAAAGACGGCGTCGGCGGCTTTATGGCGATCACCCAGGAAATGGCCGAACACGGAGCGCGGCCCTGCTGGGTCGGCTATATCGGCGTCGACGATGTCGATACCAGCGTCACTGAGTTAGTCGACAAGGGCGGTGCCGTACTGATGCCGGCGATGGACCTGGAGGGCGTCGGCCGCATGGCGATGGTCGCCGATCCGCAGGGCGCAGTCTTCTATGTGATGAAGGGCGCGTCGGATGAAACCAGCCACAGCTTTGCCGCGCTGGCACCAAAGCTGGGCCACTGCGCCTGGAACGAGCTCAGCACCAGCGACCCCGAGGCGGCCAAGTCTTTCTATGGCGCAATGTTCGGCTGGTCCAAGGATGGCGAGCTCGACATGGGGCCGATGGGCAAATATGAATTCCTGAACGTCAGCGGCGGGCGTTTCATGCTGGGCGCGGTGATGCCAAGGATGCCTGAGATGCCGGTGTCGGCGTGGAGTTTCTACTTCCGCGTCCCGGATATCGATTCCGGCGCGGCAGCCATCGGAGCGAATGGGGGTGCGATCCTTCAGGCCCCGATGGAGATTCCGGGAGGCGATTATTCGCTGATGGCGCTCGATCCGGCAGGCGCGGCGTTTGGCCTCGTCGGGCCGAGGAAGCGCTGAGATGCCCGACTACACGTTCTACACCCAGCCAATGTCGCGCGGCCAGATCGCGCGCTGGGCGCTGCACGAGGCCGGGGCCGATTACGAACAGGTGATCGTCGTCCTGAAGGACAAGCCCGCCGCGCTGCTTGGCGTCAATCCGATGGGCAAAGTCCCCGCGCTGGTCCACCACGCCCCGCGCGGCGACCGCACGATCACCGAAGGCGCGGCGATCTGCGCCTATCTGGCCGAGGTCAACCCGGATGCCGACCTGCTGCCCTATGACGACGAGACCGCCGACTATTTCCGCTGGCTGTTCTTCGCCGCCGGCCCCTTGGAATCGGCGATTGTCAGCACCTACCTCGGCTTTGCCCCCAAGCCCGAGCAGGAAATGACCGCTGGCTGGGGAAGCTACGAGCGCACCATGGCGACGCTCGAAGCGCATTTCGGCCGCAACGATTACGTCTGCGGAAAGCGCTTCACCATGGCCGATGTCTATGTCGGCAGCCAGCTCGACTGGGGCCTCAATTTCGGTTCGGTGCCGCCCAACGAGGCCTTCGTCGGCTATGTCCAGCGGCTGCAAGGCCGCGCCGCCTACAAGGCCGCCAAGGCCATCGACAATGCGCTGATCGAGGAGAGCCGCAAATAATGCTTGTCCTCTATGGCCACCCGTTCTCCAGCTACACCTGGAAGGCCCTGATCGCGCTCTATGCAAGCGAACTCGATTTTGAAGTGCGCGCGGTCGATCCCCAGTTTCCCGATCATGTCGCCACGGTCCATGCCGCCTCGCCGCTCGGCAAATTTCCGCTGCTGGAAGATGGTGATATCCAGATTTTCGAGGCGACCAGCATTGTCGAATACCTGGCCAACCGCCATCCCGGACCTGAAGAGCTGATCCCTGCCGATCCCGCCGCCGCAGTCGGCGTGCGCATGCTTGACCGGGTGTTCGACAACTATGTGATGGGCCCGATGCAGAGCGTGGTCGACGAACACTTGCGCAATCCGCAAGCACCCGACGCATCACGGATCGCCGAGGCGCGGGAGAAGCTGCGCCGGACCTATGCCTGGCTCGATGGCTGGCTCGAATTCTATCCCGCCTCCGGGCAGATCACGCTGATCGAATGCGCCGCTGCCCCGTCGCTGTTCTATGCCGACTGGGTCGAGCCAATTGGCGATGGCCTGCCCCGCCTTGCCGCCTGGCGCGCGCATCTGCTCAAACTGCCGCCGGTGGCGCAATGCGTCGAAGATGCGCGGCCCTTCCGCGACATGTTCCCGCCTGGGGCGCCAGACCGGGATTGATCCGCCTCAACCGAACGCCCCCGCTTTCCTGAGCACCTGATAGGCCTCGACCACCCCCTGGAGCCGCGTCTCGTAACTGCGGTCGCCGCCGTTGCGATCAGGATGATAGCGGCGGACCAGATCGGAATAGCGACCACGCAGCGCCTTGCGATCGGCATCAAGTGGCAGCCCCAGCATATCCAGTGCGCGGCGCTCCTCGGGCGTAACCACGCGCCCGTCCTTGCGTTCGACGGGCATGCGCATCCGCATCTGGTCCCTGGCGCGCGCCGAAATGGCTTCCAGCGGACCGGCATAATCGGCCCAGCGCGGGGGCGAATCGATGCCCGCAGTGGGCGAAAAGGCGCGGGTCTCGCGCTCCCAGCCGTGAAGCGGCGATTGCGCGGCGTAGATCTCCTCGGGGCTCATGCCGGAGAAATAATCATAGCCCGCGTTGAAGGCGCGGACATGATCGAGGCAGAACCAGCGATAGTCGCCTGGCCCGTCAAATCCGGACGCACGGCCGCCTGGCGCGCGGAATTCGCCCGGCTCGGCACAAGCTGGCCAATGGCATTGCCTGCCCTGAGCCTCGCGGCGGCCATGGAATCGGTCATGAGAGGTGCTTCCGGGCAAAATAATCCGTCTCGGCTGAGCTTGTCGAAGCCCTGCCCCTTTCTTTTCTGCCTCGCGATTGGCAAGAGAAAAACAGCCCTTCGACAAGCTCAGGGTAGACGGAGTTGCGTATTATGGGACCACTCGCCCAGGAAATTGCCGAAATCCTCACCAAGTCCTTCGCGCCGACGCGGCTGGAAGTGACCAACGATTCTGCCCGCCACAGCGGCCACAGCGGCGATGATGGCAGCGGCGAATCGCATTTCACCGTGGCAATCGAAAGCGCGGCCTTCGCCGGCGTCTCGCGCTTGCAACGCCAGCGGCTGGTCAATGCCGCGCTGGGGGACATTCCCGGTCAGCGCGTCCATGCCCTTGCCATCCGGGCGCATGCGCCCGGTGAACTTGGGGCGATCAAGGCCAAGGCACCCCGCGAATGAAGCGCGTGCGCCTCGCCTCGGGTATCGAACTCGATGTGCTGGATGAAGGCCCGCGAGATGCGCCTGCGCTGATCTTCCTCCACGGTTTCCCCGAATCGCACCGCACCTGGCGCCACCAGATCGCACATTTCTCGGGCCGGTTCCGCTGCATAGCGCCTGACCAGCGCGGCTATCGCGGCTCGTCAAAGCCGCAGGATTTGGCGAGCTATACGCCGGACAAGCTGGCGGGGGACGTGTTCCAGCTGGCAGATGCGCTTGGCGTGGAGAAGTTTACCGTGGTCGGCCACGACTGGGGCGGCGCGATCGCCTGGTTCGTCGCTGTGCTGGGCCAGCATTCGAGGGTGGAACGCGCGGTGATCGCCAATGCGCCGCATCCGGCGATTTTCCAGCGGCTGATCTGGACCGACCCAGTGCAGCGCACCGCCAGCCAGTACATGCGCACCTTCCGCGACCCGGCGAACGATGCGCTGGTGAATGCGGCGGGCCTCGCCGGGATGCTCGCCAAGGCTTTCGATCCGAAGCTGCTGTCGACCGGCATGGAAGATGCCGAGCGCGACGCGCTGCTGGCGGACTGGCAGGATCGCGATGCGGCCTTCGGTATGCTCAATTGGTACCGCGCAAGCTCGTTCGATGTGCCGCCGCTGGATGTGCCTTATGCCCTGCCCGATGGCTGGAAAGCCCCCGCACTGCCCCGGCTCACCATCCCGACCCTCGTGATTTGGGCGCTGGACGATGTTGCCCTGCCGCCCTGCAATCTGGTAGGACTGGAGGATTATGTGGAGCAGCTGACCGTGGCCGAGGTGCCCGGATGCGGCCATTTCGTCACCTGGCAGGCACCCGGCGCGGTCAATGCGGCGATGGATGCGTTTCTGGGCTAGACGCCAAACCACTCCAGCCAGGCGCCGTGGGCGTGGGCGGCTGCCAGCAGCGTCTCCTCGCCATCGCCCGGCCAGTGGCGCACGGTCAGGCCATGGTTGAGCAGCGTGCGGTTGGCCTCCAGCGCCACCCAGGCGAGCGGCTTTTCCGGGCTCGCGCGCCGTCCCGCTTCCGCCATCGCCGCGCTCACCCGCGCCTGCTGGTCGGCCGGCACATATTGCCAGACAATCGAATGCATCAGCACCCGGGTGGTCCCGGGTTCTTGCGGGCGATCAAGCTGCTGTTCGATGAAGTCGGCAGCATTGCTATGCACCAGATCGGGCGGACTGCGCCGCGCAGCCGCAATCGCCGCCTCCAGCCGCGCGAAACGCACGGTGTGTTCGGGCCAGATGTAGGCCTTGAGTCGCAGCGCCTGGACCGGATCGCAGAGGTCAACCGGCGCGACATCGCAGCCCCGCAGCGCGGCAAAGGCAATCTCGTGGGCGGGCGGCGGGCTGCCGCGCCATTCGGGAGAAAAGCGCATCGCCGCATCGTCTGGCCCGGTTGAGACTCCGCCCAGATCATAGTGATAGCGGTCGATCATCAGGTTGATCCCCGCCGATGAGCCGATCTCGAGGCACTCGAACCGAGCTGGCAGGCCCTGCTCCGCCAGCCACAGCATACCGGCAATGAAGCCTGAGCTGCGCCCCGCCTCGTTGGTCTGCGGCGGACCATCGAGCCAGGGGAGCAGCAAGCCCTCGTGCCGGCGCACCGCCGCGCGCATGATTGCCACATCGTCCGCTGGCACACCGGCATAGATCGGCGCAAGGCCCGGCTCCGCGCCCGAGAGGTGCAGCGCGTGCATTCCCCCCGCCGAACGCAGCGGCAGGGCATCGCCCAGCGGTGAGACGCCCGGCCAATCGCGGATGCGGGCGATGAATCTGCCAGGATCGGGTTCGCCCAGCAAGACGGCAATCGCCGCGACAACCCGCCCGGTCACCGGCGAATCGTTCGCCTGGCAATAGTCGACCTGATTGGCGTAGGCTTCCTCTACGCTGCGGGTGCTGCCGATCACCGATCTGCCGTCCATGCCCCAACTCCCCATGTTGCAACCGCGAGCAGTCTGCGGCAGAATTGTGCAGCGCACAAGAGGGCAAGAGTTGCCCTTTGCGCCGGTGCCGCCTAAGGCCCGCCGCAATGGCCAACCCGCTCATCTTCGCCGTACCAAAGGGCCGCATCCTCGACGAGGCGCTGCCGCTGATGGCCCGCGCCGGCGTAGTTCCGGATGCCGAGTTTCACGACAAGAATTCGCGCGCGCTCTCGTTTGCCTGCGAAAACAGTGAAATGCAGATCATCCGCGTGCGCGCGTTCGATGTCGCAACTTTCGTCGCACACGGTGCGGCGCAAGCGGGGATCGTCGGCTCGGACGTGGTCGAGGAATTCGCCTATTCCGACCTCTATGCGCCGGTCGATCTCGCCATCGGCCACTGCCGGTTGTCGGTTGCAGAGCCAGCGGACCGGGCAGACAGCACGCCCGCCAGCCACCTGCGCGTCGCCAGCAAGTATCCCAGCCTCACCCGCCGCTATTATGAAGCACTTGGCGTGCAGGCCGAAGTGGTGAAGCTCAGCGGGGCGATGGAACTGGCGCCGGGGCTGGGCCTTGCCAGCCGTATCGTCGATCTGGTTTCCACCGGCAGGACGCTGAAGGACAACGGCCTCGTTGAAACGGATACCATCCTCGAGGTCTCCGCCCGGCTGATCGTCAACCGCGCCGCAATGAAGACCGATCCTCGCGTCGCCGCGCTGGTCGAGGCCTTCCGGGCGGCGGTCACCTGATGCTGCGCCTCGACAGCCGCAAGCCCGGCTTTGCCGAGGCCTTCGAGCGACTGGTCAATGATCGGCGGGAAAACGACGCGGATGTTGCGCGCGATGTCACACGGATCATCGACGATGTGCGCAGCCGCGGCGACAAGGCGCTGGCCGAATACACCGCGCGCTGGGACGATCACAATCTTGGCGACGACGCCGACTGGCGCATTTCGCCTGACATGTGCCGCGCCGCCTTCGACGACCTCGCCCCGGATCTGCGCGCCGCGCTCGAACTCGCCGCGCAGCGCATCCGCGCCTTCCACGAAGGCCAGAGGCCAAAGAACAGGGACCATCGCGACGAAGCCGGCGTGCGCATGGGCGCGCGCTGGAACGCCGTCGATGCGGCAGGGCTGTATATTCCCGGCGGGCGCGCAGCCTATCCCTCTTCGTTGCTGATGAACGCGATTCCGGCCAGGGTTGCCGGCGTTGAACGGCTGGTAGTGGTGACGCCAACACCGGGCGGCGAGATCAACCCGCTGGTCATGGCCGCCGCGCATCTTGCCGGGATCGACGAAATCTGGCGGATCGGCGGCGCGCAGGCGATTGCCGCGCTGGCATTCGGCACCGACCGGATCGCTGCCGTGGACGTCATCACCGGCCCCGGCAATATGTGGGTCGCCGAGGCCAAGCGGCAACTTTATGGCGTGGTCGGCATCGATATGGTCGCCGGCCCGAGCGAAATTCTGGTGATTGCCGATGCCAGGAACGATCCCGAATGGATCGCCGCCGACTTGCTCAGCCAGGCCGAACACGATCCCGCCGCGCAATCGATCCTGATCACCGATGATGCCCTGTTCGCCGACACCGTCGCCGACCGCATCGGCGTCGAGCTCGCCATGCTGCCCAGCGCGCGGGTGGCGGCCGAAAGCTGGAACACGCACGGCGTGATCATCGAAGTGGCGAGCCTTGACGAAGCCCCGGCGCTGGCCAACGCGCTGGCCGCCGAGCACGTCCAGATCGCCACCGACAATCCGCAGGCGCTGTTCAAACAGATCCGCCACGCCGGCTCGGTGTTCCTTGGCCGGATGACGCCTGAGGCCATCGGTGATTATGTCGCAGGGCCCAACCATGTGCTGCCCACCGGCCGCCGGGCGCGGTTTTCCTCCGGGCTGTCGGTGCTCGATTTCATGAAGCGCACCAGTTTCATCGAGCTTGATGAAGTGGCGCTCCAAGCCATCGGGCCCGCCGCGATCGCGCTCGCCGACGCCGAAGGCCTGCCCGCGCACGCCCGCTCCATCGAAGTCAGGTTGGGCATATGAAACCCGCGCATTCCGACAAGCGCAAGGCGCGCGCCGCCGCCCGGCTCGCCGCTGTCCAGGCGCTCTACCAGCACGAGATGGAGGCGACCTCGCTCGCGCGCCTGCTCGACGAATTTCACCAGCACCGCTTCGGCATGGAAATCGACGATGCGGTCTATGCCGAGGCGGAAACCGCGTTCTTCGACGATCTGGTCAGCGGCACGCTGGCCCGGCGCGACGAGATCGACGGTCTGCTTGCAGGCAAACTCGCTGAAGGCTGGAAGCTCGACCGGCTTGACCGGACCATGCTGCAGATCTTGCGTGCCGGTGCCTATGAACTCATCGCCCGCGCCGACGTGCCGGTCGGCACCGCAATCGGCGAATATCTCGATGTCGCCCACGCCTTCTTCGATGCCAAGGAAGCGAAATTCGTCAACGGGATATTGGACGCGCTGGCGAAGGATGTGCGTTAGGCCAGATATGCTCGTTGGGCGCATCCGCTGAGCGACGAGCTCGCCTTTATCGCCGCCCTGCGCCGCATCGCGCATCACCCCGCCGCGCGCGGCCTCGCCGATGATTGTGCAGTCCTCGAAATCGGCGGCGAGCTGCTGGTCCTGACCCACGACGCCATGGCCGAAGGCGTGCACTATCTCGCGCAACAAGACCCGGCGGATGTCGCCTGGAAGCTGGTCGCCAGCAACATGTCGGACCTTGCCGCCAAGGGCGCGGAGCCGCTGGGCGTGCTGCTGGGCCATGTCCTCGGCGAGGGCGACGACCGGTTTCTCGAGGGGCTGGAAGCGGCGCTGACGCATTACGGCGCGCCCTTGCTGGGGGGCGACACCATCGCGGCAACCGGGCCCCGCGTGCTCGGCCTCACTGCGCTGGGCCGCGCGACCCACCGCCCGGTGCCCTCGCGCGCCGGGGCGCAAGTGGGCGACGGTCTGTGGATCACCGGCCCGGTCGGCGCGGCAATGCTGGGGCTGGAGGCATTGCAACGCGGTGAAGGGGACAGCCTGGCCTATCGCCGCCCGCAAGCCTTGCTCGCCGAGGGCCGCGCGCTCGCACCGCAGGTCAGCGCGATGATGGACGTCTCGGACGGGCTGCTGCTCGATGCAGCAAGGCTGGCGCGGGCCAGCGGCGTGACGCTTGCCATCGACGCCAGCGCCGTTCCCCTTGCCGCGCCCGAGGCGCGCCGGGCAGAGGCCTTGCGCTGGGGCGAGGACTATCAACTGCTGTTCACCGCGCCGCCGGGCATCGTCCCGCCGGTTGCCGCGCACCGCGTCGGCGCAGCACTCCCCCCCGGCAAGGCCCCGCTGTTGCTTGACGGCGCGCCGCTAAGCGAGGCGGATGGACTGGGCTACCAGCACAGCATTTTGCCCTGAATCACCCGACCAGACCCGCTCATGCTGAGCTTGTCGAAGCACCGTGTTGTTGCGGTGAACTGGCTTGCGCACGCGGGGCCTTCGACAAGCTCAGGCTGAGCGGGATTTGAAAGGGCCATTGCCATTCCCTCAATTACGGCAAAATCCGCATCTGGGGCTTGCGCCTTGGCGCTCTAGCCTCTAGCGGCGGGCGGTTATTTGGCCCTGCGTGAGCGGGGCCTTGCCTTATGCGCAACCAAACAAGGGGGAGCAGCGCAAGTGGATCTCATTCAAATCTCGATAGTACTTGGCCTGGTGGCCGTGGCCTATGGCGCATTCACCAGCCGACAAGTGCTCAGCGCATCGGCTGGAAACGCCAAGATGCAGGAAATCGCTGCCGCCATCCAGGAAGGCGCGCAAGCCTATCTTGGCCGCCAGTATCGCACGATTGCGATGGTCGGCGTGGTCATCGCCGTGCTGGTCTATGTCTTTCTCGACATGCCGCGCGGCGGCGCTCCGATCTCGGCGATCGGGTTCCTGCTCGGCTCGGTCCTCTCGGGCGTGACCGGCTTCATCGGCATGAACATCTCGGTTCGCGCCAATGTCCGCACAGCAGCGGCCGCACAGGTCGGCCTGCAACAGGGCCTGACCCTGGCGTTCCGCGCCGGCGCGATCACCGGAATGCTGGTCGCGGGACTTGCTCTCCTTGCGATTGCTGGCTTCTTCTGGTATCTCACCGGGCCTGCCGGGCATTCGGTTGGCGGCACTGACCGCACCGTGGTTGACGGCCTCGTCGCACTCGCCTTCGGCGCATCGCTGATCTCGATCTTCGCGCGTCTGGGCGGCGGCATCTTCACCAAGGCCGCTGATGTCGGCGCCGATCTGGTCGGCAAGGTCGAGGCCGGGATCCCCGAAGACGATCCACGCAACCCGGCAGTTATCGCCGATAACGTCGGCGATAACGTCGGCGATTGCGCCGGCATGGCCGCCGATCTGTTCGAGACTTACGTCGTCACCATCGGCGCCACCATGGTGCTCACCGCGCTGCTGCTCAAGGGCGCAGACAACCTGATGGCCTTGATGAGCCTGCCGCTGCTGATCGGCGGCGTCTGCATCGTCACCTCGATCATCGGCACCTACTTTGTCCGCCTCGGAGGCGGCAAGAACATCATGGGCGCGATGTACAAGGGCTTCCTGGTCACCGCCGTGCTTTCGGTCCCTGCCATCTGGTGGGCGATCTCCTATGCGCTGGGCGGCAACATGGAAGCCGCGATTGCCGATCAGGCCTATAATGGCCGCACCCTGTTCTATTGCGGTTTGCTCGGTCTGGTCATCACCGGCCTGATCATCTGGATCACCGAGTATTACACCGGCACCAACTATCGCCCGGTGCGCAGCATCGCCAAGGCTTCGGAAACCGGCCACGGCACCAATGTCATCCAGGGTCTGGCGATCAGCCTTGAATCGACTGCCCACCCGACGCTGGTGATCTGCGCCGGCATCATCATCGCCCACCAGCTGGCGGGCCTGATGGGCATCGCCTATGCGGCCACCGCGATGCTGGCTTTGGCCGGCATGGTCGTCGCACTCGACGCCTATGGCCCGGTCACCGACAATGCCGGCGGCATTGCCGAAATGGCCGGCATGGATGACAGTGTCCGCGAAAAAACCGACGCGCTCGACGCGGTGGGCAACACCACCAAGGCGGTCACCAAGGGCTATGCCATCGGCTCGGCTGGCCTTGCCGCGCTGGTGCTGTTCGCGGCCTATACCACTGACCTCAAGGAGTTCTTCCCCGAGCTGAACGTCAGCTTCAGCCTCGAGAACCCCTATGTCATCGTCGGGCTGCTGCTCGGCGCATTGCTGCCCTATCTGTTCGGTGCAATGGGCATGACGGCCGTGGGCCGCGCGGCGGGCGAAGTGGTCAAGGACGTTCGCGACCAGTTCAAGAACAACCCCGGCATCATGACCTATGAGTCCAAGCCCGACTATGCCCGCACGGTCGATCTGGTCACCAAGGCGGCGATCCGCGAGATGATCATTCCGTCGCTGCTGCCGGTGGTCGCGCCGATTGCGGTCTACTTCATCATCACCGCCGTTGCGGGGCAGGCCAATGGCTTCGCCGCGCTGGGCGCGCTGCTGCTGGGCGTGATCGTCGGCGGGCTGTTCGTCGCCATCTCGATGACCTCGGGCGGCGGCGCATGGGACAACGCCAAGAAGTTCATCGAAGACGGCAACCACGGCGGCAAGGGCTCCGAAGCCCACAAGGCAGCCGTGACCGGCGACACGGTCGGCGATCCCTACAAGGACACCGCTGGCCCCGCCGTGAACCCGATGATCAAGATCACCAACATCGTGGCCTTGCTGCTGCTGGCAGCACTGGCGGCGCAAGCGGGGGTTTAGTTCCTGCTGCACCTGTTGGTTGAATTAGAAACCCCGCCTGGAGCGATCCGGGCGGGGTTTTTGTTTGAGGGGTAGGCAGCAGGCTCAGCCATCGAAAGTCAGCCGGATCAGCATTGCCCCATGTTGCGTGTTTTGCTCTATCTTGCAATGAAGAGATATGACCACGCGGAATGGCCCAAAAAAGCATCACTATATCCCAGAATTTTTCCTCCGGCAGTGGGTAGGCGATGATGGAAAGTTCGAGCGCTACAACAGACCCATTCCGGCGAAGATCATGGTGCGGCGGTCATTTCCAAGCGAAGCTGGATGGATTAACGATCTCTACACCTCACCTGGCGACCCAAATGGCATTCACTGGCTTGAACTCGACATCTTCCAAGTTATCGACAGCAGGGCTGCACTAGTTCTGCAGAAGATGAATGCTGAACCTCAAGTGCAACTAAATTCAACAGAGCGATCAGAGTGGACAGTATTTATCCTGTCTCTTTTTCATAGGACACCCGACAACCTTCAAGCAACAATCACAAGTGCGATGAAAATGTTTGATGAGACTCTTGATTCAGCCCGTGGAATATATCCTAATTTACGTGGCGATAATGACCCCATTACCTTTGAAGATTATAGGGATGGACTTACATTAGCGGAACGCAGGCGATCGGCTCTTAATTCACTGCCTAGTGTGATGACGAACCAAGCCATTGGCCAATTCATGCACGACATGCATACCCAAGTTTTTACTCTGCCAGCAGGACCAAGAGATTTTTTGCTATCTGACGACCCTATTGCCCGAACGAATGGATGGAAGACGGATGATGGGCACTTCGCAATCCCCATCTCGCCCCGGAAGCTTTTTGTATCCGCTTGGAAATTAGAGACGCTCAATCGATTTGCGAGGATGAAGCCTGAAGAGATCGTTGCAGCAATGAACACAGTGTCGGTCGAAGGCGCTCGTTTTTTCGTCGCTGCAAAGGATCAGTCGCAAGATCGATTCATCAGAAATCGATTTGGTCGCAACCTAAGGAGTTCGATCTATAGCCAACCAGACATTCCCCTCCCCTTGACAAAGATAACAATATAGGTTATACGCCCCGCCGTCAGCCACAAGCTGACCAGCGACGGGTGCGGGGCGGGAAAGCGCTTTGCCTCTCCTCACCCCGCAAGGCCGGCGCTCCCCCAGCGGAAGCGTCCGCGTTTCATCGATGCAAGGAGTGGCCGGCGATCTCCGGCCCGGAATATCGGGGTATGCCCCGAAGGCATGCGGCACGCCCAGCGAGCCCGAACCGCAGCCTCCTGTGCATCGCAGGGCCGAGCCGGCGCGTTTCAGACCTGTCTCGCCGGCCGTTCGCAGCAAACATGTCGAGCCAAGCCTGTTGCGTCAGGCAAACCCAGCGCCGGCCAGCCCGTTCGCTTTGCTTCTCATTTCGGCGTAATTCCGCATTCGCCAGCGGGGGATTTGGTATGCGCGGAAGGCAGCCTTGCCCCGGGTCAAGCCCGGGGTGACGGATATCGTTGCTGGACTCTTCCCCTCTCTCGTCTGCCCGGGCTTGACCCGGGCCGGGGCTTGTACTCCCGCGCAACGTCCGATCAGAAAAGCTGGTCGTAGAGATCAAGCCACTCAGGGTTGCCCTTTTCGATCAGGGCAAACTTCCATTCCCGGCGCCAGCGCTTCACCCGCTTCTCATGGGTAATGCAATTCTCGATATCGTCACCACGTTCGGCCCAGACCAGCCGGCCCAGGCCACGCTCGGCGCAGTAATCCGAGCCCATGCCAGAGCGGTGCTGGAATATTCTGGCGGGAAGGTCGGAGGTCACGCCAACATACATGGCGCCGCGATAGCGCTTGGCCATGATGTAAACCCAGCCGCCCTTGCGTTCGCTATCCATGGCGCGTGAGTGAGGGAAAGCCCGGCCCCGGGTCAAGCCCGGGGTGACGGGAATTTTCAAAATGACATCTCCCAATTCGTCACCCCGGACTTGATCCGGGGTTGGGCTTGGCTACCCCACCAACCTACCAAACGCCGCTACGCCCGCATAAACCGCAGCATCCCCCAGCTCTTCCTCAATCCGGATCAGCTGGTTGTATTTCGCCAGCCGGTCCGACCTTGCCAGCGAGCCCGTCTTGATCTGGCCGCAGTTGGTGGCAACCGCGAGGTCAGCAATCGTCGCATCCTCGGTCTCGCCCGAGCGGTGGCTCATCACGGCGGTGTAGCCGTTGCGCTGGGCGATGCTCACCGCTTCCAAGGTCTCGGTCAGCGTGCCGATCTGGTTGACCTTGACCAGCAGCGAATTGGCCAGCCCCTTGCCGATGCCCATGCTGAGCCGCTTGGGGTTGGTGACGAACAGATCGTCGCCGACCAGTTGCACTTTGCCGCCGATCTGGTCGGTCAGCGCCTTCCAGCCTTCGAAATCGTCCTCGCTCATGCCGTCTTCAATCGAGCGGATCGGATAGTCGTCGCAAAGCTTGGCGAGATAGTCGGCCATCTGGCCCGGGCTAAGCGACAGCCCCTCGCCCGAAATCTCGTACTTGCCATTCCTGAAAAACTCGGTCGCCGCGCAATCGAGCGCCAGCACCACGTCGGTGCCCGGCTTGAAGCCCGCCTGCTCGATCGAGGCCATGATGAAATCGAGCGCATCGCGGGTGGAGGCGAGGTTCGGCGCGAAGCCGCCTTCGTCGCCCACGGCGGTGGCGAGGCCCTTGTCGTGGAGGCCCTTCTTCAGCGTGTGAAAGATTTCCGAACCCCAGCGCACGGCTTCGGCCAGCGTCGGCGCGCCGACCGGCATGACCATGAATTCCTGGAAATCAATCGGGTTGTCGGCATGTTCGCCGCCGTTGATGATGTTCATCATCGGCACTGGCAGGACATGTGCGGAGATCCCGCCGATGTAGCTGAAGAGCGGCATACCGCGCGCATCCGCTGCTGCCTTGGCCACTGCCATGCTGACGCCGAGAATTGCATTCGCGCCAAGCCGTGCCTTGTTCTCGGTGCCATCGAGTGCGATCATCGCAAGGTCGATGTCGCGCTGGTCTTCGGCGTCGAGCCCGAGCAAGTGGTCCGAAATCGCGCCGTTCACTGCATCGACCGCTTTGAGCACGCCCTTGCCCAGATAGCGCGACTTGTCGCCATCGCGCAGTTCCACCGCCTCGTGCGCGCCGGTCGATGCGCCCGATGGCACGGCGGCGCGGCCGAAGCTGCCATCTTCGAGCAGCACATCGACCTCGACCGTCGGGTTGCCCCGGCTGTCGAGAATCTCGCGGCCGTGGATGTCAATGATTCCGGTCATGGCAGGGCAAACTCCTGGTCTCTATTGCTTGCCGCGCTCCTAGGCAGGGGAACAAATTGAGGCAAGTTGCATTGTTGCATACCAGCACCTTGTGTCGCACAAGATGCTTCCCATCTTTATCCCGCAATGCCCCATTCCGGGGCGGAGGAACCGCTCATGGCCGAACCGACAACTGCCAAGCCCCGCAAGACCACGACCGCACGCAAGACCGCGAGCGCCAAGGCCGCGCCAGCCGCCAAGCAGCGCTTCGCCAAGGCGCTCGATGAAGCCAAGGCCGGCGCCGAAGCCTTGACCGCCGAGGCCAAGGAGCGCGCCAGCGCCTATCGCGCCAAGGCGACCAGCCAGTCGAGCGAATGGATCGATGAGGCCAAGGATCTTGGCGAGCAGGCCAAGGACAAGGCGTTCATCCTGGCCCAGGAAGGCAAGGCCAAGGCCAGCGAGGCGATTTCAGGCCTCGGCAAGCTGGTCGAGGACAACGCCGCGACGATCGACGAGAAAGTCGGCCCGAAATACGGTGACTATGCCCGCACGGCAGCACGGTCCATGCAGGACGCAGCCGAGAAGATCGACGCCAAGGATCTGGGCGAACTGGGCGAGGATGCCAAGCAATTCGTGCGCAAGAGCCCCGGAGTCGCAGTCGCGGTGGCGGCAGCAGCAGGGTTCGTGCTCGCCCGGTTGTTCCGCCGCTCGAACTGAGCGCCGGGAGGCCGTGACTGACGCGCACCAAACCGGCGATGATGCCGCCGATCAGGCGACGCTGAGCGAAGACGTGCGCCGCCTGATCGATCAGGGCAAGAGGCTCGCCGAGACGGAGTTCGCCTGGCAGAAGGCGCGCGCCAGCTTTGCTGCCGGGCAGGCGGGCGTGGTCGCGCTGCTGGGCCTGCTGGCCTTGGCACTGGGCTTTTTCGCGTTGATGGCGCTGGCGGTCGGCGCGCTTGCTGCGCTGGCGCCGGCGCTGGGTCCATGGGGCGCGACCGCGGCGGTGGCGGGCGCACTGCTGATCTCCGCGCTGCTCGCCGCTGCTATCGCAATGCTCAAATTGCGGAGCACCGCGGGGCTGATCGCCGACCGCAAGGACGCGGCATGAGCCGCGCGCGCCGCCAGCTGGCCGAGGCCCGCGCCGCGCGTGATCTTGCGCGCGAAGCGTTCGATACCCAGCTTCTTCGCCTCCGCGGCGATCCGCAGGCGCAGACCATCGGCGAGCGGCTGCTGGAACGCGTCGGCGACGATGCCCGCCATGCGATGGACGGTGCGCTCGATGTGGCGCGCGAAAGCAAGGGGATTGCCGCAGCGACGGCGGCTCTGCTCGCGCTCTGGTTCCTGCGCGGGCCGATCAACGAGCTGATTGGCGGTTGGTGGGAGGCGGACCCCGGGGCGAGTGATGAAACAGGCGAAACCAGCGTAATCGGCCAACCAGAAGAGGTCCCCACCAATGCCCAGGAATAAACCCCCCGCAAAGCCAGTGCCGGCTCCTGCCAAACCGGCAAAGCCTGCCAACCTGCTCGATATGGCGCGCGCGCAGCCGGGTCTGGCGATCGGCGGCGGCCTGCTCGTCGGGCTGATCGCTGGCGCGCTGATCCCGCGCGGTGCGGCAAGGCGGCTCGCCCAGGGCGCGGTCGCCGCAGCGGCAGTCGGCAGCGAAGTCGGCCTCGGCCTCGCCCGGCAGGCAGGCGAAAGTGCGCGCGAGGCAGCGGGCGAGGCATCGGAGCACTTGCGCAGCGGCGCCGGACGCGCCGGCGAGAGCGCCCGCCGCCTGCAGCGCGGCACCATGGCAGCCGCCGGCACCGCATCGATCGCCGGGCTCGACCTTGCCCGCGCGGCACTGCGCTTCATCGCCGCGCGCAAAAGCTGAGGCCGAACCTGGGGCCAAGGCCCGGATTGCCGCAGTGCAGCAATCCTGCTAATAAGGCTCCTCCCCTCCTCCCCAGGAAATGCCAAGCCCGATGCAGAAGCTACACCTTGTCATGGGCGGCCGCGTGGCCGACCCCCAGACCCTTGATTTCGCCAACCTCGATGAAATGGATCTCGTTGGCATTTATGGCGACTATGCCGCCGCCGAAGAAGCCTGGAGCGACAAGGCCCGGCGCACGCTCGACGATGCCGAGATGAAATATGTCATCGTCCACTTGCACCGGCTGCTCCAGCCCGATTTGCCGGCGGGATGAAGCGGGGGACGGTATCCCGTCCCCCCGCGCCTCGATTCGTCATTCCCGCGAAGGCGGGAACCCAGCTCCGGACGGTGCGTCCGGCTGCGACCGGACTTGCAAACGCAAGATCTGGAGATGGGTTCCCGCCTTCGCGGGAATGACGATTGCGTGGTGATCAGCCCGCGCCTGTCCGATGTGCCACCAGCCTAATCCAGCGGCACGCCCGGCAGTTGCTTGGCGGTGCGGATGGTCAGGCTGGTCTTGACGCTGGCGACATTGGGCGCGGGCGTCAGCTTGCTGGTGAGAAATTCCTGGAAGCTCTGCAGATCACGGCTGACGATCTTCAGGATGAAATCGATCTCGCCGTTGAGCATGTGGCATTCGCGCACTTCGGGCAGCGCGCGCATGTGCTCCTCGAACTGGCGCAGGGCCTCCTCGGCCTGGCTCTTCAGGCTGACCATGGCAAAGACGGTGATCGCGAAGCCCAGCTTGGCGCCGTCCAGATCAGCATGATAGCCGCGAATCAGCCCCGCATCCTCGAGCGCGCGAACCCGCCGCAGGCAAGGCGGCGCGGTGAGGCCGACGCGCTGGGCGAGCTCGACATTGGTCACCCGCCCATCGTCCTGCAATTCCGCCAGCAGGCGCCGGTCGATCCGGTCCAGATTCGCCATGCCCCTGCCTTGCTCCCGTCCAGCGTGAATTGCGGGGCCAATAGCGACACAATCCGCGCGCCCATCGGCCCGATCCGATAACATTATTATCTATGCGGGCAATCGTCCCGCTTTGCAACGCGGCACTCGGCTGCGCTTTCCCCGTGCTGGCAAACTGCTAGGGTCGCGGATCAGTCGCGGCCTGCCTGGGGCCCTGCCTACCTGGAGCGCGAATGCATTTCGACGATCGCCTGGCGACTGTGCTGCGCTCCCGCAGCAGCGGTGCAACAATGGCGCGCATCCAGTATCGTCAGCTGCTCGATCTGCTCGGCACCCTGCCGGTTGAGGCCGAGGGCGCGCAAGTCGATGCCGCCTGCGACCGGCTGGGAGAACTGGCTGGCGCGATTCCCGTCGCTGACCGTGCGACGATGCTGCGCGAGCCTGGCATGCGGCTGCGCAACCCCCGCCTCGTCGCGCTGCTCGCAGGCGGCGAGCCTGCGGTGGCTGCGGCCACCATCGCCGCAGCGCAGCTGGGCGAGGAGGAATGGCTCGATCTGGCGCCTGCCCTGCCGCCGGGCGCGCGCGCACTGGTCGGCCAGCGCCGCGACATGGGCCCGCGCGCCGCCGCCTTGTTTGCCCGGCTCGGCATGGTGCCCCCGGGATTACCCGGCCTCGGCGAAGCACAACCGGCGCGCGAGCCAGCGCCCCAGACAGTGCCGCGTGCCGCCGGTTCAAACGCGGCCGACATCGGCGAGATCGTCCAGCGCATCGAGGATTTCCGCAAGAAACGTGAGCCCGTCGAGGCTGGCGAAGGCAGCCCACCGCAATCCGCTTCCGCCGCCGAGCGCGCGCCGATCCGGCTGAAGGCTTTCGATTTCGCCACCGATGCCGAAGGCTGCATCGTCTGGAGCGATCCGGGCATGGCGCCGATGGTGCTGGGCATGCGGCTCGCCTCGCACGATGTGACCGCCCCGGCCGCCGCGCGCGCCACGCTGGCCCTGGCGTTGCGCCACCGCCAGCCGCTGCGCCGCCTCCTCATGGAGCTGGCGGGCGCACCGGCCATCGCCGGGCGCTGGCAGATCGATGCCGTGCCCTGCTTCGATCCCGGCACCGGCGCCTACACCGGCCATGCCGGGCGGATGCGCCGCCAGACCGCGCCGGTCAGCAGTCCCCGCCCCGCTGCGCGCGAGGGCGAGGCGGACCGCATGCGCCAGCTGCTCCATGAATTGCGCACCCCGGTGAATGCCATCCAGGGTTTTGCCGAAGTCATCCAGCAGCAACTGTTCGGCCCGGCCCCGCACGAATACCGCGCGCTGGCGGCCAATGTCGCCAGCGACGCCGCGCGGGTGCTCGCGGGACTTGAAGAGCTGGAACGGCTGGCACGGCTCGAGAGTGGGCGATTGACCCCCGAAGCCGATGGCAGCGATCTGGCGGCGATCCTCACCAGTGCGGTCGGCCAGCTGCGCGCTTTCACCGAGCCGCGTGGCGGCGGCTTTGATCTCGCCCTGCCCGGCAGCGACAGCCTGCCGGTGGCGATGGGCACGGCCGATGCCGAACGGCTGGTCTGGCGGCTGCTGGCAACGCTCGCAGGCGCAGCCGCGCCTGGCGAGATGCTCAAGCTGCGCGGACGCGCACGCGGAGACCTGGCGCAAGTGACCCTTGCCCTGCCCCAGTCGCTCGCCGCGCTCGACGATGAACTGCTGTGGCAGGCGCTCGCTGGCTCGGCATCCAGGGCGCTGAGCGCGGGCATTTTCGGCGCCGGGTTCAGCCTGCGGCTGGCCAGGGCCGAGGCAGCAGCAGCCGGCGGCGAACTGCGGCGCAAGGATAAGCGCCTGAAACTCAGCCTGCCGGGCTTGACCAGCGGCATGGCGCGCCATAGCCAAGAGTCCGGGAGCGAGGAGCGCGCCTGAGGGCACAACCGGGGGACCAAACGAAAGTGGCCGAACTGCGGATCAACGACGTTCCCGAGGCAAGCCGCACAGCCCGCTTTGGCGCAGATTTTGGCCAGCGCTTCATCCTCACGGTCGATACCGAAGAAGAGTTCGACTGGCTGGAACCACTCGCCCGCCAGAACCAGAAGGTCGAAGCGCTGCCCGCGCTGGCGACGTTCCAGGCATTCTGCGAGGAGCGCGGCATCGTCCCGGTCTATCTGGTCGACTATCCGGTCGCCGATGCCGCGGTTGCCGGCGAGACCCTGGGCGCGGCAATCCAGGCGGGCAAAGCGGAAGTCGGCGTGCAGCTGCACCCTTGGGTCAACCCCCCGTTCGACGAGGAAGTCACCAATTTCAACAGTTTCGCCGGTAATCTTCCCCGCGAGCTCGAGCGCGCCAAATTCTTGGCCCTGCGCGACCGGATCGAGCAGACCTTCGGCGCAGCGCCGCGCATCTTCCGCTGCGGGCGCTATGGCGCGGGAGCAAATACCGCCGACATCCTGATCGAAGGCGGCATTGCCATCGACACCTCGGTGCGCTCCTGCTTCGATTACAGCAAGGGCGGCGGCCCCAACTATCGCGATCATCCGCTCGCGCCCTATTGGCTCGACCGCGCCGCGCCGCTGCTCGAACTGCCGCTGACCACGACTTATTGGGGGCCGCTCCGCCAGCTGGGGCCCTGGCTCTATCCGCGGCTGTGGCGTCTGCCGCAGCTGCGCGGCCTGCTCTCGCGGCTTGGCCTGCTGGAGCGGATTCCGCTGACCCCGGAAGGCGTCAGCGCGGCCGAGGCGATTCGCGGCATCGACATGGCACTCGATCTTGGCCTGCCGGTGCTGGTGCTGTCATTCCACAGCCCCTCGCTCGCGCCGGGCAACACCCCCTATGTGCGCAGCGCCGCTGATCTGGAGCAATTCTACCAGTGGTGGCGCGAAGTTCTGGGCTATCTCGCCTCGCGCGGGGTGGCACCAACCAGCGTTGCCGGTATCCTTGATGCCGTGGCGCTTGCTTCCCCGCCCGAGCCAAGCTAACGCGCGCTCGTTCCATGGCGATGCGGGCCTGTAGCTCAGTTGGTTAGAGCCGGCCGCTCATAACGGCTTGGTCGCGGGTTCGAGTCCTGCCGGGCCCACCATTGCGGGATGGAACAAGAACCCCCGGTCGGGGAGTAGCGCAGCCTGGTAGCGCATCTGCTTTGGGAGCAGAGGGTCGCAAGTTCGAATCTTGTCTCCCCGACCATTTTATATATGTTTAATTAAAACAACAGTTTATGCAAGATCGCTGCGCAGGAATTGACAGTCGAATTGACAGTCACTCTTGACAGCGATTCGTCAGTCGCGCCCTTCGAAGAGCCACTGTGACGCAGCGGGTTCAATCGTTATGCGGAGCGCACCGTGCCACAGATCGCCGAGTTAACGAGGGAGGGCCACCTCAGCGTGCAAGTTCTCGCGGAACGAAGCCGATGGTGCCACCGCCGACATTCCAAACTCATGCCAGGGCGCGTTGTCGTGCTCGATCGACCGGATCTTGCACGCCTGCTCCAGCGGGTGAGGCACACTTACAAGCTTCAGCGGTGCCTTCTGGATCGCTTGCGCGGCCGAGCTGCAAATGCTTGAACAAGAAATGTCGATAATTTCTGCGCAGCTTTTGGGGATATGCTAACACTTTGAAATAACATCATTAGTCAGTTTTTTGTCTTGCCTTTGGATTCAGTGTATAATTTTTTCGGCCGATTTTTCGTGTCAAATCGTGCCTGCGGACCGATTAAAGGGTTCAAGTGAAATATTTTCGCGGCCGATTCCCTCCATCCTGATGGACCAAGTGGTCCAACCCTATGACTTCTCTGTTTTCACTCAGACAGTCCCACGCTACGCTCGCCCGCGGGACGAACGTAGCGTATAAGCAAGCGCACGAGCGTGACTTCATCTCTCGATGCTGGGCTCGTGTTCGGCAGGGTGGACGGCCCAAGACACTATGCCACCGCCGATCGGGTCAGGGCGCTGGCAAATCCGTATCTGTCATCTTCCAGAAACCAACTTCATCGGCAGGCCAGGCAATGCCCCTGTGGCCCATTGCAATCCATCTTATTGGAGGAGATCGCGGTGATCTGATGCGTGGTCGCCACTCCACAACTTCGAAATCCGCGTCAGGTCGATGTCCGAATCCCTTCGCGAAACTGTGACCAAGGATTTCTATGGCGTCTTCATGGTCCCTTGCAAGGATCGTAAGCGGCTTCAGGGTGATCTTCTCGATGCGGAAATACTTTGTCATGTGTAACCTCGTTGCTTGGTGAGCAGTAGAGGTAGCTGCGTTGGTCGCGCGTGTCGGGTGGGCAATGCGTAGGGCTCGTTGGGAATTGAGCTAGTGGTCAAAATCTGACATTTGGCACCCATTTGCACGGGCGCTGAACGACCGGGATTGGGTGGATTCCGGTCTGGCAGGTTTTGGGCGGCGATCCGCAAAAGCGGACGTTGCCTCGATGGCAAGGATGGGGCCGATTACCGACAGTCCACATTTCGGCTGGAAAGTGGGATAGCAGGCGCACAAGGTCGCTCAAGAGCAGGGTAGTCAGCCCATCGGCTAATGGTTATGGTCGGGTCCTGACCAACGCTGGAGGTTTCGATGACGCCCTGGGAGTTCACCGGAAAATCGCTGATCAATTGCACCTGCACCTATGGGTGCAATTGCCAGTTCAATGGACTGCCGGACAAAGGCCATTGCCACGCGGTCGCCGGCATCGAGATCGAGGAAGGTCACTACGGCGACACCAGGCTCGATGGGCTGCGGATCGCGGCGATCTTCAAGTGGCCGGGCGCTGTCCACGAGGGCAACGGCGAGGCGATAGCTTTTGTCGACGAGGCGGCCGAC
Source organism: Novosphingobium sp. (assembly GCA_031428115.1). Taxonomy (GTDB): domain Bacteria; phylum Pseudomonadota; class Alphaproteobacteria; order Sphingomonadales; family Sphingomonadaceae; genus Novosphingobium. Next base: position 611 of record JANPOS010000052.1, on the reverse strand, counting down.
GACCAGCAGCGCGAGGCGCTGCTGAAGATCATGACCGGACAGGATACCGATCCCTTCGCCACGATGTTTTCGGTCTATGCCTCGACGGTCACGAAGATGAACGACCCGGTTTTCACGAACATCGATTTCGAGGTCGATATCGACGGTCGCACCGGCCGCCTCTACATTGAGGACTATATCGAGACCGTGGGCGAGCCGATTCGCAACCTGGTGACCGGCGCGCCATCGCGCGCGCAGATCGTCCAGCCGGAAGGCTTCGAATATGCGGTTGCGGAGATCGGCAACGCAACCAGCACGACCAAAGGCCCGGTCGGCGTCGCGATGCAGAACACGTATGGCCAGTTCGCCAATCTGCATCTCAACAATCATGGGATCGTTCGCACCTGATCGCCGCCCGTGGGCGAGACACCGACCCTTGAACGATTGATCGCCAGGGACCGTCAGGTTACGCTTGCGGGTCTCATCGTCCTGTGTGCGCTGGCGTGGGTTTACATCGTGATGGGCGCGGGCCTCGGCATGAGCGCGCGCGAGATGACGACGCTCGCGCTGTTCCCGCATCAGCAAGCCACCGCCATGGCCAACATGGCAGGGAGCGGCATGGACGCGATGGA
>JANPOS010000051.1:0-35237 GCA_031428115.1 Novosphingobium sp. | reverse complement strand
GGACAAGGTGTTCCCTTACGCCAAGTTCGAAGGGATCAAGATCCACGACTGGGACAAGTGGGAAGACCCGTTCCGCCTGACCATGGATTCCTACTGGAAGTACCAGGCCGAGAAGGAGCGCAAGCTCTACGCGATCCTCGACGCCTTCAACCAGAACAACGGCCACCTTGGCGTCACCGATGCGCGCTATATCAACGCGCTCAAGCTGTTCCTTAACGGCATCTCGCCACTGGAATATATGGCGCATCGCGGCTTTGCCCATGTTGGCAGGCAGTTCCCGGGCGTCGGCCCGCGCATCGCCTGCCAGATGCAAGCCATCGACGAAGTGCGGCATGCACAGACGCAGATGCACTCGCTCTCGAACTACAACCGCCATTACAACGGCTTCCACTCGCCGATCGAGATGTTGCAGAAGGTCTGGTACCTCTCGGTCCCGCGCTCCTTCTTCGACGACGCTTATACTGCCGGTCCATTCGAGTTCATCACGGCGATTGGCTTCAGCTTCGAATATGTGCTGACCAACCTGCTGTTCGTGCCGTTCGTTTCAGGCGCCGCCTATAATGGCGATTTGGGCACGATGACCTTCGGCTTCTCGGCACAGTCGGACGAAGCCCGCCACATGACGCTGGGGCTGGAATGCATCCGCTTCATGCTCGAACAGGACCCGGCCAATGTCCCGATCGTCCAGAAGTGGATCGACAAGTGGACCTGGCGCGGCATCCGCGTGCTCACGCTGGTCGCGATGATGATGGATTACATGCTGCCCAAGAAGGTGATGAGCTGGAAGGAAGCTTGGGAGATCTACTTCGAGGAAAACGCCACCGCGCTGTTCAAGGATCTGGCCCGCTACGGCATCACGATGCCCGAATGCGCCAAGCAGGCGCTGGTCGACAAAGAGCACATCTCGCACCAGGCATTCGCGACTTTCTACCAGTATTCCGCCGTTTCGAACTTTCACACCTGGGATCCGACGCCCGAAGAGCTCGACTGGCTGTCGGCGAAATATCCCGACACGTTCGACAAATATTATCGCGATCGGTTCGAGTTCTGGGCGGAGGAAGCCAAGGCCGGTCGGCGTTATTACAACATGTCACTGCCGCAGCTTTGCCAGGTCTGCCAGATTCCGATGCTCTTTACCGAGCCCGACGATCCCACCCAGACCTGCTATCGCGAGTCCGATTTCGGCGAAGACAAATATCACTTCTGCTCGGATCACTGCAAAAAGATCTTCGACGACGAACCAGAGAAGTATGTCCAAGCATGGCTCCCCGTGCAGCAGATATTCCAGGGCAACTGCTTCACCGAAAGCGCCGACCCGACCGCGCCGGATTTCAACCCGATCGACGAGGTGCTGAAATATTACAACGTCCAGCCCGGGCGCGACAACATGCGGTTCGAGGGCAGTGAGGACGACCTCAACTTCCAGAAATGGCGCCAGATGAGCACCGAGAATTGAGGAGAACGTCATGCCTGTAAATGCACTCAAGGATTACCCGCTGCGCGTCGCTGACAGCGTCGACAAATTCCATGGCGCGCAAATGCTGTTCGTCGGCTGGGACAAGCATCTGATGTTCTGTGCCCCGCTTGCCTGGGCTTTGCCACCCAGCACGCGCTTTGGCGATCTGGTCGAGAATATCTTTCCGGGCGCATTCGGCGCGCATCCGGATTTCGCGAAGATCGACTGGACGCAGGTGACATGGCTGAAATCAGGCCAGCCCTGGACGCCCGTTATGGAGAAGAGCCTTGAAGAGAACGGCCTTCGCCATAAGGACAGCCTGCGCTTTCAGACCCCAGGCCTCAACGGGCTCAAGGGGTCGGGCGCTTAAGCGGTGTCCTACCAGCTAACAATCGAGCCGCTGGGCGTTACCGTGGACATCGAGGATGGCCAGACCATCCTCGATGCCAGCTTGCGTGCGGGGATATATTTGCCGCACGCCTGCTGCCACGGGCTCTGCGCGACGTGCAAAGTGCAGATCATTGACGGTGAAGTCGATCATGGCGAAGCCTCGACCTTCGCGCTGATGGACTTCGAGCGCGAGGAGCAGAAATGTTTAGCGTGCTGCGCCGTTCCGCAGTCCGACATCACGATCGAGGCCGAAATCGACGAGGAGCCCGATGCGCTCAACCTTCCGGTGCGCGATTTTCCCGGAACTGTTGAGCGGATCGACCAGCTTACTCCGACTATCAAGGCGGTGTTCGTCATGCTCGACGACGCCGAAAGCTTCCGCTTCCAGGCCGGGCAATATGTCAATCTGGGTTTTGCCGGGCAGGACGAACTGACCCGCCCCTTTTCGCTTGCCAATCCGCCGCAGGAAGGGCTCGTTGAACTCAATATCCGTCATGTCCCGGGAGGAGCCGCGACCGGCTATATCCATGATTCGCTGGCGGTGGGCGAGCGCGTTGCGATCAGCGGTCCTTATGGCCGCTTCTTCGTCCGCAAGTCGCGCGAGACACCCTTGCTGTTCCTCGCTGGCGGTTCGGGACTGTCCAGCCCGCTGTCGATGGTCAAGGACCTGATTGCCGAGGGTTCAACTGCTCAGATGACCCTGGTTTACGGTGCACGAAATCGCGCCGAGCTTTATTATCATGCTGAGCTTTCGGCACTGGCCGAAAGGCATGCGAACCTCACTTACATCCCGGCCTTGTCCGACGAGGACTGGGATGGTCAAACCGGCTTTGTCCACGAAGCGGCAGCGCGCCATTTCGACAACGATTTCCGGGGGAACACCGCCTATATCTGCGGACCTCCGCTGATGATCGATGCGTGCATTTCTGCGCTGATCCAAGGCCGGCTTTTCGAGCGCGACATCTTTATCGAACGCTTCATTTCAGCCGCCGACGCCCAGCAGGTGCGTTCGCCCTTTTTCAAGAAATTCTGACGCGATGGCGGCATTCAGCATCCATATTCGCGATTCTGGCGAAAGTTTCTCCTGCAATTCGGAGAAAAGCGTGCTGGGCGGGATGGAAGCGCTGCGCCGCAAGGGCATCCCGGTTGGTTGCCGCAGCGGCGGCTGCGGCGTGTGCAAGATACGGATCGAAAAGGGTGCGGTTCGGCGCGGCCCCACCAGCCGGGCCCATGTCAGTCTGGAAGAAGAAGCCGCAGGCGTGGCACTCGCCTGCCGGTGTTACCCCGAGGCCGATCTCGAGCTTTCGGTGCTCGGCAAGATGCGCAACTCGTTCGAACCTCGCGACAGTTTCTGACTATAATTTTGGGAGAGAGAAGATGGCGTTAAAAGGCGTAATGCGGCCAGGCCATGCCGAGATCCGCGTTCTCGATATGGAGGAGGCGAGCAATTTTTATGGCAATGTCCTCGGCCTGATCGAAACCGGTCGGGACAGCGTCGGACGGGTTTACTACCGGGCCTGGGACGAGCGCGACCACAACAGCATCATCCTGAAACCAGCTGACACCGCCGGGATCGACCATCTGGCGTTCAAGGTGGTTTCGCCTGACGTCCTCGAACAGCTGGATTCGGACTTGCGCGCCTATGGTGTGCCGACCGAGCGCATTCCCGAGGGCGAATTGCTGCACACGGGTGAGCGTGTCCGCTTCGAAATCCCTTCTGGCCACGTGATCGACCTTTACGCGGAAAAGTCGAAGGTCTCGACCCCGCAAACCGTGCTCAATCCGCCGCCGTGGAACCCGGAGACCGAGCGCGGGATTGCGCCGACCCGGTTCGATCACGCCCTGCTCTACGGGCCCGACGTCGAAAAGGTTCAAAAGCTGTTTGTCGAGGTGCTCGGCTTTTATCTGACCGAACAGGTCCTGCTCGAGGACAATCAAACCCAGCTCGCCATCTTCCTGTCCTGCTCGAACAAAGCGCATGATCTTGCGCTTGTCCGCCATGAAGAGCCAGGCAAGCTCCACCATATCTCGTTCCTGCTCGATAGCTGGGAGAGGGTCTTGCGTGCGGCAGACCTGATGTCGATGAGCGGGGTGCCGATCGACATCGGACCGACACGGCACGGCATCACCCGCGGCAGCACGATCTATGCGTTCGATCCCTCGGGCAACCGCTTCGAGACGTTCTGTGGCGGCTATCAACCCTATCCAGATTGGGATCCGCTGACGTGGTCATGGGAAGAAGTGGGGGCCGCAATTTTCTATCACGACAGGGCGCTCAATGAGCGGTTCCTCAGCGTGGTGACCTGAGCCAACGGTCTATCTGGACTTGCAACGGTTTTGCGCCGTTCAGTAGTGAGTTTAACACGTTTTCAAGGGGACCGGCGCACAGTCGTTACAAGACCAATCACTGCGTCCGGCAGGAACGAGTCCACAACAAAGTGCCGGGTCTGCTTAACCTCTGCGAATACAAAACGCTTTGCGAAAGATGCCAGTAAATGTGAAGGGCTTCCATCTCGCGGAAGCCCTTCTCGCAGGTCGCGGGGGTTTCAGCCTGGCAGCGAAACGGCGTCGGTTACGTGGATGATTCCATTGGACTGCATCACGTCGGCCTGCGTCACGTGAGCCATTCCGCCCTTGGCATCAGTCAGCATCACGCGGCCACCCATCACGCTTGCCGTGAGCAGGCCGCCCTGAACCGTGGTCAGCCGCGCCTTGCCGCCGCCCGCGCGGATCTGTCCGAGCAGATCAGCGGCGGTCACCCGGCCCGAGACCACGTGATAGGTCAGAACCGATTGGAGCGTGGCGCGATTGGCGGGCTGAAGCAGGGTTTCCACTGTACCGGCGGGAAGCTTGGCAAACGCCGCGTTGGTGGGAGCGAACACGGTGAATGGACCCGGACCCGAGAGAGTCTCCACCAGTCCAGCCGCTTTCACTGCAGCCACCAGCGTGGTGTGATCGGAAGAATTGACGGCATTTTCGATGATATTGCGCGAGGCATACATCGCGGCACCGCCGACTGTCGTGGTTGCGGCTGCCACATCGCCGCCGTCGCCAATCGTCGTGCAGGCGGCCAGCGGGACGAGGCCGATCAGCAAGGCTGCGGCAGAGGTCAATTTGAGCATGGTACCCTCGAATGGTTATTGAATTAGGCAAGATTATCCTCGGATCCGAATTCCGGGAACATGTCCTTTGTGCCATACTGCGACTGCCCGGCCCCGAAATTCCGCAGGCTTACAAACTTCAGCCGCAGATCGCGCAGGCGCGCCTGCGAGCAACTACAGTCGTCCATGGCAGCGTGGCTTGAGCGGGCTAAGCGCCAAGTCTCTGCCATAGTGCCGCACTGACCGGGATGGGATAGTTAAGCAGCAGCTGCGCCCGGCCCTTGGCGACGCAATCGATCGAGGTCGAGGCGAGCACACCGCCGTCCATCGAACCGCCGACCACGAAATTGAGCGCACCCAGCCCGGGGACGCTGAACCGTTCGACCTCGAACGGCGCGGCCCCGCCGAGCACCGCGCAATAGTGCGCCCCCACCGCCTCGGGGGTCAGGGCGGCGGCAATATAGGGCAGAAATCCGGCTTCGCGGGCAATCACTGCGACGTTGAACAGATTGCCTTTGTCGCCGCTGCGTGCCCAGGCAAGGCGGATCAGCGGCACGGTCTGCTGCGGATCGATGTCGTCTGGCAGCGCGGGCAAGGCCGGCGCGATGGCATCGGCCGCATTGCCCCCGGCGTCGCCCGGCACGGCAAATGCCACAGGCTGGCCGTCCAGCGAGACCGATTGCACGACGATATTCTTGGGCACCAGAAATCCGGCAATGTGCTGGATCGGGCGCACCGAAGCCGCGAGGCTGATGCTGATCCCGACCGACATGTGGCTGATCGCGGAACTCTGTTCGCGGACAAGCACCTGCGCACCTTCCTGATCGGGGTGATCGGCGACAAGCCGGCAAAGCGCCGTGCCTGGACCCGGGCCCTCCCCGCCGATGATGTCGCAATGCGCGCGGGTCAGGGGCGGCAGCTGACTTTGTCGCAACAGATTGTTGGTCCGGGTGACCAGCTCCTCGCCGAGCCGCCTCGCCTTGGCCGCCGCCTCGAGACCGATAATCGGGATGAGCGCCGAAGCGCGCCAGCCTTGCTCATAGGTCAGGCTTGCCTTGCATGTCGCCGTCCGCCCGAGCCCCCGCGCGCCGCTTGCCGCGACCCGGTCCGGTCCGACCTGCGTCAGATTCACTTCGGTGAAGTCGCAGACCACGTCCGCGACATAGTAGCGCTGCGGATCGCTGACCTCGTAGAGCAGTTGCTCGGCAACTGTGCCGATCGAAACCAGCCCGCCGGTCCCTTCGGGTTTGGTGATCACCAGCCCCCCGTCGGCGCTGCATTCGCCGATCGGCATGCCGATGCCCGCCCAATCGGGAACATCGCGCCAGTCGGTGAACGTGCCGCCGGTAACTTGCGCCGAGCATTCGAGCAGATGCCCCGCGAGGGTTCCGGCAGCGAGCAGGTCGAAATCATCCGGTCCCCAGCCGAATTCGTGAATCAGCGGCCCGAGTGCCATGGCGCTGTCAACCGCGCGGCCGGTGATGACGATGTCCGCCCCGGCAGCCAGGGCAGCGGCAATCGGGAAGGCGCCGGTGTAGGCGACCAGGCTGTTCACCCGGTCGGCGCCCCGGACTTTCTCGAACACGGACGAGCCATCGAACATGTCGCGCGTTTCCGGCCCGATGATTGCATCCGACCGGGCGGTAAGATCGTCGCCTTCGACCACGCCGATGCGCAGTTTCAACCCTTGGGCCTCCGCGCCTCGCCGCAGATCTTCGGCGCAGGCTGCCGGATTGAGCCCGCCGGCATTGGCGACCACGCGGATGCGCCGGTCCAGCAAGGTCTGGAGATGCGGCAGGATATAGCCAGGCGCGAAATCGGCGGCGAAGCCCTGTCCGGTGCCATTGGCCATGCCCCGGCCAAGCCCGCCCATCACGGACTCGGCGAGGAAATCGAAGATGATATAATCAAGCGCGCCGCCTTTCTCGAGCAGCTGGGCAATCCCCATCCTGCTGTCGTTGAAAAAGGCCGTCGCTGCGCCGATCCGGATCGTGTTGCTCACCTGCTCTCACTCCCGGGACGCAGGATAAATGCACCAGCGGTTTTCGCAATGCATTTCAGGCGATGCAATTCTTTTTCGGTCCGGGGGGGTGTCAAAGGGCTTGCGCCGTTGGCGGTGCCCGTGACCTCAGTCCCCTGCGCGCGTTGTTGCGCTGAGGCCGGTGCTGTCAGTCAATTTGCGAACTCCCCGCCAGAGCGGGAACCTCAAGCACATCCGGGACAAGTTGGCGGTCGTAAAAATCATTGAATTCGGCCTACCGTCCTGCCTTGGCCGCAGCGGAGCGCAACCAGACGTGGCGCGCCATCAGGCCCAGTCAACAGGCAGGTGCCGCATCAGGTGCTGCTCGGCGCGTTCCAGCAGGACCGGATCACCCGCCGCACGGCTGGCCTGGACACGCTCATCGAGGCCGGCGAGTGCGGCGCTGCGCTGATCCAGACTGTCCCAGCCGAGCAGGAAGGCAAGGCTCGGCAGCTGGCGACCGCTCAGCATGTCGAAGACACCGTGGACCCTGGCGCCTGCGCCTTCGAGAATGGGAAGGGTGCGCAGGTTCAGCTCGGCCGTGACGGCCATTGTCTTGCCGATGGCGCAGGTCTGGATGATCAGTTCGGAAAAGGCGCAAGCCTCTGCCTGTCCGCCCCACGGCGTGATCGCGCGGACGAACATGATCTCGTAGCTTTCGACCAGCTCGCTCGAGCCGTTGGTGCGATTGCGCACTTCGGCCCACGCCGGATCGGAATAGAAGCCCGCCCAACTCGCGCTGCGCTGGTTCATGTTGCCCCACGGCGTCAGGTAGATGAAGGATGGCGAAATCGGGCTGACCATGGTCGACCAGCCGGCGAGCGGACGAATGCCATGCTTGGGAAACAGCGTGCGCAAGTCGCCCTGCACACGCGCTTCCATATCCAGTGCCCGTCCGGCTGCGACGCGATAGATACGCAGCTCGCAGAATGGATCATCCATCACGTCAGGCAGCTTCCTCGATTTTGCCATCGAACTGCGCAACTGCGGACATCATCTTGACGATATCCCCCGAGGTCACCCGGCGGGCAACTTCGCCCGGCGCCAGCGGTGCCGGCCCGCCATAGGATTGCGGCGCGGTATCGACATGGGTCGCCTGCGCACGCAGCGCACCGACGGTGCAGTTTTCGCGCCCGCCCATCATGCCGAACACGTCGAAATTGGCGCGTTTGAGTGCATTTCCATGGCTGATCTTGTTGATCTGGTCGTCGCTCAGATGCTTGACCGTCTCAAGGAAGCGGTCGGCGCTTTCCGGCCAGACGGTGTCCGAATGCGGATAGTCGCATTCGTAGGCGATATTGTCCTCGCCGATCATCTCGATGTTCTTCAGGCCGAAGGCATCGTCGATAAAGCAGGTGAGGAAATGTTCGCGGAACACTTCGCTGGGTTTTTTTCCGCCGAAGTTGGCGTGGGTCCAGGCCTTGTGATGTTCGTGAACAAAATCGGCGCGCTCGAGGAAATAGGGAATCCAGCCGATGCCGCCTTCGGAAAGCGAGACCTTAAGCGGATATTTCTGGAGCGCCTGCAGGTGCAGCCAGTCCGCTGCGGAGTTGCAGATCGAAATCGGCATCGTCGTGATCCACGCGTCAATCGGCGAATCCATCGAGGCATGCGGAGCGGCATTGCCCGAGCCGATATGGATGTTGATCAGCACGTCGTTGTCAGCGCAGGCCTTCCACAGCGGCTCCCAATGCTCGCTGTGGATGCTGGGATGGCCCTTGGTGGCGGGATTGTCGCTGAATGTGATCGAATGGCAGCCTTTCTTGGCAACCCGCTCGATTTCCGCGACCGTTTCCTGCACATTCCAGAACGGCATGACTGCGGTCGGGATGTGCCGCCCTTTGTAAGTGCCGCACCATTCGTCGATGTGCCAGTCGTTATAGGCCTGCAGGATGATCCGCGCGAGGTTGAGATCATCGAATTTGTGGAACAGCGCGCCATCGAACTGGATCACGCTGGGGAAGTTGATCGAGGCGAGGATGCCATTGGCGTTCATATCCTCGATCCGGGCGTGGATATCCCAGCTGCCCTTGCGCATCTGGCTGTAGGAAACCGGCTCGCAGCCGTATTCTTCCTTGACCCGGCCAACCACCGCATTGAGGCCGATGGCACCGGCACGGCGGCCTTCGTAAAGCCAGTATTCGACACCATTTTCATCGCTGCGCAGCTCGGGCATCAGATGCTTGTGCTGCACCGAGGCGTTGTTCTTGAACATATCGGGCGGCTCGACGATATGGTCGTCCACGCTGACGATGATCATGTCTTCGAGTTTCATGGCACGGTTCCTCTTCAAAATTTCACAGTGATTTGAATCGCGATCTGGCGTTTCGAGCGAACCCCTTCAAAAAATATAGATCACCTCAAAGCCAAACCCGACCATCCTGAGCTTGTCGAAGGATCGCTTTTTTCTTCGAGCGGTTGCGCGCGAGGAACGAAGAAAAGGACAGTGCTTCGACAAGTTCAGCATAGACGGCTTTTGGGTCAGATATAGTGACTGCTCCTCGAAGTCAGCCAAATTCAAATTCCATCATAAGGGTGATGGACTCTCAAACAACCGCTGCACAGCCCGGAGCTCGACCTTGAGCGTTGCGGTTCTGGGCAGGGCGTCAACCACAAGTATCTGCGTCGGTATCGACTGTTTGGGCAGCCGGTCGATCAGAAAATTGCGCAAGTCGGCTTCGCCCGGTGCCTCTGCGCCCGATGCCAACTCGACCGCGACAACCGGCACCTGCCCCAGACGTTTGTCGGCAAGGCCTACGCAGCAGGCATCGAGCACCGCCGGGTGCTCGCGCAGCGCGGTGCGGATTGTTTCGGGCAGGACCTTGAACCCGCCGCGCACGATCGCGCCGTCGTTCCGGCTCTTGTGGAACATGAAACCATCGGCATCGACCACGACCAGATCGTTGGTCGCAATCCATTCCGGCCCCAGGGCATCGACCCGCGCGTGGAGCAGCCCGGCCTCGCCGGGGGGCAGCAGCGCGCCGCTTTCGGGATCGACGACCCGCAAGGCCACCCCCGGCAGCGCGCGGCCCGATGCGCCGGATTTTGCCGCGCCCCATTCGCGGTGCATCTCCTCGGACCACGAGATGATCGTTCCGTAAAACTCGGTCGCGCCATAGGCCCAGATCACCGTGATGCCGTAAGTATCGAACAGTTTCGCGCGCAGTTCGACATCGAACGGGGCCGAGCCGCCATAAAAAACTTCGACCGAAGCCAGATCCTCTGCCGGAACCTTGGCATCGAGTACCATCTGCATCATCGCGGGCATTCCGGTGACGATTCGGGGGCGGTATTTCTTTACCGCATCGACCCATTCGGCGACAGAGAACTTGTCGAAATAGACCAGCGGGCGGCGCTGCATGACGCTGCCGATCAGCCGCCCGATCCCGCCTATCGAGCCGATCGGCCAGGGTGAGATATCGAACTCGCCGCGCGTGATCGTGCCCGAGGCCCTGGTCATTTCTAGCGAGCGGGCAATGATCGTCTTGCTGACCGGCACGCGCTTGGGCGGGCCAGTGGTGCCGCTGGAGAGGATTTCTACCGCGATGTCGCTGCCATACCGCCGATAGTCGGCTACCGCAAAGCGCTCAAGGCCCGGCACTGATGCTACGACCAGACTTAGCGAATTGAGGCCAATTCCGAGCGTTCCCAGCGCGCCAGCGGCAGCGATAGCCTCCTCGCTCCAGTCCTCAGTCTCGGCGATCACTGCCGCAAATCCGGTTGCTGACAGGTCGCTGGCCAGGGCGACCGGCGACTGGAAGGCGTAGATCATCGTCGCGATCCGCCCACGCGCGACCAGCCCGAGAATCGCCGCCGCATGGAGCGGACGGTTGCGCGCGACCACGCCAATCGCCGCATCGGCAGGCACGCCGCCGGCATCGAGCAAGCCCAGCATTGCATCGGCAAACGCTGCAATCTGGCCACGTGAATAAAGCGTGCTGCCATGCTCGATCATGGGAAAGTCAGCCTCGCCGACCAGCAGATTTGCGATGTCCATTGGCCACGGCATATCGCAACCATGTTGGAGTGCAAGAATGCTCCTGCCGCCGCTTGCGCTGAGACAGCCCGCGCGGCAGGGTCGGCGGATGGGCGAGAGTTATGACTACATCATCGTCGGCGCAGGGTCGGCTGGTTGTGTGCTGGCCAACCGGCTGTCGGCCGATCCGGCGGTTTCGGTGCTGCTGATCGACGCGGGCACCGATGGCACCAGCATGTTCATCAAGATGCCGCGCGGCTATGGCATCCTCGGCCGCCCCGGCAACCCGAACCAGAAGTGGTACAAGGCCGGACGTGGTAGGGCAGGTCGGGGCGGCAACCGCAAGCCGGAACACTGGTTCAAGGGCTCGGCAATCGGCGGATCGAGCGCGGTCAACGGCATGGTCTACGTCAAGGGCGCGCCGATGGACTATGACGGCTGGGAAGCAAATGGCTGCCCCGGCTGGGGCTGGGCGGAAATGCAGGCCTGCTATGCTGAGCTGGAGAGCAACGAGCTTGGCGAGGGCGAGGGGCGCGGCACCAGGGGACCGCTCAAGGTCAGCCTCCACCCCCGGCGTTCGGCGCTCCACGAAGCGTTGATCGAGGCGGGTGTGCAGGCAGGCCTCGCCAGGGTTGACGATGTCAACGCGCCCGATGCGGTGCAGGGTGGCTGCATCGGCTATGTCCAGCGCACGATCTTCAAGGGCCGCCGCCAGACCAGTGCCAAGGCCTTCCTCGAACCCGTGCGCCGCCGCCGCAATCTGACCGTGGTTTCAGGGACTGCGGCGCGCAAAGTGCTGTTTGATGGCACCCGCGTTACCGGCATTGTCGTGCGCGATGGCAAGGGCGAGCGGACCATTGGCGTGGGCCGCGAATTGATCCTGTCGGCAGGCGCGATCGAGTCGCCAAAGCTGTTGCAACTGTCAGGCATCGGCCCCGCAGAATTGCTGGGGGCCTGCGACATCCCGCTCGTCGTGCACTCGCCCGGTGTCGGCGAAAACCTGCGCGAGCATCGCTACATGCCCTTCACCATCCGGGTGAGCAAAGGCAGCGACAATGCGGGGATGCGCTGGCCGGGACTGGCGCTGTCGGCCGCACGCTACTTCCTGCTGGGCTCAGGCCCGCTGGCTTATGGCGTCCATGAAGTGCTGGCGCTGGCCAAAACCCGGCCCGACCTGCCCCATGCCGACGCGCAGATCGGCATCGGCCTTTATTCCTCGATGGTCACCAAGGCCGGGCAGGAGGCAGAGAAGGTGCCGGGAATATCCATCGGCGTTGTCGTCGCCCGGCCTGAAAGCAAGGGCTGGCTCAGGATCAAGTCCGCCGATCCCGATGTGCCGCCCTTGATCGACGCCAACTATTTTGCCGATGATCAGGACAAGGCCGCAGGCATTGGTCTGATCCGCTGGGTGCGGAACTATATCCGGCAACCCGCGCTTGCGCCCTGGCTTCCAGCCGAGTTTTTTCCCGGTGGCGGGACCAGCGATGAAGAAATTCTCGAAACCTATATCGACAAGGGCATGACCACGTTCCACGTCGCGGGGACCTGCCGCATGGGCAGCGACGCTGAGGCCGTGGTCGATGCCGAACTACGGGTGAAAGGCGTCACCGGTCTGCGAGTTTGCGACACTTCGATCTTCCCGACGCTGATCACCGGCAATACCAACGGCGCAGCAATGGCAACCGCGATTCGCCTCGCCCAGATCATGGGGGTCTGAGCGCATGGCCTATGATCTTGCGACCATGGACGTCAGCGATCCGGCGCTGTTTCAGAGCGGCGAATGGCGCGAAGTCTTTGCCCAGATGCGCGCCGAGGCCCCGGTCCATTATTGCGCCAATGGCCGCAATGGCCCGTTCTGGTCGATCACCCGCTACGACGACATCTACGCGGTCGAGACCGATCCCGCGCGCTTTTCCTCGGCGTTCGAGAATGGCGGCATCGTGCTGGAGGACCGCCCGACCAAGAGCATGATGCAAGCCGATCCGCCGCTTCACACCATCGAGCGCCGCGCAGTGCGGCCGGTGGTGACGCCCGGCAACCTCAAGCAGATGGCAGGCCTGATCCGGACCCGCACCGCGCGGGTGCTCGACAATTTGCCGCGCGGGGAGGCGTTCGACTGGGTCGAAAATGTCTCGATCGAGCTGACCTCGCTGATGCTCGCGACGCTGTTCGCCGTGCCAGTCGAACAACGCCGCAAGCTGACCCACTGGTCCGAAGTGATGGTCACCGATCTCGATGATCCGGCGGCCATGTTCCACACCGAAGGCGAACGGCGCGAGCAGCTGATGGAATTTTTCAAATTCATGCTCGCCTTGGTTAAGGAGCGCCGCGAGCAGCCGCTGGGTTTCGACATTGTCTCGATCGTCGCCAAGAGCCCGCAGTTCGAAAATGCCAGCCCCACCGAGCTGACCAGCGCGCTGGCAAACTTCCTTGTCGGCGGCAACGATACCACCCGCAACACGATGACCGGGGCGATCTGGGCGTTCAGCCAGCAGCCTGAACAGCTCGAGAAACTGCGCGCCGACCGCTCGCTGATGGCCGATGCGGTGGGCGAACTCATCCGCTTCCAGACGCCGATCATCTACATGCGCCGCACCGCCACCGAGGACGTCACACTGCGCGGCCAGACCATCCGCAAGGGCGACAAGGTGGCGCTGTGGTATATCTCCGCCAATCGCGACGAGGATGTATTTCCCGGTGCCGAACGGATCGACATCGAGCGCAAGAACGTGCGGCGACACCTCTCGTTCGGCACTGGCCCGCATCGCTGCATCGGCGCGCCGCTGGCCGAGCTGCAATTGCGCATCTTCCTTGAGGAATTGCTCGACCGCGATCTGAAAATCGAAGTCCTCGCCCCGCCGACGCGCGCCTACAATGTCATGGCCCATGCGATCGCGGCGATGCCAGTGCGGATTGCGGCGTGACTGACGTGGCCGCCCTCGTCCTCGCAGACCGGGTTCACGGAAGCATCTACAAAGACCCGGCGCTGTTCGAGGCGGAGATAGACCGGATCTTCCATCAAGGCTGGGTCTATCTGGGCCACGCCAGCGAGATTCCGGATCCCGGCGATTTCCGCACCGCCATGATCGGCCGCCAGCCGGTGATTTTCGTGCGCGGAGATGACGGCGAAGTGCGGGTGCTGATGAACCGCTGCACCCATCGCGGCTCGCTGCTCTGCCCGCATGAGCGCGGCAATTCCAAACTCTTCACCTGTGGCTATCACGCCTGGGCATTCCGCAACACCGGTGCGCTTGCGGCAGTCCCGTTCCGCGAGCGATATGGCGAGGACTTCGACAAACAAGATCACGACCTGCGCCCTGCCCCGCGTGTCGCCGCTTACCGCGAATTTGTCTTCGCCTCGCTCGCCCCCGACGGCCAGTCGTTCGGCGACTACCTCACCCCCGGCGCACGGCGCGAGCTCGATCTGGTCACCGACATGTCGCCGGAGGGGCACCTGCTGGTCAACGTCGGGGTCCACAAATACCAGTTCCAGGGCAACTGGAAATTGCAGGCCGAGAACAACATCGACGCCTATCACTTCGGCTTCGTCCACGCCTCGTTCGTCGATATCCAGCGCAAGCGGTCGGGCTACAATATCGCAGCGGTGGCTAGCGGCGACTCAAAGGCGCGCATTCGCGATCTGGGCGGCGGGCATGTCGCGTGGGACTATCGCCCGATCAATCGCGGGCTGGCCAAAAAGGCGATGGCGGATGACGCCATGTTCCCCGATTGGCGGCGCGAATGGCACAAGCGGCTGATCGCCGCGCACGGGCCTGAAAAGGCGCACGCGCTGATCCTCGGCAATCCCAGCCATGCCTATATCTTTCCCAATCTGGCGCTGATCGGCAGCCAGATCCGGGTGATGCAGCCAACCGCCGCCAGCCACACCAGAATGTTCGTCTATCCGCATGTGCTGGCGGGCGTGCCGGATGAAGTGAACCTCCAGCGCATCCGCGCGCACGAGGCATTCTACGGTCCGGCCGGCGGCGGCGCGACCGACGATTTCGAGATTTTCTCGCGGATCGACCGGGGGCTCGCGGCCGAAGTCGATCCGTGGATACTGCTCAGCCGCGGCCTGGGCATGGAGGAAGTGGACGAAGACGGGTTTCCCAGCGGGCAGGTCACCGATGAGCTCGGCAACCGCGCCATCCTGCACCACTGGCGCGCCCTGATGATGGGTGCCGCTTGAACGACCCTCGCGAAATCGAACAATTCCTGTACCGCGAGGCGCGGCTGATGGACGCGCATGCCTATGACGCATGGTATGCGCTGTGGAGCGAGGATGCGATCTACTGGCTGCCGTGCAACCTCGACGACTATGACCCGGCCAGGCACGTCTCGCTGGTCTATGAGAACTACGACGGCCTCAAGGACCGGATCGACCGGCTCAAGAGCGGCCAGGCCTGGGCGCAGGATCCGAAATCGCGGCTGGCACGCGTGGTGTCTAACATCGAAATCGAGGCCGGGGATGCGATCACCGTCCACTCGACTTTCAACATCACCGCCAGCCGCAACGGCCGCATCGAAGTGCTCGCCGGCCGCAGCGAACACCGCCTGCGCCAGACCCCGGACGGCCTGCGCATCGCGTTCAAGAAAGTGATGCTGGTCGATAACGATGAAGTGATGAGCAATCTTACCTTTTTGATCTGATCGTCAGCTCTTGCCCGACATCCGCTTGACCAGCTCGGCGAACACCCGCGTCTGCTCGTCGCCGCCACTGAGGCTGCTGTTGATCAGCCGTTCCATGTTGCGCGCCTGGGCCCGGTCAAGGTCTTCTGCGAACTCGATTGCCAGCTTGGCTGCCGCCATGGCTTCGGGCGGCTGCTTGGCCAGCGCATGGCAGAAAGCGCGGACATCTTCCGCGAAACTTGCCGCCGGGTAAACCGCATTCACCAGCCCGGCATTCAGCGCCTGCTGGGCGCCGACTTTCTGACCCGCCATGATCATCCAGCGCGCCAGTGCGCCGCCGACCATGCGAACCAGTCGGCTGGTTCCGCCCGAGCCCGGGATCATCCCCATAGTGAGCTCGGGCAAGGCATAATGCGCGGCCTCGCTGGCGAGGCGGAAATCGCAGGACAGCGACATCTCGAGACCCGCCCCCATGCAGGCCCCCTGATGTGCGACAACGACGGGCTTTTCGACGGCCTCGAGCGCATCCCAAAGGTCGTGCCATGCGGCCTTGCGGTAGACCCGGCGAAAGTTGGACGGGCCATGGCCAACATCGGTCGCGGCGAGCACGCCGACATCCATCCCGGCGGAAAACATCCTGCCCTCGGCGCAGATCAACAGCACGCGCAAATCATTGTCGCTGGCAAAATCGGCGAGCGTCTCGGCCAGGCTTGACAGCATGTCATTGGTGAAAGCGTTGAACTTGTCGGGCCGGTTGAAGGTGAAGGTCAAGACCGCACCGTCGCGCGCGATAATCGTATTGCTCTCTGCCATGATCAGGTCCTCGTTCTGGGCAAACCAAGCCCCGCTTCGGCGACAATCGAACGCTGCACTTCGCTCGATCCGGAGTAGATAGTGCTCGGCACCGACCGGCGGAACTGCCGTTCGATCCGCCCGGCGGGGGTATAGCCCGGCAGCAGCGTATCGGGCGCGGCCATCGCCATCAGGTCAGCGCTGCAACGCACCCAGTACTCCGATCCCAGCAGCTTGGCTGCAGGTCCGAAATGCTTCTGCAATTTGCCGACTGCCGTGGCCCAGGCCGATCTGCGGCTGAGCACGTCGCTGATCTCCAGCCGGGTCGCGACACTGGCCAGCACCGCGCGCGTGGCCGGATCATCGAGCGCCCTGCCCTGCCCGCGCCGCGCCGCCGCAGCCCATTCGGCGCCGCCCTCGAGCATCTGCTTGATCGCGCCGACAAAATGCTCGCCCGAGCTTTGCTCCATTGCCAGCGCCTGCGCGAGGACTTTGGCCCCGCCATTGACCGGGCCGAGCCGGTAGGCATCGGGCACCCGCACAGCGTCATAGAAAGTGGCATTGGTGCGCTCGTTGCCGACGGTCTTGATCTCGTCGCAGCGATAGCCGGGCTGATCACGCAGTGGCAAGGCGAACAGCGTAATACCGTCATGTTTGCCCTCTCCCGTGCGGGTCAGCATCAGCGCATAGTCGGCGAAATGGCCTTGCGAGGTGAACATCTTCTGCCCGTCGATAATCCAGTCATCGCCGTTGCGCACTGCCTTGGTTTTCGCGGCGAAAATGTCCGATCCGCAGCTCGGCTCGGAAAAGCCGAGCGCGGCATAGGACTCGCCCGAAACCAGTTTGGGCAGGATCTCCGCTTTCGCCCGGTCGGAACCAAAATGCATGATCATCTTGCCCAGCATGTCGGCAACCGAGAGGATGAAGCGGTCCCAATCGTATTCAACGAAGACCTGCTTGATCAGGCCGACCGCATAGCTGTCACTGTTGCTGCCGCCGAGTTCCTCCGGCCAATCGGGATGCAGCACTCTTTCCGCGCCGAGCTTGCGGTACAGCACCGGATCGAAGCCATCATCGGAGAAAAACTGCTGTTCGCGGACTTGCGCCGTGGCATGTTGCTCGAAGATGCGTCGGGTGATGGCGGCCGCCGCGCGGGCTTCGGGCGGATATTCGAAGCTGATTGCGCATTCGCCGGCCTGCGGCAATGGCGGTTTCGCCCCGCCCCACAGCCGGTCCGCGATTGTCTGCAATTCCGCATCGGGAGGCCCGGCGAGCAAAGCCCAATGCTCGACCCGGCGGAAAAATAGCTGGGCGTCGGACTCAATCGCCATGCCATAGCCGCCGAACGTGCGCATCGCCTTGATCACCGCCGGGCGGCAGGCATGGGCCGCCCACCAGGCGCTCATCCGGATCATTGCGGCAGCATTTACATGGCCCGCGGAAACCGCTTCGACCGTCCGCCACACGAGCAACTGCGCGCCTTCGACTTCGGCAAAGGCCTCAGCGAGCGGGTGCGCGAGGCCCTGATAGCTGCCGATGGGCCGGTCGAACGCCTCGCGGGTCTTGGCATAGTCAGCCGCATTGCGGATCGCCTGATGCGCGGCGGCGGCAATCGCGGCGGCGGTGAGCAGCTTCCATTCCTCGATGGCGGCATCGAATGCAGCGGTTGCGGCTGGCCCACTGGCGAGCTGCTCGCCGGTCTCAGGCCCAAGGATTACGCGCCGCGCAGCCATGGTGCCGAGATTAGCCTCGGCCTCACCGAACGGGCCCCTGACCAGGCGAATGGCATCGCCGCATCTGAACACAATCCGGCCCGCAACCGCCGCCGCAGCGATCATTTGCGCGCTGCCATCGGCTTCGGCGAGCGCCAGTGCCGCGATAGTTCCGGTGCCGATGTCCGCGACATCATCGCCCAGCAAAGCCAGAAGTCGCGCAGCGACGATTACGTCGATGGCCGGGATTACTGGCACGAATTCTCCGATGACTTCGGCAACCACGATCGCATCCATCAGGCTTGCGCCAGCTCCGCCCTGCTCAGCGTCCACGCGCAGCAAGGGCAAACCCATCTCGACAAACATCTGCCATGTCGCATCGTCGTGCCCGCTCGCCTCGCTGCGGCGGATCCGTGCCGGGGTCGAGCCCTTGGCCAGCGCACGCGACAATGCGTCCTTGAGCATGGTCTGGTCTTCGGCAAGCTCGAGATTCACTTATTCGGTCCTTGCATGGTCAAATGGGCATGGTCATCAGGCGAATCCGGCGACGGTCGCGATTAGCTGGTCAGGTGTGGCTGGTAGCGTATCGCCCCGCCAGCAGACATGCGCATCGGGCCGGACCAGCACGAGTTTGCGCTCGTAAAGCGCGGCGATGTCCGGGTCAGATATAGCGATCGGCTCCAGCGGCACACCGCGCGCCTTTGCCGCCGCAACCAGAGGTTCGATCTCCGCTTCCGGATCGCACCGCAGCAGCACGAAGCCATGCCCGAACAGGTCGATGGTCGATTTCCCGCCTCCCAGCCATGCATGGGGGGCGCGGTGGCCGGGGCGGGCGGTCTGGGCATAGGTCGAAACCGGATCGGGCGGCTCGGGGGTGCCGTCGGGAACAATCAGCGGCGAATGTTCATAACGGTAGCCGAGCCCGACCCCGGTCGAGGTCCATTCCTCGTTGAGCGCCTCGCTCAGCCGTTCGCCGACCAGGACGCGCGCGGCGTCGCCTGCCTCGCCTTCCTCCAGGACCCGGCTGAAATCGGTGGCGCCGATCCAGTTGGCAAAATTGCCGCTCGACAGCGTTCCGTTGCGAATTGCGATGGCGCGCCGCTCTGCGCCATAGGCATCGAGCAAGCCTTCGCCGCCCTGCCCGCTCAGCACCGCGTGCAGCATCCAGCCGAGCGCCAGCGCGTCGCCAATGCCGGTGTTGAGCCCGTGCCCGCCGGTGGGCGAGGTGGTGTGCGCGGCATCGCCGGCAAACAGCACACGGCTTTCGCGGTAACGCTCGATGGTGCACTGGCTGCGCCGCCACGGGAACACGCGCAGCAGTTCAAACGGAATTTCGGGACCGAAAGCCCGGGCAACATCCTGACCAATATCATGCACCGCCGGATCGAGTTTTTCCTCGTTGCCCACCAGGGTGAAGCGCCACAGCTCGCGGCCATCAACCGACGTCAGATTGGCCCATGTGCCGCCGGTATCGAGGAACATGAAGCGGTTGCGCACGCCGAATTTTGTGTCCGCCAGATCGGCCTTGACCATTGCACTGACCGAATAACTCAGCATCGGCCCGGGGAAGCCGATGCCAAGACTGCGCCTGATGCGGCTGCCTGCCCCGTCGCAGGCGACGAGGTATTGGCCGCGCAGCTCCGTGACCGCGCCAGTCTCCAGCGAGGTGACGTAAGCGGTCACCCCCGTGAGGCACTGCTCCAGTCGTTCGAAGCTGTGGCCATAGCGGATATCGACCATTCCGGTCGCCAGTGCGGCAGCGGCGAGGATCGGATCGAACTGGAACTGCGGGCATTTGCGCAGCATCTCCAGCGCGCCGGGTGGCGGCACGCGTTCCAGCGTCGAAGGCCGCGGGTCATTGCCGACAAACAGTCCGTCGAGCGCGGTGCAATAGAGCGTGTCGAGGTTGACATCATCGGGGAAGCCGCAATTGGCCACCGCAT
This sequence comes from Novosphingobium sp., assembly GCA_031428115.1. Classification (GTDB taxonomy): domain Bacteria; phylum Pseudomonadota; class Alphaproteobacteria; order Sphingomonadales; family Sphingomonadaceae; genus Novosphingobium. The sequence goes on along the minus strand of JANPOS010000051.1, from coordinate 15,218 downwards.
CAGCAATGCCCCAGAAGCGGCATATCTCCATGGTCCGCTCGTTGAGCGTCCCCGCCTTGGCGAGCAGTTCCGCGCCAGTCGAGACATCGCGCTCGACGACCACGCTGCGCACCCCGCGCCTGCCGAGGTCAAGCGCGATTGCCAGACCGACCGGCCCGCCGCCGATGATGATGACCGGCGCGTCCATTTCAGGCCTCGAATTGCAGCGTCACGCCGCGCTCGATCAGCCGCGCGATCTGCTCCTCGCTGAGGCCAGCCTCACGCAACACTTCGGCGCTGTGCTCGCCAAGTTGCGGCGGATGGCGGCGGACGCTGGGCTGCGACTCCGACCAGGTCGTCGGCACGCGAATTTCCCTTACCGCGCCTTCGCTCGGATGCTCGACAATGGGCAAATAATTCACCGCCGCAAGATGCGCGTCTGCCATCAGCGTATCGAGATCGTGCAGCGGCGCGACCGGAATGTCGGCCTTGAGCAGTGTCGCCACCCATTCGGCAGTGGTGCGCTCGCCCATCGCCTTCGAGACATAGCCATAAAGCTCGTGCGCATAATCGGTGCGCGTGCCGATCGAGGCGAAGCGCGGATCGCTGCGGTAGGTATCGCCCTCGCCGATCAGCTCCATGAAGGTGGCCCAATGCTTGTCGGTATAGATGATCGAGCAGATCATCCCGTCGAGCGTCTTGTAAGGTCGGCGCTCCTTGTTGAGCGTGCGTTTGTAGCCCGCAGGCCCCAGCGGCGGCTCGAAGGTCTTGCCGCCCATGTGATCGCCCAGCACCCATTGCGCCATGGTTTCGAACATCGGCACTTCGATCTGTTGCCCGCGCCCGGTCTTGTCGCGGTATATCACCGCCGCGAGCAATGCGACCGCGCTGGAGAGCCCGGTTGCCCGGTCGCTCATCGCCAGCGGGACATAATGCGGCTCTTCGGAGCCGGCGGGCACCAGCAGCGAGGGCAGCGCGGTCACCCCCTGGATCAGATCCTCATAAGTCGGGCGGCCATCATAGGGCCCGCCTGCCCCATAGCCGACCAGATTGAGCACAATCAGCCGGGGATTGACCCTCTGCAGCGTTGCCCAGCCCAGCCCAAGTCGCTCCAGCGCCGCCGGGCGGACATTGGTGATCAGCGCGTCGCTCGCTTCGGCGAGCTTGAGGAAAGCGGCCTTGCCTTCCGGGTCTTTCAGATCGAGCACCAGGCTGCGCTTGTTGCGATTGGCGTGGAGGAAGACCCAGCCCATGTTCTTGTTGCGCATCGGCGTGACATGGCGGGTAGTATCCCCGGCATGCGGCTCGACCTTGATCACGTCAGCGCCAAGATCGCCCAGAATTTGGGCGGCGAACGGACCCATGACGACCGCACTCATATCGATGATGCGCAGGCCTTCGAGCGGGGTTGGCATGATCGGCTCTCCTTGACTTATCCCTAGAGCGCCGGAACGCTGGCACAATGCCCCCGCCAAGGGGACGGGCGAAGGCCAGACGTTGTGGCAAAAGCCTGGATTGCCAAGGAGAGAGCCCGATGTCCGCGCCTTTCGAACATATCCTCTATGAGGTATCTGGCGGGGTTGCGCACGTCGTGCTCAACCGGCCCGACAAGCTCAATGCCATCGGCGCGCAGACCCGCGAGGAGATCGCCCGCGCGCTGACGACGGCAAGCGATGATCCGGCAATTGGCTGCGTGCTGATCCGCGCCAATGGCAGGGCCTTTTGCGCTGGCGGGGATTTGAGCCGGATCGGCGATGCTGCGGTGCCGGAAAGCCTGGCGGACAATCAGTCGCTCAATGAGCAGATCATGGCGTTCAACGCGACTATCCGGGGCACCGCCAAGCCAGTGATCGCCGCAGTGCATGGCCTGTGCCTTGGCACTGCGCTGGGGTTCATCGCGCAATGCGATTTCGTCATCGCGGGGGATGATGCGCGGTTCGGCCTGATCGAAGGCCGCATCGGCCATCCGGGAGCCACCGATCTGGTCCCGGTGATCGGCGCGGCCTGGACCAAATTCCTGATCATGACCGGCGAGATGATCGATGCTGCGCGCGCCGAGCGGATCGGGCTGGTGCTGACCGTCGAGCCGGCCGACCAGCTCCTCGCCCGCGCCACCGATCTCGCCGAGCGCCTGGCCAGAATGCCGCGCGAGGCACTGGGGCTCAACAAGGCGGCAATCGAAGCGGTGCTGGAAAGCTCGGGCCGGGCCGAAGGGCGGATCGCCGGGCGCGCGCTGGATGCGGTGACCAAGACTGCGGCATCTTCCGCCCGCGCACCCGATGGGCGCAGGTTTGCGGACATCCTGCGCGATGAGGGGATGGCAGGGATGAAGGCGGCGCGGGGGCAGCAGTATGATGGGAACTGGCTGCCGACGCTGGGGCCGAAGGGTTAGGAGGAGGCATTGCCAATTTTTCTTGCCTCATGGACATTGCTTGCAATTCTGGTTGCAGAATGGAGGATCGCGTTGCAATCAGCAAGACTGAGGGCTGTGACGACAAGTGATGAGCAACGACGCAGAACACAATGAAAGCGATATTGGTGCCCTTCAACGCGCAGGCTGCATTTTTTTCGCGATAATCCCTCTTGTGGTTTTTTCTTTGTCGCTTTTTGGATATCTGCTAAGTTACGCGAAAGTGCGGCACATCGCGGAACACAATATCGATTCAATATGCACCAAAGGATGGTTTGGTTCTGTAAATTGCAAATATCCTGAAATAACCATAGCTGATCTTAATGATGGATCTTATTATGGATCAGTAGTATTGCCGGTGACTATTTTTGCGATTTTATATCCTTTCACCGGAAGATCTTTGTTCGAAATATCAAACAGCATCAATAATTTAATGCTCAATGTGCTTGATATTAAACAAAGGGACATGTTTGTCGATCAAAAAATGCTTATCTGTTCACTTTGGCCGATTTTGATAATTTTAATTCCACTGCAAATACTGGCTCTTTTGTTTTCTACTGCATATAAGATGGCGCTGTGGTAGCGTTACGTGGACACTACACTTAATTCGCGCACCCCTCAAAAATCCACCACCCCGCGCTCCCTTAAAAACTCCAGCGTCGCTCTGCTCGCTTGGCTCAGCAGTTCCGGCTGCCCGGCATAATAATGGTTCGCGCCATTCACTATCACATACTGCTTGTCCGCGCTGGCGCAGGCCGTGAAGACTTCTTCCATATGCACCCTCGGCGCGCCATCATCAGCTGTGTTCTCAATCGCCAAAAACGGCACCGAGATCGACCTCGCGGAAACCGCCGCATCGGCGCGGCTGTCGTCGATTGACCATTGCGACAGCCACGAGCGCAAGGTGCAGAAACGCGCGAAGCCGACTGGGCCGGTGTTGACGGTTTCGGGGTCGCCCGAGAGGCACCATTTCGGCCGCCGGTCGCTGGGTTCGAACGCGGGGTCGATGAAGCGCGGGTCGGCCATGGTGCGGTGGACGACGAAGCCGCGTTCCATTTCCTTGCCGGCTTTCGCCTTGAGTTCGGCGAGGCTGTCTTTGACCCAGCCGGTGATCCGCCGCATCCGGGCAAGCTGCGCGGCGCGGTATTCGGCGATGAATTCAGCGCTGTAGGGCGGCTGCATCGAGTTGGCGGCACTGTAGAGATCGAACCGCCCATCGCGCTGATCGGGGCGCAGCTCATCGGTCACCGAGGCATCGAGGGCTTCCAGCAAAATCCGCGCGCGGCTGACGCTGCCGGCCTGGAAGATCACCGCGTCGCCGGGGATCAGGCCAGCGCCAACCACATCGACCGGATCGCCGTTCGGCGTATCGGTGATCGTCGGGCGTTCGGCCTGCGCCTGATAGAACGCCGCCAAGGGCCCGCCCCCGCTCCAGCCGACGATGACGACTTTCTCGTAGCCCAGCTGCTCCTTGGCGAAGCGCACCCAGGCGCCGAAATCGATCAGCACTTTCTCGAAAATCAGCACCGCATCGTTCTTGAAATAGCGGTTGCGCGCACACATCACGTGGCAGCCCTGCGCTACCAGCCTGCGCGGCACCGGCAGCACGTCCATCGAGGTTTGCGGGTGCATGAAGAAGAACAGCGTCTTCGACGGCTTGCCCTTCGGGCGCAGCAGCATCGCCTCGACATGGATCATCCCCTGGCTGCCGCCAAAGCCGTAAGTCTCGTTGAAACTCCGCGCTTCGGGATAGGAGAGCGGGAACCACTCGGTTTCGATCTCGTTGTTTCTTGGCTCGCTCATGCGACATGCACCAGCAGCTTTTCCGGCCCGCGGAACAGCACGACCGGGTTGTAGCGCAAGGTCTCCTCCGCCAGGCGCATCCCCGGCATGGCACCCAGCAGCCTGTCCAGCACCAGTCCGATCTCGAACCGCGCGAGCGGCGCGCCGAGGCAGAAGTGCCAGTTTTTGCCGAACGCCAGATGCTCGATGGCGTTCTTGCGGCGGATGTCAAACGTCTCGGGCTCGGGGAAATGCGCCGGATCGTGATTGCCCGCGCCAAGCATCAGCATCACCGTTGCGCCTGCCGGGATCGGCACGCCGCCGATTTCGGTGTCGGCCTTGCACAGCCGGCGGTGGGTGATGGTCGGCGAATCGAAGCGCATCATCTCTTCAACCGCGCCGGGGATCAGCGAGCGATCCGCCAGCAAGTCATCCCAGGCATGGCGGTTCCGCATCAGCCGGTCGAACCCGTTGAGCATGGCGTTCGCGGTGGTCTCGTGGCTGGCGAGCGACAGCGAATAGACCATATTGTCGATGTCTTCGAGCGTCACCGCACCATCGGAGGCTTTGGCCATCGCGATAAGATCGCTGGTCAGATCATCGACCGGGGCCTGCTCGCGCTTGCGCACGAACTCGCGGCAATAGGCCCAGAAGTCGACCATCTGCTGCGCGGCGACGACCTGCTCGGCCTCGTCCAGTTCGCCATAAGTCATCAACACCCGCTTGCCGCACCAGCCAAACAGCATGTCATTGTCTTCGCGCGGAAACCCCAGCAGGGCAAAGCCGGCATAGGACGTCGTCGGAAAGATCACGTCCGCCGCAAGGTCGATCAGGTCCTGCCCCTTGATCGCCGCGAGTTGTTCATCAACAAACCTGTCGATCACCGGCTGGACGCTCTTCCACCGGCGCGGGGTCAGGCATTTGGACGCCGCCGAACGCATTGCCGTGTGGCGCGGCGGATCGGCATTGGTAAAGGTTGCCTTGCGGGGAAAGCCGCCGGCGAGGATCGCCTGCGCGGGCGGCGCGATGGTGCCAAAGGGGATGGTCGAATTGGCGGCGGAAAACACATCGCGGTTTTTCAGCACCGAAACGATGTCATCGAACCGCGACACCAGATAGAGATCGTATTCGGGCGAATAGGCGACTGGCATTGCTGCACGCAGCGAGTTGAAGAAGGGATAGGGATCGGCAAGATAATCACTGGCGAACGGGGTGAACCCGTGGGTGACCGGACAAGTGGTGGCTGGCTGAGCAGACTGGGTCATGCCTTCGGACTCCTGATCACGAAGCCCGACCTTAGCGCACCGGCAGGCCAGCGCGTGTCCCCGAAGGTGGATATAGGCCAAGCGCCGAGATGGTGGCTATACCAGACCCGTGAGGAGCTTCGGATGAGCGCACTAACATTAGCAGCCCCCCCGCAGATGCTGCACCATACCGCCTATGTCACCCACGACGTCGCCGCGACGTGCGACTTCTACACGCGGGTGCTGCGGATGCAGCTGGTCAGCTCGGTGATCGACGATGCCATCCCTTCCACCGGCGACCCCTTCCCCTATATCCATATCTTCTTCGAACTCGGCGACGGCTCGACCATCGCCTTCTTCGAATCGCTGGATCTGCCGCCGCTGGAGCCGGTGAGCCATCCGGCCTATGACATCTTCAACCACCTTGCGCTCAATGCCGGCAGCGTCGCGGCGGTGCATGACTGGGCAAAGCACCTGACTGCCGAGGGGGTAGATTTCATCGGCCCGGTCGAACACGGGATCATCACCAGCATCTATTTCCGCGATCCCAACAATCTGCGGCTGGAACTGACTGCCGATGTCATTCCGGAATGGAAGCAGCACGGCGCGCGGGCGGCGCAGGATGTCGCCGACTGGCAGGCGCTCAAGGAGCAGAGCCGCCGCGAGGGCAATCACGACGGAGTGATCGACTGGATCAAGCAGCGCCGCCTGACGCGCCCAGACCACGCGCCAGATCACTTGGGGGATTGACCATGCGCGCGGCGATTGTCGAGGCGCTGAACACGGTGCCCTTTCTCACTGACTTGCCGCGCCATGCCGATGTGGCCGGAACCCACCGGATCAAGGTGCTCTTCGCCGGGCTGCAACCAACCGACGTGCTGCGGGTGCGCGGGATCTACAAGAACCCCCCATTCCCGCACATCGTCGGCGGCGAGGGTGTCGGGCTGCTCCCTGATGGCCAACGCGTCTATTTCGCGCACTCGGTCCCGACATCCGGCGCGTTCTGCGAAGAGACGATTGTCTTGCACGAAGAAGTCTGGCCGATCCCCGATAGCGCCGATGCCGCGCAAGTAATCGCGCTGGGGCTGGCGGGGATTGGCGCGCTGATCCCCCTGGAGGAGGCGCAGATCAGGCCGGGGGACCGCACACTGATCCTCGGCGCGACCGGGCCGGTCGGGCAGATTGGCTGCCTGGTCGCGCGGCGGCTCGGGGCTGGCGTCATTGTCGGCGGCGCGCGCGATGCTGCCCGACTTGAGGCGATGCGGACCAAAGGCCTGATCGACGAGATCGTCGTGCTCGGCGCAGGCGATGATGATGCGGCGCTGCAGGCGCAGGCTGGTGAAGCGGGCTATCATGTCGTGCTTGATCCGCTGTTCGGCCCGCCTGCCGAGGCCGCGTTCCGCGCTTCCGCCGAAGGCGTCCGCTTTATGAGCATCGGCACCCGCGCCGCACGGACCATGACACTGACGCTCACCGAACTGCGCCGCCGCAGCCACATCGGCGTCGATACCGGCATCCGCCCGCCCGCTGAACGTCAAGCCGCCTTCGACCGGCTGATCGGCTATGCCGCCGAGGGCGGCTGGACGATCGACACGATGATCTACGACCTCGAAGACGTTGCTGCCGCATGGGAGGCGCAATGTGGCAGCCCGGGCGCGAAAATCGTGATCAAGGTGGCTGATGGCTGAGGACCAGCGTTTGCGGTTTGCCGACTGGCTGAAGCAGCATCCGTCATTCAAGGCCGAACTCGACATGTTCGCGCCGCTGGCTGGTGGCCAATCGAGCACGCTGTTCCGTTTCACCTGCATGGGATCGCCAGACGCGTTCGTGATCCGCATGGAGCCGCGCGACAGGCAAATCTTTCTCGCACCCGATATAGTTCGCGAATTCCGCATCGCCGAGGGGCTGGCCCAGGCGGGCGTCAGGACCGCGCCGCTGCTGGCGGCCGAAACCGATGCCGGCATTCTGGGTGCACCCTTCATGGTAATGGGAGAGGTTGAAGGCCGCGCGCCGTTGGGGCGCCCGTCGATGCATGTGGCGGGGCTGCTTACCGAACTTTCACCGACCGAGCGCCGGCAGCTTGCCGATGCGGCGATCGATTCACTGGCGAGCGTTCATGCAGCGCAATGGCGCGACACCCACACATTTCTGGCTGACGAACTCGGCGCGACGCGGGGGCTTGACCGTTATCTCGATCACCTGTCGCGCTGGTATGACTGGTCCGTCCAGGGGCGCGCATTTCCTGTGACGGATGCAGCGCTCGCGTATCTCAAGACCGCGCGCGCCAGCCTTGCCGACACGACCGATGTCCTGCTGTGGGGCGATGCCCGGCCGGGCAACATCCTGTTCGGTCCGGATCAGTCGGCGGCGGCCTTGCTCGACTGGGAGGCTGCGCTGATCGGCCCGCGCGGGCTCGATCTCGGCTACTGGTTGATGATGGACCGCTTCCATGCCGAAGCCATCGGAGTGGCGCGCCTGTCTGGCTGGCCCAGCGAGACGGAAACCGTCGCGCGCTATCGTGCCAGCGCGGGTGCCGAGGTTCCCGACCTCGACTATTTCCTCGTCATGGGTGCATTTTTCATGGCCACCACCATGATCCGCGCCGCTGACCTGGGCATTGCCTCGGGAAAGTTTGCTTCCGGCACCCGTTTCGGCAGCGACAATACCGCAACCCAGATTTTGGCCCAGCAGCTGGGCCTGACGATCCCGCCGCTTTCGCCCGATTTCATCGTCCATCGGGGGTTGCCGCCGGGGGCGAGGGGGTTGGCTTGCTAGCGCGACGTTCGCATGATTTGACCCAATATCCGTCTACCCTGAGCTTGTCGAAGGGCTGTTCTTTCTTCGTGCCTCCCGCGCAACGGCTTGAAGAAAAAGCTATCCTTCGACAAGCTCAGGATAGTCGGGTTTGGGGTGAAGTGATCCACTTTTCGAAAGCGCTGCTCTAAACGAGCGCCCTCAGCGCCGCCTTGTCCACCTTCATCATCGCCGTCAGCGGCAGCACCGCCAGCAACATCAGCCGGTCGGGCACCTTGTAATCCGCAAGTTCGCCCCGAACATGGCCCCGCAGCTCGTCCAGCGTCGGCGGCGCGGCAGGATCGGCGGGGACCACAAAGGCCACGCCGATTTCCCCGATCACCGGCGCAGGCACGCCGATCACGGCGACGGCTGCCACCGTCGGCAATTCGCTCATTACCCGTTCGATTTCGATCGGATAGACGTTGTAACCGCCGCGAATGTACATCTCGCTGGTGCGGCCTGCGAGCACCAGATTGCCCTCGGGATCGAAGCGCCCCAGGTCGCTGCTCAGCAGCCAGCCGCCCTCGTCCAGCGCCTCCGCCGTACGTTCGGGATCGCGCCAATAGCCCTGCATCGCCCCGGCAGAGCGCACCGCGATCCGCCCCACGCCGGTCTGGTCCGCATCCCGCAACTCGATCTCCACCCCCGGCTGCGGCTGACCGACCGTGCGATACTGGATTTCGGCGCTGTCGCCGATGCGGGTGCCGGTCATCGAAGGACATTCAGTCATCGAATAGCGCACGATCAGCGGCGCGCCGATGGCCTGGGTCACCTGCTCGATCAGTTCGGGCGGAGCGGGCGCGGTGGCTGAGACGCCGACCGCAATGTGCGACAGATCGGCGGTGCCAAGTTCCGGCAATTCCAGCAGCTTGGCCCACTGGGTCGGCACAGCCCCGGCGATGGAAATACGCTCTTCGACGAGCAGACGCAGCGTCTGCCCGGCGCTCCAGGGGGTCTCGGTAATCACCAGGGTCATACCAAAGCCGACCTGCTCCCAGCCTTTGGCCATGTAGCCCGCATGGGCGAAGGGCACCGAGCTCAGCTTGCGGGCGAATGGAGCGGCAAGCGGCCCGGCGGTGCGGATCGCCGTCTTCAGGTTTTCGTGGGCAAAGCAGGCGCCCTTGGGCTGGCCGGTGGTGCCGCTGGTCCAGATGATGACCGCCAGATCGGATGCCTTTCCGCGGTGCGGAACGGCCTTCACTGCGCCTTGCCGCAGCGCCGCCAGCCCGGCGCGCCGGATGATCGCCGGCCCGCCCACCGGTTCTTCCGCGCCATCCTCAACGATCATCACCGGGGCAGCGGTCAGTGCGACAATGCCCGCAACCTCGCGGCGGCCAAGGCGCGGGTTCACCCCGCTGGCAATCGCGCCGATCAGCTGCGCTGCGGCAAAGCACACCGCGAAATCGATCGAGGGTTCAAGGCTGATCAGAACAATATCGCCAGCAGTCACACCGCACTCCTGCAACCCGGCAGCAAGCCGCAAGGACTGATCGTACCAGTCGTGATAGCCGATCCGCTCTTCGCGATGAACGTAGGCCTCCTGCGCGGGGAAAGCTGCGGCAGCGGCCGCGAATAGCTCGGCAAAAGTCGCAGGGTCACCGCTCAGAACGGGCGCGGAATAGCTTGTGTCCTCGCCCATACGCGATCCTTCGGCGGGCAGCATGGACTTAACCTCCCCCAGGCGATAGCGAGTGCTGATCGAATGCCGGTTTGAATGCCGGATTCCGCGCGGCGCGGCGCCGATGCGGTCTGGGAGAAACCAAATGGGCTCCACGCCCCCAAGCAATGCCCTTTCGCCGCAGCACATGCTGGCGCTGATCGGCGCATTGGGGACCGACCAGTTCGAGGAGGTGGCATTGCACGTGCTCGGGCAAATCGCCGGGGCGCAGCATTACAGCGTCTACCGGGTGCGCGGCGGAACGCCGGAATTCCTCGGCGGAGCAAGCGTGCGCGGGCAGCATCCGGTGCGACTGACCGGGTCGAACAAACGCTATGTTCGCACCTATGCCGAGCTCTTGCGCGCGGATGCCGTGACCCGCTCCGGCGAAGGCGCAATCCTTGTCCACGCTCCCATCGACAGTCCCGAAGACCCCGGCCTGACCGACGCGCTGCGGCATTACAACATCGTCGACCGGATCATGCTCTGCGGGCGCGCTGAAGGCGATTTCTTCGCCATTACCCTGATGCGATCGGCAGAAGCCGGTGCATTCGCGCCGGTTGAGATCGCGCAGCTCGAACATTGCGCCGACCTGCTGCTCGTGGCTTGCGCCAAACATGCATCGATCCACTGGGACCGCCCACGCGGGGTCAAGATATTTGCCTCGGTCGAAGTTATCGAAGCGACATTGCGCGCGGCCGATTGGGGGCTTTCGGTGCGCGAATTGCAGGTCAGTGCGCGCATCCTGTTCGGGATTTCGGCGCTGGGCATTTCGATTGATCTCGGGCTGGGCGAAGACACCATCGCAACCTACCGCAAACGGCTTTACGCGCGGCTTGTCATCGGCAGCAGGCACGAGCTGATGCAGAAGTATCTCTCGCTGTTCTAAACTCAATCGGCCCCCAGGATCATCGTCCCGCTCGAGCAGAACCAGCCGCCGGTGCCGCTGACGCAAGCCAGCCTGGCATCCGATACCTGGCGATCGCCGCAAGTGCCGCGCAGCTGGCGCGCCGCCTCGACGATCAGGAACAGCCCGCGCATCCCGGGATGGCACGCCGAAAGCCCGCCGCCATCGGTGTTGGTCGGGAAAGCACCGCCGACACGCAACCGCCCGTCCTCGACAAACGCCCCTGCCTCGCCCTTCTTGCAAAACCCCAGATCTTCGAGAGTTATGAGCGCCATGTAGGTGAAAGCATCGTAGATCTGCGCAACGTCGATCTCGTCGGGGCGAATCCCTGCGCGCGCGAACGCGACCGGTCCGGTCATCGCGGCGGGAGAGACGGTGAAGTCCTCCCACTGGCTCATCGCGACATGCGATCCCGCCTCGGCGCTGCCCAGCACCCAGACCGGCTTGATGTCCATATCGCGCGCGCGGTCCTCTGAAACCATGATCACCGCCGCGCCGCCGTCCGAGCGGATGCAGCATTGCAGCTTGGTGAAGGGATCGGCGATCATCGGCCCATCGAGCACGGTGGCGATGTCGATCGGATCGCGGAACGAGGCAAACGGCGTCAGCGAGGCGTTATAGCGCGCCGACACCGCGATTTCGGCCAGCTGCTCCAGCGTGGTGCCATATTCATGCATATGCCGCCGCGCGGCCATGGCATATTTGGCGATCAGGGTATGCCCAAACGGCGCCTCGAACTGCTGCGGACCTCTGGTGCCCCAATCGAGATTGGCAGTGCGCAGCTTCTTGCGCAGATCGGTGCGCGCGGTGGAGCCGTAGGACAGCAGGATCACATCGGCGCGGCCTGCAGCAATGGCATCGGCGGCATGGGCGGCCATCACTTCCCAGGTCGCGCCGCCAACTCCGGTCGAATCGACCCAGCGCGGGCGCAGGCCCATATATTCGGCAACATCGAGCGGTTGCAGCGCGCCCAGCCCGGCGGAGGCGAAACCGTCAATGTCGCCCGGCTTCAGCCCGGATTCGAACAGCGCCGCTCTGCTGGCCTGTCCATGCAGCGCATAAGGCGTCGCCTCGGGCGAGCCCGGCAGGCCCGACAGGGCCACCCCGGCAATGGCAACGCGCCGTCCCATACTTCGCTCCCTTGCGCCAATTCACATCCCTGCTCCTTATGCCCAAAGCCAGCGCGGCGAATGTCACTGTATCGGGGACTGTTGGCTGTGCTGCTTTGCCGCGATGACCCTGACATGACCAACGCTATCGAACAGACCGTGCTGACCAGGCTGGAAGGCGGAATCCTGCGCCTCACGCTCAACAAGCCCGATGCGGCCAATGCGATTTCGCAGGACCAGCGCAATCATATCATTGGCTTGCTCGAGGAGGCCGACAACAATCCCGACGTGCGGGTCATCGTGCTGGGAGCCAATGGCAAGCATTTCTGCTCGGGCGCGGATGTGCGCGAGATGGCCAGCACGATGTCTGCCCCGCGGCTGACGGGCTCGACGATCCGCACCTTGATGCAGGGCGCGCAGCGGCTAATCGCTGCGGTGCTCGATTGCGGCAAGCCGGTAATCGCGGCAGTGCAGGGCCCGGCGGCTGGCATGGGCTGCCACCTCGCGCTCGCCTGCGACCTGATCGTTGCGCGCGACACCGCCTGGTTCTCCCAGCCATTCGTCTTGCGCGGGCTCAGCCTCGATGCCGCCGGAGCCTATCTGCTGCCGCGGCGACTGGGGCTGCAAAAGGCCAAGGAAATGGCGTTTCTGGGTGACAAGATGTCCGCCGAAGAGGCCAAGATGCTTGGTCTGGTCAACATTGTCGCCAGCGAGGCTGAGTTCGCGGGCGAAGTCGACAAACTCGCCGCCCGCCTCGCAGCGAGCGCGACCATGGCGATCTCGCTGTCGAAGCGGCTGCTCAACGGCTCGCTCGATCAGGATCGCAACACGGCCTTCCTCGCCGAAGCCATGGCGCAGGAAATTGTCGGCAAGACCGACGATTCGACCGAAGGCGTCATGTCCTTCCTCGAAAAACGCCCCTCGCAGTTCAAGGGCCACTGATGAGCACTACCGCACCCCGCTTCGACCTGCCGACCATCGAGCCGGAAACCCAGCCGTTCTGGGATGCGGCCAAGGCCGGGCAGCTGATGCTCGGGTTATGCGGGGCTTGCCTCAAGGTGCACTACTACCCCCGCCCGATGTGCCCGCATTGCTGGAGCGACGATGTCTCGTTCACCCCGGCGAGCGGCAAGGGCGTTCTCTACACCTGGTCGACCGTCTTCGTGAACGACCTGCCGCCGTTCAAGGAAATGCTGCCTTATGTCGCGGCGCAGGTCGACCTTGAGGAAGGTGTGCGGATCACCACCAATATGGTGGATTGCGAACCCTGGGATCTGGCGATCGGCATGGCGGTCAGCCTGACGTTTCGCGATCTGAACGACGAAATTGCGGTGCCGGTGTTCCGGCCGGCCGCAGCTTAAGAAGGAAATTCACATGGGAAATCTGCTCGCCGGCAAGGTCGCGCTGGTTACTGGCGCGGGCCACGGCATCGGGCGCGGGCATGCGCTGGAGCTGGCGGCGCAGGGCGCAAAGCTCGTCATCAACGATCTCGGCTCGTCGGCCAAGGGCGAAGGCAGCGGGCGCGACGCCGATGTGGTGGTCGACATCATCAAGGCACGCGGCGGCGAGGCGATTGCCGACTATGGCAATGTCGCCGACGAGGCCAATGCGCTGGCGATGGTCCGGCGCGGGATCGACAAATGGGGCCGGCTCGACATTGTCGTCAACAATGCCGGGATCGTGCGCGACAAGGCGATCTGGAACATGAGTGTCGAGGATTTCGACGCGGTGATGAATGTCCACGTGCGCGGCACCTGGCTCACCTGCCGCGCCGCCGCGCAGCATTGGCGCGAAGTCGCCAAGGCGGGCAGCGGGCGCTATCCGGGCCGCATCATCAACACCACCTCAGGCGCGGGGTTGCTCGGCAATTTTGGCCAGAGCAATTATGCCACCGCCAAGGCGGCAATTGCCGGGCTGACGCTGACGCTCGCGGTTGAGCTCGACAGCATCGGCGCGACCGCCAATCTGATCTCTCCGGGTGGCCTGACGCGGATTTCCGCCGGCATGGGCCTGGGCGAGCCCAGAGAGCCCGATGAATTCGGCCCCGAGGAGTTCAACGAGCTGGATCCCTCGCTCGGCTCGCCAGCAGTGGCATGGCTGGCGAGCGACGAGGCGCAAATGGTCACCGGCCAGTGCATCCGCGCAGTCCGCGACCGGCTCTCGCTGCTGAAAGGCTGGCACGAGACGGCGGGCATCTCCAGCGACGGCAAGCGCTGGAAGACCGAAGATATCGGCAAGGTGATCGCCACCGACCTGTTCCAGACCCGCGCATCTGGCCTCAGGATGGGCGGCTGAGCATGACCACCGTCCTCAGCCAGGAAACACTTCCCGCCTTGATTGGCCAGTCCATCGGCCCCGGCGACTGGACCGAAGTGACGCAGGAGCGGATCAACCTGTTCGCCGATGCGACCGGCGATCACCAGTGGATTCACATTGATGCCGAGCGGGCCAAGGCCGGACCTTTTGGCAAGACCGTGGCCCACGGCCTGCTCACCCTGTCGATGATCTCCGCGCTCAATCAGGGGCTCTTCAAGTTCGAAGGCTTCAGGATGGGGGTGAACTACGGCTACGAGAAAATCCGTTTTCCATCCCCCGTCCCGGTCGGTTCAAAGCTGAGGGTTTCGGCAAAGATCATCGACTTCGCGCCCGCCGGCAGCACCTTCCAGACCGTGGTCGAATTCACGGTCGAAGTAGAAGGGTCGGCCAAGCCCGCCTGCATCGCGCAGATGGTGTTCCGGCACACGCCGTGACGCAGCCACTCGCTGACAGCTATGACATTATCGTCATCGGTGCGGGCCACAACGGCCTGACAGCGGGGACATATCTTGGGTGGGCGGGCTACAAGGTTCTGGTGACCGACCGCCGGGCAACGCCCGGCGGACTGTCGCAGGCCTCGAACATCATTCCCGGCGCGCCGAACCATGTGGCCCACACCGCGACCGGCGAGCTGATCCACGTCCGCGCCTCGCCGGCGCTCCGCGAGCTCGATCTGGCGGGGCACGGCCTCAAGATGATCGATACCGACCCGTCCTATGCCGATCTCGATCCCGGTGGCGGCTCGATCGCCATATTCCGCGATTCCGGGCGGACTGCGGAAGATATCGCCCGCTTTTCCAAAGCCGATGCCGCCGACGCGATCGTCGCCACGGCGTCGCAATATTACTCGGGGTTTGAGAGCGAGCTCGGCCGTTGGTTCGAAACCTGCCCGGAACGCGCGACGCGGGTCAACATCACCAATGGCGCGGCCGGCCATGTCGATTTCGGCGCACGCCGCACCGGGGCAAAGCGTCCCGGACCCGGCGGGTACGGTAAAGCCCGACGACGGGTTGGCGGG
>JANPOS010000050.1:0-7071 GCA_031428115.1 Novosphingobium sp. | reverse complement strand
CATCGCCTGTTGAACGATGTTCTCGCCCGTGCCCGACAGGTCCCAGGCGAACTCGCCGCTGACTGTCAGACGGTCGGTTCGCGCGTCCTCGAAGGTAAGCCGGTCGCCATCGTCAAGGAATGCGAAAACCGTCTCGAGTTCATGATAGCCATCCTCGCGCCGCCGGCGGACGTGTAGCGCGAGATTGAGCTTGGCGTAGGCGGTTTCGATCACCCCAACATTCCTGACACGAATGGCTCGTCACATGTTCGGATAGTTCGGTCCGCCGCCGCCTTCAGGCGTGACCCATTCGATGTTCTGGGTCATGTCCTTGATGTCGCAGGTCTTGCAGTGGACGCAGTTCTGGGCGTTGATCTGCAACTGTTCGGAGCCGGGATCGCCGACGAATTCATAGACCCCCGCCGGGCAATAGCGCGCTTCCGGCCCGGCATAGATCGGCAGGTTGATCCGGGTCGGCACCGATGGGTCGGACAGCACGAGGTGGCACGGCTGGTCCTCCTCGTGGTTGGTGAAGCTGTAGGACACCGAGGTCAGCCGGTCGAAACTGATCACGCCATCGGGCTTGGGATAGTCGATTGGCGCGAACAGGTCGGCGCGCATGGTGGCGGAGGCATCGGTGTGGTGCTTCATCGGCTTGAAGATCGGCATTTTGAGATACCGCAGCCACATTTCGATGCCCGCCAGCCCGGTTGCCAGCAGATCGCCGCCGAATTTGGCGAGAATCGGCTCGGAATTCTGGACCAGTTCGAGTTCCTTGGCGATCCAGCTGCTGCGCACCGCCGCGTCATATTCATCCAGCGCATCCTGTTCGCGGCCCGCGCCGATCGCCGCCACGATCGCTTCGGCGGCGAGCAATCCGCTTTTCATCGCGGTGTGGCTGCCCTTGATGCGCGGCACGTTGACGAAACCCGCCGAACAGCCGGCGAGCACGCCGCCGGGGAAAGCGAGCTGCGGCACGGCCTGCCAGCCGCCTTCGTTGATCGCGCGTGCGCCATAGGAGACGCGCTTGCCGCCTTCCAGAATCTTGCGGATTTCGGGATGCTGCTTCCAGCGCTGGAATTCCTCGAACGGATAGACGTAAGGGTTGGCGTAATCGAGGGTGGTGACGAAGCCGAGCGCCACCTGGTTGTTCGCCTGATGATAAAGGAACCCGCCGCCGCCCGAGCCGCTTTCCGACAGTGGCCAGCCTTGCGTGTGCAGCACGCGGCCGGGAACGTGGTTTGCGGGGTCAATATCCCACAGCTCCTTGATGCCCAGGCCATACTTCTGTGGCTGGCAATTGCGCTCCAGATCATACTTGGCTTTCAAGCGCTTGGTGAGATGACCTCGCGCGCCTTCGCAAAATACGGTATATTTGCCGAGCAGGTTCATACCGGGCTGGAAATCACCCTTCTCGCTGCCGTCCTTGGCCACACCCATGTCGCCGGTCTGCACGCCGATCACCGCGCCGGCATCATCATAAAGCACTTCGGCGGCGGCGAATCCGGGGAAAATCTCGACGCCAAGTTCTTCCGCCTTGCCCGCCAGCCAGCGGCACAGAGAGCCCAGCGAGCCAGTGTATTTGCCGTGGTTCGACATATAGGGCGGCATCAGGAAATGCGGAATTGGCATCTTGCCGCTTTTGGTCAGGAACCAGTGCCAGTTATCGGTCACCGGGGTTTCGGCCATCGGGCAATCCTGATCGCGCCAATCGGGCAGCAGCTCGTCGAGCGCCTTTGGATCGATCACTGCGCCCGAGAGGATATGCGCGCCAATCTCCGAGCCTTTTTCCAGGATGCAGACCGAAAGCTCGGAATTCTGCTGTTTCAGCCGGATCGCCGCGCCAAGCCCGGCCGGGCCTCCGCCGACAATCACGACATCATACGGCATCGATTCACGTTCGATCATGGTCAATCTTCCCTTGGCCCGGGTTCTGCGCCTTGTTGCAAGACTTTCAGCGTCAAGCCTTGATTGCTGGCGCTTGGCAGGTCAAGACCCGCGATATGGACGAAAGTGCAAAATCCGGGCTCGCCAGCCAGTTCGCCGCCGCGCTGGACTGGTGGCGCGATGCCGGGGTCGACCACAACTGGACCGATGCGCCGCAAAGCTGGGCCGCACCGCTGGAGCCTGTGTTGGCGCAAATCGATGAGCCTGCCGCCGCAGCCCCTGCCCGGCCCGCAGCGCCGGTCCCCGCCAGCATCGACCGCAGCACCTGGCCTCAGACCTTCGAGGCCTTCGCGCCGTGGTGGCTCACCAGCCATTGGCTGGGCAACGCCGCGCCGGAAACGCGCGCACCCGCGCGCGGGCCCGCCGGAGCCGAATTGATGGTGCTGGTGAGCGAACCCGAGGCCGGCGACCGCGAAATGCTGCTGTCAGGCCCGCAAGGCCGGCTGCTCGATGCCATGCTCGCGGCGATGGGGCTGGACCCGGCAGCGGTCTATCGCGCCAGCGTCATTCCCCGCGCAATGCCGCATGCCGACTGGGCGGCGCTGGCTGCGCAAGGGCTTGGTGACCTCGCCCGCCATCACATCGCGCTGGCCGCGCCGAAACGGCTGATTGTCTTCGGCGGACACATCCTGCCGCTGCTGGGCCACGAGTCGGCGAATAATCCAACAAATTTCGCGCAAATTAACCATGGCGACCCCAATATACCCCTGCTGGGCCTGCGCGATCTTGCCGTGCTGCTCGAGCGGCCGCGCTGGAAGGCGGGCGTCTGGCAGTCCTGGCTGGACTGGACCCAAGGCGATAACTGACGGAGTGCCAAGGCTTGTGAAGCGGTTCGCAGTGACCAAATTCCGCAGTTTGATCGCGGTTATCGCTGGCGCGGCGGCGCTTGCCGTCGGCGCGGGCGCGGCCCATGCCAACAGCGCAGCAATTGATTATTTCCGCAGCCGCGCCGATCGCTCGGCCGTGCCTTCGGTGCTCAGCCAGGAAGATCGTGACTTTTATCGCGGGCTGTTCGCCGCGATTGACCGCAAGGACTGGACGCAGGTGCAGAACATGTTCGCCCAGAAAGGCGACGGCCCGCTGCATGCCGCTGCGCGCGCCGAATATTTCCTCGCCCCCGGATCGCCCCGTATCGAGCCAGGCGAGCTCAGCCAGTGGCTGCAAAGCGGAACGCAATTGCCGCAAGCCGACGAAATCAGCCAGCTCGCTCTTCGCCGTGGGGCAGTCTCGCTGCCCTCGCTCCCCGGCGCGCAGCCGATGGTTAGCCAGCCCGGCCTGCCCAAGCGCATCCGTCCGCGCGATATTGACGATGGCACCATGCCCGGCAGCGTCGCGGGTGCCATCCTCGCGCGGATCAAGAACGACGATCCGCTGGGCGCGCGCCAATTGCTCGATGGCATCGACTTCCAGCTGAGCGACGCCACGCGCGCCGAATGGCGCCAGCGCGTCGCCTGGAGCTTCTATATCGAGAACGACCCGGCTTCCGCCTATGCCCTCGCCCAACTCGGCGGACAGGGCAGCGGGCCGTGGGCTGGCGAGGCGTGGTGGACCGCAGGGCTTGCCGCCTGGCGGCTCGATGATTGCGCCGGCGCCGCCGATGCCTTCGATAAGGCCGCTGGCCGCGCCGACAACCCCGAACTGCTCGCCGCCGCGCGCTTTTGGCAGGCGCGCGCGGTGGTGCGTTGCCGCCAGCCGGAAAAGGCCGCCGCGCTGCTCAAGATAGCCGCGGGGCGCGACGAGACGCTCTATGGCATGCTCGCCGCCGAACAGCTGGGCCAGAAGCTGTCCGACAGCCATGCCGCCCCCGATTTCACCACGAACGACTGGCAGTCGCTGCGCGGCGAAAACAATGTCCGCACCGCCGTTGCGCTGGCGCAGATCGGTCGCGACGGACTTGCGGACGACGTGCTGCGGCATCAGGCGCGGATCGGCAGCCCGTCGCAATACCAGCCGCTTTCGCGCCTCGCGCGTGACCTCGGGATGCCCGCAACCCAGCTGTGGATGGCCTCCAGCGCGCCCTATGGCGGCAAGGCTGAGCCGGCCGGACGCTTCCCGACACCGCGCTGGACGCCGGTCGGCGGCTGGCAGGTCGATCCGGCGCTGGTCTATGCCCATGCCTTGCAGGAATCGGTGTTTCGCGCCTCGGTGGTCAGCCCGGCGGGCGCGCGCGGGCTGATGCAGATCATGCCGGCAGCGGCGCGCGATCATGCCTCGGCGTTGGGGGTTGCCGGCTCGGCGAGCGATCTCAACAAGCCCGAAGTCAACCTCGCTTTCGGCCAGCGGCATCTCAATATGCTGAGAAACGATTCCGCTACGCAAGGCCTGCTGCCCAAGGTAATGGCGGCCTATAACGCGGGGCTGGTGCCAATCGGGCGCTGGAACGCCGAGATCGACAGCAAGGGCGATCCGCTGCTGTGGATCGAATCAATCCCCTATTGGGAAACGCGCGGCTACGTGAACATCGTCATGCGCAATTACTGGATGTATGAACGCCAGGCGGGCGGCGTCTCGGAGAGCCGGGCGGCGCTGGTGCAAGGCATGTGGCCGACTTTTCCGGGGCTCACCGGTTCAAAGGGCGTGCGCATGCACAGCAACGGGATGATCCTGCGTGGCAATTGATCCGGAACGGGCATTCAAGCCGATCAACATCGCCCTCCTGACTGTTTCCGACACACGCGGGACGGACGACGATACCTCGGGAGATATCCTCGCCGAGCGAATCAAGGCTGCCGGTCACAATCTCGTGGAACGGGCAATCGAGAAAGACGACGCGATCCGCATCGCCGCGCGGCTGAACAACTGGATCGACGACCGCGAAGTCGACTGCATCGTCACCACCGGCGGCACCGGGCTGACCGGCCGCGATGTCACCCCCGAGGCGCTCGACCGGGTGAGGGAATCAGGCGGCGGGCGCGATATCCCCGGTTTCGGCGAGATTTTCCGCCTGATCTCCTACCAGACCATCGGCACCTCCACCGTCCAGTCGCGCGCCTGCGCGATTGTCGCGCGCGGAACCTATGTCTTCGCGCTGCCCGGATCGAATGGCGCGGTAAAGGACGGCTGGGACGGCATCCTCGCCGAACAGCTCGACAGCCGCAACCGCCCCTGCAATTTCGTCGAACTGATGCCGCGCCTGCGCGAGGTCTGAACGCAGCGCTCGCGCGGCCTCGCTTGCCTAAAATGCAAGCCTCGCTATAGCGCGGCCTCGAATTGCAGGCGTTACACGGAACCACCATTGTCCAAACAGGCACCACTCGACGGCAAGAGCTACGCAATGCGCGGACCGATGCGGATCACCGATCCGGCGCACACCCCGGTGCGCGGTGATCTCGCCGATGTGCGCCTCGCGGGGCGGTATTTCGTGCCGCATTATGCCGCTGGCATGGCGCACCGGGTTGCGCCCGGAGCAATGCTGCGCAAGGCTGGCCATGCGGATGCCGATCCGCTCGAAGCGCTGGACGGCGGCGCGCCGTTCAATGTGCTCGACATTGCCGGCGGCTGGGCCTGGGGCCAAGTCGGCGATGCCGGGCTGGTCGGCTATCTGCCGATGGCAGCGCTGGAAGCGGCATGAGCTTCAGCGTCTTCATCGATGGCGCGGTGGGGACGACCGGGCTGGAAATAGTCGAGCGGCTGTCGGTGCGCGATGAATTCGCCCTGATCCTGCTCGATGAGGAGCGCCGCAAGGATGCCTCGGCGAGGGCCGACGCCTTTCATGCCGCCGACTTTGCTGTGCTCTGCCTGCCCGACGATGCGGCACGCGAAGCGGTTGCAATGGCGGAAGGCGCAAAGGTGCGGATCATCGATGCATCGAGCGCGCATCGCACGGCAGCGGGCTGGACCTTCGGCTTTCCCGAAGTGATGGGCCGCGACAAGGTTGCCAATGCCGCGCGGGTGAGCAACCCTGGCTGCTATTCAACCGGCTTCATCGCGCTGCTCGCGCCTTTGATCCGCAAGGGCCTGCTGCCGTCGGACTGGCCCTACAGCTGCCATGCGGTCTCGGGCTATTCGGGCGGCGGCAAGGCGATGATTGCGCGCTTCGAGGCCGACGCCGACATCGCTTTTCGCGACTATGCGCTGACATTGGGACACAAGCATGTGCCGGAAATGCAGGTCCGCTGCGGGCTTGCACATCCGCCGCTGTTTTCGCCCGCGGTGATCCCGGCGCACCGCGGCATGATTGTCGAAGTGCCCTTGCACCTTGGCCAGATGACCCGCGCCGCGCCGGTCGATGGCCTGCGCGATTGCCTCGCCGATTTCTATTCCGACAGCGCAGTTGTCACGGTCCACGAAGGCCTGCCCGACGAGCTGCTGCTGCGCGGATCGATGAAGCCTTCGGACGGCCTCAATCTCTATGTCTTTGGCGCGAAGGATGGCAGCCAGACGCGGCTCGTCGCGGTGCTCGACAATCTCGGTAAAGGCGCGAGCGGCGCAGCGGTCCAGAACCTCAATCTCATGGCCGGGCTGGACGAGACAGCGGGCCTGCGGCTTTAGTGCCCAATCCTTGGGCAAGCCTTGCCCTTGTTTTAATCACAACGCGGGCCTTTGCGTGCCAAAATCGATCGTTAAGTTGCTGCTGCAAGGCCGAATGAAGCGCATTTCGCTCTTTTCGCGGCCATTCGCTTCGCCTAGGGCAGTTCCTTCGCCTCTGGCACGATTCTTGATAGGTCGCAGACGAGGCATAGGGAACTCCGGCATTGGTGCTGCCAGTGCGAGGTTCCCAGTGCAGGGGATCCGATACTGTGAAAAAAATCGAAGCGATCATCAAACCGTTCAAGCTTGATGAAGTGAAGGAAGCGCTGCACGAAGTCGGGGTGTCTGGCATCACCGTGACCGAGGCCAAGGGCTTTGGCCGCCAGAAGGGCCACACCGAGCTCTATCGCGGCGCTGAATATGTCGTCGATTTCCTGCCCAAAGTGAAGCTCGAGGTGGTCGTTCCCGACAGCCTGGCCGAGCGCGTGGTTGAAGCGATTGCGGCGGCGGCGCAAACCGGGCGCATCGGCGACGGCAAGATTTTCGTGATCCCCATCGAAAGCGCGCTGCGCATCCGCACCGGCGAGCGAAACGACGACGCTATCTAGGAATCACTATCCACTACCCCCCCTCCCG
Organism: Novosphingobium sp.; assembly: GCA_031428115.1. GTDB lineage: Bacteria > Pseudomonadota > Alphaproteobacteria > Sphingomonadales > Sphingomonadaceae > Novosphingobium. The sequence continues at coordinate 39 of JANPOS010000050.1, read as the reverse complement.
CTTGCGGGAGGGGCCGGGGGAGGGCCTGTTAGGGTCGGC
>JANPOS010000049.1:0-86759 GCA_031428115.1 Novosphingobium sp. | reverse complement strand
GAGCATCGTGCGTAAAATCGGGATCACCTCCAATTCCGTCTACCCTGAGCTTGTCGAAGGGCCGTCCTTGTTCTTGAGGCTGCGTGTGCGGCCCGAAGAAAAGTGCAGCCCTTCGACAAGCTCAGGGTAGGCGGGGTTTTTTGGATCAGATTTATTGCACGGCGCTCTAAGTTACGTCATTGCGAGCGCAGCGAAGCAATCCAGGGCAAGCGCAAACCGGCCTGGATTGCTTCGCTACCGCAATGCGGCAGTTTATCCTGAGCGCCTGCAAGGCAGCCGAAGGGCTCGCAATGACGAAGGGTGGGTTAGGCTTTGTGCACCTTGCTCAAGCACACGGGGCTTGATTCTGTACGCGATTGGAGGGAAACGCTGCGCCCATGACCGCGCGCATCTATCAACGCCCGAAGAACGCCATGCAGTCCGGCAAGGCGCTTGACCATCAATGGATCCTGGAATTTGCCCCGGCAGAGGCGCGCCGCGCTGATCCGCTGATGGGTTGGACCGGCTCTGGCGACACCCAGGTGCAGGTTGTGCTCAAATTCGCTGACCTCGCCGAAGCGCAGGCCTACGCCGCTCGGCACGGGATCGCTGCACGCGTGCAGGCGACCCCGGCCAAGCGGCTCAAAATTCAGGCTTATGCCGATAATTTTCGTTAAACTTCGACCTTAGGAACGCAGTTCCAGCCGGTTCTGTTCATAGGCGGCGCTGCAATCGGTCGCGTCGTGGCTGATGTCGGAATCGAGCAACGGGGTCGAAGTCATGCCGGGACCGGTGAAGCGCTTGTCGTCGCATTCGCCGTCTTTGGCATATTTGCTGGTATCGTTGCCCCATTGGATGCGGCTGGCGTCTCGCCGGGTGCTGGGCGTGGCGGCAGGCGCGCCGTTGCGGTGCCCGCCAAGATAGCGCACCCGGTTGGCGTTGAAGGCGGCGCGGCAATCGGTGGCGTCGTGGAAAATGTCGCTGTCGATCAGCAGGGTATCGGTCATCCCCGGGCCGTCAAACCGCATGTCATCGCATTCGCCGTCCTTGGAGAAGCGGCCTGAATCGTCGCCGAAATTGGGCGTGTCGGCCGCCATTGCAGGCACCGGCATGGCTGCGGCCAGCAAGGCGAGGCTGGCAATGAGATGTGTAGCTTTCCTGTTCATGGTGATTCCCCCCGGTGGATCGATTGACAGACAGTGGCAAATTTGTGCTTCGGTTTCAATGAACCACTGCTGAAGCACTTGCGAATTGGCATGGCAACCCCCATAGGCATGGCCGGGAGTCGGTCGGGCGTTTGCGTCCGCCAACTTGGTCAGGTCCGGAAGGAAGCAGCCACAACGGGTTGCGGCGGGTCGGCCGGCTCCTTTGTCCGCCTCACGGCGGTTGCGGCACCAGCCCGCTCCCCCACCCGGCCACCCAGCGATAGTACCCTATGGGTGGCCGGGTGGGGGAGCGGGCTGGTGCCGCTTCCGGACGTCAGTCCGGATAACAACGCCCGGCTCCTTCAAACACACCCTTCGACATTTCCGGGGCGAGGCCTTAACAAGATCGCCATGGTCGAATCTGACGATATCCCTGGCGGCGAACCGGACGTACTCGAAGCCGCGCCCAGCGCCGCCGAGCTTGAGGCGGCAGGGCAGGAATCGATGTTCGGTGGCGATCTTGCGCCCACTCCGGCTCCGGCACCGATTGCCCTGGCAGCCGCCGCACCGAGCCAGCCCTACCGCGTCCTCGCGCGCAAATACCGCCCGCAGACTTTTGCCCAGCTGATCGGGCAGGAGGCCATGGTGCAGACGCTGGGCAATGCCATCCGCCGCGACCGGCTGGCCCACGCTTTCCTGATGACCGGGGTGCGCGGGGTGGGCAAGACCTCGACCGCGCGGCTGATCGCCAAGGCCCTAAACTGCATTGGCGCGGACGGGCAGGGCGGGCCGACGATTGACCCGTGCGGGGTCTGCGAGCCATGCACCGCGATTGCCGAGGGCCGCCACATCGACGTGATTGAAATGGACGCCGCGAGCAACACCGGCGTCGACGACGTGCGCGAGATCATCGAGGCAGTGCGCTATGCCGCCGTCTCGGCGCGCTACAAGATCTATATCATCGACGAAGTTCACATGCTGTCGCGCAATGCGTTCAATGCGTTGCTCAAGACGCTTGAGGAACCGCCGCCGCACGTCAAATTCCTCTTCGCCACCACCGAGGCCGACAAGTTGCCGGTGACGGTGCTCAGCCGCTGCCAGCGGTTTGACTTGCGCCGAATTCAGGCCCCGGTGCTCACCGCCCATTTCGCCGGCATCTGCGCGGCCGAAGGGGTCTCCGCCGAAGCCGAAGCACTGGCGATGATTGCGGCGGCTGCCGAAGGATCGGTGCGTGACGGCCTGTCGATCCTCGACCAGGCGATTGCCCATGCCGATCTCGCCGGGGAAGGCCAGGTCACTGCCGCCAAAGTGCAGGATATGCTCGGCCTCGCTGACAAGAGCGTCCAGCGCCGCCTGTTTGCCGCGCTGCTCGCGGGCGAGGGGGCCTTGCTGCTGGAGCTGGTGGCGCACCAGTTCGCGCTTGGCATCGAGCCGCTGGCGCTGATGCGCGGGGGGATGGAGCTGGTCCACCGGATTGCGCTGGCACAACTGGGGCAGGGCGCTGCCGATGCCGCGTCGACCGAAGAGCGCGAGGCGATCGAAGGCTGGGCTAAAAGCCTGACCGCCGGGCAATTGCATCGCCTCTGGCAACTGCTGCTCAAGGGCTATGACGAAGTGCGCAATGCGCCCGATCCGCTGGCAGCCGCGCAAATGGCGCTGCTCAGGGTGATGCACGCCGCCGATATGCCTGATCCCGGAACGCTGGCGAAGAAGCTGGAGGAGCTTGCCGCGCGCGGGCCATCCGCGCCGCAACACTCGGCCTCCACCGCGCCCGCGCCGAGCCATGACGCCGCCCCGCCGTGGGCATCGCTGGTGACCAAGGTCGAGCGCGCCGGGCAATTGCGCGTGGCCCAGATCATGCGCGATTGGGTGCGCGTGGTGGCGATCGATCCCGAACATCTGCGTTTCAGCCTCGTCCCCGGCTATTCCGGCGATCCCGCCCCGGAACTCCGCGACGGCCTGCTGAAAGCCACCGGCGCGCGCTGGCAAGTCGAACAGGTGGCTGAGGAAGGCGCACCGGCGCTGCGCGAACTGACTGAAGCGGTGCGCGCGGCATCGGCCGAGGCGCTGCGCCGCGATCCGCTGGTCGAAGCGACATTCGCGGCCTTTCCCGGCGCCGAATTGCTGAGCGACGACGAAGTCGCTCCTTTAGACCGCAACCAATCCAGATGGAGCCGCAACTGATGAAGTCGATGGAAGAGATGATCAAGGCCGCCCAGGCCGCCGCCGAGACCATCCAGCAGCAGATGACCGAAACCCAGGGCAAGCTCGACGGGATCGAGGTCGAAGGCGTCTCGGGCGGCGGCCTGGTCAAAATCCGCTGCACCGCCAAGGGCCGGATCATCGGCGTCGCCATCGATGACAGCCTGATCGTGCCCGCCGACAAAGGAATCCTCGAAGACCTGATCGCCGCCGCGTTCAACGATGCGCGGGTGAAGGCGGATAGCGTGGCGAACGAGGAAATGGGGAAGGCGCAGCAGAGCATGGGCCTGCCGCCGGGGTTCAAGCTGCCGTTTTGAGGTGGTGGGGCAAGTTCTTAGCCCCTCCCCGGCGGGGAGGGGTTGGGGTGGGGGTTACACGCCACCCAGTAAGCGCGACATGAAGGCCCCGCTCCCCCACCCCCTCCCCGCCGGGGAGTGGGAGAAGAAAGTCCGACCATGAAGCTGCATTATTATCCGGAGACTGACAGTCTCTACATCGAACTGCGCGACGCAGCTTCGGTGGAAACCCGCGAAATCGCTGAGGGCCTAAATGTCGACTTCGGCAGCGATGGTGCGGTTGTGGGTATCGATATCGATGGCGCATCCAACAAGCTCGATTTGTCCACACTTGAAACAATTGCTTTGCCGATTGTCACGCTCAAGGCGGCGAGATTGCGGCCATGCGCTCGGGGCCAATCTTGATCACGGCTTCGGTGATCCGCTGGATGCAGCGTTCGACCGCGTCGATGGTCTTTTCGTCGGCGGCGAAAGCGGCGAAATCCATGCCGGCGACATGGCTTTCGATCCGCGCGATATTTTCCACCATGTCCTGAAGCCGCAATGCCTCGCGGTCAGTAGACACGCAGGCGGTCCCGGTCGATCTCGGCCTGGATGCGGGCGTTGCGGACCGGTTCGACCACCAGATCGACCGGCGCGCCCAGCAGGCGGCGCACCTGTTCGGAGATCGCGGCGAAGCGGAACAGGTCGATACCGGCGGCCTCGTCGAGCGTGACTGCCAGATCGATATCGGATTCCGCTGCCGCCTGCCCGCGCGCGGTCGAGCCGAACAGCGAGACGCGCGCGAGCCCCAGCGCTTCGAGGCGCGACTGGTTTCGTTTGAGGCAGTCGATCACAGTCTGGCGGTCCATAGCCCCGCGAATCTGTCGGAGAACGTGCGCAGCGTCAAGCTGGGGTGGGGCGCCCGCTTTCACGCGGGCCTCTATCCATCTGACACGCTCCGAGCCCGCACCACCCGCGCGCCATCCACAACCCCGCACCCGTTCCCCATTGCAGGCAGGGGACCGCGCCCCCATATCCCCAATCCAACACAGCCAACGGATTGCCCCCAGTGACCTCACTCCCCCTGCTTCCCCTGCGCGATATCGTGGTTTTCCCCGGCATGGTCGTGCCCTTGTTCGTCGGCCGCGAGAAATCGGTGGCTGCGCTTGAGGCGGCGATGTCTGGCGATAAGGACATCTTCCTGCTCGCCCAGCTTGATCCCGGCTGCGACGATCCAATCGGCGATGACCTCTATGACATGGGCGTGGTCGCTACCGTGCTCCAGCTGCTCAAGCTGCCCGATGGCACGGTGCGGGTGCTGGTCGAAGGCAAGGACCGCGCGCGGCTGGCCGCGCTGGAGGAAGGCGAGGCCATGCTGCTCGCTGAAATCGAGCCGGTCGAATGCGAAAGCGCCTCGGGCACCGAAGTGACCGGCATGATGCGCAGCGTCGTCGATCAGTTCGGCGAATATGCCAAGCTCAACAAGAAGCTCAGCCAGGATGCCGGCGAGCAGCTGTCCGACATCGACGATGCCTCGCGGCTCGCCGATGCGGTCGCTGCGCAGCTGACCACGAAGGTCGCCGACAAGCAGGCGTTGCTCACCGAGACCGATCCGCTCAAGCGGCTCGAAATGGTCTATAGCTTCATGGAAGGCGAGCTGGGCGTGCTCCAGGTCGAGCGCAAGATCCGCGGGCGGGTCAAGCGCCAGATGGAGAAGACCCAGCGCGAATATTATCTCAACGAGCAGATGAAGGCGATCCAGTCGGAACTGGGCGGCGGCGACGGCGAGGAGCCCAACGAGCTGGCCGAATTGCAGGCGAAGATCGACAAGCTGAAACTGTCGAAGGAAGCGCGCACCAAGGCCAATTCGGAACTCAAGAAGCTGAAAGCCATGCAGCCGATGTCGGCCGAGGCGACGGTCATCCGCAATTATCTCGACGTGCTGCTGGGTCTGCCCTGGGGCAAGAAGTCGAAGATCAAGAAGGACATCGCCGGGGCGCAGGCGATCCTCGATGACGATCACTATGCGCTGGAGAAGGTCAAGGACCGCATTGTCGAATATCTCGCGGTGCAGGCGCGGACCAACAAGCTGAAGGGCCCGATCCTGTGCCTCGTCGGCCCTCCCGGCGTCGGCAAGACCTCGCTCGGCAAGTCGATCGCGCGCGCCACGGGCCGCGAATTCGTGCGCCAGTCGCTGGGCGGCGTGCGCGACGAGGCCGAAATTCGCGGCCACCGCCGCACCTACATCGGTTCGCTGCCGGGCAAGATCATCACCAACCTGAAGAAGGCGGGAACCAGCAATCCGCTGTTTCTGCTCGACGAGATCGACAAGCTTGGCCAGGATTTCCGCGGTGATCCCGCCTCGGCGCTGCTCGAGGTGCTCGATCCTGAACAGAACTCGAAATTCCAGGATCACTATCTGGAGCTCGATTTCGACCTCTCGGATGTGATGTTCGTCTGCACCGCCAACAGTCTCAACCTGCCGCAGGCCCTGCTCGACCGGATGGAACTGATCCGGCTTGAAGGCTACACCGAGGATGAAAAGGTCGAGATTGCCGAGCGGCATCTGATCGCCAAGCAGATCGAGGCGCACGGCCTCAAGAAGGGCGAATTTGCCCTGACCAACGCCGGCCTGCGCGACCTGATCCGTTACTATACCCGCGAGGCCGGCGTGCGCACGCTCGAGCGCGAGATCGCGCGGCTGGCGCGCAAGTCACTGCGCAAGATCCTCGAAGGCGAGACCAAGAGCATCGAGATCACGCCAGAAAACCTCGGCGACTTTGCCGGGGTGCGCAAATACCGCCACGGCGTGTCCGACGAGGAGAACCAGGTCGGCGCGGTCACGGGCCTGGCCTGGACCGAAGTTGGCGGCGAACTGCTCACCATCGAATGCGTCACGGTTCCCGGCAAGGGCGCGGTGCGCACCACCGGCAAGCTTGGCGAAGTGATGAGCGAGGGCGTGCAGATGGCCTTCAGCTTCGTCAAGGCCCGCAGCCCCGCCTATGGCATCAAGCCCTCGATCTTCAACCGCAAGGACCTGCATGTCCACTTGCCCGAAGGCGCAGTACCCAAGGATGGCCCGTCGGCAGGCGTCGGCATGGTCACTGCGATGGTCTCGACGCTGACCGGGATTCCGGTGCGCGCCGATATCGCGATGACCGGGGAAGTGACCTTGCGCGGCCGCGTGCTGGCAATCGGCGGCCTGAAGGAAAAGCTGCTCGCCGCGCTGCGCGGTGGCATCAAGACCGTGCTGATCCCCGAGGAGAACCGCAAGAACCTGGCCGAAATCCCGGCGAACATCCAGGAAGGGCTGGAAATCATCCCGGTCTCCCATGTCGACGAAGTGCTTGCGCTGGCGCTGACCGAGCCGCTCGTGCCTGTGGAATGGACCGAAGCGGATGAGCTTGCCAGCCAGGCCACCGCGCCGGTTTCGCCGGGTTCCGGGGTGTCGCCAACCGCGCACTGACCAATGCTGCATTGCAGCGACTCGCGCGGGGCAATCCCGGGCGAGGCGGGCCATGCGGGCATTGTGACCGGCGCAAGGCTTCACTTCGTCGAAAATGGCGGAAATTGGGGGATAACAGTCGCCCTGCCGTCACAATTGGCTTTGACAGAGGCGTGAAAAGCCGCTCCATTCCGGGTCGCTCAAGCAGCGATTCACGACTAAACAGTTTCCAAACAATGCAAGGGGGTTCCCACAATGAACAAGAACGATCTGATTGGTGCCGTAGCCGATTCCAGCGGCCTGACCCGCAGCGATGCAACCAAGGCGGTTGAGGGCGTTTTCGAAGCCATCACCGGCGCCCTGAAGAAGGGCGACGAAGTGCGCCTCGTCGGTTTTGGCACTTTCTCGGTCGCCAAGCGCAAGGCCTCCACTGGCCGTAACCCCCGCACGGGCGAAGCGATGCAGATCAAGGCATCGAGCCAGCCCAAGTTCAAGGCCGGCAAGGGCCTGAAGGACGCGGTGAACTAATTCCGCGCATTGCCGGTCCGCAACGCCTCGCGGACCGGACAACAAAATCCGCCGCGCTTGCCCTTTGGCAGGCGCGGCTTTTTTGTGGCTGTGTCTAGCGCACCAACCGCAGCAGCGCAGTGGGTGCGGCCTGACTGCGCTGGGTGACCCGCCATTCGAGCCGCTGGCCGGTGGTGAAGGCCTGAGGGCCCAGATCGGTGTTGTTGGCCAGCACGTTGGCGTCAGTGGTGATGACGAAAGTCCCGTCCATCTCCGGCAGTTGCGGTGCGCGCTGGTTGCCTTCGGAAAGCGCTGCGGCCTGCATCCAGCCGCGATAGGGCTCGCCTGCGGCGGCTGGAGCAAAGCCGGGCGCGTCAATCCGCACGGTGCCATCGGCGCGAGCCATCACCTGGACGAAGGGATTGGCCGAAGGAAAGCGCTCGATTGTCGGGAAGGCAAAATCGTGATCCAGTCGGCCCTCGATGACGAATTCAATATCGAACAGGCCGTCGCCCCGGTGCATGACCTTGCGCCAGCCTGCCTGCCGGCGCAACCGCGCGGCAAGCTCTTCGGCGGCCCTGGGATCGGCAGGATCAATGCCACCGAACATCGACTTCATCGATTCGGCTTCACGCGTCTTTCGCGTGCTGGCGGCGCGCTGCTGGTCGGCCCAGTTTTCTTTCTGCCCGGCCAGCTCTTGCGCGGAACACGGGCGTTCTCGGGAACCTTCGCTTGCGAAGCAGGGTTGCGCGGTGAAAGTCGCATTGGCACCGGCTTTGCCCTGCATCGCTTCGGCGAGCTTGCTCAGCGCCAGCACGTGAATTTCGCCGGTATAGCTGAAGCGGAACGCGCCCGTCTTGCGCAAGTCGAGTTCAGCGGAAAACTTGCCCGGGGAAAGCATGCACGCGCCCAGAGCCAGCCCCAGGGCGATCATCAGGCCCACAGCCCCGAGCCGGCGGGCGTTCGGTATCCACAGGTTCATGGTCAGTCCCCCCCCAGCTCACGCGCCGCCGTTGCATAGAGCGCGATGGCAGCCGCGTTGGAAACATTAAGGCTTTCGATCATGCCGGTGATCGGCAGGCGGGCGAGCGCGTCGCAGTGCTGGGCGATGTTCTGGCGCAGCCCATCACCCTCGCTGCCCAATACCAGCGCGACCGGCCCGGTGGGCAGCGCGCCGGCAAGCGTGAACTTTGCCCCGCCATCGAGGCCGATGCGCCAGTATCCCGCCTCGGCGATTTCTTCGAGCGCGCGGGCGAGGTTGACCACCCGCACCCAGGGCACCACTTCAAGTGCGCCTGATGCTGATTTGGCAACCACCCCCGATTCAGGCGGCGCGTGCCGGTCCTGCGTGACCAGCGCCGCCGCGCCAAAGGCCGCTGCCGAGCGCAGGATTGCGCCGACATTGTGCGGATCGGTCACCGAGTCGAGCACGACAATCGGCCGCGCGGCATCGCCGCCCAGCACATCGCCGAGATAGACGTCTTCCAGCGCATCACATTCCAGCACCAGCCCCTGATGCGGCGCATCGCGCGCAACCAGCCGGCCAAGATCGGCGGCCTGCGCATATTCCACCGCGAGATGGGGCGGCAGATCGCCGTCAAGGTTACTGGTCAGCGTGGCCACCGCCTCGCGGGTTGCCCACAGCTTGCGGTGGTTGCGCTCGGGGTTGTTCAGCGCGGCCTCCACCGCGTGGTGGCCCCACAGGCGCACTGCGCCGGTGCTGGCCTGGCCTGAGCCGCGCCCGCCCTTCATCCGGCCTGCGCGTCCGCGCAATGCGCGCTTCGGTTTATCTTCGTTGGGTTTGTTCATTGGTGCCTCCTGCCAGCCGCACCATTGACAGGCAAGGCTTGCTTCGCCAATGGACGCGCCTTCTCGGTCGCGGGACTCTCAGGGGTCCGATTGGCGGGGTGACCCGCTGCCGGCTTGCTGGTGTGGACAGGTGGCCGAGTGGTTAAAGGCAGCAGACTGTAAATCTGCCCGCGCAAGCGTACGCTGGTTCGAATCCAGCCCTGTCCACCACCAGACTTATGCCATCGGCTGGCGCTTGGTCCCCGGTTCTAGCCCAGGGATTTCAGCCCAAGCCGATTGCGAACAACCCAAGATGCGCAGACAAAGCCACGAAGGCGGCGAGCGAAAGCCGGTTTGAGGCAAAAATTCGTGTCATTTTCTTATCCCTCGTCCGGCTGACCGGAAGTTGAGCCCGCGCTGCAAGCTGCAGGCGAGGCGATGTGCATTGCTTATCGCGCAAGCGGCCGGAACAGGTCCGGACGTTTCGCCGCAGCGGCGTAAGTCGCCACAGTAATAGCCGCTGCGCCGATCAGGACTGCATGACCGATCAGGCTGATAGCCAGGAATGTGTAACTCCCGACAGCGATTGAAAACGATATTGCCCACATCCAGCCGAGCAGTTGGAATACCATATGCCGAACCCCGAAGTCAGGGATGTGACGAAGTGGACTGGATTCATGGTCAAATATGAAATTCCATGCGGCAACTACAACATTTTTCATGGCTAAGGCCCCTTCAGATGACGGAATATATCCGCATTTGTATCCCCACCGGTGTAGATCAGCCTGGAGTTACCCTTGATGATCGATCCGATTGCATTAACATTGCTTGCGATGCTCATGGACTAGCAGAATTGACGCAGCAAAAAATATGACCTTTCGGTCATGTGCTGCTTGCCGGCCTTGTGGAAAAGCTCCCGGCATTGGCGGGGAGCGCGGGCAGGCTTCGCGGCGCGGATCGGTGCCCGGCTCAGCCGAGCCGGGATTGTCCCGCGCAGCGCTCAGCGAGCATCCGCCCCGATAGCCAGGCGCATTCGACCCGTGGCCCCAGCAGCCAGTCGCCGCACACGCCAAGCCGGATTTGCGGATTCCACAAGGCGCCGTCGCCGGTGCCGGCACTCAGCGCAAAGCGCCAGCGGTGTGCCGTTGAGGCGACCGGTTCGGGAATCGGGCCGCCTGCCGCCTCGGCCAGCGCGGCAAGCAGCAGCGCGGCGACTTGTTCGGACGGAAATTCGAGCCACGCAGCGGACCTCGCCGCGCTCATCTGCACGACCCAGGCCTCTGGCCCGGTGCGCCCCGGCTTGGCGTTGTTGCGCGCCGCCCATTCGATGTCGCCTGCCTGGCGGATCACCGGCGGCAATCCTTCCAGCGGACTGGCGAATGCGAACATGCCCGTCCAGCATGGCTGCGAGCGCGCGGTCAGCGCAGTGCGCCCCATGGCAAAATCATGCAATGAGAGGATCGCGGCAGCCTGCTCGGCCGGGATGGCGAGCAGGACGGCATCGAACGGGCCGATCTCGCCGTGCTTGCTGGCCAGCCACCAGTCGCCCTGCCTGCGGACCATGCCGGTGACCAGCAGACCCCATTCAACAGTGTGGGCTGCGGCCATATGCCGCACGATTGCATTCATCCCGGGCACGCCAACCCAGGCGTCCGGCCCTGCCCCGGGCCAGAGCGCGGCAATTCCCTGTTCGTGCCAACCGGCAACTTGCTCGACAAAGCCGCAATCGCGCGCGGTAAAATACTGCGCGCCATGATCGAAGGCGGCGGCTCCCAGCGGGGTTTCCATCTGGCGGGTCGACATCCGCCCGCCCGGTCCGCGCCCTTTGTCGAACAAGGCCACAGCGTGGCCCGCAGCCTGCAAGGCTTCGGCGCAGGCCAGGCCCGCCAGGCCAGCGCCGACAATGCCAAACCGCAGCTGTTTCGACGTTTGGGGCTTCAGCATTTGCCCATCAACGCCAGAACTTCCTTGCGGCTGTTCGGATCGTTGAGAAAACAGCCCAACATGCGGCTGGTGACCATGCCGACACCGTGGGTCTTGACCCCGCGCCCGATGATCGGCGCCATGTGGTGTTCGCAGTGCGACTGGAAAGGAATGTTGGTCAGCAGCACGATTTCGTCATAGCCGCCCACTTCTTCGAACGTGCGCGAGAGGTGGAGCCCGGGATCGCTTGCATAGCCCTGGCAATACTCCTTCCAGGCGCGTGCAACGCGCTTGGGGGTGTCTGCCAGCCCTTCGCGGTCCGGATCGTCGCCGGCCCAGCCGATCAGCGTGCGGATCGCCTGCTGGACCTCGTGCGGGACAGGCAGCTTTTGCTCATCGAGCTGGAACTCGCCGCCGGCAGGCATGTAATTCATTGTCTAGATCCCTTCGCGTAGTCTTCTGGACATCAGTTCTGGCTGGCCAGCGCGCCGATCAGCGCCACCAGCACAATCGCAATTCCCTGGAACAGCACGCGCTGCGCCATCATCCGGTTCTGTTTGACGCCGTAGGCTTCAGCCGCGCCCTGACCGCGCAGGCGGATCTGCTCGCCGTCGCGGAAGAAGGCCATCAGGCCCCGGACCAGCGCGACACCGGTGGCGATCACGAAGCCGCCAATCAGCAATACCAGCATGAATGTCATCGAAGTTTCCCGAATAATGCCGCCTCGGCGCAGGGAAGCCCTACAGGGCGGGAAACCATGCTTTTCGCGCAGCCCCCGCCTGCGACCAACATGTCCAAAAGACCATGTTCCAAAGGACACTTCACGCGCGCGCGAAACACGTCTATTCAGGTCATAACCATGTCACTCACCGCGATGATCGGGACCAGTCCCATAGCTGCCGTAATCAGCAACCCGCGGTTGCCGGACAACCCGATTGTTGAATGTAACGACGCGTTTGTGGGGCTGACCGGCTATTCGCGCGAAGACATCATCGGCCACAATTGCCGGTTTCTCTCCGGGCCCGACACCGAGCCCTGGCTCACCGAGATGCTGCGCAGCGGAATTCGCCGCCGCCAGCCGGTGATGGTGGAAATCCTCAACTACAAGAAAGACGGCACTCCTTTCCGCAATGCAGTCATGGTCGCGCCGATCTTCGATGCGGCCGGCGAGCTGGAGTATTTTCTCGGCAGCCAGGTCGAGATCGCCGAAGACATCGCGCGGGCAAACGATGTGCGACGCCAGGCTGCGCATGACCGCATCGCCGCGCTCAGCCCGCGCCAGCGGGAAGTGCTGCTGCATCTGGCCGCCGGAAGACTCAACAAGCAGATTGCCTATGAACTGGGCCTCAGCGAGCGTACGGTGAAGATGCACCGCGCTGCCGTTTTTACCGCGCTCGGCGTGCGCACCGGGGCCGATGCGATCCGTCTGGCGATCGAAGCCGGCTACTGAGGGGCAGGGGGCGACCTGCCCCAATGGACAGGTTCCTGCCTGCCGCTGGACCAGCCAAAGAGCGGCTTCAATGCACGCGCCGTCCAGCCCTCCCCCAACTAGGTGGCCGGCCGCATTGACGTTCGGAAATGCGGACCCGGCTCTCTCCCTCCCCCTCCGGCCGGGTCCGCAAATCTTCCGGAGATACGCCATGCCGATACCGCAGAACCCGATTTTGCCGAGCCAGCGGCCACGCTGCCCTGCGCGATGAGCGGCGGGCTGCGCGCAGCGGTTTTCGGAGCGAGCGGCGGCATCGGCGCGGCGCTGGTGGCGCAGTTGGAAACCTCGGGCAAGTTCAGCGCGATTTATGCTGGCGGGCGGGCCTTGCCTGCCAGCGCCCACCCCGCGACCAGGCCCTTCAGCTTCGATCTGACCGACGAGGCAGCGATTGCCCGCGCTGCGGCCGAAATCGGGGCAGGGGGCCCGCTCGACCTGGTGGTTGTCGCCACTGGCCGGCTGCACGGCGAGGGTTCGCCAATGCCCGAGAAGAGCTGGCGCGCGCTCGATGGCGCGGCGATGGCGGCGATGTTCGCGATCAACACTACTGGTCCGGCGCTGGTTGCCAAGCACACGCTGCCGCTGTTGCACCGCGACCGGCGCGCGGTCTTCGCGGCACTATCCGCCCGGGTCGGCTCGATCGGCGACAACCGGCTGGGCGGCTGGCACAGCTACCGCGCCGCCAAGGCCGCGCTCAACATGCTGGTGCGCAATTTTGCGATAGAATTTGCGGCGCGCAATCGGGCTGGGATTGTGGTGACGGTGCATCCCGGCACAGTCGACACCGCCCTGTCGCGCCCGTTCCAACGCGGTGTTCCGCCCGGTGCGCTGCTCTCGCCACAGCAGAGCGCGGGACATATCCTGTCTGTGCTGGATGGGCTGGGCCCTCAGGATTCGGGCGGTCTCTACGCATGGTCCGGCGAACGGATTGCCTTTTAAGGGCCTTTGGGCTGGATCGCGCGCCGCCGCTGCCTGTTAATCAAGCGGTTAAACGCTATTGACCGAGTGCCCCTGCCGCGCCTAGGCGTTCGCACCTGCAACAGGCCCCAGGCGCTTGCGCCTGCAACAGGGATGTGAACGCCTATGTCAGCCAATATCGCCGAGATGGAACGCCGCCGCGACGGGGCCAAACTGGGGGGTGGGCAGAAGCGCATCGATGCCCAGCACGCCAAGGGCAAGTTGACAGCGCGCGAGCGGCTCGATGTCCTGCTCGACGAAGACAGTTTCGAGGAACTCGACATGTATGTCGAGCACAATTGCGTCGATTTCGGCATGGAGGGCGACCGAATCCCGGGCGACGGTGTGGTCACCGGATCGGGCACGATAAACGGCCGTCTGGTCTTTGTTTTCAGCCAGGATTTCACCGTCTTTGGTGGCTCATTGTCCGAACGCCACGCGCAGAAGATCTGCAAGGTGCTGGACAATGCGATGAAAGTCGGCGCGCCGGTCATTGGCATCAACGATTCAGGCGGTGCGCGCATCCAGGAAGGCGTCGCGGCGCTCGGCGGCTATGCCGAAGTGTTCCAGCGCAATGTTCTGGCCTCGGGCGTGGTGCCGCAGCTCAGCATGATCATGGGGCCTTGCGCCGGCGGCGCGGTCTATTCGCCGGCGATGACAGACTTCATTTTCATGGTGAAGGACAGCTCATACATGTTCGTTACCGGACCCGACGTGGTCAAGACGGTGACCAACGAGATCGTCACGCAGGAAGAACTTGGCGGTGCGATAACCCACACTACCAAGACCTCGGTTGCCGATCTGGCGCTGGAGAACGATCTCGAGGCGCTGCTCGTGGCGCGCGATTTCTTCGACTACCTGCCGCTGTCGAACAAGGAAGAAGTGCCCGAGCGGCCCAGCGCTGATCCGTGGAATCGGGAGGAGCCCAGCCTCGACACGATTATTCCGGCCTCGGCCAATCAGCCCTATGACATGCACGAAGTGATCCGCAAGGTGCTCGACGAGGGCGATTTCTTCGAGATCCAGCCGGGTTTTGCGGCGAATATCATTTGCGGCTTCGGGCGGATCGAAGGCCGCACTGTGGGCATTGTCGCCAACCAGCCGATGGTGATGGCGGGCGTGCTCGATATCAACAGCTCGAAGAAGAGCGCGCGCTTCGTGCGCTTCTGCGATGCGTTCAACATTCCGATTGTCACTCTGGTCGATGTCCCCGGGTTTCTGCCCGGCACCAGCCAGGAAATGGGCGGGCTGATCAAACACGGTGCCAAGCTGCTGTTCGCCTATGCCGAGGCAACCGTGCCCAAGATCACCGTGATCACCCGCAAGGCGTATGGCGGGGCCTATGACGTGATGGCCTCCAAGCACCTGCGCGGCGATTTGAACTACGCCTGGCCGACCGCCGAAATCGCGGTGATGGGAGCCAAGGGCGCGGTGGAGATCATCTTCCGCGGGCTTTCGTCGGAGGAGAGCGCGGAAAAGGTCGCGGAATACGAAGACCGCTTCGCCAATCCGTTTGTCGCGGCAAGCAAGGGCTTCATCGACGAGGTGATCTATCCGCATTCCACCCGCCGCCGGATCGCGCTGGGGCTGAGGAAGCTGCGGAACAAGAGCCTCGAGAATCCGTGGAAGAAGCACGACAACATTCCGCTCTAGCTGGAAGCAGTTCCCCATGACCAACACCGAAGACATCTACATCATCAGCGCCGTGCGCACCGCCATCGGCGACTTTGGCGGCTCGTTGAAGCCGTTCCGTCCCGCCGAGCTGGGCGCGCTGGTGATCGGCGAGGCCGTGCGCCGGGCCGGGCTGGAGCCGAAGGATGTCGAGCACGTCATCATGGGGCAGGTCATGCAGACCGGCCCCAAGGATCAGTTCATGGCCCGCGTTGCCATGCTCAAGGCGGATATTCCGGTGACCACCCCGGCGCTGACGCTCAACCGGCTGTGCGGCTCCGGCGTGCAATCGATCATTTCCTGCGCACAGCTTATGAAGCTGGGCGAGGCCGGGATCACGGTGGCCGGCGGCGCGGAGAGCATGACCAATGTGCCCTATCACGATCTCGAGGCGCGCTGGGGCAAGCGGCTGGGCAATTCGGTGCTGCTCGATGCGCTTACTGAGGGCCTCAACGATCCGATCCACGAGATCCACATGGCGATCACCGCCGAAAACGTCGCCATGCGCCATCAGGTGACCCGCCAGCAGCAGGACGAGCTGGCTGTCGACGGCCACTTGCGCGCCGCCCGCGCGATTGCCGAGGGGCGCTTCAAGGAGCAGATCCTCCCCGTCGAGGTCAAGACCCGCAAGGGCACGGTGGTGTTCGACACTGACGAGCATGTGCGCGCCGATACGACGTTTGAGTCGGTCTCCGCGCTCAAGCCCATGTTCAAGGCCGATGGTTCGGTAACTGCGGCCAACAGCTCGGGCATCAACGACGGTGCCGCCGCCGTGGTGCTGGCGACGGCCACCGAAGTGGCCAGGCGCGGGCTGACGCCGATGGCGCGGATTGTTTCCTGGGGTTATGCCGGGGTCGAGCCCGAATACATGGGCGAGGGGCCGATCAAGGCCGTGCCGATCGCGCTGAAGCGCGCCGGGCTGAAACTCGAAGACATGGACGTGATCGAGGCCAACGAGGCTTTCGCCGCGCAGGCGCTCGCGGTCGCGAAGGAACTGGGCTTCGACCGCGACAAGCTCAATCCCAATGGCTCGGGCATTTCGCTCGGCCATCCGGTCGGCGCAACCGGCACGATCCTGACGGTCAAGGCCGCCTATGAGCTCAAGCGCATTGGCGGGCGCTATGCGCTGATGACCATGTGCATCGGCGGCGGGCAGGGCATCGCCCTGATCATCGAGAACTGCGACGGCCTGGTAGAGCTGAAAGAGGCTGCGGAATGAAGCTCGGCCAAATGAAACTGGGGCGCTTGAACCACATCGGGGTCGCGACCCCCGATCTTGACGCGTCGATCGCCTTCTATCGCGACGTGATGGGCGCGAGTGACATCACCGAGCCTTTCGTCCTTGAATCGCAGCAGGTGCGCGTCTGCTTCGTCAACACGCCGGCCCATTCGACAGGCTCAGGGTGGTCGGGAAGCGGAGGAACGCAGATCGAGCTGCTCCAGCCGACAGCGCCTGATAGCGCGGTGGGCAAGTGGCTCGAGAAGAACCCTTTGGGCGGACAGCATCATATCTGCTACGAAGTGCCCGATATCGAGGCCGCCAAGGCCTGGTTCGAGGGGCTGGGCAAGCGGGTGCTCGGCGAGCCGCGCATCGGCGCGCACGGCACCCTGATTTTCTTTGTCCACCCCAGGGATATGGGCGGACAGCTGACCGAGATCATGGAGACGCCGAAAGGCAGTCACTAGACTCCTTCGTCACCCTGAACTTGTTTCAGGGCCCATCGTGCGGCGACGCATGAACTGGGAATGGGGCGCAATGGCTGCTGAAACGAGTTCAGCATGACGATGATGTGAGATTGGACGATGACCGAAAAGACCATCACAGACTGGCAGGCAGCAGCGGCGAAAGAGGTCAAGGCCAAGGACCTGACCTGGAACACGCCCGAGGGCTTTGCGATCAAGCCGCTCTATACGGCGGAAGATGCTGGGGATCCCGGACTGCCCGGCTTTGCCCCGTTCACGCGCGGTGTGCGCGCCTCGATGTATGCTGGCCGGCCCTGGACGATCCGGCAATATGCCGGCTTTTCGACCGCCGAGGAATCAAACGCCTTCTATCGCCGCAATCTCGCAGCGGGCCAAAAGGGACTGTCGGTCGCTTTCGATCTCGCCACCCATCGCGGCTATGACAGCGACCATCCGCGTGTCGTCGGCGATGTCGGCAAGGCAGGCGTGGCCATCGATTCGGTCGAGGACATGAAGATCCTGTTTGACGGGATCCCGCTCGACAAGATGTCGGTGTCGATGACGATGAACGGTGCGGTGATTCCGATCCTGGCGTTCTTCATCGTTGCCGGCGAAGAGCAGGGCGTGCCCGCCGCGCAGCTCGACGGGACCATCCAGAACGACATTCTCAAGGAGTTCATGGTCCGCAACACCTATATCTATCCGCCAGAGCCTTCGATGCGGATTGTTTCGGATATCATCGCATATACTTCGGCCAACATGCCGAAATTCAACTCTATTTCGATCTCGGGCTATCACATGCATGAAGCCGGGGCGACGGCGGTGCAGGAGCTCGCTTTCACCATTGCCGACGGCAAGGAATATGCCGTCCGCGCAATGGCCGGCGGCATGGATATCGACGCTTTTGCAGGACGTTTGAGTTTCTTCTTCGGAATCGGGATGAACTTCTTCATGGAAGTCTCGAAACTGCGCGCCGCGCGGACGCTGTGGTACCGGGTGATGGATGGGCTGGGGGCCAAGGACGAGCGGAGCAAGATGCTGCGCACCCATTGCCAGACGTCGGGCGTCAGCCTGCAGGAGCAGGATCCCTACAACAACGTCATCCGCACCACGATCGAGGCGATGGCGGCGACACTGGGCGGCACCCAATCACTGCACACCAATGCACTCGATGAAGCCATTGCGCTGCCCACCGATTTCTCCGCACGCATCGCCCGCAACACCCAGATCGTGCTGGCCGAGGAAAGCGGAATCACCCGGGTCGTCGATCCGCTTGGCGGCAGCTATTATGTCGAGGCATTGACCGCGCAGCTGGTTGATGAAGCATGGGCATTGATCGAGGAAGTCGACGCCATCGGCGGCATGACCAAGGCGGTCGCCACCGGTATGCCCAAGCAGCGCATCGAGGAAGCCGCCGCCGCGCGGCAGGCCCGCGTGGACAAGGGCGAGGACGTCATCGTCGGGGTAAACAAATACAAGCTGGCCACCGAAGAGCATCTCGATACCCTGAGCATCGATAACCACGCCGTGCGCGACGGCCAGATCGCCCGGCTGAAAAAGATGCGTGATGCCCGCGATGAGGCAAAATGCCGCGCTTCGCTCAGCGCGCTGACTGAGGGCGCGAAAGCCGGCGGCAACCTGCTCGAACTCGCAGTCGTGGCCGCGCGCCACCGCGCGTCGCTCGGCGAGATTTCCGATGCGATGGAACTTGCTTTCGGCCGCTATGGCACCCAGCCCGTCCCCGTCACCGGCATATATGGCAAGGCCTATGCCGACGATTCGCGCTACGCCCAGGTCATCGAAGGCGTCGCTGCCGTCGCTCGCCGCATGGGCCGCCAGCCGCGGCTGCTGGTCGCCAAGATGGGCCAGGACGGCCACGATCGCGGCGCGAATGTGATCGCCAGTGCCTTCACCGACATGGGCTTCGATGTCACTTCCGGGCCGCTGTTCCAGACGCCCGAAGAGGCCTGCAAGCTGGCACTGGAGCAGGGCGTTGACGCCATCGGTGCAAGCTCGCTGGCTGCCGGCCACAAGACGCTGATCCCTGAGCTGATCGGCCACCTGAAAGCTGCAGGCCGTCCGGATATCAAGGTCGTCGCCGGCGGCGTCATCCCGCCGCAGGACTATGACTATCTGCGCGATGCCGGGGTGCAGGGCATTTATGGTCCGGGCTCGAACGTCGTCGAATGCGCGGCGGATATGCTGCGCCTGCTGGGGCACAACATGCCGCCGGTTGGCAGCGAGCTGGAGGCCGCCGAGTGAAATTGGTGCCCATCAAGATTCCCCGTCACCCCGTGCTTGACCCGGGGTCCAGCTGCCTTTCGCAGCGCGGGGAACAAGCTGGACCCCGGGTCAAGCCCGGGGTGACGGCAATGAGGTGGGTATGATCGCAGCGCTACTCCTATTGGCAGCAGCGACGCAGGCGGAGCCAGACTGCGGCGACTTGCCGCAGCAGCCGATGAACATGTGCCTGCTCGAGGCGTATCAACGCTCCGACGGCGAGATGAACCGCCAGTGGCGGATCACCTCGGAAGCGATGAAGGCGCAGGATCGCGGGATCGACCGGACCTACGACAAGGACCCCGGCTACTTCGCCACCCTGCTCGCTGCCCAGCGCGCATGGCTGAGTTATCGCAGCCAGCAATGCCTGCTCGAAAGCTTCGAAATGCGCGGCGGCTCCGGCGCGCCGATGGTGCACAGCCTGTGCATGGCGCGGATTACGCGTGAGCGGATCGGGCAGCTTAAGGAACTGGTGGAGGGCAACTGATGCCGACCGTGTTGCGGGTCGGCGCATTCCGATTGTATTTTTACAGTCATGAACCGAACGAGCCGCCGCATGTTCATGTTGATCGTGGCGAGGCGACGATCAAGGTCTGGCTCGAAGCGGTAGAAGTAGCTAAGAGTCGCGGTTTCCGGGCGCATGAGATTGGCGGCATCCTGGCGATGGTTGAAGAGCACAAGGCTAAGCTGCTGGAGACGTGGCATGAATATTTCGGCTAAAGTCACCGACGAACGCGTGCTTGACGTGCGCTGTGACGAGCACAGCCTGATTGTCGACCTTATGGACGGTCGGACGATCTCAGCGCCGCTGGCGTGGTATCCGCTCTTGCTGAATGCGACGCCGGAAGCGAGGGCGAAGTGGGAGAAGTGTGGCGGTGGTTACGGCATTCATTGGCCGGAGATTGATGAGGATTTGAGTACTGAGGGCTTGCTGCGTGGGGCTCCGGCTCCGAAGGCGGCATAATGGCGACGAACAAATACCCTGAGTACGGCGAGATTGAAGATGGACTCTTAATCCATCTTCAGCAGTGCGTTGGCCCAGTGAGGCCCAACTCAGTTTATGAGCCGTTGGCAGATTACTTCGGCTTAAATCAGGAACTTCGTCAGAGACTGCGTGACGACAAGGATGAAAGCCTTTGGCACAACAAGGTCCAGTGGGCACGCAGGAAACTTGTGGAGCGCGGCCTCATGTCGAGGAGGCCTCACGGTATCTGGCAGCTAACGGACCTTGGCCGAAACGCGGCGTCACGGCTTTCGGCGAAGCTGCCCATTTTCAATGATACGCCTCACTCAACTTCGACCGAAGAAGCACCAACAACAAGGGCCGGAATGTTCAAGAAAATCCTCATCGCCAATCGCGGCGAAATTGCTTGCCGGGTGATCAAGACGGCCCGGCGCATGGGCATCAAGACCGTCGCGGTCTATTCGGATGCTGATGCGCGCGCGCCGTTCGTCAAAATGGCCGATGAAGCCGTCCACATCGGCCCGTCGCCCGCGTCTGAAAGCTACCTGATCGCCGACAAGATCATTGCAGCGGCCAAGCAGACCGGGGCTGAAGCGGTTCATCCGGGCTATGGTTTCCTGTCGGAACGCACTTCGTTCGCCGAGGCGCTCGCCAAAGAAGGCATCGAATTCATCGGGCCCCCGGTGAACGCCATCGCCGCGATGGGTGACAAGATCGAGTCCAAGAAACTGGCGCTAAAAGCTGGCGTCAATGTTGTGCCCGGCTTCGTCGGCGAGATTGACGATACCGAGCATGCGGTGCGCATTTCGGCGGAAATCGGCTATCCGGTGATGATGAAGGCCTCGGCCGGCGGCGGCGGCAAGGGGATGCGGCTGGCCTATGACGAGAAGGACGTGCGCGAGGGCTTCGAGGCGACCAAGCGCGAGGGGCTGAACTCGTTTGGCGACGACCGCGTGTTCATCGAGAAATTCATCCTCAACCCGCGCCACATCGAGATCCAGATCCTCGGCGACAAACACGGCAACATTCTCTATCTCAACGAGCGCGAATGCAGCATCCAGCGCCGCCACCAGAAGGTCGTCGAGGAAGCGCCTTCGCCGTTCGTGACGCCCAAGATGCGCAAGGCGATGGGCGAGCAATGCGTCGCGCTGTCCAAGGCGGTCGGCTATTACAGCGCCGGCACGGTCGAACTGATCGTCTCGGGCGCGGACCCGACGGGCGAGAGCTTCTACTTCCTCGAAATGAACACCCGGCTCCAGGTCGAGCATCCGGTCACCGAAGCGATCACCGGCATCGATCTGGTCGAGCAGATGATCCGCGTGGCTTACGGCGAGAAGCTCGCAATGAGCCAGAAGGACATCGGCATCGACGGCTGGTCGATCGAGAACCGGGTCTATGCCGAAGATCCCTATCGCGGATTTCTGCCTTCGACGGGCCGCCTTGCGCGCTATCGCCCGCCGGTGCCGGGCTGGAGCGATGATGGCGCGGCGAATGGCCGGCGCGGCATTGAGGGCGTGCGGGTCGATGACGGCGTCTATGAAGGCGGCGAAGTCTCGATGTTCTACGACCCGATGATCGCCAAGCTGGTCACCTGGGGCAAGACCCGCAATGAGGCGGCTGACCTCCAGATCGCCGCGCTTGATAGCTTCGAGATTGATGGCCTGGGCCATAACATCGATTTCGTCTCGGCGATCATGCAACACCCGCGCTTCCGCTCGGGCAAGCTCACCACCGGCTTCATCGCCGAGGAATATCCCGATGGTTTCCAGGGCGCGCCTGCCTCGCCCGAGCTGCTCCGCAAGCTCGCCGCAATCGCTGGCTTCGTCGCCGCCGCGCGGGCTGACCGCGCCCGCGAAGTCGATGGCCAGCTCGCCGAAAAACTCGATCCGCCATGGGCATGGAGCGTCGATATTGCCGGCATGCGGCATGAAGTGACGCTTGAGGAAGACGACGTCATGGTCGATGGCGTGGCCATCGAACTGTCGATGGAATATGCCCCCGGCGACCGGTTGGTCGAAGCCGAAGTCGATGGCGAGGACATCGGTGTGCGGATCGAAACCACGCGCACTGGCCTGAAAATGACTACGCGCGGCGCGATCCACAAGGTCTCGATCCTGCCTGCCCGCATTGCCCACCTGACGCAGCACATGCTCGAAAAGATCCCGCCCGATCTTTCGCGTTTCCTCATCTGCCCGATGCCGGGCCTGCTGGTCTCGCTCAATGTTGCAGCGGGCGATACAGTCGAGGCGGGACAGCCGCTGGCCGTGGTGGAAGCCATGAAGATGGAAAATATCCTGCGCGCCGAGAAATCTGGCGTGGTCAAGCAGGTCAACGCGGCGGCGGGCGAGAGCCTGGCGGTGGATGCGGTGATCCTGGAGATGGAATGAGGGTTCCGGCAGGATTGGCGGTCACTGAAAGTCTGCCAGACGGTTTCAGGCTCGCCATCCCCGAAGACTGGCATCAGGGCCGCACCGCCTATGGCGGGCTTTCCACTGTGCTGGCGCTGACGGCGGCTGTGAAGGCTGGCGGCGATGGCTTGCCGCCGCTGCGCTCAGCCATGGTGAGCTTCGTCGGGCCGCTATTCGGGCCGGTTGAGGTGGGGGCACGGGTGCTCCGGCGCGGCAAGAACGCGACCTGGATTTCCGGCGAAGTGCTGCGCGAAGGCGAGTGCGGCCTGCAGGCAGGCTTCGTCTTCATGGGCCCGGTGGCGACATCGCTCCATTTCAATGACCGTCCGGTGCCAGCCGGGCTGATAGCTCTGGACGAGGCCACGCCGCGCGGCCCGCATTCGCTCATGCCCACGTTCCTGAGGCATTACTTTGATTTCCGCTTCGCCCTGCCGCGCAGTGACAAAAAGCAGCCTGAGACCTGTGCATGGGTGCGGCTCAAGGATCGCACCGGACTGGACGCGATGAGCGAGATCCTGCTGATTGCTGATGCGCTGCCAGCGGGCGTGATGCCATTGCTCAGCCCCGGCACCCCGGTCAGTTCGATGACCTGGCAACTTAATCTGCTCACCGCTGCGCCCGCAACTACGGACGGCTGGTGGCTGCTCAGGAGCCGCGGCGACTATGCCGAGAACGGCTGCTCAAGTCAGGTCATGGACATCTGGAACGCGGCTGGCGAACCGATTGCCTCGGGAATGCAGGCAGTCGCGCTGTTCGGCTGATTCAGCCGCGCGTCAGCTCTGCATCGAGGAACGTCGCGACATCAGCCAGATCGACCTCCTTCGAGAGGAACGCCGCCCCGATGCCCTTCATCAGCAGGAACGGCAGCGTGCCCGCATCCATCTTCTTGTCATGCAACATATGTGCGGTGAGCGTAGCCCCGTCGCAGTTCAAGCCGAGCCCGGTCAGCTCACTCGGCAGGCCGGCCGCCGCGATATGGCGCGCGACATGTTCGGCTGTGGCTTTTGGCATCAGCCCCGCGCGTGCTGAATAACGCGCCGCCAGCACCATGCCGAGCGCGACCGCCTCGCCATGCAGCAGCCGGTCGCCAAAGCCGGTCTGGGCTTCCAGCGCATGGCCGAAAGTGTGGCCGAGATTGAGCAGCGCGCGCGTGCCGGTGGTCTCGAACTCATCCTCGGCGACGATCCGCGCCTTGGCCGCGACCGATTGCGCCACGGCATATTCGCGTAAAGCAGCGTCGCCTGCCAGCATCGCCGCGCCGTGCACATCGCACCAGGCGAAGAAATCGGCATCGCCCAGCAGGCCGTATTTGACGACCTCGGCATAGCCCGCGCGCAGTTCGCGCGGCGGCAAGGTATCGAGCACTGCGAGATCGGCGAGCACCAGAGCGGGCTGGTGGAAGGCACCGACCAGGTTCTTGCCCGCGCCGGTATTGATCGCGGTCTTTCCGCCGACGCTCGAATCGACCTGTGCCAGCAGGCTGGTCGGCAACTGGATGAACTGGCAGCCGCGCTTGAGGATCGCGGCGGCGAACCCCGTCAGATCGCCAATCACCCCGCCGCCCAGCGCAAGAATGTGATCGCCGCGTTCGACTTCCTCGGCGAGCAGCCAGTCGACCGTTGCAGCGAGCTGGTCCCAGCTTTTCGCCGATTCGCCCGGCGGCAGAATTCGCCAGGCCGCTTCGTGCCCGGCCTCGGCCAGGGCATGGGCGACCACCGGCCCCCAGGCCTTGTGGACATTTGCGTCCGTCACCACCGGCACGCGGCGCTTGCGCAGCCGCCCGGCGCAATGGTCGCCAAGCTCAGCCAGCAGGCCCGCGCCAATGCGCACCTCATAAGGCCGTCCAGCGATGGCAACCGGAACTACAGCCACCGCGCGATAGCCTTCAGCACCATATCGACTGTCCGGGTATGCGGGCCATTGTTGCTCATCACATGGATTGGTGCTTGCGCATAGTCGCCGCGGCGTTCCGCGTGCAACCGCTTCAGCGTTTCGCGCGGATTGCCACCTTGCAGCAGTGGGCGGTTGTCCTTGCGGGCGGTGCGTTCGAGCAGCGTGTCGATGTCGCTGTCCAGCCAGACGCTGATGGCCTTGTCCAGGATCAGCGCGCGGGTTGCGGCATTGCAGAATGCGCCGCCGCCGGTCGCGATGACGCGGCGGCCGCCGGCTTCGTCGATCAGCCGGGCGATCACCCGGCGCTCGCCGTCGCGAAAATGCGCCTCGCCGTGTTTCGCGAAGATTTCCGGGATGGTCATGCGCGCGGCGGCTTCGATTTCCTCGTCGGCATCGACGAACGGACAGCGCAGCGCGGCGGCGAGCCGTTTTCCAACGCTGGTCTTGCCCACGCCCATCAGGCCGACCAGCACCACCGGCCGGTCAATCCGCTGCGCCAGTCCGTCGATTTCGCCCTGAGACAAGGGGGGAGAAAGGGGAGCGTCGCTGTTGTCCATTGCAGCGCCGCCTATAGATGCGTTAAGCGAGTTCGCAAACATTGGACCAGGGCAACCATCGGAAAAGGGTCGCGAGTGACGCGGAACATGCGCAGGAACACCCTGCTACTCGCTTTGGCCGCGGCGGCGCTGGCGATTCTGGCTTATGCCTGGATCGATGGCGGACGCGAGCCGGTGCGCCTGATGGTTGAACCTGTTCCGGCACCGGGAGCCGGACGTTGAGGCGCGCCACATTGCTGCTGGGCGCGGCGCTGGCGCTGACGTCGGTCTGGGCACTTGCCCAGGAAGCGCCCGAATCGCTGCTTCCTCCGGGGTTTGATCGTCCCGCGCCCAAGGCCGGCCCAGCGCGCGCGCCCGCGCCGCCGCCTGCCGCAGCACCCGCCCCGGGCCGCGCAGCCGCCAGCGGGCAAAGCCCAGTTGTCCAACGCATGCCTTCGGCTTCCGGCGCTGCCGAAGCACCTGCAGCCAGCCTGCCGCCAGCGGGCGCAGGCGGTTCGGCGGTCAAGCTGCCGCCGGTTGAAGTGCTCGCCAAGATGAGCTCGGAAGAGCTGACCGACCTGCTGGGCCTGCGCCCCAAGTTCGATATCCCTGCCGCCGCGCGCCGCTCGATGAAGCAGATCGGCCTGCTTGCCGAAAGCGAAGGCGGGCTGCCGGCGGGATCACTGGCGGGGCAGAACGCCTCACTGGTGCGCGCGGCGCTCGCCGGAAACAAGGGCCAGATGGTCTCGCGCTGGGGCCATATCATGTTGCGCCGGGCGCTGGCTTCGCGGCTCGATGCGCCCGCCGCGCTGAATCCGGCCGATTTCGCCGCGTTGCGCGCTGCGCTGTTGCTCCGCATGGGCGAGGGCGAGGCGGCCCGCGCGCTGGTGCAGGATATCGATTCAGGCAACTACACCCCCGATCTCACCCAGGCGGCGCTCGATGCCTATGTGTTCACCGCCGATTTCACCGGAATCTGCCCGGCGACGACGATTCAGGGCGGTGCGCGCAAGGATGCCCAGTGGCAGGCGGCGCGTGCGATCTGCACGGCGTTCCAGGGCGATGGCAATGCTGGGCTGGCACAGCTTGACCAGCAACTGAGCGCCAATGCCATGCCCAGGATCGACCTGCTGCTCGCCCAGAAATATGCCGGAGCGGCGGGCAAGGCGCGGCGCGCGGTGACGATCGAATGGGACGGGGTGGGTGACA
This sequence comes from Novosphingobium sp., assembly GCA_031428115.1. Taxonomy (GTDB): domain Bacteria; phylum Pseudomonadota; class Alphaproteobacteria; order Sphingomonadales; family Sphingomonadaceae; genus Novosphingobium. Next base: position 60,405 of record JANPOS010000049.1, on the reverse strand, counting down.
TGACCCCCTGGCGCTATGCGCTGACCATCGGCGTCGGGCTGGAGCCGCCGGCGGCGTTGATGAAAGCCGCCCCGCGCCAGATCGACTACATGGCGGCGACCGCGCCGATGATCGGATTGCCCGCGCGCGCGGCCGGCGCGGACCAGGCGGCGGGCGCGGGGATCCTCTCCAGCGCGGCAATGGTCGATCTCTACAGCCAGATCTATGCCAATGAGGACATCGAGGGCGATTGGGCAGCGCGCGCGAGCCTGCTGCGCGATGCCTATGTCGGCGACAGCGCCAGCGCCCGGCTGGCGGCGATGCGGCAGTTGTGGGACGGAGCGGCGGACGCGCGCGCGCGCCATTCGCGCCAGGTGCTCACCGCCTATGCCGCGGCCCGGATGCCGGCTGAAAGCGGCCTGAGCGGCGACGCGGCGGACCTCGTTGCCTCGATGCTGACGGCCGGGCTCGATCTCAACGCGATGCGCTGGGCCAATCTCGCTGACACCGGCAGCCAGGCCTGGGGCCTGCTGGTGCTCGCTGCGCCGAACCGTGCGTCCATGGTCGAGGCTTCCGCGCTCGAATCGTTCTATGGCAACGACGATAGCGGGGAATCGCGCAAGTCGGCCTTCCTGCTCGCGGGGCTTGCGGGGCTGGAGCGGGTCTCGCCGCAGGACGCGGGCGATTTCGCCAAGAAGCTGGGCGTCGATCTGGCCCGCGAAACACGCTGGACGAAAATGATCTCGCAGTCGGCAGTTGTGGGCAATTCGGGGCTGGTCGCGCTGCTCGCGGGGCTGGGGATGCAGGGTGAGAGCTGGGACAAGATGACCCCGCTCTATCTCTACCACATCGTCTCTGCGCTCCACCGCACCGGGCTGGATGCCGAAGCTCGGATGATCGCGGCGGAAGCCGTGGCGCGGGGTTAGAGCGTGATGCGATTAAGTGGGCACCGGTTAATCGCAATAAATCACGCGAAAACAAAGACTCCTAGAACACGATTCGATCACCCATGATCCCATCGTGCTCTAGGGCGATTCCTGCGGAGATCGAAGCGTTTCTCACCATGCTCGCCGCCGAACGGGGGGCAGCGGCAAACACGCTGAGCGCCTATCGCCGCGATCTTGAAAGCGCCGAAGCGGCGATTGGCGCGCTGTTGCTGGCGGACCGCGACGCGCTGGCTTCGCTTGGCCAGCTCTGGTCGGGCCTTGCGCCCTCCAGTCTAGCCCGCAAATGTTCGGCGCTGCGGCAGTTCTATGGCTTTCTGATCGACGAGCGGCTGCGCGGGGACGATCCTTCGCCGGCCCTGCCGCGCCCGCGCGCGCGCCGCCCGCTGCCGCGCCTGATGTCGCACGACCAGATCGCCGCGCTGTTCGCCCAGGCGGAAAGCGAGGCTGCGGCAGACAAGCCCGAAGCGGTGCGCACGCTCGCCTTGCTTGAGCTGCTCTATGGCTCCGGCCTGCGCGCCAGCGAGCTGGTTTCGCTGCCGCGCGATGCCGCGCCGCGCGATGCGCCGCTGCTGACGGTAATTGGCAAGGGCGGGCAGCAGCGGCTGGTGCCGGTGAGCGCGCGGGCGAGCGCGGTGCTGACGCGCTGGCTGGCGCTGCGGCCCGATGGCAGCCGGCACCTGTTTCCCTCCAGCGGCGCTTCGGGGCACCTGACCCGGGTGCGGCTGTTCCAGTTGCTGCGCGGCCTCGCGGTGCGCGCCGGGATCGCGCCCGAAAAGCTCAGCCCGCATGTCCTGCGCCATGCCTTCGCCACCCACTTGCTCGAAGGCGGCGCGGATCTGCGCGTGCTGCAGACGCTGCTCGGCCATGCCGACATTTCCACGACCGAAATATACACCCATGTCGACACCGCGCGGCTGGTGGCATTGGTGAATGCGCGCCACCCGCTGGGGGCCGGGGCAGGCGAAGGTGCCGGTAAGGGGCTTCCAAACAAGTCCGCTCCGGCATAGTTTGACGGCATAAGTCTTGGGAGTCGCCAAAATGAACCAGCTACGTATGCTTCGCAGTCCATCAGTTTTCGCGCTGGCCGCCACGATGGGGCTTGCGCTCGCGCCGGTCTCGGCCGCCTTTGCCCAGGCGCAGGGCGCTGCCGCCGCCGTCCAGTCGATCAGCGCGCGCGACAGGTCGGAAGGGGCCAAGGCCCACCCGCAGCTGCTCGCCGAATTTGGCGGCGCGGCCACGGGCGCTCAGGCGGCCTATGTCGAAAATGTCGGCAAGAACATCGCGGTCCATTCGGGACTGTCGAACGCGCGCAGCGATTTCACCGTGACTTTGCTCAATTCGCCGGTGAACAACGCCTTCGCCATTCCCGGCGGCTACATCTACGTCACCCGGCAACTGGTCGCGCTGATGAACAACGAGGCGGAACTGGCGGGCGTGCTTGGCCACGAAGCGGGCCATGTCTTCGCGCGCCACGCCGCCAAGCGGCAGAGCGCGGCGACGCGCAATTCGATCCTCGGCGTGCTGGGCACGGTGCTTTCGGGCGCGCTGCTGGGCAGCGGCACAGCCGGGCAGCTCGGGCAGCAGATATTCTCGCAAGGCTCGCAATTGCTGACCCTGCGCTATTCGCGCGGTCAGGAAACCGAGGCCGATAACCTCGGCATCGAATACTTGCGCCGCGCGAAATATGATCCGCGCGCAATGTCGAGCGTGCTGCAAAGCCTGGCGCGCCAGAATGCGCTCGATGCCCGCCTGATGGGCACCAGCAGCCAGGTTCCAGCCTGGGCATCGACCCACCCCGATCCCGCCAGCCGGGTCCGCGCGGCGCTGGTGCGGGCCGGAACCGCCACTGCCGGCGCGACCAACCGCGACACGTTCCTGCGCAGCATCGACGGCATCATGTATGGCGATGATCCCAAGCAGGGCGTGGTCGAGGGCCGCAAGTTCACCCATCCGGACATGCGGCTCGCCTTCGAGGCACCCAGCGGCTATTACCTGGTCAACGGCACCCGCGCGGTGGCGATCGGCGGCCAATCGGGCAAGGGCGAGTTTTCGACCGGGGCCTATAGCGGCAATCTGGAAGCCTATGTCGCCGCTGTGTTTGGCGCGCTGACCGAGCAAGGGCAGGCGAAAATCGAGCCGGGTACGGTCCAGCGCACGACGGTCAATGGCTTGCCCGCGGCATATGGCGCCGCCCGGGTGCAGAACAGCAGCGGCCAGGTCGATGTTACTGTTTTTGCTTATGAATTTTCCAGCACACAGGCGTTCCATTTCATGACGATTTCGGCCGCCGGCAATGCTGCACAGTTTAATCCGATGTATTCCTCGGTGCGCCGGATTTCCGCAAGCGAGGCCGCAGCTGTGCGTCCGCGCAAGCTGGTGGTGGTCACCACACGCAGCGGCGACACGCTGCAATCGCTTGCCGCGCGAATGGCCTACAGCGACGCAGGCCTCGAGCGGTTTCTGGTGCTCAACGGGCTGGACAGCACCAGCCGGATTGCGCCGGGGCAAAAGGTCAAGATCATCACCTATTGATTGCAGGCCGGGCGGACCCACGAAAAAGGGGCGGCAGGTAACCCTGCCGCCCCGTTTTTCCGTCGACGCGTCGCCGCGATCAGGCTGAACTGGTCGCCATCGATGACGACGTGCTGTTGAAAGTGCCCTTCAGGCTGTCACCCAGCCCTTGCATGGCGGCAATCGCGGCGACCGCGATCAATGCGGCGATAAGGCCATATTCGATTGCTGTTGCCCCCGACTGATCGCCAAGCCGGCTTGCGAGAAATTTGCGGAATTTCATGATTGGATACTGCATGTTTCACCCCTTTTTTTATTTTGTACTTCAGGCGTTCGCACCAAACCGTTCGAAGTTATAGCCTGAGCGAGCGTCACTAGGGTTAGGGGCAAATCCTTATCAGTTGATTAAATTTCACATGATACAATGAGTTTATAAATGGTAAATAAGAGTTCACCGAATGTATTATGCATTGTAGCGAAGCGCGCAGGCCCAACAGAAAGGGGCGGCAGGTTTCCCTGCCGCCCCCAAATGTCTTCCGAAGAAGCTGGCCAATTAGGCCGAGCTTGAAGCCATCGAAGACGAAGTGCTGTTGAACGTGCTCTTCAGGCTGGAGCCCAGGCCCTGCATGGCAGCAATGGCGGCAACGGCGATGAGAGCAGCGATCAGGCCATATTCGATGGCAGTCGCGCCGGCTTCGTCACGACGAAGCAGTTTGTTGATGAACTTCATGGTCAATCTCCTGGTGAAAACAGTCTTCAGTACCCGGTCCGATCGGTACGAACCCCCCGGACAACTTGGAATGTAAGGTGAAGTTATTGCCAAATGTTTAATGGAAGATCGGGAAACTGCCGGTGTGCCGGGCCAGGCAAATGAGCTATGCCGACGTGCCGAACACGGATTGCGTGCCGTTCGTCGCGGTCGACCAGACGGAATTGACCCCCAGCGCCAGGCCCTGCATCGAGGCAATCAGCGCGATTGAGATCATGGCAATGATCAGCCCATATTCGATGGCCGAGGCACCGGATTGGTCCTCCAGGATACGCATGACAGTCGATCGGCGTGGCATGTGAAATTCCAGTTTTGTTGCGATCATTCCATGCATGTGACAATTCATCGCTAATATTTTATTAAGACAGGTGAAGAATTTGACAAAAAATTTTACATTTATTCCTGTCGTCGCAGCCGCGCTGATCGATCATGCCGGGAATGTCCTGATGCAGCGTCGTCGTGAAGATGCCATGCACGGCGGCCTATGGGAGTTTCCGGGGGGCAAGCTCAAGCCTGCGGAAACCGCCGAGCAGGCGCTGCTGCGCGAAATCGAGGAAGAACTGGGCATCGTGCTCGATGCGCGCGATCTGGTGCCGCTCTGTTTCGCCAGCGATCCGGCAGTGCCGCCGGGCCCCCGCGATCCGCATGTCATCCTGCTTTACACTGTGCGCAGATGGCGCGGCGAGCCGCAATGCCTGGTGGGCGAGGCCATCGACTGGTTTGCACCGGAGCAATTGAGCAACATTGCCATGCCCCCGCTCGACGTGCCGCTGGCGGCGGCGTTGCTGCGGTCGATTTAGCCGCTTGCCAAGCGCCGCCCTCGCACCTATGTCGCCCTCTCTCGCGCCCGTAGCTCAGCTGGATAGAGCATCAGACTACGAATCTGAGGGTCGGACGTTCGAATCGTTCCGGGCGCACCATTTTTCTCAATTGTCTGGACTATGGCGCGGTGCCGAATGCGGCACGGCCCCCTTGCCGCGTCCACCAGCCTGCACGGTCTGGGCAGACCGATACATTCGATCGGCCATAGCTATAATTGCCTCGGAGATGCTTTCCTGAATTCAGGCAGGGCGCCGGCCCGGTCGGCGATGGCGGTCAGACGCGGGAATGGGGCAAGGTCGACCTTGAAGCGCCGGGCGTTTGCCATCTGCGGCACCAGGCAGGCGTCGACAATGTTCGGTGTATCGCCGCCTGCAAAGGGGCCGCCCGGCAGCAACTGCTCGAGCGTCGTGAAACCTTGCGTGACCCAGTGGCGGTACCAGGCCTCTACCGCCACCTTGTCGGCACCCAGATCATGTTCAAGATATTGCAGGACCCGAAGATTGTTGATCGGGTGGATGTCGCAGGCGATGGTCAGCGCCATCTCCATGGCTTTCGCGCGCTCGATGGGATCGGCTGGGATCATGCGCGGGTGCGGGCACAGCGAATCGAGATAGTCGATAATTGCGAGACTTTGCCCAAGCCGCAGCCCGTCCACCTCCAGCGCGGGGACAAGGCCTGCGGGATTGATGGCGAGATATTCGGGCCCGCGTTGTTCGCCCTCACGCAGCACGTAGTTGCGAATTTCACAGGTCAGCCCTTTGAGCGCGAGGACGATGCGGACGCGATAGCTCGCCGAGGATAAGGGAAAATCGTGCAGGATCATGTGAAATCGCCTTCCTTGTCGCCGACCTTGATGCCCGGTGGCTGCTGCCGCGCTGTGGTCACCTCGCCGGCGCCAGCAGCGAGCGCCCGGCCAGGCCCGGCATTTCAGTAATCGAGCGGCGCCACTTCGACGGAAACTTTCATGCGCTGACCCGCGCCGCCGATAAACACCCCGTCGAGCGGCGAGACATCGCTGAAGTCGCGGCCCATGGCGGTGAAGATATGATCGCTTCCGGCAAGCATGGCGTTGGTCGGGTCAAAGCCGATCCAGCCCAGACTGGCGCCGCACCACACGTTGACCCAGGCATGGGTGGCATCGGCCCCGACAAGCCGTGCCTTGCCCGGCGGCGGGTTTGTGCGCAGATAGCCGCTGACATAGGCGGCAGGGATGCCGAACTGCCGCAGCGCGATGATCATCACATGCGCGAAATCCTGACACACTCCGCGCCGGGCGCGGAACGCCTCGATCGGCGGCGTATCGGCCTTGGTCGCCTTGCTGTCGTAAGCGAATTCATCGTGGATGGCATGCATCAGCCAGGATGCGGCAGCAATGACGCTGGTGTCCCCGTCAAGCCGGGATGCGGCCCATGCGGCGATTTCCGGCGCCATTACCGCGATCGGCGAGGCGAACAGGTAGGAGGCAGGGTCGCGGGCCGAAAGGCCGCAATCTGCCAGCGCCTGGCCGCGCACTTGCGCAACGGAGGGCGCAGGTTCGTCCTGCCGGGGCAAGGCGTGCTCGACCGTAACGGTAAATTCGCTTGTCACGGTGAGGCTGGCGGTCGGCTTGTCGAGGGTCAGCCGGGCCGTGTTGACGACGAACGGCCCATACTCATCGACGATCACCCGGGGCGCCGGGCTCACGTCCATCCGGTATCCGGTCAGCGTCTGCCCCTGCCATTCGGCGGGCTTGAGGCGCAAATTGAACCGGGCGAGGTTGACCAGCGCATCGTACTTGACCTCGGTCACATGGGTAACCCGGTATTTCATGCCAGCCCGATCATGCCAGCAATGAGTCGCGCATCGGAGGGTCGGACCGCTCATATTGCAGGAAATAACGCTGCGAAATTGCATCGGACAGCGCCAGCAGCCGGGTTTCGATATCCTGCAACTGGAAATCATCGACCGAGCCGCATTCAAGCCCGTGCAGATTGGCGAGCATCGCGCTGAACTGGCGATAGGGAGCCTCGGGAATTCCGTCTTCGGTCAGCTGGGGCAGGCTGGCAATATGTTCGGCCATCCGCTCCACCTGATAGGTCAGCCCGCGCGGGTTGCCCGAATCGAGCAAAATGAGATCGATCACCGGCGCGCGCATCGCACCGACGAGATAGCGGCTGCGATAGGTGATCTGGCTGTCGAACAGATCGAGCAGCAGTCCGTATTCATCCGGGCCGCAGTCCTCGCCGGTCAGCTGCCGGGCGATCCGGCAGATCGTCAGCGCGCGCTCGATCCGCCGGCCGAGGTCGAAAAAGCGCCAGGCCGGGCCGCGCGCCATATTCTCGGCGGCAAGCCCGGAGAGCGCGCTGAACCGGTCGATCATCAGGTTGGATGCTGACAGCACCGATTGCGCCCAGTTATCGTCGAGCTGCGGTATTGACTGGTTGGCGACCCGCCAGAAATCCGGCGACATCCGGTCGCGCAGGCTGCGTCCGATCTCGCGAACCGACGCGACCAGCGCGGCAATGCCGCCGCGCAGATCCTTCTCGCGAAACGCCCGGCCGCACAATTGCGGCAGGGGCAATTCCGCTGCCTCGGCGGGGATCGCCCCCCAGCGCACCAGCAATTCGACCAGCCGCTGCCGACTTGCCGCCCCGCGCCGGCTGCCGCCATCGACTTCGATCGAGCTGCCCAGCAGGTTGCGGATAATCCGCACGGTGATCTCCGCCCGCTCGCTGTAGCGGCTCAGCCAATAGAGGTTGTCGGCGGCCTGGCTCGACAGGATGCCGCCGCTGCGGCGAACCGGGGGCACCTGGTCCGGACCCAGCAGGGACAGCTGTTCGACCGCGACATCATCGACGATGCAGACATCGGCCGAGAAGTCACCCTCGCCGATCAGCGACGTCCGGAGGTCGCCCTGGGCGGAAAGCCGGGCAAAGCCCCCGGGCATCACCACCCATTCGCCATCCGCGCCGCGCGCAACGAAAGCGCGCAAGGTGAAGGGTCGCGGTTCGAAAGAATCCCCGATCAGCGCCGGCGTGGTCGAAAGGTGGACGATCTCCTGGCCGACATAATCGATCGGCCGGGCTTCCATGGCGGCGAACAGCACATCCCGCTCGGCTGCGCTAAGCTGGGCGCCCGCGCGCGTCCGCCCGCCTTTCAGTCCATCGACGACACCGCCAAAGGCCGAACTGATTACGAGGTCATCCAGGTGCTCGCGGACATATTTGCGCTCTTCGGGCTGGCCGCACCACCAGGTTGCCATGTTGGGCAGGATCAGGCTTTCGCCGAGCAATACTTTGGCGAGCCGCGGCATGAACGCCGAGAAAGCCCGTGCGCGGGCGACGCCGACGCCGGGCCAGTTGGCCACGGCCAGCTCGCCCGAGGACCAGGCATCGAACATGTCGGGCACGCCGATATGCGAATGGGCATCGAAGGCCAGCGGATCGAGCATTTCGGTGCCGATCCAGCGCCACACCGCGTCGATCCGTTTCAGCCCGGCGATGGTGCGGACATAAAGCCGCTCCTGGCTGACCGCGAGGTCGCGACCTTCCACGAGCGGAAAGCCGAGATAGCGGGCGAGATGCGCCTGCTCGGTGTAGCTCTGGTTGAACTGTCCGGGCGTCAGCAGCGCAATGCGCGGCGATGCGCGGGTGCAGCTTGAGGCGATACCCCGGCGCAGCTCGGCGAAAAACCCGGCCAGCCGCCTGGTATTGATATCGGACAACAGCGTCCCAGTCGTGCGCGAGACTGCCAGCCGGTTTTCCAGCGCATAGCCAATGCCGGTCGGCAGCCGCAGGCGATCCTCCAGCACACGCCACGCGCCGCCCGGACCGCGTGCCAGATCGACCGAATAGATCTGCAGATAGCGCCCGCGCGGCGGGGCGATGCCTTGCATCTTGCGCGCATAAGAGGGGCTGCCGGCGACGACCGCGGCCGGCAGATGGCCATCGGCGACCAGGCTCTGCGCGCCATAGATATCGGCAATGACCTTCTCGAGCAGCGAGGCGCGCTGCACCAGGCCTTTGGTCAGCCCGGCCCATTCTTCAGTGCCGATCAGCAGCGGCATCGGGCTCACCGGCCATGGCCGCTCGTCGGTGTCGCCCGACAGGCGGAAGGTCATGCCGAGGTCGGTGGTCTCGCGCAGCAGTCGGTCATGGATGTCGCCAAGCCGACCGCCGCACAGCGCGGCGAGCCCGCCGGCCATGCGGCACCAGCTGTCGGCAACATCGCCATGCGCGCCGGCGAAAAGATCGGCCCGGCTATCTGGCACGGCATAGCCGCTCAGCGGATTGCTGCCAGCGGCGTGTCCCACCTTGTTACCCGGCGCGCTTGCCATTGCAGGAAATCAGCCGAGCCCCGGCGGTCGGCGCAGATCGAGCGTCATCGGAAATTCTCCCCCTGCTTCGGGCGGCGGCATGACCACCGGTCCCGGCGTATGGCCATGCCCCTGGAACCGCGCAATCCGGCGCGATTCGGCCTCATAGCCATTGACCGGAATATCGTCATAGGCGCGGCCGCCGGGATGCGCCACATGATAGACGCAGCCGCCCAGCGACCGTCCGTTCCAGCTGTCGAGCACATCGAAAGTCAGCGGTGCATGTGCTTCCATCACCGGATGCAGGCAATTGGCCGGGAACCACGCCTTGTAGCGCACGCCGCCAACGCCTTCGCCCATGGTGCCGGTCGGATGCAGCGGCACGCGGCGGCCATTGCAGGCAATGATGTGACGACCCGGGATCAGTCCCCGTGCCAGCACCTGCAGCCGCTCGGTCGAGCTGTCGACATAGCGCACCGTCCCGCCGATCGCCCCGGTTTCGCCGAGCACGTTCCACGGTTCGAGCGCATGGGCAATCTCCAGCGTCACCCCGCCGGCTTCGATCTCACCGTGCACCGGAAAGCGGAACTGGCGCTGCGCCTCGAACCAGGCGGGATCGAAATCGTACCCGGCGCTGCGCAATTCGCCCAGCACATCGAGGAAATCGGCCCAGACGAAATGAGGCAGCAGGAATCGGTCGTGGAGCGAGGTGCCCCAGCGCACCAGCCCGCCCTCGCGAGGCTCGCGCCAGAACCAGGCGGTCATCGCCCGCAGCAGCAGTTGCTGGGCCAGCGACATCCGGGCGTCTGGCGGCATCTCGAAGCCGCGAAACTCGACCAGGCCGAGCCGTCCGGTCGGTCCATCGGGCGAGAACAGCTTGTCGATGCAGATCTCGGTGCGGTGGGTATTGCCGGTCACGTCGACCAGCAGATTACGCAGCAACCGGTCGATCAGCCACGGCGCGGGCTGCTGATCCGAAGAATCTCCACGATTGGGCGGCGGCACCTGCGCCAGCGCAATCTCGAGCTCATAGATGCTGTCATGCCGGGCTTCGTCGATCCGCGGCGCCTGGCTGGTCGGGCCGATGAACATGCCGGAAAACAGATAGGAGAGCGATGGGTGGCGCTGCCATTGGAGCACGAAGCTCTTGAGCAGATCGGGGCGGCGGATGAACGGCGAATCGGTCAGGCTCGGTCCGCCGAGCACCAGATGATTGCCGCCGCCGGTGCCGACCGAACGGCCATCGACCATGAATTTGTCTGCCGTCAGTCCGATATCGCGCGCCTCGTCGTAGAGCACTTCGGTGATCTCCACCGCCTCCGCCCAGCTCGCAGCGGGCTGGATGTTGACCTCGATGACGCCGGGATCGGGCGTGACCTTGAGCACCATCAGCCGCGGGTCGGGCGGCGGCGGATAGCCCTCGATCCGCACCGGCAGCCGCAAGCGCTCGGCGACCAGTTCAATCCCGGCGACCAGTTCGAGATAGTCATCGAGCGCCTCGACCGGCGGAATGAACACCGACAGGTGATCGCCACGCGGTTCGATGGCCAGCGCGGTGCGGACCGCGCCTTCGATGATCTTCTGCTCGACCCGTTCCTGGTGTTCGGTATCAGCTGCGGCGACCGCCTGGTGGCGCTGCTCGGCGGTGACCGCGACATCCCGCGTCTGGCTGCCACGCTCCAGCGCCTGTCCACGAAAATCGGCCAGCGGCGCGCGCGGTTCGGCGGTGTCGCGCGGGTGGATATAGGGATAGTCGGACGGCGGCACATAGGGCAGCGAGCCCAGCGGCAAGCGATAACCCAGCGCCGAATCGCCCGGCACCGCAAACAGCGCGCCGCGCCGCACATTCCACTTCTCGCTCTTCCAGCGCGCGTGCTGCTGCGATTTGCTGTTCCAGCGCTGGATCGGCAGGACATAGCCAACCGGCTTTGACAGGCCGCGCTGGAAGGTGCGCATGATCCGGTTGCGCTCTTCGGGGTTATCGAGCTTGGGGTCGTCCGGCGAGGTGTTGGCCGGCAGTTCGGCTTCCTTGACGATCCAGCTCACCGCGTCCTCATAGACCGGGTGGATGAATTCGCCGGACAGGGCGAAGCCTTCGGCTGCCGCATCGATGAACTGCCGCGCCGCTTCGGCATTCACGGGGCCATCGGGATCAATCGTGCCATCCGCTTCGGCGCGGGTGCCGCCGGCGATCAGCGAGGGATCGCGCCAGACCGGCACGCCGTCCCGCCGCCAGAAAATTGAATAGCCCCAGCGCGGCAGGCTTTCGCCCGGATACCATTTGCCCTGGCCGTGATGCAGCAGGGCGCCGGGTGCGAATTTCTCGCGCAACCGGCGGATCAGCCGGTCGGCATAGAGCGCTTTGGTCGGCCCGACCGCTTCGCTGTTCCATTCCGCTGCCTCGACATCGGTCTCCGCAACGAACGTCGGCTCGCCGCCAGTGGTCAGCCGCACGTCCTGGGCCACGAGGTCGGCATCGACCTTGTCGCCCAGCGCGATCAGCGCCTGCCAGCGCGCCTCGGTGAAAGGCTTGGTGATGCGCACCGCCTCGGCGATGCGGGTGACAGACATCTCGAAATGGAAATCGACCTCGGCGGGTTCGGCCGCGCCGCTGATCGGCGCGGCGGAGCGATAATGCGGGGTCGCGGCGAGCGGTATGTGGCCTTCGCCGGCAAACAGTCCCGAGGTCGAATCAAGCCCGACCCAGCCGGCGCCCGGCAGGTAAACCTCGGTCCAGGCGTGAAGATCGGTGAAGTCAGCTTCCGGCCCCTTGGGCCCTTCGCGCGGGGTCACATCGGCGACCATCTGGATGAGATAGCCCGAGACAAAGCGCGCCGCGAAGCCGAGCCGGCGCAGCAGCTGCACTTGCAACCAGGCGCTGTCGCGGCACGAGCCGGTGCCCAGCCGCAAGGTCTCCTCGGGCGGCTGCACGCCGGCTTCCATGCGGATGACATAGCCGATGCGCTGTTCGATTGCGGAATTCAGCGCGACGAGAAAGTCGATGCTGCGGCCGGACTGGCCGGAAAATTCCTGCACCATTGCATCGAACAGCGGCCCGTGCGGCTCGGTCTCGAAATAGGCGGCGAGGTCGTCTTGCAAGGCAGCATCGTAAGTGAAGGGCACCTCTTCTGCATAAGGGTCGACGAAGAAGTCGAAGGGGTTGATGATCGCCAGTTCAGCCAGCAGATCGACCTCGATACTGAAATGATCGACTGGCTCTGGAAACACGATCCGGGCCTGCCAGTTGCCGTGCGGATCCTGTTGCCAGTTTAGGAAATGTTCTGGCGGGCTGATCTTGAGCGAATAGTTGGGCACCAGCGTGCGGCTGTGCGGCGCGGGCCGCAGCCTGACCACTTGCGGACCCAGCCGGATTGGCCGGCTATAGCGGTAGCGGGTCAGGTGATGCAGCGCGGCCTTGATCATGGCTTCGTTGAACCGCCATTCCTGTTGCAGTGCAACAAAATTCGATATGCGCGGCCCGCCACATTCTTTCAGTCCGCACCCGAGGTCCAGCCGGCCAGACTTCCCGGGTGTGAGCAACGGACCAGGCGAGCCGTGCGGTCGATTGTCAGGCTGAAACTCCGCTGACCTTCCTGGCTGACATGGCAAAATCCTGGGGTCTGCGGATTATCCCAATCCTGGGCCGTCATCGCGGAACCATCCAACCGGTGCCAGATGCCGCTTTCAGGGAATGCAGTGAACGCGGCGGCACGGGCGGCGCGCCAGGCGGCGATGGCGGCGACGTAGTCCTCAAGGCCTCGGTCGCGCCGCTCCCAGTCGATCCAGCTGATCGCATTGTCCTGCGCATAGGCATTGTTGTTGCCCTGCTGGCTGCGGCCGAACTCGTCGCCTGCGGTCAGCATGATCGTGCCGGTCGAGGCGAACAGCGTGCCGAGCATGGCGCGCAAGTCGGCGGCACGGCGGGCCTGGACCTGCGGGTCGTCGCTCGGCCCCTCGATGCCGTTGTTCCAAGAGAAGTTTTCGCCATGCCCGTCGCGGCCCTGCTCGCCGTTGGCCAGGTTGTGCCGCTCGGCATAAGCGACGCTGTCGGCCAGGGTGAAGCCGTCATGCGCGGCGAGGAAATTGACGCTGCGGCAGCGCGGGCCGAACAGATCGGACGAACCAGCGATCCGCGTCGCCAGCACTGCGGCAGCCGCGTCGCCGCGCCAGAACCGGCGCACATCGTCGCGGAAGCGGTCGTTCCATTCGAGCCAGTTTGCCGGAAACCTGCCGAGCTGGTAGCCGCCCGGCCCGACATCCCATGGCTCGGCGATCAGCACCCGGTCGGCAAGCAGCGGGTCGGCGGCAAGTTCGGCGAAGATCGGCGCTTGCGGGTCGAAACCCGGCCCGCGCGCCATGATCGGGGCCAGATCGAAGCGGAAGCCATCGATGCCGCAGTGGCGCACGAAATGGCGCAGCGTATCGAGCGCGAGCTGTCGCACTGCTGGATTTGCAAAATCGAGCGTATTGCCGCAGCCGGTGTTGTTGATCAGCTTCCCCTCGCCATCGCGCGCATATGCCGCGTTATCGAGCCCGCGCAGCGACAGCACGCCGCCCAGTGCATCGCTTTCCCCGGTATGGTTGAGCACCAGATCGAGGATCACGCCGATGCCCTCGGCGTGCAGCGCGGCGACCACATCGCGCAGCTCGGCAATCCCGCCCGGCGCAAGGCCCGGATCGAGCGCCATCAGTGCGACCGGGTTGTAGCCCCAGGCGTTGCCGAGCCCCAGCGGCGGCAGATGTCGCTCGTCGATCCAGGCGGCAATCGGCATCAGTTCGACCGCCGTGACATGCAGCTTCTTCAGATGAGCGATGATCGCCGGATGGGCGAGCGCAGCGAGGGTGCCGCGCTGCGCTGCGGGCACGTCCGGATGGAGGATGGTGAAGCCCCGGACATTGAGCTCGTAGATCAACCCGCCCGGCGTGAAGCGCGGCGGCTGGAGTGGACAATCGGGGAAAGCTGGCGGAACCAGAGCCTTCGGCACCAGATCGGCCGTATCCTCGCCAAACCGGGCGAGGCGGGGATCCTGCTGGAAACGGCGATCCAGCTCCACGGCATAGGGGTCTACCAGCAATTTGGCGGGATCGAACCAGCGTCCTTGCTCAGGCGCCCAGTCGCCTTCCGCACGGTAGCCATAGCGGTAGCCGGTTAGGTTTCCGGGCAGTTCGGCGGTCCAGATTGCGTCCTGGCGGCGCATGGCGATGCGCCGTTCGTCCTCGCCATCAAACAGGCAAAGCCACAAGGCCACGGCATGTGGCGCGCGCACGGCGAACCGCGTGCCGCCGGACGTGACCTGCGCGCCGAGCGGCTCAGTGTCCGGTGAGCTGGGCATAGAGATCGGCATAGGCCTTGCCGCTGCGCGTCCAGCTGAAGTCTGCCTTCATGCCATTGCGCTGGATCGCCCGCCACGCGCCCGGCTGGTGATAGAGCGCCACTGCCCGGCTGATCGCCATGACCAGCGAATGGTAATTGACCCCGGAGAACTGGATGCCGGTGCCTGTGCCCGCGCCCAGGGCGGCGAGATTGGCGTCGATCACTGTGTCGGCCAGCCCGCCGGTGCGCGCGACCACCGGCACGCAGCCGTAAGCGAGGCCATAGAGCTGGGTCAGCCCGCAAGGCTCGAACCGCGATGGCACGAGAATGGCATCACCGCCGCCCTGCATCCGGTGCGAGCACGCCTCGTCATAGCCGATGTGCAGGCCGATCCGGCCGGGATGCCGCGCGGCAGCGGCGCGGAAATCGGCTTCAAGTCTGGCATCGCCCGCGCCGAGCAAGGCCAGTCGTCCGCCGATGCCGACGAGGTGATCAATTGCCTCGATCAGCACGTCCATGCCCTTCTGCCAGGTCAGTCGGCTGACGACGATGAACAACGGGCCATCGCCCGGTTCAATGGCGAACTCGGCCTCCAGCGCGCGCTTGTTCGCGGCGCGGCGGGCGAGGCTGCGCGCGGTGTAATTGGCGGGGAGCAGCGGATCGCTTGCCGGGTTCCATTCTCCCGTGTCGATGCCGTTGACGATGCCGGAGACCTGAGCGCCCCGGCTGGCAACCAGTCCTTCCAGCCCCATGCCAAATTCCCGGTCATGGATTTCGGCGGCATAGGTCGGGCTGACCGTGGTGATCGCGCTGGCGGAGGCCATGCCAGCTTTGAGGAAGCCGACGCCCTTGTGATATTCGACCCCATCAATCGACCAGGCGGCACGCGGCAAGCCAAGCTGGCCAAAAATCTCGCGCCCGAAATGGCCCTGGAAGGCCATGTTGTGGATGGTCAGCACGCTCGGCACGGCGCTCGATTTCGCTACCGGCGCAAAGCGCAGATAGGCCGTGGCCATGGCTGCCTGCCAGTCGTGCGCATGGAGCAGGTCGAAGCGCCTGCCCTTGACAGCTCCGCCAGCAAGGTCTGCGGCAGCCCGGCTCAGCGCCGCATAGCGCCGCCAGTTGTCAGCCCAGCCCTTGCCAGCTGGATCGCCATAGGGGCTGCCCTCGCGCAGGAAAAAGCCTGGTGCGTCGAGCACGAGCAGCGGGTGGTCGCCAAGCTTTCCCGCCACCAGCCGCGCGGGTTCACCGCCGAGCGATTCCCAGCTGTGGAGTGTCTTGCCCTTGGCGACTGCCGCCATCACCGCAGGATAGCCCGGCAACAGCGTCGTCATGGCCACGCCATAAGCCGCAACCGCCGCAGGCAGCGCGCCAACGACATCGGCCAGCCCGCCGGTCTTGACCAGCGGCACGGCCTCGGAGGCAACCGAGAGGACGGAAATCGTCATCCAAGCTGGTCGATCATCGCCTTGGTAATCAGGCAAACCCCGTTCTCGCTGCGGCGGAAGCGCTGGGCGTCGAGCACTGGATCTTCGCCCACCACGAGGCGCTCGGGAATGCGCACGCCCGAATCGATGATCACGCTGGAGAGCCGCGCGCCGCGCCCGATGTTGCAATAGGGCAGGATCACCGCCTCATTGACGCTTGAAAAGCTGCCCATCTTGACCCCGGTAAACAGCAGGCTGCGATGCGTCGTTGCGCCCGAGACGATGCAATCCTGCGAGATCAGCGACGAGATCGCCATGCCGCGCCGCCCGTCCTCGTCGTGGACGAATTTGGCCGGCGCGGCCACGATCTGGTCGGTCCAGATCGGCCAGTCGCGGTCATACATGTTGAGCTTGGGGACAATATCGGTGAGATCGAGATTGGCCTCGAAATAGGCATCGAGCGTGCCAACATCGCGCCAGTATTCGTCGATCTGCTCGGCAGCGCGGATGCAGCTGTCGGTGAATCGGTGGGCCACGGCTTTGCCATGCTTGACGATGTATGGAATGATATCATTGCCGAAATCGCGGCTCGAACCCGGAGTCGCGGCGTCGCGGCGCAGTTCTTCAAACAGGAATTTCGTCTCGAAAACATAGATGCCCATCGAGGCCAGCGCGAAATCGGGGTTGCCGGGAATGCCCGGCGGGTCTGTCGGCTTTTCGGCGAATTTGGTGATATTGTCCTGCTTGTCGACCGCCATCACCCCGAAGCCGCTCGCTTCCATCCGCGGCACCACCAGGCAGCCGATTGTGACATCTGCGCCCGAATTGACATGCTGGCGCAGCATCAGCTCGTAATCCATCTTGTAGATGTGATCGCCCGCCAGGATCACCATAAATTTGGGCGCATGGCTCTCGATGATGTCGATGTTCTGATAGACCGCGTCGGCGGTGCCTTCGTACCAGTGCTGCTCGTCGATGCGCTGCGAGGCGGGCAGGATATCGAAGCTCTCGTTGCGCTCGGGCCGCATGAAGTTCCACGCGCGCTGCATGTGGCGGATCAGCGAATGCGCCTTGTATTGCGTCGCGACGCCAATGCGGCGGATGCCCGAATTGATCGCGTTTGACAGCGCAAAATCGATGATCCGGCTCATGCCGCCGAAATAGACCGCCGGCTTGGCGCGATTGCCGGTCAATTCCATCAGGCGGCTGCCGCGTCCGCCGGCAAGCACATAGGCCATGGCGTCGCGCGCCAGTGGTTGTCCGGTCGGATTCCTCATCGCGTCAACTCCCCCACTTATCCTTCGAACTCCAGCATCAGCGTGGCGAGCGGCGGCAGCACGAGCCGGGCGCTGCCATGTTCGGCGCGCACCATGCCAAGATTGCCCTTGCCGCTGCCGCCATAAATCTCGGCATCGCTGTTCAGCACTTCGCGCCATATCCCGTCGCGAGGCAAGGAAATGCGGTATTCGCCGTGGAAGGCCGGGGTCATGTTGCAGATCACCGCTACCGGCCGCTCGCCCGGCGCGGTGCGGGCCCAGGCGAAGACGGAATTGGCGCTATCGTCGACCACCAGCCAGGCGAAGCCTTCGGCCTCGCAGTCGCGTGCGTGCAGCGCGGGCGTATCGCGGTAGAGTTGGTTGAGATCGCGCACCAGCGCGCGCACCCCGGAATGTGCCGGGGCATCGAGCAGGTCCCAGTCGAGGCTGCGCTCCTCGCTCCATTCGCGCAGTTGCCCGAACTCCTGGCCCATGAATAACAGCTTCTTGCCGGGATAGCCCCACATCATCGCATAATAGGCGCGCAGATTGGCGAATTTCTGCCAGTCGTCGCCGCTCATCTTGCCCAGCAGCGAGCCTTTGCCGTGGACCACTTCGTCGTGGCTCAGCGGCAGCACGAAATTCTCGGAAAAGGCGTACATCAGGCCGAACGTGATTTCGCCGTGGTGGTGTTTGCGGTGGATCGGATCGCGGGCCATGTATTGCAGCGTGTCGTGCATGAAGCCCATGTTCCATTTGAACCCGAAGCCGAGGCTGGTGCGGGGTTCGTCGTAGGCGGGCAGGGTGACGCCGGGCCAGGCGGTCGATTCCTCGGCCACGGTGATGAAGCCGGCATGGCTGCCATAGACTGCCCGGTTCATCGCTCGCAAGAAATCGACCGCTTCCCAGTTCTCGCGCCCGCCCTGCTCGTTGGGTATCCATTCGCCTGCCTCGCGGCTGTAATCACGGTAAAGCATCGAGGCGACGGCATCGACGCGCAGGCCATCGACATGATAATGTTCGGCCCAGAACAGCGCGTTGTTGATCAGGAAACTCGCGACTTCGCGCCGCCCGAAATTGTAGATCGCGGTGTTCCAGTCGGGATGGAAGCCCAGCCGCGGGTCGGCGTGCTCATAAAGCGCGGTGCCGTCGAAATGGGCGAGGCCGTGCTCGTCGGTGGGGAAATGAGCCGGCACCCAATCTATCAGCACGGAAACCCCGGCCCGGTGCGCGCCATCGACGAAACGGGCAAAGCCTGCCGTATCGCCGAAGCGGGCCGACGGCGCATAGAGCCCGGTGGTCTGATAGCCCCAGCTGGGATCATAGGGATGTTCGGCAACCGGCATGAATTCGATATGGGTGAAGCCCATATCGGCGACATAGGGGATCAGCTTTTCCGCCATGACGTCCCAGCTGAGGAACCAGCCGTTTGCGTCGCGCTGCCATGAGCCGGGGTGGACTTCGTAAATTGAAATCGGCTGCCGGCGCGGATCGACCGCAGCCCAGTGCGCGCGGTGTGCCGCATCTCCCCAGTCAAGTTTGACCGGATCGGCTGTGATCGACGCGGTTTTCGGGCGCAGTTCGGAGGCGAAAGCAAAGGGATCGGCCTTCAGCGGCTGGACTTTGCCGTCCGGCCCGGTGATCCGGTACTTATAGGCGCGGCCCGGGCCGATATCGGGCAGGAATATCTCCCACACTCCGATGTCGCGCCGCTCGCGCATCGGGTGACGGCGGTGGTCCCAGTCGTTGAAATCCCCGACCAGCGCGACGTGCGCGGCATTGGGCGCCCAGACCGCGAAATGCACGCCGCGCGCGCCTTCATGGTCGATACAGTGTGCGCCCAGCTTGTCGAACAGCCGGTAATGCGTGCCCTCGGCGATCAGCAGGTCGTCGAGCGGCCCCAGCACCGGGCCAAAGCTGTAGGCATCGGTAATCCACCAGTCATGTGCGCCTGCCGTGCAATGGTATTTGACCGGTTGCCGCCCGGTCTTGACCCCAGTCTTGATCGGGCCCTCAAACAACCCGCGCGGGTCGGTGCGCTTGAGCTTGCCCAGTTTCTTGCCGGCCAGGTCATGCGCCTCTGCGCCTTCGGCCCCGGGCAGCACCGCGCGCGCGAATGCGCCATCGGGCCCCTCGTGAATCCCGAGCAGCGAGAAGGGATCGGCATGGGTGCCATCCAGCAGCGCGGCAATAGCCTCTCCCGATGGTTTCAACGGACTCCCCAGATCTCCCGCGCATATTCCGCGATGGTGCGGTCGGACGAGAACCAGCCGACATTGGCAATGTTATGAATGACCATCTTGCGCCAGTTCTTCTGATCTTCCCAGACCCGGTCGATCTGGCGCTGGGCGGCACAGTAGCCGTCAAAATCGGCGGCGACCATAAACCAGTCGTGGTCATAGAGCCCGTCCATCAATTCGCCATAGCGGTCGGGGTCGTCAGGCGAGAATACGCCTGAGGCAATCGCGTGGACCGCCTGATGCAATTCGCGCGAGCTATCGATCACTTCGCGCGGGGCATAGCCGTTCTCGCGTTTTTCGGCGACTTCATCGGCGGTCAGTCCGAAGATGAAGATATTGTCGTCGCCGACCCGGTCCTTGATCTCGATATTGGCGCCGTCGAGCGTGCCGACGGTTAGCGCGCCGTTGAGCGCAAACTTCATGTTGCCGGTGCCCGAGGCTTCCATGCCGGCGGTCGAAATCTGCTCCGAAAGGTCTGCCGCCGGGATGATCCGTTCAGCCAGGGTGACGTTGTAATTGGGCACGAACACCACTTTCAGCAGCCCGCCGACAGAAGGGTCGGAATTGATCCGCCGGGCAATATCGTTGGTCAGCTTGATGATCAGTTTGGCGTTGTGATAGCCCGGCGCTGCCTTGCCGCCGAAGATCTTGACCCGGGGCACCCAGTCGCGCTCGGGATGGCTGCGGATCTGGTCATAGAGCGCGACGGTTTCAACCAGATTGAGCAGCTGGCGCTTGTATTCGTGGATGCGCTTGATGTGGACATCGAACAGCGCGTCGGGATTGAGCCGGATGCCGGTCAGCGTCTTGAGATGGCCCGCCAGCGCGATCTTGTTGCTGCGCTTCACTTCGGCAATGCGCTCGCCCAGCGCCACATCACCGGCCAGTTTGTCGAGATCCTCAAGCCGCTCCGCATCATCAAGGAAGCCGTCGCCGATTGCCTCCTTGATGATCGAGGTCAGGCCCGGATTGCACTGCTGCAACCAGCGGCGTGGGGTGACGCCATTGGTCTTGTTGTTGATCTTGCCGGGATAGAGCTTGTGCATGTCGGCGAAGACCGTGGTCTTCATCAGCTCGGTATGCAGCGCCGCAACGCCATTGACGCTGTGCGCCCCGGCAAAGGCGAGGTTGGCCATGCGCACCCGCCGCCCGCCATGCTCGTCGATCAGCGAAATCGCCGAGATCGCCTCGGCATCCATCCCTGCCTTGCGCGCCTCGCGCAGCACCCGGGAGTTGATCGCATAGATGATCTGCATGTGGCGCGGCAGCAGGCGCTCGAACAGCGGCAGCGGCCAGGATTCGAGCGCTTCAGGCAGCAGTGTGTGGTTGGTGTAGCCGGTGGTCTGCCGCGTGATTTCCCAGGCTTCGTCGTATTCCAGACCGTGGACATCGACCAGCAGCCGCATCAGTTCGGCGACGGCCACTGCCGGATGGGTATCGTTGAGCTGGATCGCGACCTTGTCCGGCAGGCTGCGGACATCGCCGTGATACTGGACATGGCGGCGGACGATGTCCTGGATCGATGCGGCGGAGAAGAAATACTCCTGCCGCAGCCGCAATTCCTGGCCTGCCGGGCTGGAATCGGCCGGATAGAGCACGCGCACCAGGCTGTCGGCGCGGACCTGATCGGCGAGCGCGCCGGCATGATCGCCGGCATTGAACGCATCGAGCCGGATCGGATCGAATGAATTTGCCGTCCATAGCCGCAGCGTGTTGACCCATTTGCCGCGCCAGCCAACGACGGGCGTATCGACCGCGGTCGCCTCGACCTCTTCCGCTGGATGCCATGCGACGCCGTTCATGGTCTCGACCACTTCGCCGCCGAAGCCGATGCGATAGGAACTCTCGCGCCGTTCGAACTCCCAGGGGTTGCCGTGGGCAAGCCAGGTCTCGGGCAGCTCGACCTGCCAGCCATCGTCGATACGCTGGCGGAACATCCCGTTCACATAACGGATGCCATAGCCATAAGCCGGGATGCCCAGGCTGGCTAGGCTTTCCATGAAGCAGGCGGCGAGCCGGCCGAGACCGCCATTGCCCAGCGCCGCATCGGGTTCGAGCTCCTCCAGCTGCGCCAGATCGAGCCCGTGGCTGCGCAGCGCCTGTTCCATCTCGCGGGTCAGACCCATGTTGCTCAGCGCGTCGCGCAGCAGCCGGCCGATGAGGAATTCGAGGCTGAGATAATAGACCCGCTTGCCGCCCTGTTCATAGGTCTCGCGGGTCGATTCCATCCAGCGATCAACGATCCGGTCGCGCAAGGTGAGGACCGTGGCGGTAAACCAGTCGTGCGGTTTGGCTGCGCGCTCGTCCTTGCCGATCCGGTGGCGCAGCACGTCGATGATCAGGGCATCGATTGCGGGGATTGCGGGGATCGCGTCGGCTTGGTTGGTTGGCAAGAGTGAGGCTCCAATACATGCAACGATCAGGCGCGCTGCCACCTGTGCAGACCGCCCGGCCGGTAACGACAAAATCCTCCTCATTGCCTCCGCTAGCGAAGCTACGTCACGGCAAGGGGTCTCGACAAGGACGATTGTGCATTGCGGCATAAAAATCACGTCAAGGCTGGCGACGCGGCGGCCTTTGCCATGTTAGCCTGCCGCAATCCTCCCGCTGTCCCGGATTCAGGCATGACCACACCGTTCGATCCCGCAAGCCCGCCCTGGTGGCGCGGCGCCGCGATTTACCAGATTTATCCGCGCAGCTTTCAGGACAGCAATGGCGACGGGATCGGCGACCTTGCCGGCATCACCAGCCGGCTGGACTATGTGGCTGATCTGGGCGTCGATGCCATCTGGATCTCGCCGTTCTACACCTCGCCGATGCGCGATTTCGGCTATGACGTTGCCGACTTCTGCGATGTCGATCCGATTTTCGGCACGCTGGCCGATTTCGACACCCTGATCGGGCGGGCCCATGCGCTGGGGCTGAAAGTGATCATCGATCAGGTCTATGCGCACAGTTCGGACCTGCATCCGTGGTTTGCCGAGAGCCGCGCTGCCCGCATAAGTCCGCGCGCCGAATGGTATGTCTGGGCCGACCCGAAGCGTGACGGCACGCCGCCCAACAACTGGCAATCGGTGTTTGGCGGGCCGGCCTGGACCTGGGACGCACGGCGCGGGCAGTATTACATGCACACGTTCCTGAAGGAGCAGCCGCAGCTCAATGTGCACAACCCTGCGGTGCAGGAAGCCTTGCTCGATGTGGCGAGGTTCTGGCTCGATCGCGGCGTCGACGGCTTCCGGCTCGATGCGCTCAACCATTCGATGCACGACCTGCGCCTGCGCAACAATCCGCCAGCCCCCGATGCAGGAACGCCGCGCAGCCGACCGTTCGACTTCCAGATCAGGCGCCACAGCCAGTCGCAGCCCGGCGTCATCGCGTTTATCGAACGGATCCGTTCGCTGTGTGACCAATATGGCGCAATTCATACGGTTGCCGAGGTTGGCGGCGACAATGCGCAAGCCGAAATCGCCGCCTACACCCGAGGCGAATCGCGGCTCAACAGCGCCTATGGCTTCGATTTCCTCTATGCTCCGGAATTGACGCCGGCAGTGGTCGCCGAGCTGCTGGCGGGCTGGGCAGGGGACGGGAAGTCCGCTGGCTGGCCCAGCTGGGCGTTCGAGAACCACGATGCGCCGCGTGCGGTTTCCCGCTGGTGCGCGCCCGAACATGCGGACAGCTTTGCCCGGGTCAAGCTGGCCTTGCTGGTGGCGCTGCGCGGCAATGTGATCCTCTATCAGGGCGAGGAGCTGGGGCTTCACCAGGACCAAATTCCCTTCGACCAGTTGCAGGACCCCGAAGCCATCGCCAACTGGCCAATGACGCTGGGCCGCGACGGCGCGCGCACGCCGATGCCCTGGCTGGCCGAGCCGCCGCTGGGCGGGTTTACCACCGGCAAGCCCTGGCTGCCGTTGAGCGTGGGCAACATCGCCCGCGCTGCCAAAACCCAGCAGGCCAATGACCACTCGCTGCTGAATGAAACAAAGCGCTTGCTTGGCCTGCGCCGCGGCAATGCCGGACTCAGAATTGGTGGCATTGAAAACGTCGCGGCCACAGGCCCGCTGCTGAGCTTCGACCGGCTGGCGGCGGGCCAGCGGCTGCGTTGTCTGTTCAATCTCTCGCCAGCATCGTGCAAACAGGAAGGCATTCCGGCTGATGCCGCGATCATGGCATCGGTCAATTCCGCTGCGCCGGAACTCCTGCCCGGCTATTCGGCTTTGTTTCTCACGCTTTGATCGGCGGGCAATCAGGCGGGCACTTGACGATGTTGCAATGCACAATTTTCCGGCGCATGATGCGCCGTCCTGCTGCATCTGGCACCGCGCTGGAAATGCTGATGCTGCACCAAGGGGGGACTCAACGCCCATGAACAGCGCCGCTGACTTGCGTGAACGCCTAGGCGTGTTGCATCTGCGAACCGCCGAGTCGCCGCTGTTCAATCCGGTGTTCCAGCTCAGCCTCGATATTTCGCGCGCATTGGAAGCTGGCAGATTTTCGCTGGCGGGCGCAGCAGGGCTGGTCGCCGAGCTGGAATGCGAGAGCCTGCTGAGCCGCGCCAACCGCCTGTTCAATCTGCTCGCGCCAGTCGCGCCGGACGACAACCACCAGGCCTTTCAGGCGCTGCTCGGCGATGAGCGCGAGTTTGCGGCCTTTGCCGGGCGCTGGGCGCACCCGCTGTTCCATATCGTCTTTACCGCCCACCCGACCTTCCTGCTCTCGCCCGCGCAGAGCGATGCGGTTGCCCGGGCCGCCAGCAGCGGCGCGGTGACCGAAGCGGCGGTCTGCATCGCCGATCCTGGCCGCCCGGCGATAACCCTGGACCATGAGCATGGCGAGGCAATGGCGGCACTCGGCCGGGCGCAGGATGCGCGCGATGCGCTCAATACCTTGCTCTTCTCGGCAGCGGCGCGGCGCTGGCCAGACCGTTGGCGCGAGTTGCAACCGCTGCCGTTCCGTTTCGCCAGCTGGGTTGGCTACGACATGGACGGGCGGACCGACATCGGCTGGTCGACCAGCATCCACTACCGGCTGGGCGAAAAGACGCTGCGGCTGGCGCGCTACGCGGCGCAACTCGAACAGATCGATGCCGCGCATCCCGCACTGGCGATTTTGCGCGCCGCCCATGTCCATGCTGCCGCAATGCAGGGTCTGTTTCAAGGCGACCTCAGCGATCCCGCTGCCCTTTCGGATGCCGCGAACCGGCTGACGGCTGACCACCCGGCAAAGCTGGTTTCGCTCGCGCCGCTTATCGCCATGCTGGAGGATTGCGCGCGCAGCGCCAGCGAGGCGAGTGCCCGGCAGCTCCTCGTGCTCGCCGCCGCGATGCGTGCCGACGGCCTTGGCATGGGCGGCATCCATTTCCGGGTGAACGCATCGCAGCTGCAAAACGCCATCCGTCGGCGGATCGACCCCGAAAACCGGCTCGATCTTGCCAGCAAGACCGCGCTGCTGCGGATCCGCGCCCTGCTCGACGACGCGCAGCCGCTCCGCACCAATTTCGCCGCGCTGGCGATCGAGAACACCACCGCCGTTCGCCAGTTCCTCGCCATGGCGCAGATCCTTCACCATATCGATGCCGATGCCCCGATCCGGATGCTGATCGCCGAATGCGAGGATCCGCAAACCGCGCTCGCCGCGCTCTATTTCGCGAAACTGTTCGGTATCGACGGCAAGGTCGATGTCTCGCCGCTGTTCGAGACCGAAAGCGCCATGGAGCATGGCGAACGCTTTCTCGAAGCCCTGCTCGCCGAACCGCATTATCGCAGGTATGCGCGCCAGCGTGGGCGAGTCTCGATCCAGACCGGCTTTTCCGATGCCGGGCGGTTTATCGGCCAGCTTCCGGCGGCGCTTGCCATCGAGCGACTGCAAGGGCGGCTGGCGCGGGCGATGGTCCGGCACCGGCTGAGCGATATCGCGGCGCTGATTTTCAACACCCATGGCGAATCGATGGGCCGCGGCTGTCATCCGGCGGGAATGGCCGACCGGCTGACCTGGCCGATGAGCCTGTGGGCGCGGCAGCAGTTTGCCGGGGCCGGCATCCGCACCGAGCTCGAAGCCAGTTTCCAGGGCGGCGATGGCTATCTGTTTTTCCGCACGCCCGAGCTGGCGCTGGCGACGCTCACCCGGATAGCCGAGGTCGAATTGCGCGAAGTGCCCACCGATGCGGACCCGTTCTATACCCGCACCGATGTCAGCCTCGATTTCTATCGCGGCATCCGCCGGGTGCAGCGCGACTTCATGGCCTCGCGCACTTATGCGCGTTCGCTCACCTCGTTTGGTCTCGGGCTGTTGCTGGAGACTGGCAGCCGCAAGTCGCGCCGGCAATCCGACCTTGCCGCCGACCGCAGCATGAGCCTGCGGCAAATCCGGGCGATCCCGCACAACGCCATCCTCCAGCAATTGGGCTATCCGGTGAACCTGATTGCCGGGGTCGGGACCGCCGCCGCCGAGGATGTCGAAGGCATTGCCGAGCTGATCAGGGATTCAGCGCGTGGCCGCCAGATCGTCCGGATGCTGCGCGCGGCGGACCGGCTTGCCAGCATCAAGTCGGTAGCGGCCTATGGCGAGCTGTTTAACTCGGCCTTCTGGGCAAGCCGCCCCTATCGCGGCACCGAGCGCCATCTCGAAACCGCCTGTCTCGTGCTCGCCGACCAGCTTACCACCGACGACCGCAACAGCGCCTTTCGCACCATGACGTCGCGGCTCCGGGTCGATGCGGTGAAGCTCCACCGGCTGCTCGAACTGATCCCCGCCGAGGGTGCGGCCACCAGCAGCAGCGCCAGTGTGGTCGGGGGAGGGCGGGAAGAGTTGCGGCGTTCGCTTGGCGCGCTCCAGGCGCTGCGGCTGGCGCTGATGCAGTTCATCTTCCTGCGCGCGGTGCGCATCCCCGCCTTTTCCCGCTCGAACGACATCAGCCGCGAAGACGTGCTCCAGATGGTATTCAGCCTGCGGATCGACGAAGCCCTCGCCCAGCTGCGGCGCGCCTATCCCGTATCGGCACCGTCGCTGGCAGACTACGGCGTCGATGAGCCAGCGGACTACCCCGATCTCGCCGGCCATAGCTACGCCGCGATCAGTCAGGAGCTGATCGACCCGATCGAGGATGCTTACCGGCTGTGCCTGCGCATCAGCCTGGCGATCGCCAACTATTTCGGTGCGCACGGTTAGGCGCAGTCGGCGCCAATCGTTGCTGACCGGGGGGATCGGGCGGATCCTGCGCGTCGGTCGCAGCCCACAATTGCCAACGCCTGCCCGACCAGCACCAGAGCCGGACCATCGCCCAAAGTCTTTGCCGCGATCGGCAGGAGATCGAGGCGGGTGGTGAGGGTTCTTTCTTCGGGCAGCGAGGCGCTTTCCACCAGGGCAACCGGGGTCTCGCCTGGCAGGCCATTGGCGATCAGTTCGCGCGCGATGGCACCGGCGGCGGCTTTGCCCATGTAGATTGCGAGCGTCGCTTGCGGATCGCTGAGCGTCTGCCAGTCGATGTCCGGCGCGCCATCGCCGCGCGTGTGCGCGGTGACGAAAGTCAGCCGGCGCGCAAGCCCGCGCAGGGTCAGCGAAAGGCCAAGGCTGGCGGCAGCGGCGCTGGCGGCGGTCACGCCGGGGCAGATGCGCACCGGAACGCCCGCCGCGCGGCAAGCATCGAGCTCTTCAGTCGCGCGGCCGAAGATCGACGGATCGCCGCCTTTCAGCCGCACCACGCGTTCACCGGCGAGCGCGGCCGCGACGATAAGCTGGTCGATGGTCTGCTGGTCCTTGGAATGGCGGCCTGAGCGCTTGCCGACGCTGACCTGCCGGACGTGCCCCGGCACCAGCGCCAGAACGCCTGCGCCGACCAGCGCATCGTGATAGACCACGCTGGCGCAATGCAGCAGCCGTTCCGCTTTGCGGGTGAGCAGTTCGGGATCGCCGGGGCCAGCGCCCACCAGCCACACTTCGCCCGGTGCGATTGCGGTCCCCGTTTCAATCGCGGTCATTGCGCAGGCTCCAAACTTAGATTTTGCTCGATCAGCCTTGCCAGCAGTGGCCGGCACGAGCCGCAATTGGTGCCGGCGCGGGTGCACGCGCCTACTTGCGCCACGGTGCTGGCTCCGCCGCGCACGGCGGCTGCGATCTGGCGCGCGCCGATGTCGTGGCACAGGCAGACCACGGCGCCGTGATCTTCCTGCGGCTGGGCCGGCCGGCCGGCCAGCAACTCGACCATTGGCCCCGCATCCCCGCAAAACTGGCGCACAATCCAGCCGCGATCGGGCAGGGCGCCTTGGCGCGTGAGATAGAGGATCGCCGCCAGCGACCCATCGCCCAGCTGGACGGCAATGCGCTGCATCCCCTTGCCAAGATCGCTGACCTGGCTGCGCATGCCTGCGGGCAGCAGACTGTCGACATCGACGGCGCCAAGCCCGGCCAGTTCAGTCAGCCAGCCGCCTTCGATGCGGCTCTGCGCCCAGTAAGCGGCTTGCGGCGCTGCTGCCTGTCGGCTGACGAGGAACCCGCGCCATTCGGGGCTGAACGGTTCGGCCCGCGCAGCCATATCCTTGAAAGCAGGCTGGCCGGAAACGGGATCGCTCAGGGCATGGACCAACCGCCCGGTGCGCCCGCCGCCGCTGTTGGTGTCGGTGAAATGCATCGGCACGAAGACCTGGCCCGGTGCCTGATCACTGGTCACGCAGACGCGGTAGATCGACGCGCCCTGCGGCGTCGTCACCGTGGCCAGTGCGCCATCGACGAGACCCGCAGTGGCAGCATCGCGGCCATGCACTTCCACCAGCGGCTCGCGCCGATGCTGCGACAGCTTGGGCGAAAGGCCGGTGCGGGTCATCGTGTGCCACTGATCGCGATAACGGCCGGTGTTGAGCCGCAACGGATAGTCCGCGTCCGCCTGCTTTTGCGGCGGCGCGACGGCCACCAGTTGCGCCCGGCCAGTCGGCGTTGAATATCGCTCCGCCAGCGGAAACCGCCCGCCCCACTGGAACGGTTCCATCGCTTCGAATTCATCATCGCTGATCGCGGCCGTGGCGGTCAGGTCCAGCACTTTGCCGTGGCGCACCGCAAGCGCGGTCATCGCGGCATACTCACGGTAGACGTCCGCCGGGCTGGTGTGGGTAAAGGCCGCGCCGTGGCCCAGCCGCGCTGCGACATTGCACAGGATGCGCCAGTCCGCGCGCGCTTGGCCCGGCGCAGGCAGGATCGCGCGCTGGCGGCTGATGCGGCGTTCCGAATTGGTCACCGTGCCGTCTTTCTCCGCCCAGCCGAGTGCCGGCAGGCGGATGTGGGCGAGGCGGGCGGTGTCGGTGTCGGCCATCACTTCGGAGACCACCACCGTCGGGCAGCGCGCCAGCGCCTCGCGCACGAAGCTGGCATCGGGCATCGAGACCGCCGGGTTGGTTGCCATAACCCAGAGGAACTTGATCCGGCCATCGTGGATTGCACGGAACATGTCGACCGCCTTCAGCCCCGGTCCCGTGACCAAGGCAGGTGCGGCCCAGAACTGCGCCACGTCCGCGCGCTCACCGTCCGAGAAGCCGAGATGGCAAGCGAGCATGTTGGCCAGCCCGCCGACTTCGCGCCCGCCCATCGCATTGGGCTGGCCAGTGATGCTGAACGGCCCCATGCCCGGCTGGTTGATCCGGCCAAGCCCAAGGTGCAGGTTGATGATCGCATTGCCCTTGTCGGTGCCGCAGACCGACTGGTTCGAGCCCTGGCTGAACAAGGTGATCATGCGCGGATGGGCGGCGACCATGTCGGCGAGCCGGGCGAACAGGTCCGCATCGATGCCCGAATCCTGCGACAAGTCGTCCCAGAATCCCTCCGGCTCGTCACAACCGCTCGTATCCACCAGTCCGCGCGCCTGCATCACCGCCAGCAGCGCATTGAACAGCGCGATATCGCCATCGGGTGCGATCGGGATGTGCAGGTCAGCTCCCGCAGCCGTTTCGGTGCGGCGCGGATCGATCACCACGATCCTGGTGCCGCGCGCCTCGCGGGCGCGCTCGATCCGCTGCCAGATTACCGGGTGGCACCAGGCGGTGTTCGATCCGACCAGCAAGATCAGGTCGGCCTCATCAAGGTCATCGTAGCTGCACGGCACGACGTCTTCGCCGAACGCCCGGTTATGCGCCGCCACCGCGCTGGCCATGCACAGGCGCGAATTGGTGTCGACATGCGGGCTGCCGATAAAGCCCTTGGCGAGTTTGTTGGCGATGTAATAATCTTCGGTGAGCAGCTGGCCTGAGAGATAGAACGCGACGCTCTGGGGGCCGTGTTCGGCGATGGTCTCGCGCATCCGGCCCGCCACTTCGTCCAGCGCAGTGTCCCAGCTGACTTGTTCCTCGCCGATCATGGGATGCAGCAAGCGGCCTTCCAGCCCCAGCGTCTCGCCCAGCCAGGTGCCCTTGGAGCACAGGCTGCCGAAGTTGGCGGGATGAGCCTTGTCGCCCGCGATCTCGACCGTGCGCGGGCCGGTGACCGTCGCCTCGATGCCGCAGCCGACCCCGCAATAGGCGCAGGTGGTGTGCACCATCTTCATGACAATCCTCCCCGTGCCGGGGAGGATTTTCACGCCACCTTCCTTCCGACGACCGCCTCGCGCAGCAGGTAAATGCGCCCGGCGTCGACGCGCAGCGGCACCACCGGCACGCACCCCTTGTCTGCGCCCAGCGCCTCGCCGCTCTTCAGCGAGATGTTCCAGTTGTGCAGCGGGCAGGTCACGACAGAGCCGTGGACGATGCCCTGCGACAAAGGGCCCTGCTTGTGCGGGCACTTGTTGATCAGCGCATAGAACTGATTGTCGAGCGTGTGGAAGATGGCGATCTCTTCTCCGCCGCGCACCGGCAGGGTGCGGGCATTGCCCGGGGCGATCTGGTCCACTGGGCCGATGTCCAGCCAGTCGCCGATCATGCGACGAACTCCAGCGGCCGCACTTCGGCAAGGTGCTGGTGCAGCTCGGCATCTTCGCCCGCCACGCGTTTCGCCCAGGGGTCGTCCTGCATGAAGCTTTGCGAATAGCGGAATTTGGCCGCGAGCCTGCGGATCGAATCGGGATCGCCGAACAGTCCGGCCTTGACGTGATCCAGCCCGACCCGCTCGATCCACGGCGCGGTGCGTTCGAGGTAATGCGCCTGTTCGCGGTAGAGCTGGATAAAGGCGGCGCAGTGCTCGATCGCCTCGGCCTCGGTGGCGACTTTGCAGAGCAGATCGGTGACGCGCACCTTGATCCCGCCATTGCCGCCGACGTGCAGTTCGTAGCCGGAATCGACGCAGATAATGCCGAAGTCCTTGATCGTCGCCTCGGCGCAATTGCGCGGGCAGCCTGAAACCGCGATCTTGAACTTGTGCGGCATCCAGCTGCCCCAGGTCGATTGCTCGATCTGCACGCCGAGCCCGGTCGAATCCTGCGTGCCGAAGCGGCACCATTCGGACCCCACGCAGGTTTTCACCGTGCGCAGCGACTTGCCGTAAGCATGGCCCGAGACCATCCCGGCGGCGTTGAGATCGGCCCAGACGGCGGGCAGATCCTCCTTCTTGATGCCGAAAATGTCGAGCCGCTGACCGCCGGTGACTTTGACCATCGGCGCGTTGAACTTCTCGACGACATCGGCAATCGCGCGCAGTTCGCGCGGATTCGTCAGCCCGCCCCACATCCGCGGCACGACTGAGTAAGTGCCGTCCTTCTGGATATTGGCGTGCATCCGCTCGTTGACGAAACGGCTCTTCTGGTCGTCGACATATTCACCCGGCCAGGCGCAGACGAGATAGTAGTTGAGCGCCGGGCGGCACGAGGCGCAGCCATCGGGCGTGGTCCAGTGCAGCTCCTGCATGACCTGCGGGATCGCCTTGAGTTCCTTCTCGACGATCAGGCGGCGCACATCATCGTGGGTGAAGCTGGTGCATTTGCAGACCGTTGGCACGGCGCGCCCAACCTCGCCGCCGAGCGTCACGCTGAGCAGGCTTTCGACGAGCCCGGTGCAGCTGCCGCAGCTGGCTGAAGCCTTGCAGCTGGCGCGAACCGCATCGAGACTGGTCGCCCCGCCCAGGATGCAGCCGACGACCTTGCCCTTGGATACGCCGTTGCAACCGCAGATTTCCGCATCGTCGGAAAGGGCAGCAACGGCGGCGTTAGGGTCCAGCTGCGTCCCTCCAGACGCGAAGGCTTGGCCGAAGATCAGCGCCTCCCGGATATCGGAGATATCCTCGCCCTTGCGGAGCAAGTCGAAATACCAGCCGCCATCGGCGGTATCGCCATAGAGCACCGCGCCCAGCACGCGGTCGTCCTTGACCACCACGCGCTTGTAAATCCCGCGCGCGGCATCGCGCATGACGATGTCCTCCGCGCCATCGCCACCGGAGAAGTCGCCGGCGGAGAACACGTCGATACCCGATACCTTGAGCTTGGTCGAAGTTACCGAGCCACCATAGCCTTCGCCCGGGCTGCCAGTAGCGTGATCGGCCAGCGCACGGCACATGTCCCACAGCGGCGCGACCAGCCCATAACAGGCGCCGCGATGCTGCACGCATTCGCCCACCGCCATGATCGCGAGATCGGAAGTGACCATATTGTCGTCGACCAGAATGCCGCGTTCCACGTCCAGCCCAGCAGTCTTTGCGAGCATGGTGGCGGGGCGGATGCCGACGGCCATCACGACGATATCCGCCGGAATGGTCTGCCCATCCTTCAGCAGCACGCCCGCAACATGCTTGCCATGTGGGCCGTCGGTGCCGATGATTCCGGCGGTGTCCGCGCCGGTCAGGATCACTTGCCCGCGCCGTTCCAGTTCCGCCTTCAAGAGCCAGCCCGCCGCTTCATCGAGCTGGCGCTCCATCAGCGTGGGCATCAGGTGGATCACGGTCACGCTCATGCCGCGCAGGTTCAGCCCGTGCGCCGCTTCCAGCCCCAGCAGTCCTCCGCCGATGACCACCGCATTCCCGCCGGCCTGCGCGGCCGCCAGCATTTTGCCCACATCGTCGAGGTCGCGGAAGGTGACCACGCCGGGCAGGTCCTTGCCGGGCACCGGGATGATGAACGGATCAGAGCCGGTGGCGATCAACAGGCGGTCATAGGGCTCGGTCCTGCCCGACGCCGCGATCACGGTTTGCGCGCTCCGGTCGATCTGCACCACTGCATCACCGGCGATCAGCGTGATCGCGTTGTCGGCATACCAGGCCATATCGTTGATGACGATCTCGTCGAACGACTTCTCGCCGGCCAGCACGGGGGAGAGCATGATGCGGTTGTAATTGACCCTGGGCTCCGCGCCGAAAATGGCGATGTCATAGCGCGCGGGATCGCGGGCGAGAATTTCCTCGACCGCGCGGCAACCGGCCATGCCGTTGCCGATCACTACCAGGCGCTCGCGGACTGCTGCGTCCCGACCTTTGAAATTCATCGGCGCATTCACGTGTCTTCTCCAGTCCCGAACGCGCAAAACAAGAAAAAGCCGCCACGAACCGGTCCCTGACGGAGCGGTACGGGCGGCTTCGTTGCCACGCGTTATTGATGTTTTGGCAGGGGTGCGGAATCGTCCGGCGATGGACGGCATTGCCTTGCTTGGGAGGAGCCTATCCGATTCGCAGGCCGCATGGCAACCTATATTTGTGCAGTGCAGCAAATCCGTCCTTCTCCCCTCCCGCAAGGGGAGAGGAGTGTCTCTTCAAAACGCCACTTCGGCCTGCAGCCAGAACTTCTTGGTATTCACGCCAAGGCCGCGCGCGGAGTAGGCGGCATATTTCGCCAGCACATTCACCCTGGAAATCTTGAAGCCGATCGAGGCATCCCACTCATGGCCGAAGCGGGCCCCGCCGACGTCGCTCTTGAAATCGTGATAGGTCACAGCCGCGTTTAGCCCCGGGATCGCCTTGATCTGGTCGAACTTGTAGGTTGCGCCGGCACTAGGTGTCCGCAAGTCCGGTGTTGGGGGTCACCAGGAACAGGTCGGCCCAGCCGTCGAACTTGTGGAGCGTCGCCATCGGCGTCTGCACCGCGCGGCCGTTATTGCTGCCTTTCTGTTCCCAGCCGGCGATCACGCCGAGCCGCTTGAAGGCCAGGCCGCCTTCCAGAGCAATATAATCGGCCGAGAAATTGACCGGTCCGTTCTGCCAGTCGGACTGATTGGCATAGCTTGCCGCAAGGTTGAGCTTGAGCCCGGTGGCCAGCGGCAGGCTCGTGGTCGCGCGCAGGCCATAGGTCTGGGTATCGGCCATTGCCGCGGCGAGTGCACCGCCCTGTTCCTTGGCATCATAGTCAAGCAGATAGGCAGAGGTCTTGAACTGCACCGGCCCCAGCTTGGCCCCGGCACTGAGGAAAACGAAGTCGCCGTCGAATGCGCTGCGCCCTTCGCCCTGATAGCCCCAGATCGTGCGCTGGCTGATCGCGTAAGTGCCATCGAAGCTGACCGGGCCGAATTTCGCCTCGATCCGTGCGGCATCGAAGGTCTGTTCGTTCTGCCGCCAGCCGACCGCGCCGACCCAGCGCTGGTCGTCAAGATTGATCCGCTGCCGCCCGACGGTCACCGTTACGGTCTTGCCCTTGTATTGCAGTTGCAGCCGGTTGAGTTCGATATTTTCCGGGTCCGGGATCACCGAGAAAGCCGTTCGCCGCTGGCTCGATGCAACGACATAAGGAAAGGCGTTGTAGTTCTTGCCCAAGGCCAGCGTGCCTTCGGCCTCAGCGAGCAGTGCCAGTTTCGAGGCCGGATGTCTGAGCTCGAAACCGGCCCGCAGCCGCAGGGTGACGGCATCGGCGTCGGTGGCGGGCTGGTCGACATGTTCATAGCGCAGCCGCGCATCGAGGATCGGGTCGAGCATCAGGCCATCGCCGACCTTGACTGGATCGGCGAATTTCGGCTCCGCAGCATAGGCCGGACAAGCAACGGCGATCGGCGCCGCACAAGCGGCTGCCGCAAGCAGTATTTTCCTCATTTTTCAATCTCCTGACGAACGGTTGTTCCGTCAGGCATCCCCCCGGATGGATCAGGCCGCCTCGGCTTGCGGCCCGTGGTCGTGTTCGGCCAGGAAGTGCAGCACTGCCTGACGGTAGGCGTAAAAATCGGGATGCCCGAGCAAGGCCTTGCGGTCGCGCGGGCGCGGCAGGTCGACCTTGAGAATCTTGCCGATGGTGGCATTCGGCCCATTGGTCATCATCACCACCCGGTCAGCCAGCAGTATCGCTTCATCGACATCGTGGGTGACCATGACGGCAGTGACTTTCGTGCGGTTCCACACTTCGACCAGCACGTCCTGCAAGTCCCAGCGGGTCAGGCTGTCGAGCATACCGAAAGGCTCGTCGAGCAGCAGCAGGCGGGGGCTGAGCGCGAAAGCGCGGGCAATGCCGACGCGCTGGCGCATGCCGTTCGACATTTCCGCCGCCAGCTTGTCGCGCGCATCGACCAGACCCACCCGGTCGAGATAATAGTCGACGATCTCGCGGCGCTCGGACTTGCTGGCATGGGGATAGACCCGCTCGACACCGAGCGCGACATTCTGCCGCGCGGTCAGCCACGGCATCAGGCTGGGTGCCTGGAACACCACCGCCTTGTCCGGCCCCGCCACGTCGATCTCGCGGTTGTCGAGCACGATTGCGCCCTTGCTGATCGCGTTTAGCCCGGCGGCCATAGTCAGCACAGTCGATTTGCCGCAGCCCGAATGGCCGATGAGGCTGACGAATTCGCCTTTGTCCATCAGCAGGTTGAAGTCATCGACGACCTTGAGCGGGCCCCCGGGCGTCGGATAGACCTTGTCGAGCTTGTAGAACTCGAGGAACCGCCGCTCGGTGCCGCCTTTTGCCGCATCGCGGTAGGCCTGGGGAGGGGGGGCGAGATCGAGCGGGGTGACGTTGGGCAGATTGCCGAAATCATCGGCTGTGCGCGATTGCCCGGCCACCAGCGAGCCGAGATAGGAGACAATCTCGCCGCGCAGCGCCTGGAAGGCCGGGCTATCGTTCACAGCCTCGCGGTCGCGCGGACGCGGCAGGTCGACGTTGAAAATGCGGCCGATGGTCGCGGCGGGGGCAGGGGTCATCACCGCCACCCGGTCAGCCAGCAGCAGCGCCTCGTCGACATCGTTGGTGACGAGGATGATGGTGCGGCCTTCGTGCGCGCGGATGCGCTCGATCTCGTCCTGCAACTTGGCCCGGGTAAGTGCGTCGAGCGCCGAGAGCGGCTCGTCCAGCAGCAGGATTTCCGGCTCCATCGCCAAGGCCCGCGCGACGGCAACGCGCTGGCGCATTCCGCCTGAAAGCTGGGCGGGCTTGCGGTCCATCGCATGGCCGAGCCCGACCAGCTCGACTTTCTGTTTGACCAGCGCCGCCCGCTCGGCGGCGCTGCGGTCCTTGTGCACCGCATCAACCGCGAGCGCGACATTGGCCTCGACCGAGAGCCAGGGGAACAGCGAATAGGACTGGAACACCAGCCCCCGGTCCTTGTCGGGGCCGTCGATGGGCCTGCCGCGCAGCAGGATCTCGCCCGCATCGGGTTCGACGAGCCCGGCAATCGCCGAGATCAGCGTGGTCTTGCCGGCGCCGGAGAAGCCGAGGATCGCGACGAATTCGCCTTCCTCGACATCGAGGTTGATGCCGCCAAGGACTCTGCTGACCCCGGCAGTGCCGGCATAGCACTTGGTGACGCCGTTGAGGCTGAGGATCGTATCTGGCATGTCAGAATGTCCGGTTGCGGCTGGCGAGCGCCTGGAGCGCCATCATCACCTTGTCGAGCGCGACGCCGATCAGGCCGATGACCACCACCGCGACCATGATCCGCGCCAGCGACTTGTCGTTGCCGTTCTGGAACTCGTCCCACACGAATTTGCCGAGGCCCGGGTTCTGCGCGAGCATTTCCGCCGCGATCAGCACCATCCAGCCCACGCCCAGAGACAGGCGCATACCGGTGAAGATGTAAGGCAGCGAGCTTGGCAGCACGAGCTTGGTCAGCCGGGCGCACCAGCCGAGCTTGAGCACCCGGCCGACATTGATCAGATCCTTGTCGATCGAGGCAGTACCAATGGCCGTGTTGATCAGGGTCGGCCACAGCGAGCAGAGCATGACCACGACTGCGGAGATGACAAAGCTCTTGGCCATGGTCGGATCGTCGCTTGTGATCGAGGCTGAAACCACCATGGTGACAATCGGCAGCCAGGCGAGCGGCGAGACCGGGCGCATCACCTGCACAATCGGATTGATCGCCGCGTTGAAACGCTTCGACATGCCCGCCACCAGACCCAGCGGCACCGCGACGATGCTGGCGAGGATAAAGCCCATCGCCACGGTCTGCAGCGAGGTGAAAATCTGGTCGATGAAGGTCGGCGGTCCGGTGTAGCTCGAACCCGCCGCGACGGCCTCGGCCGCCGCCACGCGCGCCGCGCTGTATTCGACCATCAGCTCCTTGAAAGCCGCCCAGACATCGCCGGGGCCTGGCAGCGCGCCGAGCGAGGTTTGCACCATCGGGGCGAGCAGCGCCCACAGCACCAGAAAGACGATGATGCCGGTCGCCGGCGGCCACATCGCTTCCCACAGCGCCCGCCCGCTCGGCAACTTGATGCGGGCAAGCAGAGGGTGCAGCCTTGGTGCGGGTAGCGCCGCACCAAGGCTAGGCGCCACATCCTTGGGGGGGGCGACTTGCTGGTCCATGGCGAAATCGTCTTTCCTGGAAGTGGCGGCATTCATAATGCGATCCTTGCCTTGCTCTAAGCCTACTTCACGCCTGCGGGGCTGACCGTCTGGCCATCCTTCAGGCCGATGGCAAAGCCTGCGGCATAGGCAGCCGGGGCCTTGGCATTGAACGCAACGCCGTCGATCGCCTTGCGGGTGTAGATGCGGAAGCCATCGCTCTTGGGGAAGGTGTCCGCAGGCACTCTGCCATCGGCGACCAAGGAAGCGGCGGCGGCATCATAGATATCCGTGCGATAGGACGCCTTGGCCGTATCGAAATACCACTGATCGGGCTTGGCTTCGGCAATTTGGCCCCAGCGGCGCATTTGCGTGAGGAACCAGATGGCATCTGAATAGAACGGATAGCTCGCCTGCTGGTCGAAAAACAGGTTGAACTCGGGCGTGTCGCGCGTGTCGCCATCGCCGAAAGTGAACTTGCCGGTCATCGAGGCCATCAGCACCTTTTCATCAGCGCCGACATATTTCGGGCTGGCGAGCAGCTTGACCGCCTCGGGGCGATTCTTGCCGCCTTCGGCATCGAGCCACATCGAGGCGCGGATCAGCGCCCGCACCATCGCCTGGGTGGTCTTGGGGTTCTTCGTGGCAAAGTCAGCGGTCAGGCCGAACACCTTGTCGCCGGTGGTGCCGGCAATATCGGGATCGACGATGATCGGCATGCCGATCTTCTTGGCGACCGAAGCCTGGTTCCACGGCTCACCCACAGAATAGCCGTTGATCGTGCCGGCTTCCATGGTCGCGGGCATCTGCGGCGGCGGGGTGACCGACAGCTGGACTTCGGCGCCGGTGGTGCCGGCGGTGTCGCCGGGGAGGTAGTAGCCCGGATTGATCCCGCCCGCCGCCAGCCAGTAGCGCAGCACATAGTTGTGGGTGGAGACCGGGAACACCATCGCCATCTTGAACGGCTTGCCGGCGGCATTGTCCGCTGCGATCACCGGCTTCAGCGCCGCCGCCGAAACCGGATGGAGCACCTTGCCGTCCGGTCCCTTGGGCAGCGTCGGCGCGATGGCGGCATAGACGCGGTTGGACAGGGTGACGCCCTTGCCATTTATATCGAGCGAAAACGGCGTGATCAGCGGCATCCTGGCGCCGATGCCGGCATTGGCGGCGAGCACCTGGCCCGCGAGCATGTGTGCGCCGTTGAGCTGGCCGCCGGTCACCCCGTCAAGCAGCACTTTCCAGTTGGCCTGCGGCTCAAGCGTGACGTTGAGGCCTTCCTCGGCAAAAAAGCCCTTTTCCTTGGCGACGACCAGCGGGGCGATATCGGTCAGCTTGATGAAGCCGAGCTTGAGGTTCGATTGCTCGATGCCCTGCTCGGCGGCGATCCTGGCAATCTCGCCAGTGCCGGCCGGGGGAGCCTCGTTCTTGCCGCAACCCGCCAGCGCCGCGCCGAGCAGCAGCGCCGCCATGAAACCGCGCTTATCGAACCGAACCATGCTCATCGCGTGTCTTCCCTGTTCTGCTGCGATGCAACGTAAAAAAGCCGCCTCGACTTGCCTCCCCGAGGAGACAGTTCGGGCGGCGACGTTGCCACGCAATGTTGCTGTGAATGGAATACCGTGGTTTCGTCCAGCATCGGACGCGGCGTTCCTGTTCGAATCGATTTCTAACGCGATGCAGCGGCGGACGCAAAGCTTTTTTTGCAGTGCAGCATTTTTTGCGTATTTACGGCAGCGACGCGAGATATCCCGTGATGTCGGCCGGATCGAAACTGCGGTGATCGAAGAAAGTGTTGGGCGACAGCGTGATCGTGCCCTGCTGGGTTGAAACCTGCATCAGCGCCGACACGCTGCCTTCGACTTTTGAGCTGGCCCCGGGCAGGGCATCGCCGGTGCCGACCAGCGCGCTGCGATAGACATCGGGGCGGAACACTCGCGCGGCGCGCGCGGCATCGAGCGGGTCAAAGGCGATCTGGTCCCACCGAACCATCTGCGAATAGAGCCACTCGGCCTGGCTGATCCAGGGGAAGTTTGCGGCTTCGCTGTATTGGAACATGAAGTCGCCATAATGCACCGGCGCTGCGCCATGGGCCAACACCAGCCGGTCCGAAATCGAGCGCAGGATCAGCGATGCGGCGCCATCGAGATATTCGGGCCGCGCCAGGATCGCGGCATTGACCTGCCAGTTTTCAGGATCGATGAAGTGGCGTCCGGCCTTGCGCATGGCGCGGATCAGCGCCTCGGCAGGGCCACGCTTGTCTTCCAGCACCGGTTCGCGAAAGGCCAGCACCTTTTCCACCCCGCGCCGCCAGATCTGCGCGGTTGCCAGCACAATCGTGCCGACCCCGCGTTCGACGCAGACGCTGCTCCACGGCTCGCCCACGCAGGCGCCGTCGATCTCGCCGCTGGCCAGCGCGTCGGCGACATAAGGCGGGGCGACCGTAGTGATCTCGACATCCTCATCGGGCCGGATGCCGCTTGCCGCCAGCCAGTAGCGCAGCTTGTAATTGTGGCTCGAATAGCGGTGGACCACGCCGAGCCGCAGCGGCTGCCCGCGCGCCAGCGCCGCCTGCGCCGCTTCGCGCAACCGTGCTCCCGCCACCACCGGATCGCCCAGCTGGCCCGGGCTGGTCAGCTTCGCGGCCAGATCATTGGCGAATGTGATCGCGTTGCCATTCAGCCCCAGCACGAACGGTGTGGCCAGCGGCTGCGCCATGCGGCCGCGCCCCAGGGTCGTAGCAATCGCCAGCGGTGCCACCAGATGCGCGGCATCGCTGTGGCCATAGAGCAGCCGGTCAAGCACCGTCGCCCAGCTGACATCACGGATGAACTTCAGCGACAGCCCTTCTTCCTCGGCAAAGCCATGTTCCTGCGCCAGGATCGGCAGGCAGGCATCGACCAGCGGCAGGAAACCGATATTGAGCCGGTCGACCATCACTTGCCCTCCAGAAGTTCGTGCGCGGTGACCACCGCTTCGGCGATTTCGGCGATGCGCCGGTTGGTCGACATCGCCTTGCGCCGCAGCTCGGCATAGGCCTCGGGCTCGGAAATATGCTTGCTGTCCATCAGGATGCGCTTGGCCCGGTCAACCGCGTCGCGATCCGCCAGCTTGCCCTGCGCGGTGGCGAGCTCCGCCTGGAGCCGGGCAAAGGCATTGAACCGGCGCACGGCAAGGTCCAGCACCGAACGGATGCGGTGCGAGGCCAGCCCGTCGACGACATAGGCGGAAACGCCGGCATCGATCGAGGCAGCAATCGCCGAATCATCCGAAGCATCGACGAACATGGCGATCGGCTTGGCCAATGCGCGGCTGACCGCGAAATACTCTTCCAGCACATCGCGCGAAGGATTGCCGAGGTCGATCAGCACCACGTCAGGCGCAATCTCGGCCATCCGCGCCATCAATCCGCGGCGGTCCGTCAGCACGAATATCTCCGCCTCGGGAAGCTGCGACAGCCCTTCCTGGATGATCGAGGCACGGCTCGCGCTTTCATCGACGATGGCAATCCGCATGGCGCGCTCATGCATCGGGCGGCCCCCTGAGCGCAAGCGGCCAATTGGCGCGCCGCAATTGCCAAGGCCGCCAGACAGGCGTGCCGAGAACATATCACTTGAATATTATAAGTATCGCTATGATAGCAGCATCATGGATGAGAACATTGGCACATTGCTGGCGCAGGTTTCGCGACTGATGCGGCGCGCCTTTGATGCGCGCGCACGCGGAATTGGCGTAACCCGGCCGCAATGGCTGGTGCTGGGCCTGCTCAAGGCGCACGCGGGCAGCAATCAGGGGGCGCTGGCCGAAATGCTCGAAGTCGAGCCGATCACGCTCGGCCGGATGATCGACCGGCTGCAGGAAGCGGAACTTGCCGAGCGCCGCGCAGACCCTGCCGACCGCCGGGCCTGGCGGATCTATCTGACCGAAAAGGGCGAGCAGCTGCTCGACCAGTTGCGACCGTTTGGTCTGGAAACGCTGGCGCAGGCGCTTGACGGCGTCAGCGCAGCTGACCGCGAAGTGCTCAAGTCGGCCCTGTCGCAAGTGCGCACGAATCTGTCGCGCAAGGCCCGGCCCGAAGATGCCGCCAATGGCTGAGGCGATGCCGCCTTGCCGCTGCCACTTGGCCGGTGTCAGCCTTCGCTGACGGCAATCATGTCGGCGACGGCGACCAGCTGCCTGGCCTGGTGCATGTGTAGCAGCTCGACCATCCTGCCTTCGACCTTGATCGCGCCTTTGCCCCGGGCTTCAGGCTGCTGGAACGCCTCGATCACCGCCCGCGCCCAGCGCAGCTCCTCCTCGCTGGGCGAAAATGCCTCGTTGCAGGGGATGATCTGGTCGGGGTGGATCAGGCTCTTGCCGTCAAAGCCGAACAGCACGCCTTGCGCCGCCTCTGCCTTGAACGCCTCGACATCGCGGAACTCGTTGCACACGCCGTCGAGGATGGCGAGCCCATGCGCCCGCGCCGCCGCGACAGCCAGGGTCAGCACCGGCAGGAACGGCGTGCGCTCCGGAGTCAGGCGCGCGCGCATTTCCTTGGCGAGGTCGTTCACCCCCATCACCCATAGCGACAGCCGGGTGGTGGCGGCCATCGCAGCGATCGCGTCCAGCTGCGGGATACAGCGGCAGGTCTCGATCATCGCCCACAGCTGCATGGCCTCAGGCGCGGCGGCGAGCGCGGCCTGGCAGGCGGCAATATCCTGCGGCGATGAAATCTTGGGCACCAGCACGGCATCGGCGCCTGAAGCGGCGATGGCGGCAAGATCGTCCATGCCCCATTCGGTATCGAGGCCATTGGCCCGGATCGCCACTTCGCGGGCACCGAAGCCGCCTTCTTTCACCGCTGCCAGCGCCGCTGCGCGCGCTGCCACCTTTAGCTCAGGCGCGACCGAATCTTCCAGATCGATGATGACGATATCGGTTGGCAGGCTGCGCGCTTTGGCGATTGCCTTGGCGTTGGTGGCGGGGAAATAGAGTGCGCTGCGGCGCGGGCGGTTCAGGGTGCTCATGGCTTGCGCAACTGCGCTATTTTGAGATCGCAAGCCAACAAAAGTTGAGGCAGCAACCTTTACCCGGCTTGCGGCACACCTCGGGTGCCGCCGTGGCGTCAGCGGCAGGCCGGGTTGCCGGCTGCGGCGACAGCGATGAAGGCGATGGACTGGCTCGGCACAGCAAGACTGGCGCCTGCCTCCGCGGCGGCCAGCCCGGTCAGCCCGCCCCGCTCGTCAAGGCCTGGCGCGCCGCCATTGACCAGAACCTCGCGCGTGTCGAGCGGCTGACCGGTCAGCACCCAGGCGCGCGCCCGGCCGCCGGTGGCGATCTGCTGCGGCGACGCCCCGGTGTTGATCGCGACCAGGCCGACACCGCCTTTGCCGGCGGGCAGGCAGTGGGCATAGAGCCGCAAGTCAGGTGAAGGCGCGGCTGGCGCGGCGAGCACAGTGGTGCCCATGGTGCGCTTCCACAGCACGGCGGCCCAGTAATTCGGGCGGGGCGCGCCGGTGTCCTGATCGATCAGGCCATAGTCGGATGCCGCAAGTGTGTTGTGCGCGATTACCTGGACGCCCTTTTGCGACAGAGCGCCGAGCTGGTTGACATAGCGGAAGCTGTCACGGAACGCCGCCGCCCAGGGGCTGCCGCCGCAGGCCGCCTGTGCGGTTTCGTTGAGCCACAATGGCTTGCCAGGTTCCAGCCGGTCGCGCAATTCGGCGTAGAACGCGTAGTCGGTGGAAGTGAGCGCGAGGAATTCGGCCGATAGCGCCTTTTCCGGCACGCCCATCGGCATCGGCCCGCAGCGCAGCGATACCGCGCCGTAGTGGTGGTATGAGACGATATCGAGACTGCCCGGATTCTGGCCCATCAGCGCTTCTGACGCGAGCCCGCCCGGTCCGCCAGCGCCAGTGCTGTGCTTGAGCATCGTGCCCTCGGCAGTGCCGCCCGGGCCGGTCAGTTTCAGCCGCGGTGCGGAGCGGCGTGCCCAACTTTGAAAGATACGGAAATCGCGGCCGAAATCGGCGGCGGAATAGCCTTCGGGGAAAGACCCGTGCTGCGGCAAGGTCGGCTCGTTGAACAGCTCGGCGCCATAGATATCGCCGCCCGCCGCGCGGGTCAGGTCGAGCAGGCGTTGGGCTTGCTCCGGGTTCCAGCTGCCATCTGCATTGCGCGCGCCCTGGCTGGCAGGAAAGCTGGTGACGATTTTGGCATCGACCGCTTTGGCGAAGGCAACCACCCCGCGCCATTGCGCGCGGCTGAGCACCTGGTTGAAGCCGGCAGGCGGCGCGGTGATGCTTTCGCCTTCGGCCGGCAGATATGTGCTGTTGGCCCAGGTTCCCGAAACGCGGATGTAGGCGGGGCCGAGATGGCGGGCCAGCGCACGCAGGCGTGGGCTAGCAAGATCGACCGGCGGACGCATCCGATAGCGCTCGCCCGGCGGTCCGCCATAGGGGGCCCAGAAGCGCCCGCCGGTAACCTCGACCATCTCGACATTGTAGGACTGGAAGCGCTCCTCGACCCGCGCGACGGCGGGCAGGGCGGCAAGCGCACCCGGCTGGCGCGGCGCGGTTGCACAGGCGGTCAGAGCGAGCGGGACAAGCCCCGTGATCAGCAGTTTGCGCATCGTTCCAGCCATTTTCATCAGCTCCACATGGTTCCGTCCTCCAGCCGGGCGACCGGCAGATCGCGCCCGTTGAGCGTCGCATCGCCGATGCCGTAAACCCCTTGATCGGTCTCGATCTTGAGCGTGACGAAATTGCGCCCCGGGCAGGTGACGACGACGCGGGCGGCGGTAATCTTCGTGGTCGCTTCGATGTTCCGGCTGGGTTATGGAATCGGGCTTGACGGTTCTGACACCGCCTGTCACTCCGGTCATATTGGTCAGGCCAATAGAAAGCAAGATGAAGATGGCGGGCGCAAGCAGGAACGACCGGCTCTATCAGGAACTTGCCCGCGCGCTGATCGCCGAGCTCGTGGCAGGCACCTGGCCGCAGGGCAGCCGGTTGCCGGCAGAGCGCGAGCTTGCAGTGCAATACGGCGTCAGCCGGCCCACCGTGCGTGAGGCGATCATCGCGCTGGAAGTGCAGGGGCTGGTTG
Organism: Novosphingobium sp.; assembly: GCA_031428115.1. Lineage (GTDB taxonomy): Bacteria > Pseudomonadota > Alphaproteobacteria > Sphingomonadales > Sphingomonadaceae > Novosphingobium. The sequence continues at coordinate 16,176 of JANPOS010000049.1, read as the reverse complement.
AAGTGCGGATCGGCTCAGGCGCTTATGTTTTGCGCATTCCGGGTGCCGACGATGTGCCGGGCTTCAACATTTCCGCTTTCGAGCTGACCGAGGCGCGGCTGGTGTTTGAAGGCGAAGCCGCCGCGCTTGCCGCCGCCCAGGTGACCGACGCCGAGCTCGCCGAAATCGGTGCCCTGGTGGATGCCATCGCCGCCGAGAACCTCGACCCGGCGGGCAGTGACAATGCGGACCGCGCCTTTCACCTCGCCATTGCCCGCGCGACCCGCAATGCCGCCGTCAGCGAAGCCATCGAGAAACTGTGGGAATTGCGCTACTCTTCGCCCGAAGCCTCGCTGCTGCACGCCAAGGCACGCGGTGCGAACATCAAGCCGGTAGTGGACGAACACACCGCCGTGTTCGCCGCGCTCAAAGCGCGCGATCCAGACGCCGCGCGCGCGGCGATGCGGGCGCATCTTGCCGCCGTGCTCGACAGCCTGCTGTTCGCGACCGACGATCGTGCAGCAGTCGAAAAACACGGGCGCTATTCCCGGACCCCGGGCTGACCCGCGATGCCGCGCCCGCTCATGTTGCATCCGGGCAGCTTCCGCAACCACAACGCCGCCCTGTTCGCACGATTTGGGCGCGACAAGGGCGCGGATATCCCGAGCTGCACCGAATATGTGCGGGCACTGGGGCCGCTACTGAACCGCTTCGGCAACGAACCCGGCCTGTCGATCCCGGCGCGGCATGATGTGGCGCGGCGGATCGATTGCGGGTTCCTCGCCGAACTGGTTGCCGAACACCGCAGCGAGGACTGGGAAGCCGCCAAGCTGGCGCAGGACCTGGCCTACAATCTCGCGAAGCAGGCCTACCGCCTGTGAACGACCATGTGCGGCTCTCGCCGTTTTCGCTGGATATGTTCCCGCCGGCGGAGGCGGCGCGCTTTGGATATGACCGCGATGCCCAGGCCCTCGGCATTGTCCATTTCGGCATCGGCGCGTTCCACCGCGCGCATCAGGCCTGGTACACCGACGCCGCAATGTCAGCAGGGAACCGCGACTGGATGATTGCCGGGGTGTCGCTGCGCTCGGGCGCAGTGGCGCACGCGATCAACCCGCAGGAAGGGCTCTACACGGTCACCGAGCGTTCAGCGGGCGGCGGGACGACGCGGATCGTCGGCGCGGTGCGCGAAGTGCTGGTCGCCAGCCACGAAGCCGCAGCAGTGGTCGCCGCACTGGCTTTGCCCACTGTGCACGTTGCCAGCCTGACGATCACCGAGAAGGGCTATTGCCGCAGCGCCGACGGCACGCTCGATCCGGCACTGGCCGGCGAGGACAGCGTCTATGCCTTCCTGGCCGCAGGCTTGCGTCGCCGCCATGACGCGAGCCTTCCCGGCCTGACCTTGCTGAGCTGCGACAACCTTGCCGGCAACGGCGCGCAGCTGGCTCTGCTGATGAGCGACTATCTCGAACGCCATGATGCCGCCTTGCTGCCGTGGTTCCTGCGCGAATGCACCTGCCCATCGGCCACCATCGACCGTATCGTGCCTGCGACAGCCCCCGCCGACATCGACGCGGTGGCCGAGCGGCTCGATGGCCTGCGCGACGAAGCGGCAGTGATGACCGAGCCGTTCAGCCAGTGGGTGATCGAGGACCGCTTTGCCGGGCCCCGGCCAGGCTGGGAGGCGGTGGGGGCGCAACTGGCCAGCGATGTGCGGCCATACGAGACGGCGAAGCTGCGGATGCTCAACGGCGCACATTCGGCGCTGGCCTATCTCGGGCTCGGCGCAGGCCATGAATACGTCCACCAGACGGTTGCCGATCCGGCGATCCGGCCGCTGGTCGAACAACTGATGCGCAGCGAGGCCGCGCCGACGATTGCCGCAGCGCCAGGCCAGGATCTGGACGCCTATACCGAGGCCCTGCTGGCGCGCTTTGCCAATCCCGAGTTGCACCACCGGCTGGCCCAGATCGCCATGGACGGCAGCCAGAAAGTTCCGCAGCGCTGGCTGGAGACGCTGGCGGCGCAGCAGGCGCGTGGTGCGCAGTGCCCGGCGATGTTGAGCGCACTTGCCGGCTGGCTGCGGCACTTGCGCGGCGATACCGGGGTGCCGCTCGACGATCCGCTGGCCGATGCGCTGCAGGCGTGCTGGGCCAAGGCGGGCAAGCACGGTATCGTCGATGCCATGTTTGGACCGGGCGGGCTGCTCGCATCGCCATGGCAGCCCGGCGCGGCGGACCGGGAATTTGTAACCGGGCTGCTCTAGGTGGCTTTCTTGATGCCGAGGTGGTCAGTCAGGACGAACTGGCCCGACTGGGCATAGGCCGAGGCATGGCCGAGCTGATGGGTATCGAAGCACGACTGGATCGCGGCATACTGACCCTGGATGTCGAGCGTCTGGTTGACCACGCGTTTGGCCATCGCGAGCGCATGGGGATGCATCCCCGCAATGCGCAGCGCCATTTCGCGCGCGGTCGCCTGCAATTCATCGAGTGGCACCACCCGGTTGACCATGCCGAGCTCGCGCGCCTCTTCGGCGCTGACCGAGCTTGCCATGAACAGCATTTCCTTCGCCTTGCGCGCGCCAAGTTCCCAGGTGTGGCCATGGTATTCCACCCCGCCGATACCCATCAGCACGACGGGATCGGAAAACTTCGCGTTGTCTGCCGCGACGATCAGGTCGCACGGCCAGGCGAGCATCAGTCCGCCGGCAATGCAGGCGCCCTGCACGGCGGCAATCGAGGGCTTTGGAATATCACGCCAGCGCCGCGAGAAGCCGAGGAAGTGCTTCGCCTCCCAGGTGTAGAGCCCCATGGTGCCGGTCTGCTTGATCTCGGAAGTGAGCTTCGCGATCGTTGCGCTGCCCGTATTGGCATCGGGCGAAGTGTCATGCCCGGCGGAGAAGTGTGGACCTTCGGCATTGAGCAGGATGACGCGGACATCGTCGTCGGCGGCGGCGCGCTCCCAGGCATCGTTTAGCGCGACCAGCAGCGCCTCGTTCTGGGCATTGCGCCGGTCGGGCCGGTTGAGCGTGATCGTGGCGATGCGATCGCTGACGGAATAGAGAATGATATCGGACACGTGAACTCTCCCGGGGCAAGCAATTTTTGCTTCGGGCTAATTCTTGCATCACGCTTGATGCGAGTCCATCCTGTTCGCAAGAGCTGCAAACTAACTGGCTTGGCAGGCCGGCTGAACTAGATCAGACCAGGAACGATCCGTGCTTTCACCGACTTGGCATAGTCGACATAAAGCGGATCCTTGAGCAGGAAACGCTCTTCCTCAATCACGCGCAAGTAGAGCAGCACCCAGGTGATCATATAGATCGCGACGTTCCAGAACGAGAAGTAGAGCAGCATGAAGCCGATGTGGTTGAGCACATAGCCGGTGTACATCGGATGGCGCACGAAGCGGTAGGCACCGCCCGATTTGACCCCGCGATTTGCGGGGATCAGCCCAAAGCTGCGGCGCAGCGAGAGCTTGGCGGCGAGCGCGATGGCGGTGCCGGTCCAGATGAACGGCGCGGTGACCCAGTCAGGCGCCAGCATTTCGCCCTCGGGGAAGACCAGCAAGGAGGCGCCGGTGCCGGCAAAGGCGATGAAAGTGGTGTAGAACGAGCTCGACCAGGTGCCTTTGCGCTGAAACACCAGAAAGATCACTGCCGAAACTTCGCTCGCCAGCAACAGCAAGACATGCGGATGCAGGCTGAGCACCGGAATGAGCCGCCAGATAACCATGGCCGCCAGCACAATCAGCACGACGCGCTCTGCCAACCTTACCACTTCCGCCATGATCGCACCCCGATTGCTCATGGGGAGGTAATGCGGGAGGTGCAGTTAAGATTTTGCTAAGGCTATTTCAGCGCCAGCAGCTTGTAGCTGTCATCGTCCGGATAGCGCCCGCCCGGCTCGATCATGATGCCCAGCATACCCTGCGACCAGTCGGCTGAATCGGGGTATTGGCGGAACCAGTCGGTCACCACCTTGCGCTTGAAGATGCGCCATTCGTCGCCGCGCCTTTCCAGGGTGTCTAGATAACGGCCCGCGCCGATCACGTCGTTCTTCGCGCCATCGGGCAGGTTGATGCGGTGGAAGCCATAGAAATAGCTTTCGCAATCGGCGGTATCGCCATGGACCGCGATCAGCGTGTTCGAGATAAAATGCTGCGACTGGTCCATGCTGCCCATCACCGGGAACGACCAGGCAATGAATTCCTCGGCATTGCCGGTGAAGCTCATGTGGTTGTCGGTGCAATCGGGCCAATAGGCGCTGCGCACCATATCGGCATCGAGCCGGTCGACCCCGCGCGAATAACGATAGAGGCACTCACGGATCGCCTCGCGGTCGGCGAGTTCGCGCAAGATCTGGCTGGTGGGGGTGGTCATCGCTTGGTCCTCTCCTCGGCTGGCCTGGATGATTGCGCGGACGGTTCTGCGAGGCAAGCACCGGCATCGCAATATCGCCATGCCGCTGCGCGTGACGCTGCCGTCTGCTTGCGCTAGGTCTTGGCCATGGCAGACAGCGCAAACGAACCGGAACAGGGCAGTCCCGCCGTCTGGCGCTATGCCAGGGCCAGCCGGGCCCATGTCGTGGTCGATGCGGCAGCCTATTTCGATCTGATCCACGAGGCCATGCTGCGCGCGCGCCAGCGGATATTCCTGGCCGGCTGGGATTTCGATTCGCGCATCCGGCTGGCTGGCGGGCGGCGCTGGTGGAATCTGCCGCGCAAGGAGTGGTTTCCGGCCCGGCTGGGTGCCTTTATCGTCTGGCTGGTGCGGCGCACGCCCGATCTGCAGATTCGCCTGCTAAAGTGGAATTTCGGCGCACTGCGCTATCTGTTTCGCGGCACGATGATATTCGATCTGATCCGCTGGCATTTCCAGCGAAGGATCGTGTTCAAATTCGATTCGGCCCATCCGCTGGGGTGCAGCCATCACCAGAAGATCGTGGTGATCGACGATTGCTTTGCGGCCTGCGGCGGCATCGACATGACTTCGGACCGCTGGGATACGCCGGACCACCTGCACGAGGACCCGCGCCGCCGCCGCCGCAATGGCACGCCCTATGGGCCGTGGCACGATGTCACCATGATGCTCGAAGGCGAGGCTGCGCAGGCGCTGGCTGAACTGGGCCGCGAACGCTGGATCCAGGCGGGCGGCAAGCCGATGCTGCCCTGCGCACCGCAGCAGGGCAGCCCGTGGCCCGACCGGCTCGCGGCCGAATTTCGCGATGTCGAAGTGGGCATCGCCCGCACCCGCGCGGCCTATCGCGGGATCACCGAGGTGCGCGAGATCGAGGCGCTTTTTCTCGCCCAGATCGCACGGGCGAAGCGCTTCATCTATGCCGAAAACCAGTATTTCGCCTCGCGCACGGTTGCTGAAGCCATCGCCGCGCGGCTTGCGGAACCCGATCCGCCGGAGATCATTCTGGTCATGCCGCTGACGTCGGATGGCTGGCTCCAGCAAGCCGCAATGGACGGCGCCCGGACGCGATTGCTCCATGCGATTGCCGAGCAGGATCACGCCCGGCGGTTCCGCGTCTATGTGCCGATGACCTCGGGCGGCAGTCCAATCTATGTCCATGCCAAGCTGACCATCATCGACGACGAGATCGTGCGCGTCGGCTCGGCGAACATGAACAACCGTTCGATGGGCCTCGATTCAGAAGCCGATGTCTTCATTGATGCAGCACGACCGGGCAATGCCCATGCTGCCCCGGCAATCGCCCGGCTGCGGTTGCGCATGATTGCCGAACATTGCGGCATCGAGGCGGAAGCTCTCGCGCTCCTGCTGGCCGAACACGGCTCGATGGCGGGGGCGATCGATGCGGTGGGCACGCGCGGCAAGCACCTTGCGCCTTTTGTCTTGCGTCCGATCACGGATACGGAGAAAGCGCTTGTCGACAGCGCCCTGCTCGACCCCGAGACGCCCGGAGAATTCTTCGAGCCAATCGGGCGGCGGCGCGGATTGTTCAGGCGCGGCGGCCTGTTGCAGCGGCCGGCCTAAGGGAGACGATAGCGATGGGCGAGCATCAGGGTCATGGGCATGACGACGAAAACGGCGCGGGCGATTTCGGGCCGATGTCGAAGTTACCCGTGCCTGAGGAAGTGCAAGAGGCGATCCGCACGCTGATCCGCTTTGCCGGCGACGATCCGGAGCGCGAAGGGCTGCTTGATACGCCCAAGCGGGTTGCCCGCGCCTGGCGGGAATATTGCGAGGGTTATGGCGAAGACCCTGCCTATCACCTCTCGCGCCGGTTCTCCGAAGTCGGTGGCTATAACGAGCTGGTGCTGCTAAAGGACATTCCGTTCCAGTCGCATTGCGAACATCATATGGCACCGATCATCGGCAAGGCCGCGATTGCCTATATGCCGCGCGACAGCGTTGTCGGCATTTCCAAGCTCGCCCGCGTGCTCCAGGCCTATTCGCGCCGCCTGCAAATCCAGGAACGCCTGACCGCTCAGGTCGCGCAATGCATCCAGGATCATCTCAACCCGCAGGGCGTTGCTGTGGTGATCGAGGCCAGCCACGCCTGCATGACCGCGCGCGGCGTCCGCACGCCGGGCGTCGGCATGGTCACCAGTCGGCTGATGGGCTGCTTCCTCGATGACGAACGCAGCCGCAAGGAAGTGCTCAGCCTGATGGGCTATTGAATTGTAAAGCCGAAGGGATGGGCATGGCCGACTATTATACGATCGACGTGCCACCTGCAGCGCGCGAACTCAGCCGCAAGGCGTCGATCGTCGGGATCGGCGAGAGCGACTATGCTGCGGACTATCAGGCGCAGCGCGCCAAGGAACCAGGTTACGAGGCACCTACGGTCGAGAGCCTGACCGCCCGCGCTTTCGAGCGCGCGCTGGCCGACAGCGGGCTGCGGCGCGAGGACATCGACGGTCTGACCTGCTCGTTCACTTATGGCGGGCCGCCGCCCGAGGAAATGGCGGCGATGTTGGGGCTATCCCCGCGCTACTGCAAATCCAATGGTAATATCATGGCGGGGCCACTGCCAGTGGTCTGCGCCGCGATTGCCGAGGGCAAGGCGGACTGCGTGGCGATGATCTATGGCGTCGCCTCGCGCTCGATCGGCCGGGTGTTCGGCGGCATTGGCCCCGGCAGTCTGCAAGGCGGGCCGTCGTCCTATTACTATTACCACCCCTGGGGCTGGAGCAGCCAGGCCGCGCACTGGGCGATGATCGCGACGCTCTACATGGCGAAATACGGCGTGCACGAGGAGGATCTGGGCGCGGTTGCCCAGCAGGTGCGCCGCCATGCCTCGCGCAATCCGAACGCAGTGATGCAGAAGCCGTTCACCATCGAGGAATACCTGGCCTCGCGCTATATCGTGCGGCCCTTGCATCTGCTCGACATCTGCCTGGTTAACGACGGCGCGGTCTGCCTGATCGTGCGGCGGGCCGACATGGCGCGGGACATGGCGCATCCGCCAGTCGATGTCGCCGGCTGGGGCGAGGCCAAGGTCACTCACAACAAGCTCGATTTCATGGTCCGCCAGCAATTGCGCCCGCAGATCGCCGATGCCGGGCGGCAGGCCTTCGCCATGGCCGGGCTCAGCCAGGCCGAAATCGGCCACTTCGAGGGCTATGACGCATCGTCATTCCACCTCATCAACCAGATCGAGGGGCTTGGCTTCGTGCCGCAGGGCGAAGGGGTCGCTTTCTGCCAGGCAGGCGGCATGGAGCTGGACGGGCGGCTGCCGACCAACACCGAAGGCGGCAATCTTTCGTGTTCCTACATGCACGGCTGGAGCCAGGTTGCCGAAACGGTGCGGCAGCTCCGCGGGGAAGCGGCCGCGCGGCAGGTGGCGGGGCTGAACTACGCGATGACCTGCCTTGCCCAGACCGACCAGGCCCATCCGTTGATCTTTGCCCGGGGAGATACCGCATGAGCGAGAAACGCGCTGACCGCACGCGTGGCTCGGGCCACGACACGTTCTGGGCATATTGCGCCGCTGGCGAATTGCGCATCCAGAAGTGCACCGACTGCGGCGGCATGACCTGGCCGGTCGCGCCGACTTGCGAGCACTGCGACAGCGCTGCGCTCACCTGGGAGCGCATGTCGGGCAATGGCAAAGTGCTCAGCTGGTGCCAGTTCCACCAGGACTATTATCGCGGCGCGCCGCCGGTGCCCTATGACTGCATCCTGGTGGACCTTGCCGAAAGGGTGCCATTCATCAGCAATCCCAAGGGCTTCGGCTATGATGACATCGAGCCAGGTATGGCAGTGAAGCTCGCCTTCATCGATTGCGAGGATTCGGCCGGGCCGTTCAAGCTGCCGGTGTTCGAACGCGCTTAATCCAGAACCGCCTTTGCCCATTCGGCATAAGGTCCGCTGGCCATCAGCCGCATCTGCGTTTTGGCACTTGCCGTGTTGATCGCTTCCTGCGGTTTCGGGCCGGGGTGGACCATGCGGCGCAGCGGGCGGCGACCGGCTGGCAGCGCGACGATTTCGGCAATCGCGCGGGGCACGTCGATCGGATCGGGAACGCCTGCGCTGCCAAATCCGGGGTTGACCGAGGCAGGGCGCGCACCGGCGGGGCGCGGCGCGGGCGGGGCGGCCTTCATCCGCGCGGCCATATCGGGATAGGCGGCGGCCCGCTCCGGCTCCACCCGCTCGGCCAGAGCCTTGGAGAGCCGCGCCCGGTTCGCGCCGATCCTGGTGGGAAAGCCGCCGGGCTGGATCACGGTCACTTCCACCCCGTGCGGCGCCAGCTCATAGGCCATCTGCTCGCTCATCGCTTCCAGCGCGAATTTGGTCGGCGCATAGATGCCGCCGCCGGGCAGGACGAAGCGGCCCTGCTGCGAGGAGATGTTGACGATAAGGCCGGCTTTGCGGGCGCGCATGGCGGGCAGCGCGGCGCGCGCGGTGCGCTGGGGTCCGAAGACATTGGTGTCGAACGACAGCTGCATCGCCGCCATGTCCTGCAGCTCGACCGGCCCGAACAGGTTGACCCCGGCGTTGTTGACCAGCACATCGAGCGCGCCGCCGCTCAGCCGCTCGGCGTCGGCAATCGCGCGGGTGACCGATGCGTCCGAGGTAACATCGAGCTCGAGCACGGTCAGATCGAGCTTCTCGGTCCTGGCGATTTCCCTGAGTTCGTTCGCCTGTGGCCGTGGCAGGTTGCGCATGGTGGCGAAAACTTTTGCGCCTGCACGGGCATAAAGCAGCGCCCCCAACCGGCCGAAGCCTGACGAAGTGCCGGTGACCAATATCGCCTTGCCTTTGAGGTTCGGCTGGGGGGCCTGAGCGGCAAGCGGCGCTGTGGCGGCAGCAGCAAGCACGCCAGAACCGGCAATGGCTCCGGCGATCACATGGCGGCGATTGAACCGGGGCATGGCAAGACTCCAGCTTGCACCGATGCGCCACCTTGATAGCGCGTCGCTGCTCGTTATGATCCCCCTTCGGTCAAAGTGGGACCAGACGGGGAAATTGGCAAGATGACACAGACTGCGCTCGCGACCGAAGCCGCCCCATCACCCGAGGACCACAGCGCCGACTCCGGGAAAGCCCCCACCATAGCCGATCTGATGACCCCGCCGGTGGGCGTGTTCTCGCCGGAAACCACGGTGGCGCAGGCGATCGAAGAGCTGCGCGAACACGTCAAGACCGCCTTCATCACCTATCTCTATCTCACCGATCCCTCGGGCCGCCTTGTCGGGCTGGTGGTGATGCGCGAGATGCTGCTGGCAAAGCCGGAAGACACGCTGGCCTCGATCATGCTCGCCGATCCTTTCGCGCTGGAGGCCGCCACCCCGCTCGACGAGGCGTTGCGCCAGGCTTTGCAGAAGCATTTCCCGGTCTATCCGGTGGTTGATGGGCGGGGCAGGCTGGCGGGGCTGGTGCGCGGCGAAACGCTGTTTGCCAACCGCGCAATCGAGATTTCCGGTCAGTCCGGCGCCATGGTCGGTGTCGACCGCGAGGAACGGCTGGCGACGCCGATCGCGCGCAGCCTCAAGCTGCGCCATCCCTGGCTGCAAGTGAACCTGCTGACCGCTTTCATCGCCGCTGCCGTGGTCGGCGCATTCGAAGATACGCTGAGCCGGATGGTGATCCTGGCGGTGTTCCTGCCGGTGATGGCCGGGCAGACCGGCAACACCGGGTGCCAGGCGCTGGCGGTGACCTTGCGCGGCATGACGCTGGGCGATTTGCGCGCCGGCGCGGCCCGCTCGCTGGTGCGCAAGGAGGCGATGTTGGGGTTCTTCAATGGCTTGCTGGTTGGCGTCACCGCCGGGATCGGCATGTTCACCTATGCGACGATGCAGGGCGAGGCCCAGCCGCTGCTGCTCGGCGGGGTGGTGATGATCTCGATGATTGTCGCCTGCTCGGTCAGCGGGGTTGCCGGAGCGATGATTCCGCTGACCCTGAAACGGCTGGGCGCGGATCCGGCGACGGCTTCGAGCATTTTCCTGACCACTGCCAGCGATGTCGCGAGCATGGGGATATTTCTGGGGCTGGCGACGATGCTGCTGTGAGGCTTGGGCTATAACGCGGGGCCTTCGACAAGCTCAGGCTGAGCGAGAATTGGAAAAGCCCCATACACTTCACCCGCTCATGCTGAGCTTGTCGAAGCACATGCGCTCGGCGTGGCCTCAATCCTCCGCCAGCCGCAGCGCCACTTCGCTCATGAAGCGCGCCGCGTCGCCCTTGGCCAGCCATTCCGCCTCGGCGGAAACCGCGCCCAGCATATCTGCCAGCGGGTCCATCTCGGACTTGGCATAGTTGCCCAGGACATAGCCGGTGACCCGGTCCTTGTGTCCGGGATGGCCGATGCCGAGCCGCACGCGGCGGAAATCCGCGCCCAGATGCTGGTCGATCGAGCGCAGGCCATTGTGCCCGGCGGTGCCGCCGCCCTGCTTCACCTTGACCTTGAACGGCACCAGATCAAGTTCGTCATGGAACACGGTGAGCGCGTCGGTGTCCAGCTTGTAGAAGCGCAAGGCCTCGCCGACGCTGCGGCCGCTTTCGTTCATGAATGTCGCGGGTTTCAGCAGCAGGATTTTCTCACCTGCAATGCGGCCTTCCTGGCTCCAGCCGAGGAATTTCTTCTGGATGGGGCCGAATCCGTGGATCTCGGCGAGCGCATCGCAGGCCATGAAGCCGACATTGTGCCGGTTCATCGCATATTGCGGACCGGGATTGCCGAGGCCGACCCAGACTTGCATCAAAACTCCCTCTCCCCTTCAGGGAAGAGGGTCGGGGTGTGGGGCGGTCCGGTTACACAGCGCCCTGCCGACAAGCCCCACCCCTACCCCTCCCCTGAAGGGGAGGGGTGCTGGTATTTACTCGCCTTCGGCCTTGGCCTCGGCATCACCCACTTCGCTGCGCAGCGCGGAAGGGGCGACAATCGTCGCGATGGTGAAGTCGCGGTCAATGATCGCGCTGGCCGAGCCGGCCGGCAGGACGACATGGCTGATGTGAATCGAATCGCCGATTTCGAGGCCAGTGACGTCGATCGCGATTTCTTCCGGCATCAGGTCCGGATCGCAGACCAGCTCCAGCTCGTGACGCACGATGTTGAGCACACCGCCGCGCTTGAGGCCGGGCGAGGCAGCTTCGTTGATGAAATGCACCGGCACTTCGACGTTGACTTTCGAATTGGCCGAAAGGCGCAGGAAATCAACATGCAGCGCCCGGTCATTGACCGGATGGAATGCCACATCCTTGGGCAGGGTGCGCACTTTCTTGCCGTCCAGCTCGACCTCGACGATCGAATTGAAGAAGTGCCCGGTGCCCAGCTGGCGTGCCAGTTCCTTCGCTTCGACGTGGATCGTCAGAATTTCTTCGTTGCCGCCATAAACCACAGCGGGGACCCGGCCTTCGCGACGCAGCGCACGGGAGGCTCCCTTGCCTGCCCGCCGCGTCTCGGCCGGAAGAGTAAGCGTTTCGCTCATGACTCGACCTTCCAATACGATTGATACACTTCGCCGCCACACCTCCAGGGATGACCATGACGGGGAAGCGCGGGCACCTAGCGGGGATGGCGGTGAAAGGCAAGCGCGGTGGTCAGGCCCGCTATTGCACCCGCGTCACGGTCAGGCCCCGCGCCCTGAGCATGGCCGTCAGTCCGTCGCTGCCAGCCATATGCGCCGCGCCGACAGCGACGAACAGCCGCCGCCCGGCGGCAAGCTCAGCCGCGATCCGCGCCGTCCAGGCCCGGTTGCGCAGCGTGAACAGCGCCTCGCGCAATTCCGGATCGGCGAGCAGGCCGCGATGGCTTTCGGCCTCGATGCGGGCGAAATCGCCGGTCCGCCAGGCGAGAACCAGGTCCGCACTCGCGCCGCCGGGCGCGCCATTCTCGCGCAGCACCGCGTTCAGCAGATCACGCTGTTCGGCTTCGGGCAAGTCATCGAACAGGCCGAGCTGTCCGGCATTGCCCTCGAATTCGATCACGCGGCGCCCACCTGCAAGCCGCAGGACCGCGCGGTCGATGCCGTTTTCGGCTGCGCCCGCTGCCGCCCCGGCGCGGGCCAGCTGGAGCGCGGCGGCCCAGCTCTCGGTCTGGGCAAAGTCGCTCTCCTTGGCGCCCGCGCGTTCGAGCTTCGCCGCCAGCGCGCCGCGCAGCGCCGGATCGATGCGGCCACCCAGCGGGGGCAAACCGGGGCTGAGCGCCAACCTGGCATATGTCTGCGCCGCGCCGCGCTGATCGGCCAGCAGGTTGACTTCGACCGCGATGCTGTCGGCGCTGCCCAGCGCCCTGTTGATGGCCGGCGAGCGCCAGGCGGCGGGGCGGGGCAGGGCGTGGATCGTCCCCAGCAGCCAGGCCTGCTCGCCCCTGGGGCCGGTTACCTGCCAGAATGCCGGGCGCGCGGGTTCGGGCGCAGGCGTGCAGGCGAATAGGAGAATTGCCAGAAACAGCGCGCGCGCTCCCCTCCCGCTTGCGGGAGGGGTCGGGGGAGGGCTTGTTGGTCGTCGGCTAATCACAGACCCTCCCCTAGCCCCTCCCGCAGGCGGGCGGGGAATTTTAGCTATTGCAGGCGGGAGCTGGCAATGCCCTTGGCGGCCAGCACCTGTTGCACGCTGCCCGCGCCGGCCAGATGCCCCGCGCCAACGGCCATGAACACCGTGCCCGGCCGGTCCAGCCGCGCCTTGATCCATTCGGCCCAGGCGCGGTTGCGGTTGTAGAGCAGCAGCTCCATCAGCTCGGGCGCGTCGTCTTCTTCGTTCATCAGTTGCGCAAGCCTGTCGGCGTCGCCCTGCTTCCAGGCGTCGATCATCTGGGCGATCTCATCCGATGCCTTGGGCAGGTCGGTGATCACTTCGTTGAGATAGCGCAGCTGGACCGATTGCGGCAGCGAATCGAACAGGCCAAGCTGATATTCCGCGCTTTCCAGCGCGCCGTGCGGGCGACTGGCGGCCTTGGCGCGGGCGTCGAGCTTGGCCTCGACGCCGTTTTCCGGGGCATAGCCTTCGCGCAGCACTGGCAGGCTTGAGAGGACAATCGCGGCATACCACGGCTTGAAGCGGTCGAATGCGGCGATCGGCAGGCCATTGGCCTTGAGCGTGGTTTCAAAGGCGGCGCGCTGCGGCGCGGTCAGCATGGCGCGCAGTGTTTTGCCCGCGGGCAGCGTCGCCTTGGCCAGCACTGCGGCCTGCATTTGCGACGATTCGCTCTCGACAATCTCGGTGACAAGTTCCTGGCTGCCATCGAACGCGGCGGCAACCGGCCCATGCAGCCAGTCGATCCCCGGCGGCAGGGCATGGACCGTGCCGAACAGGTAGATGATCGTATCGGCATCGCGCACCTGCCACATCGCCGGGCGCGCGGGGCGCGCGGACGAGAGGATGACCTGCTGGTCGCTCGCGACTTCCGGCTGCGGCTCGGCAGGCGCAGTCGCGGCAAGGCTGGTGGCGAGGACGGCGGCGGCGAGCGTCAGTCGGCGGAAGAACTGTGTCATGCCGGGCTCTATAGCGTGCAATTCTCGCCAAGGGATGAACGCGAACGATCGAACCGAGATTGACCCTTCGCCCGCCATCCGCCAAAGGGCCGGGCCATGTCCGACGCCGTTCCTGTTACCTCTGGGCCGCTCTCGTTTCAGGAGATGATCCTCGCGCTCCACAGCTTCTGGAGCGCGCGCGGCTGCCTTATCCTCCAGCCATACGACATGCGGATGGGCGCGGGCACTTTCCATCCCGCCACCACCTTGCGCGCGCTGGGGCCGGAACCGTGGAAAGCCGCCTATGTCCAGCCGAGCCGCCGACCGACCGATGGCCGCTATGGCAAGAACCCCAACCGGCTCCAGCACTATTACCAGTATCAGGTGATCCTCAAGCCCAATCCGCCGAACCTGCAGGAGCTTTACCTTGAGAGCCTCGCGGCGATCGGCGTCGACCCGCTGGCGCACGATATCCGCTTCGTCGAGGACGACTGGGAGAGCCCGACGCTGGGCGCCTGGGGCTTGGGCTGGGAGGTTTGGTGCGACGGGATGGAAGTCACCCAGTTCACCTATTTTCAGCAGATCGGCGGGTTTGACTGCAAACCGGTCGCGGGCGAGCTGACTTACGGGCTGGAACGGCTGGCGATGTATATCCAGGGGGCCGATAACGTCTACGACCTGCGCTTCAACGACACCGTCAGCTATGGCCAGGTGTTCCTCGAAAACGAGATAGAGCACTCGAAATATAACTTCGAAGTGGCTGACACTGCATCGCTTTTTGAGGGATTTGCCAAGGCCGAGGCCGAATGCCAGCGCTGCATCGAAGCCGCAATTCCGCTCGCCGCCTACGATCAGGCGATCGAGGCCAGCCACCTGTTCAACCTGCTGCAAGCGCGCGGGGTGATCTCGGTGCAGGAGCGCGCCAGCTCCATCGGCCGGGTGCGCGATCTCGCCAAGGGCAGTTGCGCGGAGTGGATCAAGAAGAACAAGCCCGAATGGGAAGCGAAATACCCGGGGTGGACGGTATGACCCAGTTCCTCCTCGAACTGCGCTCGGAAGAAATTCCCGCCCGGATGCAGGTCGGCGCGCGGCGTGACTTTGAAAAGCTGTTCCGCGAACAGATGGCGGCAGCAGGCGTTGCGCTGGGCGCGCTGACCGTTTGGTCGACGCCGCGCCGGCTCGCGCTGATCGCGCATGATCTGCCGCTGGCGACGGCAGCGGTCAGCGAGGAAGTCAAAGGTCCGAAAGTCGGCGCACCGCCGCAGGCGCTCGAAGGCTTCCTGCGCAAGACCGGGCTGACGCAGGACCAACTGACGGAACGCGACGGCGTGTTCTTCGCGATCAGCGAAAAGCCGGGCCGCGCGACCCGCGACGTGCTTGCCGAGGCGATCCCGGCGATCATCCGCGCATTCCCCTGGCCCAAGTCGCAGCGCTGGGGCGCGGGCTCGATCAGCACAGAAAGCCTGCGCTGGGTGCGGCCCTTGTCGGGCATTGTCGCGCTGCTGGGGCAGGAACTGGTGGAATGCGAGGTTGGCGATATCCGCTCGGGCTATGCCACCATGGGGCACCGCTTCCATCATCCGGGCGAAATCACCATCGGCAGCGCCGCCGACTATCAGGACAAGCTGCGCGCCTGCCATGTCATCGCCGACCATGCGGAGCGGGAGGCCTTGATCCGCGAGCAGGCCAAGGCCGCCGCGACCGCCGCCGGGCTGGTGCTGGTCGAGGACGAAGGGCTGGTGATCGAGAACGCCGGGCTGACCGAATGGCCGGTGCCGCTGCTGGGCCGGTTCGACGAGGCCTATCTTGAGGTTCCGCCCGAGGTTATCCAGCTTACGGCACGGACAAACCAGAAGTATTTTGTTTGCGAGAAGGATGGCAAGTTGGCCAACGCCTTCGTCTGCACGGCCAATATCGTCGCCACGGACGGCGGCGAGGGGATCGTTGCGGGCAACCGCAAGGTGCTCGCCGCCAGGCTAAGCGACGCGCGCTTCTTCTGGGAGCAGGACCGCAAGAAGACGCTTGCGGAACACGCCGAGGGCCTCGCGCGGATCACCTTCCACGAGAAGCTGGGCACGGTCGCCGACAAGGCTGAGCGGGTGGCCAAGCTGGCGGAATGGCTCGCTACCGAAGGCGTCGTGCCGAATTGCGATCCGGCTCTGGCGCGCCGGGCCGTGCTTGCACTGGCGGATGACGGCGCCTTGGTGGCTGTGGCGTCTGCCGGGCCGCTGACTCTGCATGAAGTGGCGCGCCTGCTCATCGATCACCCGTTGCTACTTGGTGTCACGCGGATTGAACGGGCGATCAATT
>JANPOS010000048.1:0-1903 GCA_031428115.1 Novosphingobium sp. | reverse complement strand
CGATGCCGAGGGGCGCAAGCGGCGTTACGAATATATCAACGCACAATTGCCGCGTCTCTTCCGCCTGCAACGCCCGGTGATCGCGGCGATCAACGGCGCTGCAATCGGGGTGGGGATGATTCTTGCCGGACTGTGCGACATGCGCATCGCCAGTGCGGATGCCAATTTCGCTTGCCCGGAGATCGACTACGGGCTGGTCGCAGGCGGCGCAGCGGTCTTCGCGCTGGCTGGGATGCCCGAGGCCAAAGTGCGCGAGATGCTGTTCACTGGTGCCCGCTATACGGCGCGCGAGCTGGAGCCGACCGGCTTCTTCAACTATGTCGTGCCGCGGGAACTGGTCATGGAGCGTTCGCTGTCGCTGGCACGCGCCATTGCCACCAAGAGTCTTCCGGCCATCCAGGCGCGCAAAGTGGCGTCGAGCCGGCTTGAAGGGCGGTCCTGGATCGAGGCCTACCTCGACGCGCAGGAAATGTCCGGCAGGCTCACTGCCGGCAGCGATGGCGGTGAGGGGGTGCGTGCGTTTCTGGAAGGGCGCGCCGCTGACTACCGCGATGCCTGACATCGGCGCCTGCATGTCTGTCACTCGGTGGTCTCCGCCTCCATCATGCGCAGTATCCGTTCGACAATCTCGCTTCCGGCCTTGGTAAGATTACGAGGTGTCCGGTAGAGCAGCCAGGTTATGATCACCTGGTTGAGCCCGCCGACCAGAATGGCGGCTGTCTGATAAGGGTTGCGCTTCGGCCAGATCCCTTCGGCAATGCCCTGATTGACGAGGTGCACCAGGACACGCGAGAAGTCATCGATGCTGTGGCGCAAGTCGGTGTCATTGACGAAGACGCTGGGCCAGATTTCGAGATAGAGCAGCCGCGCCCATTCGGCGTGCTCGCGCGCATAGTCGGCCGACATGGACAGGTAGAGAAGCAGACGCTCGCGCGCGCCAGACTTGTCCGCAACCGCTTGCCGGTATTCCTCGAAAAAAGCGGCGAGGTGCGACATCGGCACGTCGTAGGCCAAGTCCTCCTTGCTCTTGTAGTATTCGTAGAGGGTCGAAGTCGAAATGCCGGCTTCTGCAGCGATATCGGCAATGCGCGCGCGCGAGATGCCGTCACGGGCAAAGACCCGCAGCGCGGCATTCAGAATTTGCTGCTCGGTCCGCTTGCTGCGGTCCTGCTTACGCTCGGTCGCCCGCTTCGGCCGGCTGGCGATGACCTGCAGAAAATCTGCCCAGGCTTCATCTGGCAGCCCCTTGCCAAGGTTGCCCACGTGGCTGGTTTCTGTCTCTTCGAATGTCGCCGTGACGTTCACACTCATTTCCGATTCCCGAACAAAGGCCGAATATTTATTTGCTGTAGCACTATCGGAAGCCCCGACCAAGGGTCGATGATGGCGTCTAAGTTTAGCGGATTGCCGCGACATTCTTGCGAGGCTTGTGCAAAAATCCGATGAAACGTCGATTTTTAATTGACGTCCTATGTTCTGCAAACTAGTCATCTGGGAACCAAGAAGCGCGGCCCGCGTCGACACGCCGTTTTGGTCTGGGTCGCAAGGGTTTGGGAACCGCTAGGGAGGATTGCCATGGTTGGTTTCGTTGACGTGGTGGACGGTCCGAAGGGCGCTCGCGCCAAGCTTTTTCGTCGCTTTTTGAAGCAGGAGATCCGTTATGAAAATTGGCATGTTCCAGACGCCGTTTCTCCGGCCGGAGCGCACTGCAAAACAGGTATTCGACTGGGCGATCCGCCAGGGGGTCTATGCCGACAAGATTGGCTTCAGCGAATATTGGGTCGGTGAGCATGCGACGCTCAATTGGGAGAGTATTCCCAGCCCGGAACTGGTGATCGCGGCGCTGGCGTCGCAGACCAGCCGGATCAATCTTGGCCCGCTGGCGCACTTGTTGCCCTACCAT
>JANPOS010000047.1:0-10185 GCA_031428115.1 Novosphingobium sp. | reverse complement strand
TTAGTCCTGCCCGCGCCCGTCGATGCTGACACCGCGAATCCGGCCGGCACTGTCGATGCTGCAATCAAACGGCTGTCCACCGCCGATGCGGCCCGCAACGCGCCAGCCATTGGCATCGCGGTTGACCGAATCGACCGTATCAACCCGGGTCGAGCCGCGTTCGACTTCGCTGACGCAGCGGTCGACTGCGCCATCGATGCCGCGATCTGCGCCCGAATAGGAGCCGCGGCCATCGTCACTACGGCTGCCATAGCGGGAATTGTCGCGCCGGTAATCGTCTTGGCGGTAATCATCGCCGCGATAGGTGCCCTCGCGCGTCTGACGATCACGGTTGCTCTTGCTGGCCGCCGAGGCAATCGCGGCGATCATGCCGATGCCAATGATGCCGCCGACGATCCAGGCGCCGGTATCATCATTGCCGCGATGATGACCACGCCCGCCGCCCCAGCCGCGATCAGCCAAAGCCGACGTTGCGACCAGTGTCAGTGCCGCTGCCGAAGCCAGCAAGCTTGGCCCACGCAAACCCAGAATCGTCATGTCAGCAACCCCCTTGTTTGCGGGAGAGCCGCGCTGTCCGAAACTCGGATCAACGCGGTTTCCCAATTGATTGCCGGGCTAGGCGGCCCAGGCTTTCTCAAGCCTGAACCGCCTTCGCCTGCTTGTTACTATGGATCAGAGACCGCGCACGCCGTCGATGTCGAGTGCTACGACCCTGCCGCGCTCGAACCGGCAGGTGAACGAGCCGCTGTCACGATAGCCCGCACTGCCATTCCAGCCGCGACGCGAATCGCGCCAGTCATTGTCATACCGGTCGCCGCGCTCGCGCACATTCAGCCTTCCGCGTACTTCGAAGCCGCGGCGGGTGTCACGCACATCGCGGATGTCGATTACCCGGGCGCGGTCATAGCCGCTGCGATAGGCCGAACGCTCGGCGACGCGCGAGCAGGCCGCGACCGCCGCGCGGGGATTTTCGCGTTGGCCCCAGCCGCGCTCGTGGCCGAAGTCGCCGCCACGGCCATAGCCATCGGCAAGCGCGGGCGAAGCCGCTGCAAGAGTCATTGCCGCGATCGCGGCGGGAGCCAGCAAAGCTTTGATCGGGGTAGTCATGGTTCAATGCCTTTATTTGCGCCGGGTGGAATAACCCGGCCACACCGCCCTTATCGATCTGGCGGCGTGAGGCGGAACTGAACTGTGCCGACAGATATTGTTCATGTTTGTCGCTAATTTTATGAACAATGCGACCACTCCAACGCACCGTTAACCATTCTTGCCTAGGCAGGGGCCATGGAATGGATCCTCGCCCTGTTGCCGGCCTTCATTTTGGTTGCCTTGCTCAGCGCTGCGGAATTGCTCGTGCGGCCTGGCCGGGCAGACTGGTGGCGCAATCTTCAGGCCTGGCTGCTCAGCCTGGTGGCAAGCATGGCCGCCATCCCCCTGCTCATCGCGCTCGGCGGGTCTTCGCTGATTGACGGCGCGGCGCTGCCGGTCTGGGCCGGAGTGCTCGGCTATCTGCTGGTGCGCGACCTCCTCGAATTCCTGTTCCACCGCGCGCAGCACACCGTGCCGTGGATGTGGTCGATGCATTCGCTGCACCATTCGGACCCTGACATGTCGGCGCTGACCACGAGCCGCCACTTCTGGGCCGAACCGCTGATCAAGGCTGTCACCATCTGGCCGCTGGCTGCGCTGATCATTGCTCCCACGCCGCTGATGCTGGGCCTGTTCAACCTGTTCAGCTTGTGGAATTTCGTGGTCCACGCGCGGCTGCCGATTGGCCTCGGCAGGCTCTCATGGCTGCTCAACACCCCGGCCTATCACCGCCGCCACCACTCGGCGCTGCCCGAGCACTACAACAGCAATTACGCCGCGCTGTTGCCGATTTTCGATGTGCTGTGCGGCAGCTACAACCGCCCCGATGGCTGGCCGCCGACCGGCCTCGATACCAAGCCCGAATCGCTGGGCGATCTGATCACCTGGCCGGTGCGGCAGAGGCAGACTGAGGCGCCGCAGCCGGCTTGAGCCCGCTCCATTCGGCAAGAAACGCCAGAATATCCGCATTCTCCTCGATCACTTTGTCGGTCGGCTTGCCCGAGCCATGCCCGGCGCGGGTTTCGATGCGGATCAGGTGCGGCTTGGCCCCCGCGCGCGCGGCCTGCAGCGCGGCAGTATATTTGAAGCTGTGGCCAGGCACGACGCGGTCGTCGGTATCGGCAGTGGTAACCAGCAGCGCGGGATAGTCCGCGCCCGGCCTGATGTTGTGATAGGGCGAATAAGCGCGCAGCACGCGCCAATCGGCCTCGACGCTGGGCTTGCCATAGTCATCCACCCAATCGCGCCCGGCGGTGAACCGGTCGAAGCGCAGCATGTCCATCACGCCGACCTGGGCATTGCCGGCGGCGAACAGGTCTGGGCGCTGGTTGACCACTGCGCCGACCAGCAAGCCGCCGTTCGATCCGCCCTGGATAGCGAGCCCGCCCTTGGGCGTGATGCCTTGCGCGATCAGGAATTCGCCCGCAGCGATGAAATCGTCGAACACGTTCTGTTTGTTGGCGAGACGCCCGGCATTGTGCCATTCCTTGCCATATTCGCCGCCGCCGCGCAGATTGGCGAGCGCGAAGGCACCGCCCGCCTCCAGCCACGCCATACGACCTGAGGAAAACCCCGGGGTCAGCGAAACATCAAAGCCGCCGTAGCCATAGAGCAGCGTCGGCACCGGCTTTTTGGCCTCGGCAATCGCCTTCCCCCGCACCACGAACATCGGCACGCGCGTGCCATCCTTCGAGGTGTAGAACAGCTGCTCTACCTTATAGGCGGCGGGATCGAAGGCGAGTTTGGGCTGGGCAAAGACCGACGTGGCACCCGTGGCTATATTGAGCCGATAAACCGCGCTTGGCTGGTTAAAGCTGGTGAAGCTGTAGAAGGTTTCGGGATCACCCGGCTCGCCCCTGAACCCGGCCGCAGTGCCGAGGCCGGAGAGCGACAGCACCCTGGTGCCGCGACCATTGAGGTCCAGCACCAGCGCGCGTGATGCCGCATCCTTCAGGTAGCTGACCACCAGCTTGTCACCAATGATCGTGCCCTGTTGTAGGGTCTCGTCGGTCTGCGCGACCAGTTCGCGCCACTGCACATCGGGCCGGGATAGATCGGTGGCAACCAGCCGGAAGCGCGGCGCATCCTTGTTGGTGATGAACCACAGCGTCGAACCCATGCCTTCGACCAGCTTCCAGTCATGCTCGAAGCCGGTGATCAGCGCGCGCGCTTTCCAACCGTCTCGTGCGCGGCGGGCAAGGTCGATGACATGGATCTCACAGCACGCATCTGTGCCGATAGTGCTGGTGACCACGGCATAGCGCCCGTCACCCGTCACTCCGGCAGCGTGGCTATATTCGCGGTGCCCGGGCGAGGCATAGACCTGCACGTCGGCCGATTGCGGCGTGCCGATGCGGTGAAACCAGATGCTCTGATTGTAGTTCAACGCATGAAAATCGCGGCCCGCCTCCGGCTCGGGGAAGCGCGAATAAAGGAAGCCCTCCTCGCCTACCCACGACAGCGCCGTGAACTTGACCCAGCGAATTTCGTCTGCAAGTACGAGGCCAGTGCTCACATCGAGCACGCGCAGGACCCGCCAGTCGGTGCCGCCGTCCTGCACGCTGTATAGCAGGTACTTGCCCTTGTCGGACGGCTTCCAATCGTCGAGCGCAGTCGCCTCGTCCTTCGCCCAGCCATTGGGATCGAGCAGCAGGCGCGGCTTGCCGCCCAGCCCCTTGCGGACGAACAGCTGCGACTGGTTTTGCAGCCCGGTGTTGCGCGTGTAGAAATAGCGCCCGCCCGCCTTCACCGGAATGCCGAAGCGCTCATAACTGAGCAGCGCGCGCAGCTTGTCGGCAAACCACGCGCGTTGCGGCAGCGTGTCCAGATAACCGCGGGTCACCGCATTCTGCCGCGCCACCCAGTCGGCGACCTCCGGATCGGCGCGAACATCGTTTTCCAGCCAGCGCCAGGGATCGGCAATGGCTTCGCCGAACTGGGTTTCCACAACGCCTTCGCGGCGAGTTTCGGGATAGGTCATCGGGGGCTCAGCTTGGGCGTGGACCGGTTGGATGCCGGCAACGAGCGCAAGCAGCCCCAGCGCGAAGCCTCGCATCTACATGCTCCTGAAAAACGAAAAGGCGGCTGCGAACTTATCATTCGCCACCGCCTTTGCAATTCATCCGAAAGGACAGGGGGAAACCTATTCCTCGTCGGTCATCACCGGGCCGCTGTCCTGACCCTTGGCCGACATATCGCGGTCTACCAGCTCGATCACCGCAATCGGCGCCGCATCCGAAGCGCGGATGCCGGCCTTGATGATGCGGGTGTAGCCACCGGCGCGGCCCGCATAGCGCGGTGCCAGCACGTCGAACAACTTGACCAGCTGGGTATCATCGAGCAGCCGCGCGTGGGCGAGGCGGCGGTTGGACAGCCCACCGCGCTTGCCCAGCGTGATCAGCTTTTCCAGATAGGGCGCCAGCTCGCGCGCCTTGGGCGTGGTGGTGGTGATCTGCTCATGCTTGATCAGCGCCGCCGCCATATTGCGCAACAGCGCCGCGCGGTGCGAACTGGTGCGCTGTAGCTTGCGATGGCCTACTTTATGACGCATTTTTCTTACTCCGTTCGTACGGGGCCCGTATCAGGTAGCCCGGTCCTGGTGCCAAAAAGGGGCGGCACCTACCCAAAAAATCCTCGTCCTCCCCGCGAAGGCGGGAAGCCATCTCCTGAAGTTGCCCAAAGCGGCATGGCCCAAAGATGGCTTCCCTCCTTCGCGGGAATGACGAATTCTGGTCCTTAGCCCAAAAGCTCTTGTTCCAGCTTCTTGGCCATTTCCTCGATGTTTTCCGGCGGCCAGCCGGGGATATCCATGCCGAGACGCAGGCCCATGCTGGACAGCACTTCCTTGATCTCGTTGAGCGACTTTCGGCCGAAGTTCGGCGTGCGCAGCATCTCGGCTTCGGTCTTCTGGACCAGATCGCCGATGTAGATGATGTTGTCGTTCTTGAGGCAATTGGCGCTGCGCACCGAAAGCTCCAGCTCGTCCACCTTCTTGAGCAGATAGCGGTTGAGCTGGTTGGTATCGCCTTCATCGGACTGGCTGGGAACGGCGATGCCGATCATCGGCGAAGTGCCCATCGGGGCGGCATCGTCGAAGTGGACGAACAGCGCCAGCTGGTCCTGCAGGATGCGCGCGGCAAAGGCCACCGCATCTTCCGGGCTGACCGTGCCATCGGTTTCAACCGACAGGTTCAGCTTGTCGAAATCGAGCTCCTGCCCGATGCGGGCGTTATCGACCTTGTAGCTCACCTGGCGAACCGGCGAATAGAGCGAATCGATCGGGATCAGACCGATCGGCGCATCAACCGGGCGGTTGCCAACGGCGGGGACATAGCCCTTGCCGGTATCAGCAGTGAGCTCCATGTTCAGCGTCGCGCCTTCATCGAGATGGCAGATCACCAGATCCTTGTTCATCACCTCGATGTCGCCCGTGACGGCAATGTCGCCGGCGGTGACTTCGCCCGGGCCGACTGCCGAGAGCTGGAGCCGCTTGGGGCCTTCGCCCTGCATCCGCAGCGCGATCTGCTTCACGTTGAGCACGATGTCGGTGACGTCTTCGCGCACACCGGCGAGGCTCGAGAACTCGTGCAGCACGTTCTCGATCTTGATCGAGGTGATTGCTGCGCCTTGCAGCGAGGAGAGCAGCACCCGGCGCAGCGCATTGCCCAGCGTCAGGCCGAAGCCACGCTCGAGCGGTTCGGCGATGAAAGTCGCGCGGCGGCGGCCATCAGTGCCAGGACGGACTTCCAGGCTGTTGGGCTTCTTGAGCTCCTGCCAGTTCTTGATGTTGACGCTCATGGAATTCCCCTAGGGTTTTTCTTGCGAGATCGGACCGCGAGCCGTGCAGAAGCCGTGCGACCGATCCGGAAAAGTGCGGCAGGGCATCGGCCCGGCCGCGGCAGGTTCGATCAGACGCGGCGGCGCTTCGAAGGCCGGACCCCGTTGTGCGGGATCGGCGTGACGTCACGGATCGAGGTGATGGTGAAACCGACCGCCTGCAGCGCACGAAGCGCCGACTCGCGGCCCGAACCCGGGCCCTTCACTTCAACTTCCAGCGTCCGCACGCCATGTTCGGCGGCCTTCTTGCCGGCATCGTCAGCGGCGACCTGGGCAGCATAAGGGGTCGACTTGCGCGATCCCTTGAAGCCCATGGTACCGGCAGACGACCAGGCAATGGCATTGCCCTGGGCATCGGTGATGGTGACCATGGTGTTGTTGAAGCTGGCATTCACATGGGCGATGCCGCTGGAGATGTTCTTGCGCTCCCGCTTCTTAAGGCGCTGGGGTTCGCGTGCCATTGTCTTGTTCCTGTCGAAATTCTTGAAGGGAAAGCTGCCGGGACCAGAGCCTTGAGCCCTGGGATCCGGTGCTTACTTCTTCTTGCCGGCGATGGGCTTGGACTTGCCCTTGCGGGTGCGAGCGTTGGTGTGGGTGCGCTGGCCGCGCACCGGCAGGCCCTTGCGATGACGCAGGCCGCGATAGCAGGCCAGATCCATCAAGCGCTTGATGTTCATCGCAGTTGTGCGCCGCAAATCGCCCTCGACCGTGTGATCGGCGTCGATCGTTTCGCGGATATGCAACACTTCCTGGTCGGACAGATCCTGAACCCGGCGGCTGTGATCGATGCTCAGCTTGTCGGCGATCTGCTTCGCCTTGTGGGCGCCAATTCCGTGAATGTAGGTAAGCGCGATAATCACGCGCTTGTTGGTGGGGATATTTACCCCGGCAATACGAGCCACTGACTTCTCCATGCTCCACGGGAACCGGCGACCTGGCCGCCACTTCCCATCTCAACGCGATAACACCCTCAAAAACGGCGAAAAGCCCGGTCGGCACACGCTGACGCGGTAACCTTGCGGACGGACCCTTTTGTCGAGTGAATGGCGCGCTTAAGGCGATTCGCCTGGCCTGTCAACGCCGCGAATGCAAATGCGCCAAAGGCATCGCCAAAGCGTGTGGCGGGGCCGGATTTCAGACCGTGGCCATAACCGACTATGCCCGCGCGGTCAAAGCCTCTGCGCGGACTTTCCGCTATGGCCTTGGCGGCGCCGGCGCGGCACGGGCACCGCCCAGCCTGGCCGCCAGCCCGGCCAGCTGGGCGCCCAGCACACCATCGACCGCTGGCGCCATTTGCGCGGTGTTCATTCGGATATAGCCGCCCACGACATATGCCAGCTTGATCGTGGTGCCATCGGCGAGCGGGGTCAGCGTCACGGTCATCGTGCCCTGGACTGCCTCGCCCTGCAGCGGCCCGAGCGCGCCGGACATCCGCAGCATCCGGCCCGGCGCCAACTGGATCACGCGCATGTGCTCGGCGACGCCGCGTGCCGTCATGTCTTTCGCTTGCGGCAGCGCCTCGCAAAAGCATCCACCCGCGCGGGGGTCGAGCGTCAGATTGGCGGCATTGCCCGACCAGGTGTGTGCGCTTTGCCACCAGTCTGCCGGGCGGACCAGCTCGCGCCAGGTGGCGGAGGCATCGGCAGGAACAATGACGCTGCGCTCGACCACAAACCCCAGATCAGAGGTCGCAGTCACCTCGGCCAAGGCCGACGTGCTGGCGGCGAGGCCAAGCAGCAGGGCGACGGTCAATGCGCGCATGTCAGCTCCCCTATTTATCGCGGGCGATCTGGATCAGACGCTCGCCGTAACTGCCGGCCGCGCCGTTCAGGCTATCGACGATCTTGACCACCACCTTGTGGGCGATTCCGTACTTCTCGAGCTGGCCGTGCAGCGCTTCGAGGTCCGGACCCGTTGCCGCAGCGGTGTTGTTGCTTTTTTCTCCGAATGGAGATAGATTAGCATCGTCCGCGGCGTCGCCTTCCAATGCATGTGTGATCGCGGCTTTGCCAGAATCCCGTTCGGTCACGGCCGAGGCGTCCGGGGCACCGTCCATCCAATTGTGCGTGCTATAGTGGAAATTCCCCTCTGGGGTTTCCCTGACTGTGACAACCATCGCGCGGACGCCATCGCCGACGCGCACATTCGCGGCGTACCGATGCACCTCGCGAACCCCCTTGCCATCGCCCTCCCCGGAAGAGAGTAGCGTTCCGCGCATTATGATCTTGGGGATCGCGCGCGAAGCCTCAAGCAGGTTTTCGCCAGCATCGCTTTCCAGCTTTTTGCGGCCCGTCTTGTTGAAGCTGACCATCTTGCCATCAGATGATTTGATTGTCGTGCCGATCAGCCCACGATACCAGCGGATAGCGCGGCCCTTGAGTATCATATAGCGCGCGTTGGGGCTGTCAGGCAGGGTGCCCCAGTCCTCGACCTTGACCGATACAGTGGGCAGGTCGGGGATGCTGTAGAGCTCGGTTGCTTTGGGAGGAACGCGGTTCTCGATTGGACGGAGCGGCGTTTCCGCACCCTTCTGTGCCTGATTATCTGACGCGCTGTCCTGCGATTCTTGGGTCGCGTCATTGCCGAGAGCCAGCCCCGGCTGGTCGTTGGCGTCAAACAGGCCCATACCCATCGTGCCGTCTTGCGCCTGGCCAGTCTTGTTCTGCCCGCGCATAGGGGCTTCGGCGCGAAGTTGTGCTTCTTGGCGCTGGCGGTCTGCAATTGCGGGATCAGTGGCCTCACCGAGGTCGAGAGGCGCTACGTCCCCCGCGCCGCCTTGACCGCGTTCAGCAGGTTCGCTGCTTCGTGTGCTTGTTGCCTCAACGCCACCGGCAGGCGGCGATCCTGCGATGCCGTCTTCTGCTGGGCTATCTTCGCGTCCAGATTGGGGATTGTCGAACGGCCAGTCATATTCGATGTCCTCATACGCTACATCATCGGTTTCGGCAAATTCAGCTTGGTGTGTCGAGCAGACCCTCGATCGTTTTGGTCACGGCATCAATCTCGGCCATGCCATCGACCCGCGCAACAAGCCCGCGCGCTTCATAGATCGGCAGGATCGGCGCGGTCTTGGCGCGGTATTCGGCCATGCGGGTGCGCACGGTTTCCTCGTTGTCGTCCGGGCGGCGCTTGAACTCGGTCCCGCCGCACTTGTCGCAGACACCGGGCTTGAGCGGCTGTTCGAACGTATCGTGATAGCCCTTGCCGCAACTGGCGCAGGTGAAGCGGCCGGTGATCCGCACCACCAGCGCATCTTCGTCGACTTCGAGTTCGATGACTTTGCCCAGCGTGCGTCCGCGCGCCGCGAGGATGGCATCGAGCGCGGCGGCCTGGGCAGCAGTGCGCGGATAGCCGTCGAAGATCGCGCCGGTGGCCGCATTCAACGCGTCCAGCTCCTCGCCGATCAGCGCCGAGACGATCTCATCGGAAACCAGTTCGCCGCGTTCCATCACGGACTTGGCCTGAAGGCCAACCGGCGTGCCCGCCTTGACCGCAGCACGCAGCATGTC
Source organism: Novosphingobium sp. (assembly GCA_031428115.1). GTDB lineage: Bacteria > Pseudomonadota > Alphaproteobacteria > Sphingomonadales > Sphingomonadaceae > Novosphingobium. The sequence goes on along the minus strand of JANPOS010000047.1, from coordinate 751 downwards.
GCCGGTCGAGAGTTGGCGCATGCCGAAGCGTTCAACGAGGCGCTGTGCCTGGGTGCCCTTGCCCGCGCCGGGAGGGCCCAGAAGAATGATGTTCAATAGTCCGCTCCCTGTTGCGTATTGCGCCCCTTCAGCGGAGGCGGCCTTTCAATTTCGCCTTCTTGATCAGATCGCCATATTGGTGCGCCAGCATGTGCGACTGGATCTGGGTGATCGTGTCGACCGTGACATTGACCACGATGAGCAGGCTGGTGCCGCCCAGGAACATGGCATTGAGGCCGGTCTGGGCGATGATATATTCGGGCACGACGCAGACGATGGTGATGTAGGCCGCACCCAGCACAGTGACGCGGGTCAGCACATAATCGAGATAGGTCGCGGTGTTCTTGCCCCGGCGGATGCCGGGGATGAAGCCGCCCGCGCGCTTGAGGTTCTCCGATGTCTCTTCCGGATTGAACACCACGGCGGTGTAGAAGAATGCGAAGAAAATAATCCCCAGCGCATAGAGGATCATGTAGATCGGCTGGCCATGCTGCAGAAGCTGGTTGAGCGTCACCACGACCCCGCCCATCGTCGTGTCGGGCGAGAGTGAATTGCCGGCAAACTGGCTGATTGTCAGCGGCAGCAGCAGCAACGAAGAGGCGAAGATCGGCGGGATCACACCGGCAGTGTTGAGCTTCAGCGGCAAGTGGCTGCGGTCTGCCTGCATCATGCCCTTCTGGCTGGCGCGCTTGGGATATTGCACCAGCAGGCG
>JANPOS010000046.1:0-30122 GCA_031428115.1 Novosphingobium sp. | reverse complement strand
ACCCCTCCACCATGCTGCGCATGGTCCCCCTCCCCAATTTTCAACTGGGGAGGAAAATGCGCCCTCCACGCATCGACGATTTCGCCGGCGCACGCGATCCAGGCACGGCCATCCGCCGCAATGTGGCGCAGCGCTTCCTCGAAAGGCCCGATGCGGTGTGGCTGGCCGATGAGATAGGCGTGCAAGGGGATGCACATCACTGTGCCCGAAGCCGCGCCCTCGCTCGCCAGCCGCTCATACTGGCGCACCAGGGTATCGGCATATTCACGGCCGGACATGTTGTAGACGAAGAAGCCGTAATGGTCGTTGACCTCGAGGCTATAGGGGATCGAAGCGAGTTCGCCGTTTGCGACCTTGACCTCCTGCACCTGATCATCGTGATAGAGATCGCAAGTGTAGTCGAGCCCCATTTCGGCAAGCAGATCGAGGGTTTGCGGCGTATGGGTCAGCGCCGGAGCCAGCCAGCCACGAATCGTCTGGCCGGTCGCCTCGCGCACCGTGCGGATCGAATCGGCGATGATCGCGCGTTCCTGGTCCTCGGACATCTCATAGGCATAGCGCGTATTGTAGATACCATGGCTGAAGAACTCCCAGCCCCGCGCCACGCCGTCAGCCACCACTTCTGGGTGATGCTGGCACAGCGCCACCGACAGGCTGACCGATCCGGGAAAGCCGTGCCGCGACATCACTTCGGCCATCCGCCAATGCGACACGCGGTTCGCATGATCGCGGTGGCCATAGCCGGCCACATCGGGATGCGGGCGCGCCCATGCCTTGCGCCGGGGATGGGCGGGCGGGTCGATCTCGTAATATTCCAGATTCGGCGCGACCCACACCGCGACGGTCTTGCCGCCGGGCCAGACGATCTTCGGACGGCCGCGATAAGCCGAATAGTCATAGAGGCCGGGATCGCCCGCGCCGTCCTGCATCACCGCGCCTCCAGCCAGTCGATCACCGCCTGCACCGGTTCGACATCCGCATATTTGAGCTGCAGATCGGTGAGATTGGCGAAGTGATAGCTCTCGTGCTTGTCGGCGCAAGTCTCGATCGGGACGATCGTGCGATAGCCATGGCTGAGCGCATCCACCGCCGTTGCGCGCACGCAGCCCGAGGTGCTGCCGCCGGTCACCACCACCGTATCGACCTTGTGCCAGGTCAGATAACTCGCCAGCGGGGTTTCGAAGAAGGCGCTGGGCATGCGCTTGGTATATTGCAGATCGTCGGGCCCGATCTCGCAGCGCGGGTCGAATTGATGACGCGGCGAATCATACTTGATGTTCTGCAAGCTGTCCGGCGTATCGCTGCGGGTGCCCCAGACCCCGGCATCACCGGCATCGGCCTTGTAGGCCACGCGCGACCACACCACCGGCATGCCCTTCGCACGCGCCAGCCGGCTGATCGTATTGGTATATTCGATCTGGCGCGGATCAGTTTCATAGGCGGTCGCATAGCTGCCGATAGCGGTGTAGGCCTGCTGGAAGTCGACATTGACCACCGCCAGCCTGCTGCCGAAGCCAAACTTCCTGCGCGCCGGATTGGCCATGACTTCCTCGAATATCTGGCGGGCGGTCTTGCCATCACAGACCATCCGCGTGCCGATCAGACTCATCAAATTGAGCTCCCTTGCTTGCGCTGACTTTGCCGCCGCTCTATGGCGTTGTCGAGCCTAATTTGTCCGGACAACTTTATGGCCATTGCGATTACCCGTCATTACCTGACCATCGGCAGCGGCGCCACTGCGCGCCGCGTGCATTACCGCAGGGCGGGCAAAGGTCCGCTGGTGCTGCTGGTGCACCAGAGCCCCCGCTCGAGCGGTGAGTATGAAGAGCTGATGCGCGACTGGGGGGCGCATTTCACCTGCATTGCGCCCGATACGCCGGGTTTCGGCCAATCCGAGCCGCTGGCCAAGCTGGATCCCGATATCAACGACTATGCCGATGCACTGGTCGAATTCCTCTGCGCCTTGGGGATCGAGCAGATCCCGGCCTATGGTTTCCATTCGGGTGCGATCATTCTGATTACCGCGCTGGCACGCCATCCGGCCCGGTTCACCGGGATTGCCGCCGGCGGCTATGCCGTGTGGACCGAGGCGGAGCGGCAGGCGTTCGGGGCAAATTATACGCCGGCCTTTTTGCCGAAAGCCTATGGCGAACATCTGGTTTGGGGATGGAACCGAATTCTCGAACAGGCCTGGTTCTTTCCGTGGTACGATGCCCGCCCCGAAACACGCATGGCCAATGCCCACGACGATCCCGATAAAGTGCACGAAATCATCCTCGAGATTCTCGATGCCGGCGATTCGTTCCGTCTGGGCTACGCCGCCGTGCTTCAGGCACCGCGCGACATTCCCCCGCCGGATGCCAATGTCGCCCCGGTGCTGATCACCGCCTACGATGGCGACCCGATGCAGGCACACATCGCCCGACTGGGCCAACTTCCCGAAGGCTGGGAGGCCCGCAAGGTGCGCACGCCCGCCGAACAGCAGGCCGCCAGTCTCGCCTTCCTGCAAACGCTTGCCGCAACCCATGGCGAGCCGAATGCCGATCTCCACCAAGGCTTCATTTCCGTCCACACTGCCGAGTTCGATGGTCAGATCCACTGGCGGCGGGCTGCCGGCAATGCCGAACCTGTGCTGCAGGTCCATGGCCCGGGCCAGGCGCTCGACTGCCTGATGCTGACGGGCACTGCCATCGACCTGCCGGGACACGGCTTGTCGAACAGCTGGAACGGCGATCCACCGGCAGATTGGGCCGACTGGCAGGCTGTGATCGACGCCTGCGCGGCCACGTTGGGCGTGGCCGAAATTGCCCCGCCCGCAGCGCCTGTCGGCGATCCTGCGCTGCTGTTTCCCGATCTATCCCCGGACCGCTTCGGCAGCTACCTGACGCGCGGCTGGGCCATCGTGCGGGCGCGGCATTTCTTTGCGCCCTGGTATCAGGCCAGCGCTGCAAATGCGCTGGTCTTCGATCCCGCGGTGCTCGCGCCCGAACGCCTGGCTATCGAACACCGCGCCCTGATCCGCGCCAGCGCCGCGCGCGAAATGGCGATTGCACTTGCTGGTCGGTGAGCTGCGCATAACAATGTCTCGGCTGGAGCATCTGCGATGGGTCTGACACTGTTCGACAAGATCTGGGACGCGCACCGGGTGGCAGAAACCCCCGGCGGCACCGCCCTGATCGCGATTGACCGGGTCTTCCTGCACGAACGCACCGGCGCTGCTGCGCTCAACAGCATGGCAGCGGCGGGACGGGCAGTCGTCGATCCGGCACGGGTGTTCGCGGTGATGGACCACATCGTCGACACCCGCCCCGATCCGTTGACCGGGCTGCGCGGCGACCGGACGCTGATGCCTGGCGGGCAAGCGTTCATCACCGAAACCCGCGAGGCGGCGCGCGCTGCCAGGATAACCCTGTTCGATGTCACCGACCATGACCAGGGCATCGTCCATGTCATCTCGCCTGAGCTCGGCATCGTGCTTCCCGGCGTGACCCTGGTCGCGCCCGACAGCCACACCTGCACCCAGGGCGCTTTCGGCGCATTGGCCTGGGGGATCGGTTCGAGCGAGGCGGAGCATGCCATGGCCACCGGCGTGTTGCGGCTGGCCAGGCCCAAGACGATGCGCGTGACATTTTCGGGCGAGCTTGCCCCCGGCGTTACCGCCAAGGACATGGCGCTCGCCCTGATCGCCAGCCATGGCGCAGGCGGCGGCGACGGCCACGCAATCGAATTTGCCGGGCAGGCAGTCTCGGCGCTCGATATGGAAGCGCGCATGACGCTGTGCAACATGGCAACCGAATTTGCCGCCTTTACCGGGATCATCGCGCCCGATGCGCAGACGTTCGCCTATCTGGCCGGGCGGCGATATGCCCCGGCAACATTCAGTGAGCCCTATTGGTCGAGCCTCGCCAGCGATGCCGATGCAAATTTTGATCGCGAAATCACTATCGCCGCCGCCGGCATCGCGCCGATGGTCAGCTGGGGCACCAGCCCCGAACAGAGCATCGCTATTGATGCGCTGATTCCGCAGGGACCGGCGCGCGCGCACGAATATATCGGACTTGCAGCGGGCGAGGCGTTGCTCGGCACGCCGATCGACGCGGCTTTCATCGGCAGCTGCACCAACAGCCGCCTTTCCGACCTGCGCCGCGCTGCTGCATTGGTGCGCGGCAAGCATGTTGCGCCTGGGGTTGTCACGGCGCTGGTTGTGCCCGGCAGCTCGGCGGTGAAGCGCGCCGCAGAGGCCGAGGGTCTGGACAAGGTCTTTACCGAGGCCGGTTTCGAGTGGCGTGAAAGCGGCTGTTCGCTGTGCTTTTATGCGGGCGGCGAAGGCTTCGCGCCGGGCAGCCGGACGATCAGCAGCACCAATCGCAACTTCGAAGGCCGGCAGGGCCCCGGCATCCGCACCCATATCGCCAGCCCTGAGACGGTTGCGGCCAGCGCGCTTGCCGGCTGCATCGCTGATCCGCGAAAAGCGGCTGCGGAAATGGTGGCAGCATGACCCCCTTCAGGACCTTCACTTCGGTCGCGGTGCCGATACTCACCGATAATATCGATACCGACACGATCATTCCCAGCCGGGAGATGCGCAGCACCGGGCGGACGGGTCTGGCAGGCGGACTGTTCGCTCCGTGGCGCTACAGCGATGTCGACAAGCGCATTGCCGATCCCGAATTCCCGCTCAATCGGCCCGCAGCGGCTGGCGCAAGGTTGCTGCTCGGCGGCGCCAACTTTGGCTGCGGCTCCAGCCGCGAACACGCCGTCTGGGCGCTCGGGGAATATGGCATCGCCTGCATCATCGCCGAGAGCTTCGCCCCGATCTTCCGCGCCAACTGCATCCGCAACGGGCTGCTCCCGGTGGAATTGCCCGGAGCCATCGTCCGCACCATGCAGTGGCAGGCGGTGACGGTCGATCTCGACGGGTGCCGGGTCATAAATGGTGAGGCTGCCCACGCATTTTCCATAGATGCTGAAGCCAGAACGATGTTGCTGGAAGGGCTTGATGTGATCGACCTGACCCTCAAGCAAGGCGAGGCCATCGCCGCCTGGCAAGAGGCCGACCGGCAGGTCCGGCCCTGGGTCTATCTTCCTTTTCCTCCCTATCCAAAGGATGGGGAGGGGGACCATGCAAAGCATGGTGGTGGGGTAAAAAAGCTCCCGCCAAAAAGCAATGCCGCAATAAATCGCGCCAAGGCCATGCGTCGTTCATTGAACCCACCGGAAGCGCGCTTGTGGACTGTGCTTAAGGAACGACCGGCCGGACTGAAATTTCGCAAGCAGCATACTGCGCCGCCCTATACATTAGACTTCTACTGTGCCGCAGCATCGCTTTGTATTGAGGTTGATGGGTTTTCGCATGAAACGGGAGATCGCCCATCGCGCGATGCGATGCGCGATGCCTACCTTGAGGAGCATGGCATCAAGACCCTGCGTTTCCCTGCACTGAAGATAAAGACCGAACTGGAGATAGTAGTGCAGCAGATCGTATCCGAAGCTCTGTCCAGAATACCCCTCCACCATGCTGCGAATGGAGAGGAAAAGTGATTCTCGTTTCCGAAGTAGGCCCGCGTGACGGGCTGCAGTCGATCAAGCAGGTCATGCCGCTTGCCGCCAAGCAGGCATGGATTGCCGCCGAGGCGGCCGCCGGGGTCAGGGAAATTGAAGTGGGCAGCTTCGTGCCGCCCAGCTTGCTGCCGCAAATGGCCGATACCGCCGAACTGGTTGCCTTTGCCCGGACCATTCCCGGCCTCAATGTCGTCGCGCTGGTGCCCAATGCCAAAGGCGCGGTGCGTGCGGCCGCAGCTGGTGTCCATGCCATGTCGCTGCCATTTTCGATGAGCGAGAGCCATTCGCTGCGCAATGTCCGCAAGGATCATCCCGCCATGCTGGCCGAGATCGCCGAAGTGGCACGGATTGCCGCAGGTTCCGGCGTGCACTTCGCGGTCGGCCTCTCGACGGCGTTTGGCTGCACGATCGAAGGCGCAGTCAGCGAGGATAGGGTCGTGCACCTTGCCGCTGCTGCCGCGCAAGCAGGCGCGGTGGAATTCAGCCTGTCGGATACGACCGGCTATGCCGACCCGGCGCAAGTCAAGCGGCTGATCCGCAATGTGCGCGGCGCGGTGGGCGATATGCTGACCACGCTCCACTTGCACAATACCCGCGGGCTTGGCCTCGCCAACGCGCTCGCCGGGCTGGATGAAGGGATCACCACGCTCGATGCCTCGCTCGGCGGCCTCGGCGGCTGTCCATATGCGCCGGGCGCTTCGGGCAATCTGGTCACCGAAGACCTGGTGCTGATGCTCAACGCAATGGGCCTTGAGACCGGCATCGATCTGGAAAAACTGCTCGCCGTGCGCGCAATTCTTGCCGAGGCTCTCCCCGGCGAACCGCTCTATGGCTTCACCCCCGATGCCGGGCCGATGCTCGATTATTCCGAAAGGCTGAAGCGATGACTGCCCCCACACCGCTTGCCGGGATCACGGTCATCGAGTTCACCCACATGGTGATGGGCCCTGCGGTAGGGCATATCCTCGCCGGGCTCGGCGCCGAGGTTATCCGGGTCGAGCCACTTGGCGGCGACGCCACGCGGCGGCTGCTTGGTTCAGGGGCTGGCTATTTCCCGATGTACAATCGCGGCAAGCAATCGATCTGCCTCGACCTGAAATCGGCAGAGGGCCTGGCGGTGGCAAAGGATCTTTGTGCGGGGGCCGACGTGCTGGTCGAGAATTTCCGCCCCGGCGCACTCGACCGGCTGGGTCTGGGTTACGAAGAGCTGGCCAGGACCAATCCCCGCCTGATCTATTGCAGCGAAAAGGGCTTCCTGCCGGGGCCCTATGAGCAACGCACGGCGCTTGACGAAGTGGCGCAGATGATGGGCGGGCTGGCCTACATGACCGGGCCGCCGGGCCGCCCCTTGCGGGCAGGCGCCAGCGTGATCGATGTCACTGGCGGCATGTTCGGGGTGATCGGCATCCTCGCCGCGCTGGAAGAACGCCACCGCACCGGGCGCGGCCAGAAAGTTGTCGCCAGCCTGTTTGAAACCACCGCCTATCTGGTGGGGCAACACATGGCGCAGTTCGCAGTTACCGGCAAACCGGCGGCGCCAATGCCCGCGCGGGTGTCGGCCTGGGCGATTTACGACGTGTTCGAGACGCGCGACGAGCCGGTGTTTATCGGCGTGGTTACCGATGCCCTGTGGGAGAAGTTCTGCGCCCTGTTCGCGCTAGGCGACCTGTGGTCCGACCAAACGATCCGCGCCAACAACCAGCGCGTCCTCGCGCGCGACCGCATCCTCCCGCGCATCCGCGAACTCATCGGCGCAATGACGCGCGCCGAAGTGGTGGCCAGGCTCGATGGCACCGGCATGCCATTCGCGCCGATAGGCAAGCCCGAGGAGTTGTTCGACGATCCGCATCTTGCCGCTGGCGGCCTTGAGCCGGTGACGCTGGACAGCGGCGAGCAGACCCGCTTGCCGACAATTCCGCTGGAAATGGACGGCAAGCGCCCGGGCGGTGCAACCGCTCTGCCCCGGCCCGGAGCCGATGCCCGCGCCGTGCTGGCTGTGCTGGGCTATGCCGAAGACAAGATTGCCGCACTGATCGATAGCGGCGCTGTGGAGGAAAGCCGATGAAACAAGCCTTGCCCCTGATCGCGCTGGCGCTCGCCGCCTGTGCCCATGCCGAACCCGCCCCGCCGGCGGCAAGAGCAGCGGGGCCGGCCTCGCCCGGCGTCACTGCCCCAACCACGCGGCTGCCCACCGATGTCCGACGCGCGACAATCATCGTGCGCGACATCGAGGCCAGCCTGCAGCTCTACCGCGATGTCATCGGCTTGGCAGTCAATTATGATACCATGGTGACGACCGGCGGCGTTGCGCTGCCTGCTGGTACACCGGGATCGAAGACGCGGCTGGTGCTGCTCAATGCCAACGATCCCTGGGTCGGCTGGGTGGGGCTGATGCAGTGGATCGAGCCGCCGCTGCCCGATCCCGGCCCCTATCCGAAGCGGATGGGCCCCGGCGGCGTGGTGCTGGTGCTCAACACCGACGATGTCGAGGGACGCTGCAAGGCGGCGAAGGCGCTGCCAGGCGTGACCTTCACCGGCGAGCCGCGACCGCAGGAATACCCGGGCCGGAATGGCGGACCGCCCATCCGGGTGATGGGTTGCAACTTCTTCGATCCCGACGGAATCCTGATCGAGATGAACCAGATCCTGAAGTAGCCATCTTCACCAAACCAGCTTGGGCAACAGAGCGGAGCTCCCGCTTCACCGTGCCCGAACGCGCCCGCGAACCGGCGCGGGCGCGGACTTTGTGTGGCATGGCGCGAACCGGCGCTCTCCGCCAGACGGATATAACGGCCTATAGTTGGCGAAGAAATATCCCGCTCGCATATTTGATGCCGACGCGGAGAAATGATGACCAAACAAAGGTGCCAAGTTGTTGTTGCTGGAGCTGGTCCAGTGGGCACTGTGATGGCGACTCTGCTGGCGCAGGCGGGCATTGATACCGTGCTGCTGGAGGCGGGGCCGACTTGCGCAGAAGACCTGCGGGCATCGACATTCCATCCTCCGACGCTTGAAATGCTCGATCAGATCGGGATCACACCGACGCTGCTGGAGCGCGGACTCAAGGCACCAATCTATCATTGGCGTGATCGGCAATCGGGCGAGTCGATTGCCTTTGATCTTTCCGAACTCTCGGACATCACCCGCTACCCTTACCGGATTCAGTGTGAGCAATATCACCTCTCGAACGCCCTTGCAGCGGGGTTGGAGGCGTCGCCGAATGCCGATGTGCGGTTCGGCAGGCGGCTCTTGTCGTTCGCGCAGGATGACACCGGGGTCACCGTTTTTGCCGAAGGGGTCACAGAGGTAGAACGTATCCGCTGCGACTGGCTGATCGGGGCTGACGGCGCGAACAGTCTGGTCCGCAAATGGCTTGGCATTGGGTTCGATGGCTTCACCTACCCGGAAAAATTCCTCTGCCTGACCACCAGGACCGAGCTTGCTGACCGCCTGCCCAATCTGGCGCTGGTCAACTATGTTTCTGATCCGCAGGAGTGGCTGGTGCTGCTGCGCGTACCCAGCCAGTGGCGCGTTCTCGTGCCAACCGATGATGCCACGCCGGATGCTGAATTGCTCGGCGATGCGACCAAGGATGCGATCTTCGACCGGTTGATTGGCGGCGGCGCGTCGGTCAGAACAGAGCACCGCACCCTGTACCGGGTGCACCAGCGCGTCGCGAAATCGTTCGCCGAGGGGCGGGTCATTCTGATCGGCGACGCCGCGCATCTCAACAATCCGCTCGGCGGCTTCGGGATGAATTCGGGCGTGCACGATGCCTTTGATCTGTTCGGCGAGCTTGAGCCGGTGATCAGGAACGGCGCCCCCGCAGAGCGCATCGCGCGGTTCGAGCGCCGCCGCCGGACGGTTACGCACGCCTTCACCCAGGCACAGTCGATCCAGAACATGGAGTATATGAAAGTCGGCAATGGTGAGGCACATAATCAGAAACGCGCCGACTTGCAGGCCATCTGCGCCGATGATCGCAAGCGCCGCGCCTATCTGATGCGGCAGGCGATGTTTGAAAGCCTGGCGCAGGCAGCGGAGATCAACTGATGACCGACGTTCTGGGCTATCGGGCTGTATTCGGCGTTATCGGTCCTTCGACCAACACAGTCGTCCAGCCTGATTTCGAGGCGATGCGCGTGCCCGGGGTGACCAACCACTATCGCGGCATCTTTGTCACCGACCCCGAGGCACTGACCGACGAAGACTTCATGGCAGGCACGCAGGCAATCTCCGACAACACGCTTGATGCGGTGCGAAACGTCATGACCTGCAAACCCGATTACCTGGTGATGGGCATGTCGGCCCTTACCTTTTATGGCGGAATCGCAGGTGGCGAAGCCTTCAAACGGCGGGTTGTCGAAGTCACGGGTGGGGTCGATATCAGCATTGGCTCCGAAGCGCTCGTCGCTGCGCTTAACGCCTATGGCGGGATCAAGCGCGTCAGTTTCGTGTCTCCCTATTTCCCGATCGCCAATGCCGAGGTGCGGCGCTATCTGAACGAGAGCGGGTTCGAGGTGGTTCGCGACATCCCGCTCCAATGCCGTTGCTGGACCGACATCGCCAAGGTTTCGCCTGATCGGCTGACCGCTGTGCTCGCCGAGCTTGACGGCGCGGATGTCGATGCGCTGGTGCAGATCGGCACCAATCTGTCGATGATGCAACTGGCGGCTGACACCGAAAAACGGTTGGGCAAGCCGGTGATCGCTATCAATGCAGCGACCTACTGGCATGCGCTGCGCGCCAACGGCTTCGACGACAAGGTGGCAGGTCTAGGGCAATTGCTCGAAGTGTTTTGAAAGGACGGGGCATGGCTGAGGCGAATATCGGCAAGCGGGCAGACAGCTCATATCTGGGCTGGCTGATCGCGGGAACCTACTTCATCCATTCGGTCATCTCGACCAACATGCCGCGCACCGACAAGACGCTGCCGCTACGCGAAGAGCTGCGCGGCTGGCACTATCTGGTCGGCACCGTGCTGCTGGTGCTGCTGCTGCTGCGCCTGCGCAACTGGTGGCGCCATGACCGGCATGCGTCGCCGCCAGCGGACATCGGCACCGGGGTGTGGACCTGGGGCCGAACGCTGGCACTGACGACTTATGTCATGCTCGCAATCTCGCCAATTCTCGGCCTGCTGTTTGCCTGGAGCGATGGCCTGTCGGTCCATCTCGGCCCGCTGCCGGCATTTCCGGCCCTGATGGGCGAAAGCCACAGCGTCTGGATGTTCACCGGCTATTTCCATTCCGGGCTCGGCTTCATGGCGATGGTTCTGAATTTCGCCGCGTTGCTGACTGCGGCCTATGCGCTGCTCCGCTACAACAAAGGCCTGATCGCAGCCTTCCCGTCCGGCTATGGCGCGCAGGTGTTTGGTTCCATTGCGATCACTTCCTATGCCTTGGCGACCTTCAAATCGCCCGACCCAGGGCCGATGGCAGTGGCACGTTTCCTGGGTGTGTGCGGCCTCGTCTGGGCAATTGGCTGGCTGATTCACCGCAAGCGCGCGGCTTATGCGGGCGGCGGCAGGGCCGGCAAGGCAGTTCCCATGCTCTCCGGCATTGGCGCGCTCGGCCTGCTGGCGCTTGGTGCCTATGGCCCGCACGCCATGTTCCGCGTCACCCCGTGGCCGATGGGCGTCACAGTTGAGGCGCCCGCGGGCGTGACATCCCATGCGGCACCGATCACCCGCGTGTCGGCCTGGAACGAAACCGCCTTCGAGCGCGATGTTGCGAACGATACCTACAAGTGGTGCGGCTTCTGCCACACGTTCAAGAAGAATGACCGGATCAAGGCCGGCCCCAATCTTCACGGCATTTTCGGCCAGCGCGCGGCCAGCGTCCCCGGCTTCTCCTATTCACCGGCACTGGCGGCCAAACGCGATGCGGGTCTGGTCTGGACCGATGAGACGCTCGACAAGTTTCTGGAAAATGGCGACGCGTTTGTCCCCGGCACCAGCATGATCATCTCGTCGGGCCCGGTATCCGATGCCAAGGTCCGCCGCGCCGTTATCAACATGCTGAAGCGCGATACGATGGCGGGTTCTATCGATGTCGTGCCAGCGCCCGAGGGGCAATAGGAGACGCATATGAACATGCAGCATCACCACGCCATGCTGCCCCGCGCCAACCGCGATGAAGCAGCCCGCCAGGATTTCGTCACCGCGTTGCGTGCGCATATGGGCTCCACGCTGATGCCGGGCAATCAGGCAGTCTATGAGGCGCGCACCAAAGGCGCCTTTGTCGCCGAGCATGGCCGCCTGCCTGCCAACCGGCAGGAAGTGGCCAAGGTGATGAAGCGCGATCCCTTTTACCAGTTCTGGTCTGCGCTCCAGCGGGTTTCGCAGCAGGCGATCTGGGACAGTGTCACTGACACGATCGAGCGCGACCACGCAGCGCTGAACCAAGCCGCGAGCCGCATTGCGGCGGAAAATCCAGCCGGGGGCGTGCTTCGGCTCAACCCCAACCTGCCGATCCCCGGTTATGTGACAGCAGCCGACATCCATCTGATGCCCGGGGGCTATGTCGGCCAGGATCCGGCTGAAATGCGCCAGGGGCCGCTGTATGATCGCGGGCTCTATCTATACCTCGATGGCCGCTGCGGGCCGGAAAATGACGGGCTGGTCCATCTGCTGCGCCAGGCACTGGAACGCCACAGCCCGGGCTTTTCGCCCAAGCGCATTCTCGACCTGGGTTGCACCATCGGCAATTCGACCGTGCCGTGGAAAAAGCTGTTCCCCGATGCCGAAGTGACCGGGATCGACGTGTCCGCCGCAGCGCTGCGCTATGCCCACGCCCGCGCCGAAGCGCTGGGTGTGCCGGTGACTTTCGTCCAGGCGAATGCCGAATCCACCGAGTTTGAGCCGGGTTCGTTCGATCTGGTGACCTCCAGCCTGTTGCTGCATGAAACATCGGCCAGCGCCCTGCCGCGCATATTTGGCGAATGCCGCAGGCTGCTCGCGCCGGGCGGCATCATGGCGCATTTCGATGTGCCGCAAGTCCGCGATCTGGACCCGCTGCAGGCCTTCCTCGCCAGCTGGGAAGAAGAGAACAACAACGAGAATTTCTCGCACCTGATCCGCGAACTGGACCTTGCGGTTCCCGCACAGCAAGCAGGATGGCCAGCTTCTGCGCTCAGCCAGCCAACGATTGCGATGACCGGCGATGTCTATGTGCGCAGCGCCGACAGCCCTCGCCAGGTGACCTGGACAGTTTTGCTGGGCCAGGCATGAGCTCGCCGCGCACCGCCAAGGGCAGGAAGCCGGGTTATTTCGCTGATCCGGCAACCGACAAGCTCCTCCAGATGGTGGTCACCCTGGCAGGCGAACTTTCCGTGGTGCGCGACAGGCTTGATCTGATCGAACGCCTGGCGACCCAGGCCGGCGCTTTTGATCGCGGCAAGCTGGAAACGATGCAGCTGACCGAAGCCGACATCACCGAACGCGATGCGGGCCGAGCGGACTTCGTTGCCCGCGTGCTGCGGGTGCTCGATCAGGACCTGGAGGAAATCACCAACCCTGAGGCGCGCGGTTTCGACGAGCTTGTGGAAGTGCTGGGTCGCAAAGACTGAGCCGACGCTTGTTTGTACCATTCAGCACATGCCATCGACACTATCACTCAAAGGCGACCGAATTGCCACCATGATGCAGCCGCGACATCACATAGACGCCGCCCATCGAGCCGAAGTTGATCCGCAGATCATCATCGCAATAGACGACATCGGAATGCAGTTTTGGCGGCTTGAAGCTGATATCGAGCGCTTGCCCCGCCTCGAAGCCAAAGGCTTGGCGCAGCTCCGCATCGCTGGCGCCATCGGGGCTGAGCAGGCCGACGCGCGAAAATTCGACTCCATAACGCTGCGGCGTGTCGGCTGCGATTGTATAATGGCCAAACACGATGAGATGGCCACGCAGGCTGCCATCTATCGTCTCGATAATATGGACGTTGTTATAGTCCTTGCTGACATCGTGAATTTCCTGCTCGATCTCCAGCAAGCGCAGCGGAGCGTCTGGCAGGTTGTTGAACGTCAGCAGTTTGAAACTGGTTTCGTGGGTGATCGGCTTGCCCGCAGTGTGCTTGGGGCCGAATTGCGCGAAGAGCGATTTCCATGGCCCGGCGACCTTCGCCTGCTCGTCAATCGGGCGGGGTATGGGGGTGTGCGGGATGAGCTTTGCGATCAGCGCATGGATCGCATCGATTCCGTCCTCGTCATATCGGCCGGTCCCGCCATCGGCATCTATCGCGGCCAGCAGTTCGGCTTTCAGGGTTGCAACATCGGCCACCAGTCAAACTCTCAAAAAAGAAGCGGATGCGGGGCAAGGCAAGCCTCCCCCCGCATCGCTTTGCGCCCCGTCAGAACTTGTACGACGCCGTCAGCCCCATGGTCCGCTGTTCGCCAAGGATCGGCACATAGCTTGCCGAACCAGCACCGCCCGTGCCGATCAGGAACAGGGCGTTCGAGACATATTTCTTGTCGAACAGGTTCTTCACCCATGCCTGCATCCGGATGCCCTTTATGTCCAGTCCGAGCGATGCGTTGACCAGGGTGCGACTTGGCAGGAAGGCCAGATTGGCTTCGTCGGCAAATTGCTTGGTCTGGTAGGTGACATCTACCCGTGCATCGAAGCCCCAGCCATTGCTCAGCTCGGTGTCGTAATTGAGGCCCAGCAGAGCGTCGAACGCAGGGGTGCGTTCCAGCTGATTGCCGCCGATATCGAGCAGCGGGAAGCTGAAGCCGGGGACTGTGGTGGTGGCGCAGACAATTCCGTCGCAGTTGCCCGAAGCGCCGAAGCGCTGCGAGTAAGTGCCGTTCTTGTAGCGGGCGTGGTTATAGGCCGCGCCGAAGTCTACTCGCAACTCCGGAGTGACCTTGAAATTGCCTTCAAGTTCAAAGCCATAAATCTCCACATCGCCGGCATTGCCGATCAGCGAGGGAACGATGGCAAAGAAGGCAGCCGGCGCTGTGCCATCGGGCTGGAGACGAACCGAGTTGGTCTGGAGGTTCTTCCAGTTGGTGTAAAAGGCGGCAAGATTGAGCGTCAGCTTGCCGTCCATGAACTGGTTCTTGGAGCCGATTTCATAGGTCCAGTTGGTCTCGGCCGCATAGGTCGCCTGGTTCACGTTCAGGCCGGCGGAGCCAGGCGAGGTCTGGACAAAGGCCACGGCGGTCGCGCCAGCCCGCGGAGCCGGGATCGCTTGCCCGACTGTGATGATATCGGGAACCACCACACCCGCGACGGTTGAGTTGCGGATATAATTGGCCGCAATGCCGTTAAGGCCGCCTGACTTGTAGCCACGCGCCACCGAGGCATAGAGCAAACTGTCGTCAGCCAGCTTGTAGTTGATCGAGCCGCGCGGCGTGAAGAAGCTTGCCTTGCGGGTTCCGGTTGGCGGGGTGACCGCCAGGAACCCAGCGCCCGTTCCGCCAATATCGGGGGCCAGCAGATCAGTCGCACGCTGCTTTTCTTCAGTGAAGCGCCCTTCCAGCGTCACCGAAAGAGCATCATTGGCCTTCCAGTTGACGAAGCCATAGGCTGAGAACACGTCTTCCGTGCGCCGCAGATAAGTGTTGCGGCGGAAGATAAGTGCGGTGGGAATCGGCAGGCCCGGCCCGAGTGGGAACAGCGATAACGGATTCGGTCCGTCCAACGAATTTACTGGTGCGGATTCCGAAGCGTTAGACTCGTCATCCTTGGTCCTGGAGAAATTGACCCCGAAGAATCCGTTGAGCGAGCCAGCAGTAAAATCTGCGCGGACATCATGACTGTCGCTGGTGAACTTTGATTCGGTGCCAGACGAGTCAAAAATTATGCCTAAATTGGTGCCGAAAAAAGAAGCGGAAAACAGCGGATCGCGTGGCGAGGAACCGCGTGCGCCGATGCTCGCCGAGGTGTGGCCATAGATGTATTGCAGCGAAATGGGACCGCCGGAATCATAGGAGACCTTGCCGATGTAGATATCGCTGGGTCCGCGTAGGCCGAAGGCGCGCGGATCGAGCACCACCCCGGGGAGCCGGGTTTCGCCGGGTGCCAGCGTGATTGTCGGCGTCAGTGCTCCTACCCACAGCCGGTTTTGTCGCGCTGCGCCAACTCCCGTCGGGCTGGCATTGAGCGTGTTGAACGGCGCGGTCAGCCCGGTGGTTGACAGCGTAATCGCCGGATTTTGCTCCAAATTCCGGTAGGTATGGAAATACATGCCGTCCAGCGTGATCGAACTGCCGAGCTTGAGCTGGGCGCCGACCTGAACGGCACTCTTGCGATAGCCGCCGGAATTCCCCCTGGTCGCAACGCCTGCCGCGTTGGCCAGCGGATGGGTATTCTCCCAAGTGCCATCGAATTCCGAATAGCCGCCACCAACGAAGACGGCCAAAGTGCCAGGAGCAATCGGGATGTGAATACCGCCCTTGCCCTCATAGCGCTTGTCGCTGCCAATTGTGGCCGACACCCGGCCTGAAAGCTCGCGATCGACATTGGCGCCCCGCGCGATCAGGCTGATCGCGCCGGCAAACGCGTTGCGGCCATAAAGCGCCGATTGCGGACCTTTGATGATTTCCACCCGCTCCAGGTCGAGCATGCCCTGATCGACGAAATAGCCGCGCTGGAGATAGATGCCGTTGAGGTTGGTCGCGACATTCTGCACCGGCGAGGTGACGCGCAGATTGGTCTGACCGCGGATCACTGGCTGGGCGAGCGGGCCGGTAAACGTTTCGAACGCGAAACCGACGGTCTTTTCGGCGATGTCACCCAGATCGTCGAGATTCTGGCGCGCAAGATCCTGCGCCGAGATAGCGCTGACCGAAATCGGCACATCCTGAAGGCGTTCTTCGATGCGCCGCGCGGTGACAACAATCGCATTGCCGTCGCCTGCAGCCTCATCTGCAGATTGGACGTCTTGCGCAAATGCAGCGCCACCCCACAGCAATGCTGGGGCACTGGCGCTGGCAAGCAGCAGCTTGGCATAGTTATAAGGCGTTACCTGTTTCATTGTTTTTCTCCCTGAACGGCACTGCCCGCACTCTCGTATTCGCAGCCGAGGGCCATGCATCTTCAAGTTGTCACACTTCGACCTCGAGACCGCAATCTCGAGACAATTATCTCCGAACAGCGGATAGATTCTTGCCGCTTGGCAGCATTGGCTGGCTCGGGCCGGGCCGACCTGTGTTCAAGGACCGAATATATAGCGGATGATTTTAGCGGTTTCCCGCTTTCCCGGGCATGTTCGACGTGGCTTTCCCGCGAATGATCGGAAACTGAAATTGGCGTTTAACTCCCGTCCCTTGCGCGACGAACTCAGCCGTGACTGGATCGACATGCTCGAGCCGATTGCCGAAACTGCGGACGAGCTTGGCAACCGGGCGTCAGCACCTATAAACTGACCGCCATGCCAAACGCCAAAGCCCTTCGCGCGCTGATTGCAGCACCCGAGATTCTGGTCACGCCGGGCGTCTATGATGCGTTCTCGGCATTCCGGGCGCAGGAGGCGGGCTTCAAGGCCCTGTTCGTATCCGGCTCTGCGCTTGCCGCAATGCACCTCGCGCGGCCTGATATTGGCCTGCTTACCTTGAGCGAGATCGCCGAAGCAACCGCACGGATCGCCGATCGCGTTGCGATCCCGCTGTTCGTCGATGCCGATCAAGGCTTCGGCAACGCTTATGGGGCAGCGCGGACCATGCAGATGCTTGAGCGATCCGGCGCCAGCGGGATTCAGATCGAAGATCAGCTTGACACCAAGCCCACCAGCGACCCGCTTGGTCGCGCGCTGATCCCGGCTTGCGCCATGGTCGACAAAATCAAGGCCATGCTAGACGCGCGGCGGGATGAGGCAGTGGTGGTCAGTGCGCGCAGCGATGCCGTGTCAACCGAAGGCGTCAATGCCGCCCTTGACCGAGCCGCTGCCTATGCCGCCGCTGGGGCAGACATGATTTTCGTCGAGAACCTTAAGACCCGCAAGGACATGGAGCGCCTTGTCGCCGCGATCGGCACCCGCAAGCCGCTGCTCCACAATCTGTTGCGGGCCGGTGAAGAAGTGCAGGACGCGCTGGCTCTGGAAGGCATGGGCTATAGTGTCGCGCTGTTTCCCGGGGTCGCGGTCCAGGCTGTCGGCGCGGCGCTTGACGACGCCTTCGCGTCGCTCGCCGCCAATCCGAAAATCGCCGATAATGGCATGCAGACCGACCGGATTGGCGCCGCAGATTACCTCGCCTCTATACGATCGCCGCGCGCACCGAATTGATCAATAAGGCGCTTGCCGCAACAGGTCTGCCAGGCGGGCCGGATCATTTGTCAATGTCCAGCAGCTCGCCAGGTATTACGCCGCCAACCTGGCAGCCTCTGCGCCGTTTGAAGCTCGAATCAAGAAAGGCAATCGTGGTGGCAATGGCCCGGTCAAACAGGCGTTTGTCTGCCGGACTTGCTGCTTTTTCCCGGCCGAACATGCCACCGAAATAATGATTGATGCCGGTGCCGACCCACAGCCAGCGCTTGCCGCTTGGCGTATTGTCATAGGCTGCGCGGTGCAGTTCCCAATTGTCGATAAAGCCGGGCATGATGTCGCTGGTGCCAGTTATGGTCAGCGACGGAGTTGCTATCGAGGCCCAGCCACTAGCCTCGATCAGTCCCGGAAATGGGCCGGGCGGCGACCAGGCGACCAGCGTTTGCGGCAACACTGCTGGCCGTTCAGGGGGATCGGTGGGCACCGCGCCCGCCGCGACCTGAGCATTCAACGCGCCATAGCTGTGGCCCATTGCAGCCCGGCGGCGGCGATCAGCATTGGCGGGCGTTGCTGCAAGGGCAAGCGCCAGATCTTCGTTGCGGCTCCGCCAGACAAATTCCATCGAAGGCGGCGTGTCGCGGGACATGAGTTCGGAATCGACATGCATCGGCGCAACAATGACATAGCCCGCTGCGGCAATCGGATCGAGCATCGCCCGGTAGCGTGAGGGGGCGGCAAAATTGCCGTGCGAAAAGGCGATGAGCGGATAACGACCTGGTTTGACCGGTCCGATGATCGTGAATGGAACCGCGCGGCCGCCGGGCGCGGTCAGGCTCGTTTCGGTGACCGCAACGGCCAGCTGCGGGCATTTTGCCTGGGCGGGAGCGGCGACCAGTACCAGCAGCACGGGCAGCACGGGCAGCACCGGCAGCAACGAAAACACCAGTCTCACTTGGCGCTCAATGTCCCGAGGATGTCGGCAATGATCCGGCTTACCTGCGCGTCGATCCGGCCCTGCAGCGCGGCATCGGGCTGGTGGACCGCGACCGCTTCGGCAATGTCGATCCCGCGCGCAGCGAGCACCGCTTCGGTCACCGCCAGCCGGTCGGTCAGCACGCAGATTTCGCGGGTCAGGGTGATGACCGCGCGCCCCAGATTGTCGAGCTGCTCGGGGATAAGCGCGCTGAGTTCGGGCGTGTTGTAGCTGCGCGGATCTTCGGTCATGTAGCCTTCCGGGCGATGAGGACATGCGGGTAGATGCCCTCGGCTCTGGCCTCGGCGAAACCGACTTCGCGAGCGAGCTTCGCAAGATCAAGACTGGCCGATTCGCGCCAGAATGGCTCGCCGCCATATTTCGCGCTGCGATCCGCCTTCCAGGCAGCCAACCGGTCGAGGTCGGCATAGCGGGTAACATCGGACATCAGCATGTCGCCGCCCGGTTCCAGCACGCGCAATGCCTCGGCAAAGATGGCACGGATCGCGTCGGCCGGAATTTCATGGAGGATAATGTAGGAGGCGACCAGATCGAAACTGGCATCGGCAAACCCTGTCGCTTCGGCCGCGCGCTGATAGAGGTCCCAGGCCCAGCCATTGGCATTGGCGGTCCGCCAGGCATGTTCGAGCATCCGCCGCGACAGATCGACGCCAGTGATTTTCGCGCCTGGATAGGCATCTTCCAGTGCGGCGGTGAAATGCCCGCTCGAGCAGCCCATTTCGAAGATATTGTCATAATGATCGCGCGGCGCCATGCCGGCCACGGCCCGGCGCTGTTTGAAAATACCGCCGGGATACATGCGGTCGACCATTTTACGGTGGATGATCTCGCCGTGGACAAAACCCATATTGTCATAGCCATCCCAGGCGAGCGCCGTGCGGTGAAACTCGACCCCTGCCCAATAGTCAGGTGCGACGAGATCAGGATCGAGCACGAGACGTGCGGGACCGGTCTCGGCGGCAGCCATTGCGGGCTTCAGTTCGTCGGCAATTTCTTCAAAGGCCTGCACGGCGATCTGCCCGTGCGAGCGCCCGTGCCAGTCGCCCACAAGATTGAGTGTGCCATAGGCGCGCGAATCGCGGAGCGCTGCGTTGACGATGTCATAACGCGCGTCCATGTCCTCGGGCAGTGAACCGGCGGTCACTTGGCGTTCCTCCAGTTCCTGGTCGACAGCTGCGCGGACGGCGCCACTGGCGCCGGCAATCAGGGCGAGAAAATCGATCGATGCGCGCCCGCGCTGGCGCAACTGGGGTTCTTGCAGCTTCATCATGGTGCGGTCTCCTCAATGTCTTCCTGACGCAGTTTATAGCCTGCCAGAATCAGCATGGCGACAACCCCCAGCACGCCAGGCAGCACAGCAGTCGTGAATAGCAAGGCGGCTGTCACGTCGCCGGATTGGGGAACGTCCGGCGGCAGCTTGTTGTTGAACCCGGCCAGCGACAGCATCGAGCCGACCAGCAACGGACCCATCGCGCCGGTCAGCTTTTCGGTAAAAGTATAGACGGCCGTGTAGCTGCCCTCGCGCCGCTGGCCGGTTTGCCTGGCGTCAAAGTTGATGATGTCGGTCAGCATCGACATGGCGATCATGACATTGCCGGTGGCGGCCACTCCCACGACAAGGCCGCGCAGAACGAGAGCCCAGAGTGGCTCGCCGGGAACGGCCAGAACCCAGCTGAACGAGTAAATCACGTAAACTGTCGAGGCGAGGAAATAGGCGGCGCGTTTGCCGCGTGTCTTCGAAAATTTGACCAGCAATGGCGCGGCGATGATCGAGGATACCGACATCGCCAGACCGAATGGCACCAGGATGGTCAGCTTGAGCTGGAGCGACTGGACCAGGAAAAACAAGAGCGAGGCTTGGGTGCATTGAATTGCCGTCAGCTGCATGAATTTGACCCCGATCAGGCGCATGAAATGGCCATTGCGGAATATCTCGCCGAAATCCTTGCCGATGCTGGGCTTGGCGCTGCCTTGCGCGGTATATCGGGCGGAGGCGGTGCTGTAGTACGCGGCCAGCAGCGAAGTCAGCATCATCGCGGCGACAACCAGGCCCATGATCGCATAGCTCGACCGTTCGGTCTTGCCGAGTGCCTCGAGCGCAGCGGGGGCCAAAGCGCCCGCAACAAAGCCGCCAAGCGTGACGAAAACAATGCGGTAAGAGTGGATCGACGAGCGCTCGTGATAGCTGTCCGTCATCTCGGCCGGCATCGCCAGATAGGGCACATTATAGACCGAATAGCCGATTGAAAACAGGCACAGGCCGGCAAACACATAGGCTGCTGTCATCCACATCTGGGTGAAAGCGGGCGCGGTGAAAATCATCGCAAAGCTCAGCGCGCAGATGAAGGCGCCCCAGAACAGAAACGGCCGCCGCCGCCCGCGCGTGGAGGCGATCCGGTCGCTCCATGCCCCCGCCGAGGCATCGGTAAAGGCACCGAGCAATTTGACCGCGAAGATCATCGACCCCGCCAACACCGGTTCGATCTTGAGAATGCCGACCATGTAAAAGAAAATCAGTGCGCCAATGCCGTTAAACAGCAATGCGATGCCAAAGGCACCGCTGGCCCAGCCCATTTTCAGGCTCTTTGGCAGCGCATCAATGCGTGGCTCGGTCATCGTGGCAGGGGTCGCCGTGGCTTCGCTCATCTTGACTGGGGCTCCAACGGACGTTCTCCAGAACGGCGCCTTGCGCCCCGGATCAACAGATTGGGCAGGAACGCATTGTCCCATTCGAGAGTCCTGACCGGTGTCTCGCCTGTTCGCAGGATGATCAAATTGCGCGAGGGAACGATGTAGACAACCTGATTGCTGTTGCCATCAAACAAATAGAGATCGCGGGCGGCATAGGGCTCGGAATGCAGCACTTTGCCAAACGGGATCGAGGGATGTGCAAAGCCGCGCCGTTCGATGTATGGTCCGGCGACCCAGACCCCCATACCATAGTGCGGGTTTTCCGCCGTCGGCGTGCGCATCGCGGCGGCATAGCCATCGGGCAACAGCTTGCGTCCCCGCCATTTCCCGTCCTGCATAATCAGCACCGCCATGCGCAGCCATGACTGCGGCGGCAACATCAGGCAGCAGCCCGAATGCGCCATGCCGCCGGGCCGGTTGACCCAGACCGATCCCCCTGCCGCGCCGATGGGCTTGAGCAAGGCCTCGGAGAGGAACGCGCTGTAACGCATGCCGGTGGCCCGCTCGATCACCGGGGCGATCAACTCGGAAGTGGCGTTCGAATAGTTATAGCGCGTGCCCGGCGGATTGATCAGCGGATATTCGCGGATGATGATTTCATCGTGGCGTGGATGCAGATAGGCGCGGTTGAGGATGTCTTGCGCCTCAGTCGGCTGGCCTTGCATGAGAAAGCCGGTGCGCATGTCGAGCAAGTGGCGGATCTTCATTTGCTCACGCGATGCATCGCCCTGCCATTCGGTGATGAAATCGGCAACCGGCTGATCGAGCGACTTGATATAGCCCAGTTTGATCGCCCGCCCGATGAGCAACGCAGTGACCGGCTTGGCCAACGATTTGGAGACTATGGGCTTGGTCGCATCGTAGCCGTTGAAATAGTGCTCAGCCTCGATTTTGCCGCCGCGCCAGACGATCAGAGCCGAGCTTTTGCGGTCGGCGGCATAGCTCTGTGCAGTTTGCAGCGCTTCAGGGGCAATGGTGGCACGGCGGGCTTGCGGCAGGGAGACGAAGGGGGCGCCGGCGACTGGCTCCAAGGGAGCATAGGCCTCCAGCCCGCGCCCGGTGATGTTGCTGATCTCGGCATAGCGCTTGAGGAACAGCGCCTCTTCCTCGGGCGAATAGGTCCGGGTGTCGGCCATCGCCACGGCTGGCAGCGCCACTGCCAGGGTGATTGCCCTAGTCCAGAAGTTCAACGATTTGCCCGCCATCTTCGCGCTCCGCCTTTTCCCAAATTGCATATGCCGCCGCTAAGTAGTGCGAAGCGACGCCCAATAATCTGCAGAGGGTAATATCAACTGCGATCGCTTCGGCTGCGCCTGAAGTGAAGATCATGGCGCTGCACTTCCCGATTCCAGCCCTTGTTGATGCTTGAGCAGCTGCCGATAGGGCACAATGGCAAGCGCCAGCAGGATCAGGCCGACAATCATCACCCCCGGCGGCGCTATGCCAAGCGACTGTCCGATCGCCTTGGGGTCGGCATAGACCCTGTCGGTGATCCAGGCGATCAAGGTCGGCCCCGCCGTGTAGCCGAGGAGATTGGCCACGAGCAGGTAAACCGCCAGCACCTGCGCGCGCATCCGGTTTGGCGTTATCAACGGGAAAGTTGAGACGGTCGATCCCCCTGGAATATTGCCAAGAAAGATCAGCACGGCGAGCAGCGCAAGGGCCGCGTTTGCGCTTGCCATCCTTGGAAACAGAATGGCGGCGGGAACCGCCAGTCCGATCGCCAGGATCGAAATCATCATGCTCGCATCCTGCACACCGCGTCTCATGAAAAACTGGACCAGCATACCGCCCGCGACGATTCCGCCAAGCCCGCCGAACATGACCACTGGCCCGAGCGCGTTGCCCACTTGCGACTGCGTCCAGCCATGGACGCGGATGAAATAGCTGGGTGCCCATGCCCCAAGCCCGAACTGCGCTGCGACGAAGCAGGACAAACCGAGGATCAGCGGCACGAACACCGTCCAGTGGGCGATAAGGAAGGAGAAAATCTCCCAGGCGCGCGGCGGATCATCGCTGACGAGCACCCGGTTGCTGTCGCGCCGCGCCGGCTCGCGGATCAGCAGCACCAGGATGAATGAAGGCACACTCAACAGCGTCACCGCCATGAACGTCATCTGCCAGGGTTTGAACGTACCGAAGAGGAACGCGACATCGCCAATGGCATTCAATTGCCCGATAATTGCGCCGCCGATGATCAGCGCGAGGCCCGATCCGACAAAGCCCGATCCGGTAAACACACTGATCGCAATTGGCAGCTTGTCGCGCGGGAAGCTGTCGCTCAATATCGAAAAGCCCGCCGGTGCCAGCGTCGCCTCGCCAATCCCGACCATCATCCGTGCGGCGAACAGCATCGCAAAGCCGGCTGCCAATCCACTCGAAAACGTCGCCGCCGACCATGCGATCATGCCGCACAGAATCACCCATTTGCGGTTTCCCCGGTCGGCGATCCAGGCAAGGGGAACGGCCAGCAGCGCATACAGCAAGGCGAAGGAGAATCCCTGCAACAGGCTGATTTCAACGTCGGTAAGCCCCAGGTCCGCCTTGATCGGTTCAACCAGCAGGTTGATGATCTGCCGGTCGACATAGCTGACGATGGACGCAAATGAGAGCGCAGCGACCACCAGCCAGCGCCGCAGCGGCGTCGCGGTGAAGGGTTGTTCGGCTATGCAAGTGGCGGATGCCATGGGCGAGCGCTAGGCCAGCATCCGGGGTATGCGCGCATCGCCGGTGATTCTGTTCGCGGGCCGAATAATCTGGCCTGGCTGATCGCCTTTCCACCGGCGAGGACAGAGAGACGAGGCGTGACCACAAACATGGCTTCTCCCAGCACAGTGCTTGCCGATGCGAAGATTGCAGCGGAGCTGACTGCGCTGCTGGGGCACGGCGCAGTGCTTACAGAGCCGGCGACGCTCGCCTTGTCTGCGCAAGATCTGATGACCACGGGCGTCACGCCGCTGGCTGTGGCAAAGCCTGCCAGTGCCGGGGAGATGGCGAAGCTGGTGCGCTTTGCCATGGAACACGGCATCGCCCTGTTCGCGCGCGGCGGCGGCATGTCATATTCGCATGCCTTCCAGCCGGATCGTGCGCGGGCGATCAGCATTGATTTTTCAAGACTGGTCCGCATCCGCGAGATCAATGTTGCTGACGGCCATGTCACGGCCGAGGCCGGTTGCACCTGGCAGCAGCTTGACGCAGCACTTGCCGTCCATGGCGTCCGGGCCCGTTGGTGGGGTCCGCAGTCCGGCGGCGTGGCAACGCTTGGGGGGTCGCTCAGCCAGGGTTCGGTAACCTTCGGGTCGGGCCGGGTTGGCGCGTCTGCCAATGCGGTCAAGAGCTTCGAGATCGTCACCGGCACTGGCGAGATCATTCGCACCGGGTCGGATGGTTGCGCGGATACCTCCCCGTTCAACCGCACTTTCGGGCCTGACCTGACTGGCCTGTTTGCGCAAGATGCAGGCGCGCTGGGGATCAAGACAGCAGTCACGCTCGAGATCGAGCCGCGCCCCGAGCTGGTCAGCGGCCTGTCATTCGCCTTCGATGATTTTGACGCCATGACAAAGCTGCTCAGCTTCGCGACACAGCGCCGCCTGGCGAGCGAGATCATCGCAATGGACGCCGCAGTGGCCCGTCAGAATGCCGGGCCAGCCAATCTGTTCGCAGACATGCAAGCGATGTGGCGCATTGGCACCGCAGCCGGCAACCCGATTGCCGCCGTTGGCCGGATGCTGCGCATTGCAATTGGCGGCAGGCGGTTCCTCGCCAAGGCGAAATACACCGTTCATTTTGTCCTTGAAGCCCGCGACACCCGGGAACTTTCCAGCCTGTTCCGGGCGGTTCGGAGTGCCGCGAAAGCGGGCGATGAAGTGGTCAACACGGTGCCGCTGATGATGCGCGCCCAGCCATTTCCCGTGCTGCGGGTGGTTCATCCCGATGGCAGACGGATGCTGCCAATCCATGGCATCTTTGCCTGGAGCGTGCTGGCGGAATTTCATCGCGCCTACCGCGTGCTGAAAGCCGGTTTTGCTCCGCGCATGGCCGAGCACGGGGTTAGCCTTGCCGAGTTTTTTGCGGCCATCGCGGGCATCGGGCTGCTCTATGAGCCCGTGTTTTACTGGGGCGACGAATATACGCTTTACCATCACGCCTTCCGCCTGCCCGAAGATGAGCGCCGTTTGGCTGCACCGCTCGCCAACCCGGCTGCCCGCGCACTGGTTGAGGAGATGGCCAGCGCGATCATCGCCTTGATGCGCAGCCATGACGCGACCCATTTCCAGGTCGGGCGGCTCTATCCGCACGCGAAGCTGCGCGAAGACGGGCTGCTCAAGGCTGTTAAGGCACAGCTTGATCCCGGTAACATCATCAATCCCGGGGCATTGGGTCTGTGACGCGAATTGCAATCGTCGGTGCCGGCATTGGCGGGCTGACAGCCGGGCTTGCGCTGCAACAGGCCGGATTTGATCCGGTCATCTATGAGCGGACACCGATGTTTGGCGAGGTCGGCGCGGGCCTCTCGATTTCACCCAATGCGACACACGGTCTCAATGTGCTTGGCTTGGCCGACTGGATCGCCGCCCACGCCAACGAGCCGCTGGAACAAGGCCTGTTCCACGGCGAGACCGGCGAACACTTGCGCACATTTGACCGGCGAACGACTCGCGAAACCTATGGCGCCGGCTATGTGCAGGTTCACCGCACGGATCTGCACGAGGCTCTGGCGGAACGCTTTGGGGTCGAGAATTGCCGGCTCGGGGCCGAGCTGTCCGGCATAACCGCCGACGGCACGCTGAGATTTGCCAATGGCGCGCTGATCCGGCACGATGTCGTGATCGCCGCCGACGGCCTGCGTTCGGTCGTTCGCGACGCGATGTTCGATCCCGACCCGCCGCAGTTCAGCGGCCATGTGGCATGGCGGGCACTGGTCGATGCGGCGCTGCTGGGGCCTGAATATGTCGAGCGCCGCAACACCAATCATATCGGACCTGGAAGCAATTTCGTTACCTATCCGGTGCGCGGCGAGCAATTGGTCAATATCGTGATACTCACCCGCAGCGCTGAGTGGGCCGAAGAGAGCTGGTCCGCCAAAGGGGATATTGCCGAACTGCGCGCGCACTTTTCAGGCTGGTGCCCCCATGTCGAGCGCGCCATCGACGCGATTGATGAGAGCCAGCTCTTTCGCTGGGGACTGTTCATACGGAAGCCCCTGGATAGTTGGGTCAGAGGCCGCGTCGCGCTGCTCGGCGATGCGGCGCACCCGATGCTGCCCTATATGGGTCAGGGTGCGTCCGCTGCAATTGAAGATGGCATCGTGCTGGGCCGCGCCTTTGCCAGCGAAGCTGAGCCGGAAGTGGCACTCGCGCTCTATGAAGCCAGCCGCATCAAGCGCGCTGCCTTCCTGCAGGCGGAATCCAATCTGGGCGGGGACCGGCTGCAGGCGCTGGATCCCTATGCGTTGCGGGACATGCCGGTGCAGAACGAGGATGCGCTGGGGATATTCAGCTATAATCCGGTATCGGTTGAACTAGGGTGACGGTTTCGTCGCCACCAGAGACTGCAAGAACGGATTGCTGACCGGCGGACCCGCTTCGACCACAAAGCCCGCAGCTTCCAATATCCCGCGAAAATCGCATGCGACAAACGCAGGCGAGTAAGGTTCGCAATTGTCGCGGCTGTCATAGTCGATCAGGTAGCGATAGGCGGGTGGCACCTGGTTTTTGTCATTGTTCGGAAACTCATAGATCGAAAATGTCCCACCGGGGCGAAGCACCCGCCAGGTCTCCGCCAGGATCGCCTTCATCGCCGCAACAGGCACTTCGTGGAACAGAATGTAGCTGTGAACCATGTCGAAATGTGCATCGGGAAACCCGGTGTCCTCGGCAAGTCGCTGCGTGAAGTGGACATTCTTTTCGCGTTCGACCGCGCGCATATGGGCATAGCGGATCATCGGCGCACCGACATCCAGTCCCCACACCTCGGCGTTTGGATAAAGGTCCGCCAGGACGGTCGTCGATTGCCCGATCGAGCAGCCGATATCGAGAATTCGTGCGACCTTGCCATCCGCTGGCTGCGTCGCCTTTTCGGCAAGCTCGATGTGCAACTCATCCTGATCGTTCACACCCTCGTAGAACACCTTGGTGCCATAATGGAAAACCACGCCGCCCATGGGATCATCGGTATAGCCCCCCGGCTGGCAGTGAATTTCCTGGCGGGTATATTCGGGCACAATGAAATCGGGGTCGATATGAATTCGCTCGGGGTGCCGGGCAGCGGCGGCATCCATCCGTGCCATCAGGGCTTTGACATCCAGATAAAAGCTCTCACGGGTGCGGCGCCACATCATCTCTTGCTGGCTGCGGACAAAACGCTGCCAGGTCGGCGCGACCGGAATTTTTGAAAACACCCGCTTGATATCGCCAAGCTTCACCGCATCGCCCTCGGCTGGCCCGGCAAGTTCACCGGTTTCGATTGCCTTGGCAAGCGCAGCTTCGCCATATTCTGCGACCTTGGGAAACAACTCGCGGATCGCCATGAACCGGAAGGAAGTGACGAATTCCAGATAGCTCTCGTCGGCCAGGCGGGTAGGCCGGGGCAAGACTCCGATGTTTCCGCGATCCATCGCTATTCTCCCGTGGTCATTGCTTTGCCGCCAACCGGTCGCCGCACGAAACTGCCAAAAACCCGTTCAACCAGTGCCGCCCGTTCGGTGGCCCGCGCTTCGAGTTCTGCCGCATCGGGCATATGCGCCTCGATCGCTTGACTGACCGGAATGCCCCGTTCTTCGAGCACCTTTTCCAGCACATTCACCCGGTCATGATAGGTCCAGACAGCAGCTGACAATTCGAGCAGCGCTTCGAGCAGATTGTCGATCACGACATTGTCGAAATAGGTCCGGCCGGGGCCGAATATTTCTTCGCCCAAAATCGACGGCACATCCTGGCTGGGCTGATCGTCCATAAGGTCCATATTTATCAGAGCCTGAAGAATGGGGCCACCATTTGTGCCCTGCCAAGGGGAGGCTGACCGACTAACCGTGCAACGAATAGAGCCGGCCTAAACCTTCGCTGCGGCGCGACCGGCCAGCTTGCCGAAAGTGGTAGCCGTCAGCAGCCCGTTGCCTGCCAGATAACCATCTGCACCCGCCCCCGATATGCCGCGCGCAGCGCCGCCGCCGGCAAACAGGTTGGGAAACGGCCTGCCGTCTTCGCGCAGCACACGGGCATTGCGATCGACGACAAGCCCACCTTGCGTATGGAACAATGCACCGGTGACTTTGGCGGCGTAAAATGGAGGAGCAAGCGGAGGCTTGCCATTGAAGTCCCGTCCAAACGGATCCGGGACAGCGCCCGCCTTCACCGCATCGACCTCGGCAAACGTCGCCTCAAGCGCAATTTGGGAAACGCCAATCCGCCCAGCAAGTTCGGCAACATCATCTCCGCACACCACGGCCCCTGCAGCCTCGGCTTGCTGAAAGTCATCGAATTTCATCATCAGATCATGCAGACGCTGATCAAGGATGCTCCAGGCAACATGCCCGGGTTGGCTGAGGACCTTTACCGCCTGCTCGGAATAGCCCTGCGATTCATCGGAGAAGCGCATGCCGTCTGTGTTCACCTGAAACCCGCCTTCCATGATGAACGGCCACAGGATCGGAATTGCGTGGCCTGCCGCAAGGCCGCCATGCCCTTGATAGGCGTGCATGTCGGCAAGCCCCGCGCCGAGATCGCGGCCCCAGGCCATGGCCTCGCCCTTGTTGCCGGGGTGGCCGTGAAACACTGCGTCCTTGAGCTCGGGGATAAATTCGATCACCATATCCCAATTCCCGCCAAAGCCGCAGCAGGCGAGGATCAGCGCGTTGCAGCCGAGCTTCTCACGCAGACCGTCGGGCCGGACAAATTCAACGCCCAGCACACGATCATCGGCACTGACAATGAGCCCCTCAACGCGGGCATTGGTGAGTATATCGACGCCTGCCGAGACGCAGGCGGCCTCCAGCGCGGCCATCAGTTCCGACCCTGTGCGGTTGGGCGAACCATACATCCGCATCGCGCTGTGCCCCGGATAGAGGAAATCATCGAGCAACGTCAGTGGAACGCCATGCGCATCGCGCAGCCACTGGATCGTCTCTATCGATTCACGCGCCAGATGCAGCGCAATGTCGGGATCTGTCCGCCCTTTGGTCTTCTTCATGATGTCGTCGCAAAACCGTTCCGGGCAATCATCGATCCCAACCGCAGCCTGCTCGGGCGTTCCGCTCGCAGGAATAAGTCCGGTCGACATCGCAGTAGTGCCAGACACCCTGGGATCCCGCTCCAACACCAGTGCATCCACTCCGGCATCCCGCACGGCAAGCGCGGCGGACAAGCCGCACCCCCCGGCCCCGACGATTACAACGGGTGAGGACAAGGCGAATTTCTGGTCGTCTCGGCTTGACCGGATCACTTGGGCCATGATGGCTGCTGACTCCTTCGCCTTGCGCAATTCGCGCTGACTATTGCGCTTCGGCTGCATGATGGCTCGCTCGTCCGCAATTTATCGTCTGACGGACAAAACCAGCCGGCACAATCGCAACTCGCTATACGACGCTGCACTTGACGTTCTCGGAACACGGCGAAGCCAAAGCGATGGAACTAAAACACATTGATACGGCTTTTTGGCGCCACGCAAAAGTG
>JANPOS010000045.1:0-23900 GCA_031428115.1 Novosphingobium sp. | reverse complement strand
GCTGGCGCGGTCATAGCCGATGAATTCCTGGTCACCGCTGGCTTCGACCGCTTTCCAGAACACATCCATGTCGAGCAGGTTGACAAAGAAGTCGTTGGTCAGCTGGCCAGCCCGGTTGGTGAATACCCCGTGCGTGGCGCCGCCATGGTTGGCCCCCAGCACGCGCATCCCGCCGAGCAGAACGGTCATCTCCGGCACGGACAGATCAAGCAGAGCCGCCCGGTCAAGCAACAGTTCCTCGGGCTTGACGCGTTGATTGGCCGCCAGGTAGTTGCGGAAGCCATCGGCCTTGGGCTCAAGCGGTTCGAAGCTGTGCGCATCGGTCCAGTCCTGCGAGGCGTCGCCGCGACCACCGGTGAAGGGCACTGCAACGCTGTGGCCAGCGTCCGCGATTGCCTTTTCAACTGCCGCAGTGCCCGCCAGCACAATGGCATCAGCCATCGACAGGCTGCCTCTCAGGTCATCAATCCTGCCCAGTACATTCGCCAGCTCTGCCGGCTCGTTGACGGCCCAGTCCTTTTGCGGGGCCAGCCGCAGCCGCGCACCGTTGGCACCGCCCCGGTGGTCAGACCGGCGGTAGGTCGAGGCGGAAGCCCAGGCCGCCTTGACCAGTTGACCAACGGAGCAGCCGGAACTCAGAATCGCGGCCTTGAAGGCGGCAACTGCGTCGTCCGAGGCCGCCATGCCTGCGGGGACCGGATCCTGCCAGATGAGGTCTTCGGCTGGAACTTCAGGACCGAGGTAGCGCACCTTCGGTCCCATGTCGCGGTGGGTGAGCTTGAACCAGGCGCGTGCGAAGGCATCTTCCAGAGCCGCATGATCGGTGCGGAAACGCTCCGAAATCTTGCGGTATTCGGGATCCATCTTGAGCGCCATATCAGCAGTGGACATCATCGTCGGCACCTTCCTTGCCGGATCGTGTGCCGCCGGAGCCATGTCTTCGGGCTTCTGGTTCACCGGCTGCCACTGCCGCGCCCCGGCTGGCGAGGTGACCAGTTCGTAGTCGTAATCGAGCAGCAGGCGGAAATAGTTAGCCGACCAGACCGTCGGGGTGTTGACCCACGAGCCTTCGAGGCCGCTGGTGATGGCGTGCTCGCCAATCCCGCTTTCGAAGGAATTAGACCAGCCGAACCCTTGCAACGCAATGTCCGCGCCTTCAGGCGACGAGCCAACTTTGGCGGCATCGCCGGCCCCGTGAGCCTTGCCGAAAGTATGCCCGCCTGCGACGAGCGCGACAGTTTCTTCGTCGTTCATTGCCATCCGTTCGAACGTGATGCGGATGTCTCGCGCGGAAAGCAGCGGATCGGGATTGCCGCCCGGTCCCTCGGGATTGACGTAGATCAGCCCCATCTGAATCGCCGCAAGCGGGCTTTCAAGGTCCAGCTGCTTGTCCGGCTGGATGCGCGTTTCGGCGCCTGCTCCGACCCACAGGTTTTCGGAGCCCCAATAGATGTCGCGCTCCGGTTCGAACACGTCTGGGCGGCCGCCGCCGAAGCCAAACACCGGACCGCCCATCGATTCGATCGCAACATTACCGGCCAGGATGAACAAGTCAGCCCAGGAAATGTTTTTACCATACTTCTGTTTGACCGGCCAAAGCAGTCGCCGCGCCTTGTCAAGATTGCCGTTGTCGGGCCAGGAGTTAAGCGGGGCAAAGCGCTGCTGCCCGCTGTTTGCTCCGCCGCGCCCATCGGCAGTGCGATAGGTTCCCGCAGCATGCCACGCCATGCGGATGAAGAACGGGCCGTAGTGTCCGTAATCAGCCGGCCACCAGGGTTTGCTGGCGGTCATCAGTGCGGTCAGGTCCGCTTTCAGCGCCGTATAATCGAGCGTGTTGAAGGCTTCGGCATAATCGAAGTCATCGCCCATCGGATCCGCTGATTTTCCGCCCTGTTGCAGGATATCAAGCGGCAACGTATCGGTCCACCAGTCCTTGTTTTGCTGTCCCAGCAGCGCCCGTACGCCGCCATCATGCCCCATCGGGCAACCTCCGCTCGCCATCGTGCCAGTTGGTGCGTTCATTTCGGTTCTCCTTAGGATATTTGGCCTGTGGATGTTTCGATAGTTACCACGGCTGATAGTGCAGAGATACTCGCGGGAGCGTGGTCGGAATAACTAATAAGAGTGGTCATATTCAGTGGAAATTACGATTAAAGATGACATAGCGCCATCGCGGCTGCGGCAGGGCGGCGAATGGCTAGCCAAGCAGCCACACCCACATCAGACGCCCCGGTGAGAACGCGAACAGCCCGGGAATGGTCAACGCGAGCAGATAGAAGCGGATCAAACCCTTGCGGTGCTCAACCAGCTTGCCCGCCCGGGCAGTCGCATAGGCCTGCCAGGCGCTGAACAGGGTGATCGGCACGAACAGATGGATCAGGCTGAACTGGCCGCCGCCCAGCTGGCGGATGAAGACGGCGGACAGCGCGGTTGCCACCATCAGCGCCAGCCAGACCTTGCCCAGCGCCTTGTGCCGCGCTGTGCCTTTGGCCGACAGCAGCAGCCAGGCACCGAGCGGAATGGCCGGCATGACGCTGGCGACATGGACGATCACCGCAAGGTCGATCGCGCCGCGATAGGTGGCGGCATACCCTGCCGCTGCGCGGATCAGCGCGAGCAGCACCAGCGAGGTGAGGCCCACGCCAACCACAGCAACCAGCGCGCGCTGCACCCGGCCAATTTCGAAGGTCGCCGCTGTCGCTGCCGGGTGGGCGGAAATCTGGCTGGTCATGCTTGCTGGCTCCTGCTTGGGCTCGGCGCCGATCCTGCCACGGCGCGGCGCGCTGGCAAGCGGAATTGCGCAGCGGATTGGCTTGGTTAGCGACTGGCGCTTGGCAGTCGGGCTGACTATAGGCGTCGCGACCGATTGGCGATGAGGGGGCCCGCGCGTGCATGACAAGACCAAAACGTTGATGGCGCGCGGCGCTGCCTTCCTTGGCAGTGACTACGCCATCCTGTGCGGCGCGATGTCGTGGGTTTCCGAACGCGGGCTTGTCTCGGCCATCAGCAACGCCGGCGGCTTCGGGGTAATTGCCTGCGGGGCGATGACCCCCGAATTGCTTGATGCCGAGATTGCCGCAACCAAGGCGCTGGCGAAGAAGCCTTTCGGCGTCAATCTGATCACCATGCATCCGCAGCTGTTCGATCTGATCGCAGTTTGCGCCAAGCACCAGGTCAGCCACGTTGTGCTGGCTGGCGGCATTCCGCCCAAGGGCAGCGTCGAGGCGATCAAGCAACTGGGAGCCAAGGTGATCTGTTTCGCGCCCACAGTGGCGCTGGGCAAAAAGCTGCTGCGCTCGGGCGCCGATGCGCTGGTGATTGAGGGCAATGAGGCGGGCGGCCACATCGGCCCGGTTTCAACGAGCGTGCTGGCGCAGGAAATCCTGCCCGAGCTGGCCGCCGACAATCTGGTGTTTGTCGCCGGCGGCATCGGCAATGGCGCGATGATCGCGGCCTATCTCGAAATGGGCGGTTGCGGGGTGCAACTGGGCACGCGCTTTGCCTGCGCAACCGAATCCATCGCCCACCCGGACTTCAAGAAAGCCTTCTTCCGAGCCAATGCCCGCGATGCGATCGCCTCAGTGCAGGTCGATCCGCGGCTGCCGGTGATCCCAGTGCGCGCGCTCAAGAACAAGGGCACCGAGGAATTTACCGCCAAGCAGGTCGAAGTCGGCCAGCTGCTCGATCAGGGCTCCATCGAGATGGGCGAGGCGCAGCTGCGCATCGAGCATTTCTGGGCCGGTGCGCTGCGCCGCGCGGTGATCGGCGGCGATGTCGAGAGCGGCTCGCTGATGGCCGGGCAGTCGGTGGGCATGGTCACGCGCGAAGAGCCGGTTGCCGAAATCATTGCGAGCCTGATGGAAGAGTGCGAAGCTGCGCTGGCGCGGCGCTAGAATTCAGCGGGAGAAGGCAAATGCAGGTTCGCGGGGTCAACCATATCAACATCGTCACCGGCGATCTTGATGCGACGGTGCGCTTCTACGAAAGCGTTCTGGGCATGCATTCCGCGCTGATTCCAGTGCCGATCCCAAATTTCAAGGGCTGCTGGATTTCCGACGCCGCAGGCAGCCCGATCGTCCACGTGCAGGCGCACAATCCTGAACGCCACGGCGAACTGAAGACTGGTATGGGCGGCGCGCTCGATCACGTCTCGCTCACTTGCGCAGGATTTGCCGAGACCATGGCACGCTGCGATGAACTTGGCGTCGAATACCGGGTGAATGACCGCGAGTTTGGCGAACTGCGCCAGGTATTCATCACCGATCCCAACGGCGTGTCGCTGGAGCTCAACTTCCCGGGCGATTGAGCAGCCAACCGGTCAGCCGATCTCCAGTGTCCCCAGCAAACCGCCATCGACCGCCAGCGCCTGCGCTGTGACGTGGCTGGCAAGGTCCGACAGCAGGAAGGCGGCGACCGCACCTGCCTCCTCGGGCCTGCCGATCCGCCGCTGCGGGGTGCGCGCGGCCATGGCGGCAACCGCTTCGGCGGGGGCGCCGTTCATCATCGGCGTGTCGATGAAACCGGGAGTGAGCACATTGACGCGCACGCCATGGGCCGCGCCTTCCATCGCCGCGACCCGCGCCAGATTGAGAACTGCCGCCTTGGAGACGCAATAACCCGCATTGCCCGCCATGCCGCGCTCGCCGCCCAGGCTGCCGGTTATCACGATCGCGCCCTGCCTGCGCTCGATCATCCCGGGCATGACATGGCGGATCGCCCAGAACGGTGAGGTGACGTTGACCCGCATCGCCTCTTCCCAGGCCTGATCGGTGTAGTCGGCAGTCAGCCCGTACATACCCTCGGCTGCGGCATTGAGGAACAGGCCATCAATTGCGCCGCTGTGTTTGGCGGCCGCATCAAGTGCGGTGAGCAGCTCCCCTTTCAGCCCGACATCGCAGGGCATGGCGAAAGCTGAGGGGCCGATTTCTGCGACTGCCTCCGCCAGCACCGCTGCCCGGCGCGCGAGCAGCGAGACCTTGCCGCCAGCACCGGCGATGATCTTCGCGGTCGCCAGTCCGATGCCGCTCGACCCGCCCGTAATGACGACATGCCGTCCGGTGAAATCCATCCGATCCTCTCCCAGTCCCCACGCGATTCGGTCCGAGTCGCGGGGTTTAGTTGATAAAACACATCCACGCGGCGCGGTATCTCCTGCGCTGGTCGCGGAATCCGGGCGCACGAAAGCGAAGCGAAGTTAGCAGCTTGCGCCGGTGTAGGAAAATGGGTGGTGGGGCGGGGCGTTTTTCCGCTGGGATGTCTGGAGCCGGCAACATCATTGCCATTCATGATTTTGAGCGGCTTGCTACAAAGCTGTCTTTCGTTCAGCTTCCTTCAATGAGCGGCAGCATGCACGGACAATGGATCGGACGATATCAGGGTTCTAATGAGGGGATCGTGATGGTCGATATTGACCAACTTGAAGGCCGCCTCTCGGGCGCAAGCGTTTTGTTTGATGATGCGGGGCTGCCAGGAAGTTTGGTCAGTTTCGAGACGATAGACTGCGCCCCAGTGCAGTCATTTCAGAACCTGCCAATCGCGCCGCTCGATCCTCACACTGCAAACGTCGTCAGCGTTGATTTTCTCAAGCAGCGCTATGCGGAGAAAGGCGAGGAATTGCATTTTCCGACCACGGCTACAGTTAATCTGAACCTCAACGGAGAGGGGCTCGAGATCAACTGGACGACGGATATTGGCTCGGCTGGATCAGCAAAGCTCCCCCGATCGAAGGCAGAAGTTGCTTCCGCAATTATACCGCAAGCGGGCGTGACCAATTGGGGTGAATTCAAGTCAGCCGTAGCTGCATTAGAACGCGATCGCTTCATTTTCCGCGGACAACCGAGCGTATGGCGGCTCCGGACCGCATTTCACCGAACGAACCGTAAAGACGTTTTTCGATTCATGGTCGAAGACATTCCACGCCTGCACCAAAGGCTTTCAGGATTGACCGGGCATTTTTTCAACCTGAACGAGAATCAACAAAATGGAGCGTTTTGGAACTTGATCCAGCATCACGGCTATCCGACCCCGCTCCTCGACTGGTCAAAATCGCCGTTCGTTGCGGCCTTCTTCGCCTACCGCAACAAGCTCCAAGATGACGAGGGCGCACCGATGGTCCGCATCTACGCTTTCGACAGGAAGGAATGGTGCAAGGATTTCTTGCAACTCGGTAAATTGGCACCGGCTATGCCCCATTTTTCTATACTTGAATGCTTGGCATTAGAAAATCCTCGAATGGTGCCGCAGCAGGCACTTTCCAGCGTCACCAATGTTGACGATATAGAGAGCTACATAAAACAAAGGGAAGGTGAGAAAGGTAAGACATATCTCACTGCATACGATCTTCCCGCGAATAACGTGAACGCCGTGCTAGGCGAACTAGGGATGATGGGAATCGCAGCTGGAGCCTTATTTCCCGGGTTGGACGGCGCCTGCGAAGAGTTGAAATACCGAAACTTCGGATTTCGCTAAATACAACTGGGACAGGCTCTCACCTAAATGACCGCTCCTCCGTGCGACTGCTCTGAAGCGGCCTGTCAGGGGCCCCACCCAATACCAGCCGATACGTCCTCTCCGGATGACGCATGCCGTCAAGGTCTGCTGGTCCGCCCCCGACAACAATTCAGTCGAACAGGAACTTTTTCTGAACGCCTAAAAGCGGTCTTTCGCCGAACGACGCTGGCGACAGCTATGACACCAGCAGTGTCGTTCAGTGCTAGGGCTGACGCTATTGCAACAGCGCGACCTCGATTATCCTGCACTCTGTGCGTCGAGAGCCTTGAGAATAAATGGCAGCAATAGGGCCAAAAGTAATGCGCTAGCCGCCGCTATAGATTTCAGAATAGCCCCACGGTTTGCATCAGTACCCTGTCCTTCGCCTAACCAACGATCTGATAGCAGGAGTAGCATGAAGCCTAACCCCAGCATCAAATAGAATATCCCCAAGGTCAGCGGCCATATGGCAATTCCAACCGGCCAACGAACATAAAATGGTAAATTGGGCCTTGCCCAGGGAAGGACGGCTCGTCCCCCAAAATGCGGAAAGGCAAGACTGGTCCGACGATATGCAGCAACTATGATTCCCCCGATCGTGATGTAATCGACGACCGGGCCTGAAATTGTAATGCCGCTCCAGCCTAGCAGAAGGTTCAAGAGCGCCGATACAGGTTGACGAAATCCGTCGTCCCAAGCATGCACTAACCAGCCATAGACACCTCCCCAGCTATCAACGTCTTGCACGAGGCCACCCATCGCAATGGGTGTCAACGCAAAGCCCCCAACAAATAAGACCCTTTTTCCGAAGCCCGTTAGCAGCCGCCATGCTGAGTTGGTTGTGCTGTTGTTCATCGCTGTCCCCTTTACCGTGCATCATATAGGCGGCTTAGACGCATTAACATCCCATCCGCTCCCCACGACGAGCCTCTTAGCGTCGTTCAATGCCTCGCTGAAATCCGAAGTCTCTATGGCACGGGGCATGGGCGAGACGGCAACCCTTGTCATCAAGGCCATGTCTGCTTTTGCCGATTGCTGCCCAATTGCAGACAGTCCGGACTCCACCCCATTCCCGACATTCAGCAAAACCAAACCCGCTACATCGCCCCCGTCCCCCCCGTCCGTCATTCCCCCGCGATAAACCGCACCCACGTCGCCGCATGCTCGTTCCCGCTCGCTTCGGGTGACCACTGGTGCTCCATCTCGGCGCGGGCATCGGTCTCGGGCATGCCGATGTCCCGGTGCCAGCGATAGAAAAACGCCGAGACCCGCCAGTTTGCGATGCAATGGACATGCAGCGGGCGGGGCGCTGCTTCCAGTGCCGTGCGGAACGCCGCGAAGTGCGCTTCTTCGGGCGCATCGAAGGGCACCGGAATATGGCTGTAGCCAATCCCCGCAGCCGCCAGCACCGCGCCTTCATCCGCCAGCGCGCCGGGCGAATCGGCGAGCGCCAGGTTGATCACATGCCGCACGCCGAACTCTGCCAGCCGCGCAATATCGCCTGCCACCAGCCGGCCGGATGTCGTCACCTCGGGGCCGAGCCGCTGCCAATTGGCGATCATTTCGGGATCATCAGGCATGCGCTTCTCCGCCGGCTGGCTTCATGGTAGCCTCCGCGCATGGCGGGGCAAGGCAGGAGATTCTGACATGTGCGATGAATGGACCGCAGAAGCGGATGAAGCGGCGGTTGCAAGGCTCGGGCTCTCGCGGCGCAGCTTTGCCGGAATGGGCGCGGCGGCAGCAATGGCCTCGCTGGCCGCGCCGCTGCACGGCAAGGCGGCCCCCCGCCTGCGCGAGCAAATGGTGCGGGTCAACACGCCCGATGGCTATGCCGACTGCTTCTTCGCCCACCCGGCGCGCGGCAAGCATCCCGGGGTCATCATCTGGCCCGATATCGGCGGTCTGCGCGATGCCTTCAAGGTCATGGCGCGGCGGCTGGCGGCTTCGGGCTATGCTGTGCTGGTGATCAACCAGTATTACCGCTCGGCCGCTTCGCCGGTGCTCAGCAGCTTTGCCGAGTGGCGCACGCCGGCAGGCAGGGCCAAACTCGCCCCGATGATCGCGCAAATCACGCCGGAGGCAACCATGCGCGATGCGGTGGCCTGCGTCGCCTTCCTTGATGCTCAGGCGCGAGTCGATACCCGCCGCAAGATCGGCACGCAGGGCTATTGCATGGGCGGCCCGCACGCGATCCGCGCCGCCGCTGCCGTCCCGGCGCGGATTGGCGCGGCTGCCAGTTTTCATGGCGGCGGCATTGCCAGCGACAAGCCGGACAGCCCACATCTGTTGTTGCCCCGCACGCAGGCTGCGTTCCTGATCGCGGTCGCGCGCAACGATGATGCGCGCGATGTCGGCGAGAAGGACCGTTTCACCGCCGCCGCGCGGGCTGCGGGACGAACAGCGGAAGCAGTCGTCTATCCGGCCGATCACGGCTGGTGCGTGCCCGATTCCCCGGTTTACGATGCGGCCCAGGCCGACCTTGCCTGGGAACAGTTGCTGGGGCTCTACATGACGATGTGATGCCCGGCACGCCAGGCTCGCTTTCGCTTGCTCCGGACGCTGCGCCCGCTAGAATGGCTGCATTTGCAAAGGGGCTCAAGCATGTTCGAGACACTGTTTTTCTTGCTGGTGGTGGTATTCGTATTCCTGCTGATGGGCGTGCGCGTCGTGCGGCAGGGTTTTGTCTATACTATTGAACGGCTTGGTAAATATACGCTTGCCGCGCAGCCGGGGCTGCATGTCATCATCCCGTTCATCGATCGTGTCGGCCACAAGGTCAACATGATGGAGCAAGTGCTCGATATTCCCGGGCAAGAGATCATCACCAAGGACAACGCTATGGTTGGCGTCGATGCGGTGGTGTTTTTCCAGGTGCTCGATGCAGGCAAGGCGGCCTATGAGGTCGCCAACCTCTATGTCGCGATCATGCAGCTGACGACGACCAACCTGCGCACCGTGATGGGCTCGATGGACCTCGACGAGACGCTGTCGAAACGCGACGAGATCAATGCCAAGCTGCTTATGGTGATCGACCATGCGACCTCGCCGTGGGGGGTGAAGATCACCCGCATCGAGATCAAGGATATCCGCCCGCCGGCAGCCATCTCCAACGCGATGGCGCGCCAGATGATTGCCGAACGCGAGAAGCGCGCGCAGATCCTTGAGGCCGAAGGCAGCCGCGCCTCCGAAATTCTGCGCGCCGAGGGCGAAAAGCAGGGTCAGATTCTTCAGGCCGAGGGCCGCCGCGAAGCTGCCTTCCGCGA
Source organism: Novosphingobium sp. (assembly GCA_031428115.1). Taxonomy (GTDB): domain Bacteria; phylum Pseudomonadota; class Alphaproteobacteria; order Sphingomonadales; family Sphingomonadaceae; genus Novosphingobium. The sequence goes on along the minus strand of JANPOS010000045.1, from coordinate 14,148 downwards.
TGCCGAAGCGCGCGAGCGCGAGGCTGAGGCCGAAGCCAAGGCGACCACCATGGTTTCGGACGCCATCGCCAAGTCGGGCACCCAGGCGCTCAACTATTTCATCGCGCAGAAATATACCGACGCGGTCGGCAAGTTCGCCACGTCGCCCAATGCCAAGACCATCCTGTTCCCGGTCGAGGCGACCCAGCTGATCGGCTCGCTGGGCGGCATTGGCGAGCTGGTGCGCGATGCAATTGGCGACAAGAAGGTCTGAGCGCGATGGACAATCTCGAACCACATTACGTCTGGCTGGCGCTCGGCCTGGCGCTCGCTGCCGCCGAAATGGCGATACCGGGTGTGTTCCTGATCTGGCTGGCGGGGGCCGCGATCATCACCGGGTTGCTCGCCTGGGGGCTGCCACTCGGCCTGCCGCTGCAGGTTTTGATTTTTGCTGTGCTGGCCATCGTCTCGGTATTCACCGGCAAACGCTATTTGCGCTCAAATCCGGTCACCGCCGCCGATCCGATGCTCAATGATCGCGGCGGGCAACTGGTGGGCCAGCAGGTCGTGGTTACCCATGCCATCGACGGCGGAGGCGGCAAAGTGAAGCACGGCGACACCGAATGGCTCGCCACAGGGCCGGAAGCGGAACCGGGCACGCGGATGCGCGTTTCAGGCCATGACGGCGTCGTGCTGCTGGTCGAGCATTTGCATTAAAGGTTGACTGACAATGGCTGAAAAGATCGAACTCAGCGAAGCCGAATGGCTCGAAAAGCTCGGCCCCGAGAAATTCCAGATCCTGCGCCGGGCAGGCACCGAACGGGCCTTCACCGGCGAGTTCGAGAAGAACAAGGCCGAGGGTATCTATCTGTGCGGCGGCTGCGGCGCGGCATTGTTCGCCTCGGAAACCAAATACAATTCCGGCTCCGGCTGGCCGAGCTATACTGCGCCAGTGGCAGACGAGGCAGTCGAGGAACTGCGCGATACCGCGCACGGCATGGTCCGCACCGAGGTGCGCTGTGCGAAGTGCGAAGGCCATCTGGGGCATGTATTCCCCGATGGGCCGGGCGAGAATGGCCTGCGCTATTGCATCAATTCCGCCAGCCTGGATTTCAAGCCCAAGGAATAGAGTGGGTAAGCCACGAAGCCGCTCTGCCGGGTTCATTCACGCTGTGTTAGGCATGATGGATGCAGATCATGCGCGAAATGACGGGTAATCAGGCCCGGCGAAAGGGCATTGAGGGCTGATGGCACGCAACGACACTCCGCGTCGCGCCACAACCTTGCCTGCGGACGGTCGCCCACCTTCGCGGTTTCGCCGGTTTGTGCGGCGCACATTCATCTGGGGCCTGTCGCTGGCGGTGCTCGCATCGCTGGTGCTGGCCGTCGCGGTGGGGCTGACCGCGCGGTCGCTGCCCAGCTTCGAAAAGCTCAAGAACACCCAGGTCGGCGAGCAGATGGTGGTCGTTCGGGCCCGCGACGGCACCGAGCTGGTCAGCCTTGGGCCCAGCTACGGCAAGTGGCTGGACTATGAAAAGATCCCCCGGGTCATGCGCGAGGCGATGGTCTCGGTGGAGGATCGCCGCTTCCGCTCGCACATCGGCATCGATCCGATCGGCGTCGCGCGCGCGCTGTGGGTGGGGATCAGCGGCGGCCGGGTCAAACAGGGCGCATCGACCATTTCGCAGCAGCTGGCGCGCAACATTTTCCTCAACAACAGCCGCACCGTGACCCGCAAGCTGCGCGAGGCGATCCTCGCGCTGGCGCTCGAATGGAAATTCTCGAAAGACCAGATACTCGAACTCTATCTCAACAAGGTCTATTTCGGCGGCGGGGCCTACGGGGTCGATTCCGCCTCGCGCAAGTTCTTCGGCCATCCGGGCACCGAGATCACCCTGCCAGAAGCCGCGATCATCGCCGGACTGGTCAAGGCGCCGTCGCGCTATTCGCCGACCGCCGATACCAAGGCGGCGATGGGCCGGGCGAAAGTTGTGCTCCAGGTGCTCCAGGCCAATGGCACGATCGATGCCGATCAGGCCGCCAGCGTAGACCTCGAAAAGATCCGCTTCGTGCCCGAAGGCGGACAGAATGCGGCGCGCTATTTCACCGATTGGGCTTTGCCCCAGCTCGATCTGCTGCTGCCCGACAACGACGAGCCGGTGGAAGTGTGGACCACGCTCGACGTCAAACTCCAGAATGTCGCCGCCGCTGCCGTTCAGGCGCAGTCGCCCAAGGGAGCGCAGGGCGCGCTGGTCAGCCTTGATCGCGACGGGGCCGTGCTGGCGATGATCGGCGGGACGGACTATCTTACCTCGAACTACAACCGCGCGACGCTCGCCGTGCGCCAGCCTGGATCGGCCTGGAAGCTGTTCGTCTATCTCGCGGCGCTCGAATCGGGAATGACGCCGAATGACCGGGTGGTTGACGAGCCGGTGACCATTGAGGGCTGGAGCCCGCACAATTCGGGCGGGACTTATGCTGGCCAGATCGATTTGCGCACTGCCTTTGCCTATTCCAAAAACACGATTGCTGCCAAGCTGGGCGAGCAGGTCGGCTTTGGCATGGTCGCTGGCATGGCGCGGCGCTTCGGCATTTCGACGCCCGTGAACACCATGCCCTCGATGGTTCTGGGCACATCGGACGTGCGCCTGATCGACATGACCCGCGCGTTTGCCGCAGTTTCGGCCAAGGGTGCTTCGGTCGAGCCCTATGGCATCGTCAAGGTGACCACCACCGAAGGCAAGGTGCTCTACACGCGGCCCCAGACGCGCGGACAATTGCTGGTAGCGCCCTATGTAGCCGCCGGCATCACTGATCTGCTGCAAACCGCGGTCGCCACCGGCACCGGGCGAGCGGCACAGATCGGGCGGCCCGTCGCGGGCAAGACCGGCACCACCAGTTCAAACAAGGATGGCTGGTTTATCGGCTTTTCCAGCGGCATAACCACCGGCGTGTGGATGGGGCGCGATGATGCCCGCCCGGTGCCGGGCCTCCAGGGCGGCGCCGCGCCGGCGCGGGCGTTTGCGGCATTCATGAAGATTGCCGTTGCGAACCGGCCGGTGGAAAAATTTGATACCGAACTGATCCTGCCCAGCTGGCAGATCGAGCCGGACGACGAAGTGCTGATGGCGAACCCGGAGGACTATTCGCTGGTCGATGAGCAGGGCAATCTGATCGAGCCGCAGCGCGGCAATCCGACCAATGATGTCCGGGAAATAGGCCCGGGCGATCCGATGGTCGATCCCGGCGGCTCGCTGGTTGAAGTGCCGCCTGCAGCGAACAATGATTTCCTCGATAAGGCGACCGGCAAGGGGCCGGCGCCATGACTTCGCCCGATAGTGTCTCAGTTCGAAAATTGATGGATGGCCCGTCGCATTCCAGCCCCGCCTGCTATATGTTTAGCGCAATGCATGGAGGTTGATATGGTGAGTGATCGATTGAAGCTGAAATTTGACGATAGGAGCCCCCATAACCTAGCCAGTGTGGCTTGGATAACATTTGATGGCGAGGAAATCACGACCGATTGTATGTCTATGACCGAGATCGAAGAACATTTGCATCGGTTGGAAACGAGCATTTCGGAAATACGCGAAACCGCTCGACGAATCTTCGCTCGTGAAAAATAACAAGACGCGCGGATGTTGTCGCTAACACTGATGAACTGACACCGGCACCTAAATGGCGTGGACCTTACAAAAAGCGAATGACGGCGTAGTCTGCCCATTGGAAGGGAAAATTGATGAGATACATATTCGCGGCGATGCTAGCACTTATGATACCATCCGTGTCGTATGCGCAAGCCACCCCAGCGAGCGCGACTGGCCGTTATATTATCGTACAAGGAACCCTCGCTGGCCAGATTACCATCCTGCTCGACACCTCAACCGGGAAGTCGTGGCAGATGGCAAGAATTTCGGACAGTTCGGGACACCCCGGCGTGTGGATTCCCATGGCACGGATGGATAACCAAGAGGAGCGCAGTTGGTTTGGGCAACACTACCCGACTGCGCCAAACCAACCAAGCGAGGCAAAAAATTCAAACTGAGCCACTACTCGGCGCCCGCGCAGCTTGACGACATCAAGCGGCTCGGTACTCGGGAATTGACGATCTATCGATTCATTGATTGTTTGTCGAATTGAGTTAGAATAGCCTTCTGCCCGTGTCCCGATTAAACGGCACTTGGGCACTGAAGGGAAACGGCCCGGTGCTTGCCAAACTTGTTCAGAGTGGCGGTATGTATGCGATCGCGCGGCAGCTCGGGGCACCGCCTGCCGCATCGCTTGCCGCCGCACGCGCACTGCTGCCGGGCCTGCTGGAAGGGCTGCGCCGCTATCCGGGCGGCAACTCCGCGCTGTTCGCTCTGTTTGCCGAGGCCGGCAGCTTGGGATTTGCTGCCGCGATCATGGGACAAGGACCGGTTGATACGGCGCCAGGCGAGGCGATCATCGCGCGGATCGGCGGGATAGTCCTGCCCGATGATAATCAGATCGCAGGCGAGGCTGCCTTGCGTTTGCAGGTGGCTCCTTTGCTGGCTATGCTGGTCATCGGGTATCTTTCGGCGCGCGCGGCGGCAATCGCGCTGACCAGCGATGATCTTGTGGCCTTGCTGGCTGACGACGCGGAGCCCAAACCCGTCCCAACGGATGACGATTCGGTCTGAAATTCTGCGAGATGCTTCCGCGACTGCTCTGAAAAGGCCGCTATTTTTTGCTGACCATCCGACCGCTTGAACCCTTCGCCAGCCAGTTCTTCAGCGGCGCCGAACCGCTGGAAATCGCGGCGGGCAATCTGTTTGCTCTGGTATCGGCGCTCGACGATCTGGCACCTGGATTTGCCGAAGCGGCTGAATTGCGGGCGGCATTTGCGGTCGATGGCGTCGCCTGGGCCGACTGGGCAGCGCCATTGCCGCCCGATGCCGAAGTGATGCTGTTCCCCAGGGTCGCAGGCGGCGGCTCAGGCGAGGACCTGGCCATTCGCCTGCTTTTTCCGTTTGGCGTGGAGCTATGCACCGATCTCTCGCGGCCGCTATCGGTCAGCCAACAAGACCAGTTGCGCGACCTGTTTGACCGGCATGGCCTGCTGCTGGCGCGGGGTCAGCGGTTGTCCATGGCGCGCCAGCAGGAACTGTGCGCGATGATCGGCCCGGTGCTCGAGCGCGAAGGTGAGGATGGCCGCATGTCAAATGAGGGCGGCGGACCCTCGGCTTCGGCGCTCGCCTGGCATGCCGATGCCGCATATACTGATCATCCGTTCGTAGCGCTGTCGCTGCATGCGCTCGACGTGGTCGATGGCGCCTCAGTGACCTGCTTCGTCGATACCGCAGCGGCGCTTGAGCGGATCAAGCCTGAACTGCGCCAAAAGCTTGGTGACTGCGAGCAGCACATGATCTCGCCGCACTATACGATGATCGCCGAGCGGACCTGCGAGCAGTCAGCGCCCGAAGCCATGGTGAGCAGCACGATGCCCGCGATCCGGCCACATCCGCGCAGCGGCCGCGCCTGCCTGTGGGTCAGCGAAATGCAGACCGCGCGGCTGCTGGGCATGGCATGGCAGGAAAGCCGAGATCTGCTGCGCGAAGTCTTCGCAGCGCTCTATGCCCCCGAGGCAGTGTTCGAGCATCGCTGGCAGAGCGGCGATTTCATTCTGTGGGACAACATTGCCCTGCAGCACGCGCGCGGCGATCTGGCCGATGCCGGAAACCGCGTGCTCCAGCGCGTGATCGTCGGCACTCAAGGCGCTGCGCCGCATGTCGCCGCCGCGAAAATCAGGGCCGCATGATCCAGCCACCATCGACGTGAATCGTCTGGCCGGTGATCCACTTGCCGGCTTCAGAACACAGCAGGATCGCAGTGCCGACCAGCTCATCGGGTTCGCCGCGCGGGTGGATCGCGCAGGCCATCTGCAGAAACTGGATGAACGGCGAATCGTCCGGCACCAGCATCTGGCCGGCGTCCGATTTCACATTGCCCGGCGCGATGGCGTTGCAGGTTATGCCGTCCTTGCCCCATTGCTTCGCCAGGCTGGTGGTCAGGCCCACCAGCGCGATCTTGGTGATGCCATAGAGGCTGGTCGATGGGAACGCGCCGCCAGAAGTCTGGTTGATGATCCGCCCGCCGCCGCGCTCGCGCATCGATGGTGCCAGCGCGCGCGAACAGAGCAGCGCGCCAGTGGTGTTGACCGCAAACGCCTTGTTCCAAGCTTCGATGGAGACAGTGTCGATCGAATCGTAGCTGATGTCGACCATCAGCGCGGCGTTGTTGATCAGGATATCGACCCCGCCGAAAGCCTTGGCGGCGGCTTCGGCCATGGCGAGCGTTGAGGCCTCGTCCGACACATCGACTTGCACGGCCACTGCCTTGCCGCCAGCGGCGTTGATTTCGTCAGCAACGCGCTCGGCACCTTCGCCATTGAGATCGGCGACTACCACTGAAGCCCCGGCATTGCTGAGGCCGAAGGCATAGGCGCGCCCAATCGAGTTGCCGCGCCCGCCCGCGCCGGTGACCACGGCGACTTTGCCATCAAGGCGGAACTGATCGAGAGAAAACGTCATGGTCTATCCTTTGGTCGCAGCAGTCAGGAATGGTTCGGCAGTCGCGCGGAGCACTTCGGCGCCGACATGATCGGGCAGCACGGATTTGAGCAGACCAACATCTTTGGCGAGCAACGCCGCACCGTGGGCGAATGCGGTAGGCGAGGGCATGCGGGCGAGCACCTCGAAAGCGAAACTGCGGCCTGAGCTGGCGTTGATCAGTTCAGTCAGCGCCCCCCGCTCGCAGCCCAGCGCTTCGCCGGCCTCGAGCGCGGCCTGCGCCAGCCCCATGTTCGCCGCCATCAGCGAGTTGTTGACGATCTTGGCGCGCTGGCCCGCGCCCGGCTCGCCGAGCACGACGATGAGCTTGCCGAAGGTTTCGAACACTGGCCTTGCGGCGGCAAATGGTTCGGGTTTCGCGCCGCACATTACAGTGAGTGTCCCGGCCTCCGCAGCGGGCTGGCCGCCGCTGACCGGCGCGTCGATCAGGTCGATGCTCTGCGCGGCGCATTGTGCCGCCAGTTTCACGCAGGTTTGCGGCAGGATTGTCGAATGGATCGCGATGCGGCTGCCGGGCACCATAAACGGGATCAGGTCGGCGCAGATATCCTCGACATCGGCATCGTTGACCACGCAGATGCCGACATGGTCGCACAGCTTTGCCAGTTCGATCACACTGGCCGCGGCAATGGCGCCCTTGGCCTCATAGGGCACCAGTACTTCCGGCCTGCGCGCCCAGACGACGAGGTCCATTCCGGCATCGACAATGCGGTGCGCCATCGGGCCGCCCTGGCTGCCGAGGCCAAAGAATCCGACCCGGCTCATCCAGCGGTGATCCCGGCATCGATCGAGATGCAGGCGCCGTGATACGAGCGGCCCGCTGGCGAGGCGAGCATGGTGATAAGATCGGCAACGTCATCGACCTCGACCTGCCCGCGCAGGCCAGAATAGCGTGCGACGAGGTCCATTTCGGCCTCGGCGGGGAAGGTCATGCCATCGGCGATATTGGTGATCATTCCTCCGGGTGCCACCGCGTTGATGCGGATCGGTTTGCGGGAAAATTCCATCGCCATGGCTTTGGTCATGTTCATCAGCCCGGCCTTGCTGGCGCAATAAGCGGCGGCATAGGCCTCGCCGATCAGCGCGGCGGAAGAGGCGCAGTTGACGATGGCACCATTGGTTTCGAGCAAATGCGGGATTGCCGCCTGGCTGAGGAACCATGGCGCGTTGAGGTTGATCGCGATGGTCTGGAGATAGTGCTCGCGCGGCATTTCGGCAGTGTGCGCCATGCGGATGATCCCGGCGATGTTGCACAGCGCATCGAGCCGGCCAAACCGCGCCACTGCTGCCACGACTGCGGCGGTGCAGGCATCGGGATCAGCAAGATCGGCCTGATGCTCCAGCACGGCGGCATTGCCGAGCATGGCGGCGGTCTCCGCGAGCCGTTCGGCATTGACGTCGACGATGCACAGATCCGCGCCCGCTTCTGCCAACTTGCGCGCGGTTGCGCGGCCGAGGCCCGATGCCGCGCCGGTGACGAGTGCGACCTTGCCGGTCATGTCAATAGCTGTTGCCATGTCAGCCGTTCCACGCCAGGCCGGCTTCGATCTTTTTGCTCATTTCGAAGACAACTCCCTGAATAACCGAGGCCTTGGGCCAGCCGGCGATAGTGCCATATTGCAGCACGAATTCCTGCAATTCAGCGGCTGTGCAATTGCCGCTGGCCATGGCGGCATGGAAATGGCTGCCAATCGGGATCACCGCACAGCTTTCCGCCACGCCGACCAATGTCAGCCAGCGGCGCGAACGCTGGTCGAGCCCTTCGCGGCCCCACATTTCGCCGAAGACGAAATTGTTGATCGCTTCGAGGTATGGGCTGATTGAAGGACTGCCCGAAAAAGTCATGGCATTGATGAATTCAGCGGCGCCGTGCGCGGTGCGCTCGTCGGGGTCCCAGGCTTCGGCCCGGATCGGCGGACGCGGGGCAGGGGGCAGACCGAGCGCGGCGGCGGCGCGGGTCGCGGCCTTGTCGATCAGGTCGCCAGTGCCCCAGCCGCCATAGACCGCCAGATGCAGCGCCGCCTCGCGCAGTTCGGCGAGGCTTAGCTCGCCGGTGCGCAGCGCGGCGGTGACCACGCCATCAATTGTGCTTTCGGGATAGCGGCACAGCGCCGCGCCGGCGACCGCGATCAGGAAGCGCGCGCGAAGGTCGAGCCCCGGACGGCTCCACACTTCGGCATAGACGAAATCGCGGACGCTCTCTTCCCAAGGTGTTTGCGGGGCGGGGGCAGCCTCGCCATAGACTTTCGCCTGTAGCGCCGCGCCGCGCGCGGAACGTGTCGCGGGATCAAGCAATTTGCTCATGCGTCAGGTCCTTTCAGGCTCATCCAGATGTTCTTGGGCTGCATGAATTCCTGCAAGCCCTCGATGCCGCCGAGCCTGCCGTGGCCGCTCTTCTTCCAGCCGCCAAACGGGCAATTGGGCTGCATCGCCTCGCCAGAGCCATTGACGTGGATCATGCCAGCCTGAAGCTGCGCCGTCACATGATGCGCGCGGCGCAGGTTTTGCGTGTGGACGTAAGCGCCGAGGCCGTATTCGGAAGCATTGGCGAGCGCGATGGCTTCGTCCTCGGTGTTGAACGGCGTGACCACCAGCACCGGGCCGAACACCTCGTTCTGGGCAATGAAACTCTCATTGGGCACATCGGCAAGGACCGTGACCGGCAAGTAAAAGCCGCCGGCATGATCGCCCCCGAGCCGCGCACCGCCAGTGAGGATGCGCCCGCCTTCCTTCACCCCGCCCTCGACCATGCCGAGGATGCGGTTGATGGCGGTTTCCGAGATTACCGGCCCGAGCACGGTCGCCGGATCGAGCGGGTCGCCGCAAGGAACATGGCTCGCCATTGCCGAAAGCGTTTGCAGATAGGCATCGTAAATCCCGCGCTGCACCAGCAGCCGGGTGCCGTTGACGCAGCCCTGTCCATTGGCCGAAACCGCACCCGACATGCCCAATTTGGCAGCGGACATCAGGTCGGCATCGTCGAACACGATCACTGCCGACTTGCCGCCAAGTTCCAGCCCGACCGGCTTGAGGTTCTGCGCCGCGCTGGCGAGCACTTTGCGTGCGGTAGCGCCCGAGCCGATGAATTCGATCTTGTCGATGCCGGGATGCATGACCATCGCCTCTCCGGCATCCGCCGCGCCGGTGATCATGTTGACCACGCCGGGGGGAAAGCCGGCCTCGCGGATGATTTCGGCGAGCATCATCGCGCTGTATGGAGCCAGATCAGGCGATTTCAACACCACGCAATTGCCCGCGGCAAGGGCAGGCGCCATCACCATCGTCGCGGCGAACAGCGGCCCGTTCCACGGGATGATCACGCCGACGACGCCATAGGGCTCATAGCTCACATAGTCGTGCGCCGGGCCGCCCCACATCGGGATCGTGCGGCCGTGAATCTTGTCGCACCAGCCGCCGAAATAGCGGAACTTCTGCGCCGCATCATAGCCCATGTAGGGCGCATAGGCCGCGACCGAGCCGTTCTCGGCGACGAGGCTCGGGGCGAATTCGGCAGACTTGGCCTCGAACAAGGCGGCGAGCTTGAAGAACAGGTTGCGCCGCTGGTCGCCCGGCAAGGCGCGCCAGGCGGGGAAGGCAGCGCGCGCCGAGGCGACCGCGCGGTCGACATCATCGGCGTTGGCCATGCGGATCTCGCGGGTCACTGTGCCGGTGCCGGGATAGATATGCGCCATGAGATCGCCGCTGCCTGCTTCCTCGCGCGCATCGCCGATGATGATCGGGTGACGCGGGAGGAGGTCGATATTCGGCTGCTGGAAGGTCATGGTTCTACACTCTCCACGGGCTGCGCGTTGGATTCGCCTGCCCTGTCTTATCTTTCAGACTGTCACACGGCAGAAAGGGTGACAAGCTGCCATGCGAGTCGCGGTTGATATAATATGCATATAATTAGGCACGCAAGCGCAATTCACGCGACGATAATCGTGGACAGCGAAATAAACAGGCATAATATAGCGCCATGACAGCCATCCGACCTAACGAGAGCGACGCCGGAAGCAAGCGCAGCCTTGTGGCGAACGCAGTCGAAAGCCTGCGTGAGCGGATTTTCGCCAGCGCGGCCGGTGAGCTGATCGGCTCGCTGCCCGAATTGGCCAAGGCGCTAGGGGTCGGCATTGTCACAGTGCAGCAGGCCGCGCGAATTCTGGAACACGAAGGCTTGCTTGATGTGCGGCGCGGGCCGGGCGGCGGCTATTTTGGTGCCCGGCCAGATGCCGCAGTGCTGGAGCGTTCGCTCGCCGCCTATATGCGCAGCCAGCCCGCCTCCTGGCAGGAATCGTTCGACATGACCTCGCTGCTGTTCAACGAGTTGTGCTCTGCCGCCGCGAACTGCAGCGATGCCGGCCTAATCGGAGAATTGCGAGACTTCGCGCGCGGACTGACCGAAACGCCCGAGGCCATGATGGCGACCGGTGAACTCGTGTTCCAGGACTTGCTGTTCCGCATGGTCGACCGCCCGCTTTTCGAGTTGCTTACCCGCGTGACGCTGCGCTTTTCAACCAGCCAGCCGACCGGCACGGCGTTTCGTGGTGCGCTCGATCTTGATCGCTGGGTATCGGGTCGCCGTTTGATCATCGACGCGATCCTGCGCCGCGACGAAGCACTCGCGCGGTTCGAGGCCAACCGCAACAACCGCGAGGTAATCCTCGCCTGGCTGCGCGGTCAGGCAGGAAAGGGGCCTACATCCCCCTGATCTGATCCCAGGCGGTATCGGTCATCCAGGTGTATTCGAGATAGTGCCCCAGCGTTGACCGCGCATCGATATAGGCAAATTTGAGATTGTCGCCGCCCATGTCGCGCCACATCACCAGCGGCAGGTCTTGTGCCTTTGTGCGTTCCAGAAAACCTTCCCAGCTGCCCTCGATGCGCATGCAGATCTGGTGGAAGCGCAGCGGCCCGCCGTTGGATTGGCAATTGGCGTAGATGCCGAGAGGATCTGTTACCGGCTGGATCAGCTCATACTGCACGTCACCGATCCACACGAATGCGAGGCGCAGCTTGTTGATCACCTCGCCTTGCGGGGAATCGACTGGTTGGTCGACCTCGATGATATGCGGCTCATGCGTCATCCCGCGTCCGCGCAGCTGGGCAATGCCTTCCTCGAGAGAATCGCAGATGTAGCCGAGCTGGTAGAATTTGCCTTCGATCATGTCAGAGCCCCTCCAATTCCACGTCATACCGCGCCAGATAGCGTGCGTAGAGCGGCTCGAGCTTTTCCTTGCTCAGGCCGTACTGGTCGAGCTTGTAGCCGTGCTTGCCGAACTTGTTCTGCGGGTTGTCGTCCACCCAGGTCTGGATGCCGCTTGCGGCCTCAGGGGTGAATTCGTCGCCGAGCTGCCCATAAACCTTCCGCATGGTCGCCATCAGATCGTTCATCATGTCGGCATATTGCACGTCGATGATCCGGTCCTCGCCGTGCTTGTCGCGGAAGTCCATTGCGCGTTCGGCGTGTTGCGCGGCGTACCAGGGATATTTCTCTCCCAGCCACTCATAGTCGATCCGGCCCATCAACATGCGGTGGCTCATCGAGATGATGCTGCACAGCGAGCCAGTGGCGACATAGGGATCACGGTGGGTCCAGATCAGCCGCGCGTCGGGATATTCCTGGATGAGATAATCGAGGTGCAGCGCATGACTGGGCATCTTGAGGTTCCACACACCCGGCGCCTTGTGCTGCAACGCCTGGAGGAATTTCTTGTGCCAGGCATAGGCGCTGGTCATGTCGGCCTGGAAAATATACTCCCGGTACTTGGGCAAAATGCCCTTGCTCTCGATCATCAAGGTCTTGAAATCATGCGCCAGGAACCAGACGCATTCGTGCGGATAGATCGGCGAGGAGCGATAGATCACCCCAGCCTCGGGGTGGGCCTTGAGCATGGCGGCATGGGCGTCCAGCTTGGCCTGAACGCGCGGGTTGCTGGTGAGCTCGGCGGTCGAAACCGGCGGAATTGGATCGTCGATTTCCCATTCGAGCGGCGAGCGCCGCGCCGGATCGGCGGCGAGCAGGTTCGACATCAAGGTGGTGCCGGTGCGCGGCACGCCCATGACGAAGACCGGGCGTTCGATCGGCCGGTCGAGCAGTTCGGGGTTCGCTTGCAGATAGCCCCAGACCTTGAGGCGATCGCTGAGATACTTGAGGCAATCACCGCGCACCCGCTCGATGCCGCTGTCCATATAAAGACCTGCGGCGATGCCGTCGTTGAAATCCTCGACGAAGACATTTAGGCCTTCGCGGTAAGAATCGCAATCGAACGAGGTGACCCCGGTATCCTTGTGCGCCTGATCAATCAGCGCATTGGCATCCAGTGGCGTGGCCATGCTTGTTTTCCTCTATCCCGTTGGTCGCGTCTTGTTGGGCGCAACTAGCCCGTATGGCGGGCAGCTTGGCAATTGGCATCCTTTGCCTATTTCGGCCAGACTGTCGAGATCAGGCCAATACCTGTAGCCCGCGCGACTGGCGGTGGCGGAACTGGCTCGGGCTGGTGCCGACCGCGCGGCGGAACGCATAGGTAAAGCTCGAGGGTGAGGAAAAGCCGATGGCGAAAGCGACGGTCTTGACGCTCTCGCCCGCCACCAGCAGCCGCTTGGCCCGCTCCATCCGCCGCGCCTCGACATAGTCGCCGATCGCGAAGCCGCGGCTGACCTTGAAGCCGCGGGTAAGCTGGCGCACCGAGATGCTGCACAGCGCGGCGAGTTCGCCAAGTGAAGGCGCGGCGGCATCCGCGCTTAGCCGTTCGTCGATCAGCCGCAGCCGCCAGCCGGCGAGGCCTCCCGCCACCGGGCGTTCCTCTCGTTCCAGATACAGGCGCGCCAATTCGATGGCGAGTTCGCCGCCCAGGTGCGCGAACATCGCCTCCGAGGCAAAGCCGGGATAGCGCACCTCCTCGGTCAGGCGAAACAGCAGCGCGCGGATCTGGGCATTGGTGATGTCGAGCGTCGCGGCAATCTGGCTGTCGCGCCATTCGGGCGCATGGCCGACAATCGCCGTAATCGCCTCGGGCGCCATGCGGCAGACGATGGAAAGCTGGCGGCCGCTGTCACCGCGAAACTGCAACTGCTCGCCCGGCGGCACCATAAAGATGTCGCCCAGCCGCTCGAAGCGGTTCGGCCCCCAACGCCGGCGATAACAGGCGCGCGCGTTAAGCGGGCGCGGGGTGAGGCACATGTTGATCTGATAGACCGGCTCGGCGGCTATCAGGCTGTCAGTCGGCGCAGGGATGTCGAAGCGCACGAGATGGGCGGAAAGGTCCGCCCCCTGCCATGCGGCATCGACAGTCAGGCTCGGGCTCCGGGTCGAGGCTGCCCCATCCATGTTATTAATTGTCCCTGATGAGATGAGATGGCCTGATTTCTATAGCGAGTGGCCTTGCGGTGCAAGCACCATGAGCCAAGATCGCGGGGTGGCAGCGGGTCGGAACAGACCTGCGCGGAAGACAACCCGGGAAATGGAGGATTGCATGGCTGGAGGCCTGTTTGATTGCACTGGCAAAGTCACGATGGTCACCGGCGGCAACGGCGGGATCGGCCTCGGTTTTGCGCTGGGCTGCGCCAAGATGGGCGGCGA
>JANPOS010000044.1:0-7413 GCA_031428115.1 Novosphingobium sp. | reverse complement strand
CAAAGTCAACGAGCGCGTGGCAATCGAGCGCGAGGACGTGCGCGATGCTTTCGCCAAGGCAGATGTCACGGTGCTGGTCGGCGACTGGACGCGGCGCGACCCCGCAATCACCCGCTTCCTCACCGCGCAAGGCGCAGCCGGCGTGCCGCTCTATCTGTGGTATCCAGCGGGCGGCGGGCCGGCGCAGCAATTGCCGCAAGTGCTCGGGCCTTCCGGCTTGCTCGAACTGGCTGGCAAACAGGGCAAGGACGCCGCAAGAAAGTGAGGCATTCGCCTTCCTTTTTTCACAATATCTCAGCCATCCCGGCGAGCGCTGCCTTGAGCTTCTCGAGCGCCTGGGCTTTCAGCTGGTGCACGCGCGGCACGCTGACCCTCAGCACTTCGGCGATTTCCGACAGGTTCAGTTCTTCGACGAAATAGAGCTGGACGATCAGCTGGAGCCGCTCAGGCAGATCGGCAATCGCTGCGGTGACGGTCTCGCGCAGTTCCTCGTCGGCGAGCAGCGCAAAGCTGTCGGGCCGCTCGTCGGCGAAGGCCATATCGCTGTCGGAATAGGCCTCGTCCATGGATTCAAATCGCAGCGGCTCGCTCGAACCGCGCAGCGCGGCGAGTTCGGCGGCAGTGACGCCCATGGCAGCGGCCAGTTCCGTCTCGCTGGGCTTGCGGCCAAGCTGGCCCTGCAGGGCTTCCTCGGCCTCGCGCACTTGCCGGCGGCGCTGGGTCGCGCCGCGCGAAAGCGGCACGTTGCGGCGGATCAGATCGACCATCGCCCCGCGCACGCGCAGCTTGGCATAAGCGGCAAAGCCATCTTCGCCGGGGCCGGCGTGGCGCTGGGCGCATTCGGTGAGCGCGACCAGCCCGGCCTGGATGAGGTCTTCCATCTCGATGCCCGGCCGCCCCCCGCCCTGGACATGCCAGGCGAGCCGCCGGACCATTGGCAGGAAGCGGCGGACGCGGCTGGCGATGTCGCCGCGATAGGCTGCTGCGGCAGCAAGGCTCTTGTGGTCGTGGATCATGCGGCAAGACTCTCTGTCAGGGAGCTGGTTGGCGGAATGTGATCCGGCGCGGGCAGCGCCGGGGCGTTCTGCGGTTCGCCGCCGACCACTTCGATCACTTCGATCGGCTGGGCCTGCGGCAGTTCGGAAATCGACAGTACCAGGCAGCTGGGCGCGCGCAGGCGCAGCAGCGCGGCAAGCGCGCGGCGGGCGCGCGGCTGGACGATGAGCGCGATGGGCGGCGCGGAAGGTCCGCGCGCGGCGATGATTGTGGCGATGCGCTCGCCGATCGAACGCGCAAGATCGGGCTCGATCACTGGCTGGCCGGTGGCGGGATCGTGCAGTCCCTGCACGATCATGCCTTCGAGCGCGGCATCGAGCGTGACCACCGGCAGGCGCTCACCCGGCGCACAGATCCGTCCGACGATCAGCGAGCCGAGATCGGCGCGCAGCAGCTCGACCAGCCGGTCATGTTCAAGCGTGGTTTGCACCGCCTGGCTGAGGCTGGCGAGGATCGGCAGCGGGTGGCCGACGGGAATCCCGTCTTCGAGCAATGCGCGCAGCAGCCGGGTAAGCGCGGCGAGGCTGAGTGGCTGGGGATGGACCGTCTCAACCAGACCGGCGGCGCGCTCTTTCACGCCTTCGAGGATCGCGCGCACTTCGTCGGGGCCGAGCAGATCCTGCGGCCGGGCGGCGAGCAGCTGGTTGAGGTGGGTCGCAATGACTGTGCTGGCATCGACCGTCAGGAAGCCCTGGGCAATCGCCTGGTCGCGCTGTGCCGGATCGATCCACAGCGCGTCGCAGCCGAAACTGGGATCACGCGTTGCCTCGCCGACAATGCCATGGCCGGGCCGCGCGTCGCCGGTATCGATGGCAAGCACCGTATCGGAGCGGATGCTCGCCCCGCCCAGCGGCACGCCGCCCAGCAGGATGCGGTAGTCACCCGGCGCCAGCTCCAGCGCGTCGCGCACGCGGAACTGCGGCACGATGAAGCCGAAACTCTGGCTGAGCTGCTTGCGCACCCCGGTGATCCGCGCAACCAGCGGCGAGCCGCGCCGGTCATCGACCAGATGGACGAGGCCATAGCCGAGCTCGATGGTGACCAGCGTATGATCGGAAACGTCCTCCAGCGCGATCCGCGCGGGGTCGGGCGCGGGTTCGGCGGCTGGCGGCGCAGGCTTCACCTGACGCGCGCGCAGCTTGCGCCACAGCACGAAGGCGATGGCCGAAGCGGGCAGGAAAATGGTCTGCGGCATCGCCGGGATCATGCCCATCGCGCCCAGGATTCTCGCCACCGGCAGCCATATCCTGGGATCGGCAAATTGCCCGCCGATCTGCCCGGACAGATCGCGGCTGTCCGCGACGCGGGTAACGATGACTGCGGCGGCAATCGACAGCAGCAGCGCAGGCACTTGCGCGACCAGTGCGTCGCCGACCGCGAGCGTGATATAAAGCTGCGCTGATTCGCCCGCCGAAAGCCCGTGGCTGAGCATGCCAAGGCAGAAGCCGGCGATGATATTGACGCCAAGGATCAACAGCGCGGCGATCGCATCGCCTTTGACGAATTTCGACGAGCCATCCATCGCGCCATAGAAATCGGCCTCGGTGGCGACTTCCTTGCGCCGCGCCTTGGCTTCTTCCGCTGTCATCAACCCGGCGGCAAGATCGGCATCGATCGCCATCTGCTTGCCAGGCAGGGCATCGAGGGTGAAACGCGCCGAAACTTCGGAGACGCGGCCCGCACCCTTGGTGACCACAATCAGGTTGATGATCACCAGGATGATGAAGACGAAGATGCCGACGGCGAAATTGCCGCCGATCAGGAAGGCGCCGAAAGCCTCGATGACGTGGCCGGCTGCCGCGGTTCCCTCGTGGCCGTGGACCAGCACGACGCGCGTCGAGGCGACATTGAGTGAGAGGCGCAACAGCGTCGCGAACAGCAGCACCGAGGGAAACGACGAGAAATCGAGCGGCTTGGCGGCATTCATTGCCGCCATGAGGATCGCCACCGACAGCGCGATGTTGAGCACGAACGACATGTCGAGCAGCAGCGCCGGCACCGGCACGATCATCAGCACGATCAGCGCCAGGATGCCGGTCGGCATCGCCAGCGCGCCAAAGCCGGGCATGCGCGCAAAGAGATTGCTCACAGGCCGAGGCTCCTCAAGTTACCATATGCGGCGCGCACGAACTGCGGCGCACTGGCCTGGCCTTGCGGGTGGCCAAGGCCGAAGGCATCGCGCAGCGTATCGGCCATCGAGGGGCGCGTGGCGGCTGGCGCGAGCGCAGGGGCTGCATCGAGATCCGTGCGGGCGATGGCCCCGGTGGGTTGCTGCCAGGTTTCGATTCCCGCGCCTGAACCGAAGTCGGCAAGGGGGAATGGGGAGGAAGAGCTGCCCATTGCGGCTTCGACCTTGCCGCGCAGCAGGTCCATCACCGCGCCCACCGAGCGCGGCGCGCCGCCGGGGCCAAAGAAGATCGCGCGGTTGGCCGAGGCCGCCTTGGGCATCAGCGCCGCTGCGCTTTGTCCAGAATCGCTTTGCAGCGCGCCAAGAAACTGCGAGGCGCCGCCGCTGCCGAGGAAATGCGCAAGATAGAGCTCGGCCGCATCGGGCGCGCGGCCCAGGATTGGGGTCAGCGCGGCGGCATTGTCCTGCGCCAGTTCGGCCGCCATGGCCGAGCTCGCATCGGGATCGAAGCGCAGCGCCATGACTTGCGCCCGCAGACCAGGATCGCGCACCCGCCCGCCTTCGATCGCCGCGCTGGCCCAGTCCAGCCCGTGCTCGGCGCCGTGCGCCTCGAGCGTGCGCAGCCATGTGCTTTGCGTAAATTGAAAGAGCCCGCTGGCACTCGAGGTGCCGGCGCGGGCGAGCGGGTCAAGCCCCGATTCGATGCGGGCCTGGGCCAGCAGATAGTTGAAGTCGACGCCGCTGCGCGATGCCGCGCGGCCAATTGCCGCCTGGACATTTCCGCTGGTGCTGCTTGTGGCCTGTACTTCGCTCAAGTCCCGTTCCCGGTGTGGTTGTTACCGGGACGGGTTCAGCAATAAGCGTGCCAGTTTCTTTCCACTGACGCGGAAGCGGCACCAGCTTCAGCCGCGCTGAAGCAGAAAAGTCACCCGCGACCACCTGCATAAGCGTAAGCAGGTGCACGGTAGAGCGCCGGCGCGCCGGTCAGCGCGTCGAGCCGGGACGAGACACTGGCAGCAATCAGGTTGCGAACCTGGCGGTTCACCTCGTTGAGCCGCCGCGCTGCATCGAGCAGCCCGATGCATTCGTCATCGATTTCGAGCGCGCCGCCAAACTCGCCTGACGTGTCCAGGGTTCCGCACAGCAGCGTCTTTTGCGCCGCTGCGCCGAGAATGGCGTCGAGATCGAGACCGGCAAGCGCCTGCCGTTCGGCCTGCAACACGGCAACCATCTGCCCCAATGTATCGCGCAGCGTCTGGGTCTCGCGCAATTGGCTCATTTGCTAGTCCTCAACAACAGGCCGGCGGCAATGATGGCATCGGCCACTTGCGCCGGGAAAATCGGATAAGTGCCGCTTTCGACTGCCTTGCGGATCAGCGTGACGCGCTCGGCATCAATTGGCGGCGCACCCGGATCGAGCGCGTCGCTGGCGGATGTCTCGGCAGCCGGGCTCGCCGTGACTTGGGGTTTCGCGCCGCCGGCGGCAGTGCGAAGGGGCTTGGCATCGACCGGGCTCACGGGGCGCGCGGGTCCGAACTGGATCGCTGGCATTGGCCGCTCCTTGGGTTTCTACTCAGGCAGAAGAACGGCAAGTGGTAAGGAGCTTTAAGGGGCAGGACGGCCAGGTTTTGCCGCCGGCCCGGCAGAAGCGTTCAGGCCAGCGATTTTCAGGGAACCGGCACGGCGACCAGGCCGGGCCTGATCACTTGCGCGCGCATCGGCTGGGCGCGGGCGGCCATGCTGCGCACGCGGATCCAGCCGCCCACTGGCCCCGCGTCCATCGCCTCGCCCGGCTGCGAGACGCTGAACCCGTCGCCGGTGACCGCAATGGTCACTGCGTCGCCGCGACTGATCGCTGGCGACGCAGCCTGGCCGTTGGCCGCAGCCATGGCAGCGCGGACCGGCACGAACAGCCGCCAGCTACCCGCATCGGGGCATTCGACGACAATCGTCTCGCGCCGCTCGCCGCGCCATGACAATGCTGCGGGCGAACGGCATGGCCGCAGCCGCAGCCGGCGATCAAGTGGCAGCATCGCGCCGCCCTCGGCCCCTGCCGGCGCACCGGTAAAGCGCGCGACTGCGGCATCGAGTGCGTCGAGATCGGCAAAGGTTGCGGCGGCGGCGAAAATCAGCGCGAATGTCATCGGGCAGTGTCCTTGGCTGGCGGGTTCGTGGATTGGCTTTGCAAGCCGCGTGCCACCCCGGGCGCGGAGTGGTCATAGGCGAGGCTGGCGACAATGCCGTCCGATCCGGGCTCGACAACCAGCCGCGCCAGCCGTCCGGCAGCGCCGGCATCGGCCAGCAGCACGCTGGCTTCGGCCAGCGCTGCCTGCTGGCCGGCGCTGCCCGCTTCCGCCGGATAGTGTGCGAGGATCGACAGCTGCTGGCGCGGATCGCGCGGCTGGCCGTCCAGCCATGCGGCCAGGCGCGGCGCATCGGCCCCGCCGCGCCAGACCGCCAGCGGCTCGGAGCGCGGCGAAGGCTGCGGCGCAGCGCCGCCTCCCGCTTGCGACAGCGCGGCAGCGGTTACCATGAACAGGATAATCGAAAGATCGGCCAGCAAGGTCTGCCAGCCGCTGCCCGCGCGCGCGATCATGCGGCTGCGTCCAATGGGCGGGGCTGGTGTTGACCCTGGTGGTGGTTGGCGCGTCGCCCCGGCAATTCGTCGATCACTTGCGCGGCGAGCCAGTCGACGATGTCCTGCCGCTCCTGTTCTTCCGCATTCGCCACCCGGTCGATCGCCCGCGAAAGTGGCGCGAGCAGCAGATTGGCGAGCAGCAGGCCATAAAGCGTGGTGAGCACCGCCATGCCGATGGCCGCGGCATAGGCGCCCTTGGCCAGGCCATCGACCGGCATCTGGCTGAGCGAGATCAGGGTTCCAGCCAGGCCGAACACCGGGGCCAGCTCGGCGGCCTGGGCAAATGTGCCCGATGCGCAATTGCTGATCCGATTGCGTTTATCCTTGTGGCGCTCGTGCAGCGTGAGCAGCGCGGCAACCGAGCGGCGATTGATCAGCGCGTCGGTCGCCTCGTCGAATTCGCTGTCGCCGAAATGGTGCGGCTGGGCGCGCATAAGGCCGTCCTGACGGATCTCGTTCACTTGCGCGGCGAGTTCCGCCTTGGCCGCCTTGGCATCGAAACGCGGGCTGCCCAGCTGCATCAGCGCGCGAGCCGCGAGCGCGCAATTGCCGGTGCCGCAGCGCAGGAAGGTCGCCAACGCGGTGCCGCCCAGCACAATGGCGGCGGAGGCGGGATCGAACAGGGCAGCAAGATTCATCGGGCAAGGCTCCTTTGCGTGCCTCTCAGAACGGCAGCGATCCCGGCAATTCAGCCAGCGGCGTCAATTTGCCGTCTGCGGCAGAGATTTGCCGCCTCGCCGCCTGCAGCCCCCGCGCATTTCCGCCATTTGCGCGGTTGGCACGGACATTGCTGAACCGGCTTGCGTCACCAGGACAGGAGCACGGCCATGCCAGGCAGCCTTTTCGGAATTCATGGAGTAGCACTAGAGCTGCAATCGCGGCGCATGGGGCTGATCGCCTCGAACATCGCCAATGCGGCAACGCCCGGCTACAAGGCGCGCGACATCGATTTTGCCGCCGCGCTGAAAGCCAGCGAGGCCGGTTCGAGAGATCCCGGCCAGGTCGCGGCGCTCTATCGCCAGCCGGCGATGCCCTCGCTCGATGGCAACACGGTCGAGCTTGCCGCCGAACAGGTCGCCTTCACCGAGAACGCGGTCGGCTATTCGGCGACGCTCTCGTTCATCCGCGGTCGGATCGAAAACATCACCCGCGCACTGAAGGGCGATTGACCATGTCTACTTCTGGGCCAAACCCCGCCTCCCTGTTCGATCTCGCACGCGGCGCGATGTCCGCCCAGCTGGTGCGGATGAACGCGGCCGCATCAAACCTCGCCAATGCCGGCACCGTCTCGGGCAGCGCCGAGGCGAGCTACCGCCCGATCCGCGCGGTCTTCGCCGAACAGCTCGACAAGGCCTCGGGTCTTGCCGGGGTGCGCGTCGCCGGGGTGATCCGCGAGAACGCCGCACCGATCAAGCAATACGATCCTGATCACCCCCTCGCCGACGCGGACGGCAACATCTGGACCAGCCCGGTCGATGAGAACGCCGAGACGGTCGATATGCTCGAAGCCTCGCGCCAGTACCAGAACATGGTCGAGGCCCTGTCCACCGCCAAGCAGCTGATGCTTGATACCTTGAGGATGAAGTGATGA
>JANPOS010000043.1:0-13913 GCA_031428115.1 Novosphingobium sp. | reverse complement strand
AGCTTCTTCTCGTGGATCAGGATGTAGGGGTTTTCCAGCTCGACGGTCATCTTGTCGGGGTTGGTGACGAAATAGGGGCTCAGGTAACCGCGGTCGAACTGCATGCCTTCGACGACATCGAGTTCGAATTCGAGGCCCTTGGCTTCTTCGACGGTGATCACGCCTTCCTTGCCGACCTTTTCCATGGCTTCGGCGATCTTTTCGCCGACTTCGGTATCACCGTTCGACGAGATGATGCCGACCTGGGCGATTTCCGCTGTGCCGGAAACCGGCTTCGAGCGCTTGACGAGATCGGCGACCACTGCGGTCACGGCGATATCGATGCCGCGCTTGAGGTCCATCGGGTTCATCCCGGCGGCGACCGAAGTCATGCCTTCGCGCACGATAGCCTGCGCAAGGACGGTGGCGGTGGTGGTGCCGTCACCGGCCTGATCGTTGGTCTTCGAGGCAACTTCGCGCAGCATCTGCGCGCCCATGTTCTCGAACTTGTCCTTGAGCTCGATTTCCTTGGCGACAGTGACGCCGTCCTTGGTGATGCGGGGAGCGCCGAAGCTCTTGTCGATGACGACGTTGCGGCCCTTGGGGCCCAGAGTGACCTTCACCGCATTGGCGAGGATATCCACGCCGGCGAGAATGCGTTCGCGCGCATCGCGCGAAAAGCGTACTTCCTTGGCAGCCATTTTGTGTTCCTTCAGATTTCAGGGGTTTGGTTAGGACTTCGCTCAGCCGATAATGCCGAGGATATCCGATTCCTTCATGATCAGCAGTTCTTCGCTATCGACCTTGACCTCAGTGCCCGACCATTTGCCGAACAGCACACGGTCGCCGGACTTGACGTCGAGCGGAGTGATCTTGCCATCTTCCGCGCGGGTGCCCGAACCAACGGCGACGATTTCGCCCTCGGCCGGCTTTTCCTTGGCGCTGTCGGGGATGATGATGCCGCCGGCAGTCTTTTCTTCGGCCTCGATGCGGCGCACGAGCACACGGTCGTGCAGCGGACGGAATTTCATAGGATGTTCCTCTTCCAGTGGATACGAATGCAATTGGCACTCACATGAGGCGAGTGCCAGCCCGGCGCATATGGTGGTGCGTTCATCCAGCGTCAAGGCGCACGGGGGCGAAAAAATTGCGCTGTGCGGGATTGAGCCGGCGCCCCCCTTGCCCGAATCGAACAGATGTGGAACATGCCCGGTCATGTCCCTCACCCACATTACCGTCCGCGGCGCACGCGAGCATAACCTCAAGGGCTTCGATGTTTCGCTGCCGCGCGAGAAGCTGATTGTCGTCACCGGGCTTTCGGGCAGCGGCAAGTCGAGCCTCGCGTTCGACACGATCTATGCCGAGGGTCAGCGCCGCTATGTCGAATCGCTGAGCGCTTATGCGCGCCAGTTTCTCGAGCTGATGCAGAAGCCCGACGTCGAACATATCGACGGGCTCTCGCCGGCGATCTCCATCGAGCAGAAGACCACCAGCCGCAATCCGCGCTCCACCGTGGCGACGGTGACCGAGATCTATGACTACATGCGCCTGCTGTGGGCGCGGGTGGGCATTCCCTATTCGCCGGCGACCGGCCTGCCGATTGCTGCGCAGACCGTCAGCCAGATGGTCGACCGGGTGATGGCGCTGCCCGAAGGCACGCGGGCCTATCTGCTCGCGCCGGTGGTGCGTGGGCGCAAGGGCGAATACCGCCGCGAATTGGCCGAGTGGCAGAAGGCGGGCTATACCCGGGTGCGCATCAATGGCGAGATGGTGGCCATTGAGGATGCCCCGGCGCTCGACAAGAAGTTCAAGCACGACATCGAAGTGGTGGTTGACCGGATTGCGGTTCGGGAAGGCATCGAGACGCGGCTGGCGGATTCGTTCGAGCAGGCGCTGAAGCTCGCCGATGGGCTGGCCTATGTCGATCTGGCGGATGGGGTGGTGGCGGAGCTTGGTGGCGGTGCTTCGACAAGCTCAGCACGAGCGGACGTTGGTTCGAACACAATTGCGCCAAACACAGACCCCGCTCAGCCTGAGCCTGTCGAAGGCCGCGCGCCCATGTCAGGTCTCAAAGGCGCTGGGCTCCCCCCCAACCGTATCGTCTTTTCCGAAAAATTCGCCTGCCCGGTCTCCGGTTTCACCATCGAATCGATCGAACCCCGCCTGTTCAGCTTCAACGCCCCGCAAGGTGCCTGCCCGGCCTGCGACGGGCTCGGCGAAAAGCTGCTGTTCGATCCGCAGCTGGTGGTGCCCAACGAGGCGCTGAGCCTGAAGCAGGGCGCGGTGGTGCCCTGGGCCAAGTCGAACCCGCCGAGCCCTTATTACATGCAGGTGCTGAACAGTCTCGCGACCGAATTCGGCTTCGCACTCACCACGCCCTGGCAGGACCTGCCCGGCGAAGCACGCCTGATCATCCTGCACGGCACCGGCGGCAAGCCGGTCGCGCTGACCTTCACCGATGGCCGCAAGAGCTACACGGTCAGCAAGGCCTTCGAAGGCGTGATCGGCAACCTCAATCGCCGCATGTTGCAGACCGACAGCGCCTGGATGCGCGAGGAGCTGGGCAAGTTCCAGACCGCGCAGCCCTGCGAGACCTGCGCGGGCAAGCGGCTCAAGCCGGAGGCGCTGTCGGTCAAGGTTGCTGCGCGGGATATCTCCTCGGTCACGCGGCTTTCAGTGGTCGATGCGCTGACATGGTTTTCCAGCCTGGATCACCAGTTTACCGCGCAGCAAAGCCAGATTGCCAAGGCCATCCTCAAAGAGATCAACGAGCGGCTCGGCTTCCTCAACAATGTCGGGCTCGACTACCTCAATCTCGACCGCACTTCGGGCACATTGTCGGGCGGCGAAAGTCAGCGCATCCGGCTTGCCAGCCAGATCGGCAGCGGGCTGTCGGGCGTGCTCTATGTGCTCGATGAGCCGAGCATCGGGCTCCACCAGCGCGACAACGACCGGCTGCTCGAAACCCTCAAGCGGCTGCGCGATCTCGGCAATACGGTGATTGTCGTCGAGCATGACGAGGATGCGATCCGCCATGCCGACCATATCATTGACCTTGGCCCGGGCGCGGGGGTGCATGGCGGCGAGATCGTCGCGCAGGGCACCTTGGCGGATATCCTCGCTGCGCCCGGCAGCCTCACCGGACAGTATCTCACCGGCGCGCGCCGCATCGAGGTGCCGCCCAGGCGCCGCAAGGGCAACGGCCACGAGGTCACCGTCCACAATGCCCGGGCGAACAATCTGCGCGGGGTCACCGCCGGCATCCCGCTCGGCACTTTCACCTGCATCACCGGTCTCTCGGGCAGCGGCAAGTCGAGCCTGATCATCGACACGCTGCAGGCCGGTGCCGCGCGCGTGCTCAACGGCGCGCGGGTGATCGCCGGGCCGCACGACAAGATCACCGGTCTGGAGTTCTGCGACAAGGTCATCGAGATCGACCAGTCGCCGATCGGCCGCACTCCGCGCAGCAACCCCGCGACCTATACCGGCGCCTTCACCCAGATCCGCGACTGGTTTGCCGGCCTGCCCGAGAGCGCCGCGCGCGGTTACAAGCCCGGGCGGTTCAGCTTCAATGTCAAAGGCGGGCGCTGCGAGAAGTGCCAGGGCGATGGGCTGATCAAGATCGAAATGCACTTCCTCCCCGATGTCTATGTCACTTGCGAGGAATGCGGCGGCAAGCGGTACAACCGCGAGACGCTCGAAGTGAAATTCAAGGGACACTCGATCGCCGACGTGCTCGACATGACGATCGAGGACGCGGAAGAGTTCTTCAAGGCGGTGCCGCCGATCCGCGACAAGATGCACATGCTGGGCGAGGTGGGCCTGGGCTACGTCAAGGTCGGCCAGCAGGCGACGACGCTCTCGGGCGGCGAGGCGCAGCGGGTCAAGCTGGCGAAGGAACTGGCGCGGCGCTCCACCGGGCAGACGCTCTATATCCTCGACGAGCCGACCACCGGCCTGCATTTTGAGGATGTGCGCAAGCTATTGGAAGTGCTCCACCGGCTGGTCGAAGGCGGCAATTCCGTGGTGGTGATCGAACACAACCTCGATGTCATCAAGACCGCCGACTGGGTAATCGACCTTGGCCCCGAAGGCGGCGTGCGCGGCGGCGAGATCGTCGCCGAAGGGACGCCGGAACAGGTCGCGGAAAATCCCCGCAGCTTCACCGGGCTCTATCTGAAGCCGCTGCTTGCACGCGCGCGCGAGTTCGCTGAACAGGTCTAGGTCAGCGCCCGCCGCCCGGCCAGCCGCAGCACGGCAAAGCCCAATGCGGCGGAGACCAGCGAGCCTGCCAGAACACCCAGTTTGGCTTCCTCCGCCAACTCCGGGGCACCCGGGAAAGCCAGGGCGGCGATGAACAGGCTCATGGTGAAGCCGATGCCGCAGAGCAGCGCCAGGCCCCACAGCTGCGTCCAGCTGGCGCCCGCGGGTTTCTTTGCGACGCCCAGCGCGCAGGCGGTCCAGATCGCGCCGAAGATGCCGACCTGCTTGCCCACGATCAGCCCCGCCGCCACTGCCAGCGGCAATGGACCCGCCAGTTCACCCGTGCCGCCGCTGAGGCTCACCCCGGCATTGGCGAGGCCGAACAACGGCAGGATCAGGTAGGCGACCCAGGGCGCGAGCGCGTGCTCCATGCGCAGCGACAGACTGTCGCCGCCCCGGTCCAGTTTCAGCGGAACGAGCAGCGCGGCGGCGACGCCGGCAACCGTCGCATGGACGCCCGAATGGAGCGTGCAATACCACGCGAGCGCAGCCAGGGCAGCAAATGCCCAGCCGTTGGCCCATTTCAATCCGGGCCGCATCCGCCCCAGCAGCGCCATGACCGCCAGGCAGGCGAGCGCAGCGCCCAGCCAGACGGCCTTGATCGATGCGGTATAGAACAGCGCGATGATCGCCACCGCACCGATATCATCGACAATGGCGATGGTCAGCAGCAACAGCCGCAGCGAGGCCGGCGCGCGTTTGCCGAGCAGGGCCAGCACGCCCAGTGCAAAGGCGATGTCGGTCGCCGCCGGGATTGCCCAGCCCGCCCGCAGCGCCGGTTCGCCTCCGGCAATCGCCAGATAGACCGCCGCCGGCACGGCCATGCCAGCAAGCGCCGCGATCACCGGCAGGCGGCGCTTCGCCGGGCTGGCGAGCTCGCCGTCCAGCACCTCGCGCTTGATCTCGAGGCCGACGGCAAAGAAGAACAGCGCCATCGCCGCATCGTTGATCCACAAGTGCCAGGTGGCGAGCCTGGCGATCGGCGTGAAGGCCAGCGGGTGGTGCAAGACGCCGTGCCAGGCTGCGGCCAGCGGCGAATTGGCCAGCGCCAGCGCCAGCCCCGCCGCCGCCATCAGCAGCACGCCTGCCGCCGCCTCGCCGCCTGCCGCGCGGCTTGCCCAGGAGGCGATGCGGTTGGCGAAATGGCGGCGCTGCGGCATTGACGAATTCCTTTCCGACTGCAGCGGCATTCCTAATCCAAACCTAAGCCATTGCAAATCTGCGCAAAAGCAATAGTTTGCTGGCTGGGCACGGAAATGGGGGACGTGGCACGGGCATGCCAGTTGGTGCGTTGACAGGGCTTGAGCAGCTTTTTTCGTGGCTGATGGTGGTGGAGCAGGAATTGCTGCTCTTCGCCACCTTTTGGTTTATTATCAGTGCAATAGATGAAGCGGTGATCGATATCTCGTGGCTCTGGCTGCGGCTGGGCGGCCGGGCGAGTGCGGAGCAAGTGCCGCGCGGGCTGACAGAGTCGCCGTTGCTCGGCCGTGCGGCTGTGCTGGTGCCTGCCTGGCACGAGGACGAAGTGATCGGCGCGATGATCGGCCACACCCTGCGCGCCTGGCAGCAGCGCGAATTCGTGCTCTATATCGGCATCTACCGCAACGATCCCGCAACGCTCGACGCCGCGATCCGCGCTGCACGCGGCGATCCGCGGGTGCGGCTGGTCGTCAATGGCGAGGACGGGCCGACCACCAAGGCCAATTGCCTCAACCGGCTCTATGCCGCGCTGGTCGAGGACGAGAAGCGCACCGGCACGATGTATCGCAATATCATCATGCATGACGCCGAAGACATGGTGCATCCCGCCGCGCTCGCGGTCATGGACCGGGCCCTGGCCGAAGTCGATTTCGTCCAGTTGCCGGTGCGCCCCGAGCCGCAGCCACGTTCGCTGTGGATCGCGGGGCACTATTCGGATGAATTCACCGAAGCCCATGCCAAGACGCTGGTGGTGCGCGATGCACTGGGTGCGGCGATCCCGGCGGCGGGGGTCGGCTGCGGCTTCTCGCGCACGGCGCTGGCCAATCTGGCGCGGCTGCGCATCGCCGATGGCGGGTCCGGGCCGTTTGCCGCCGAGTGCCTGACCGAGGACTATGAGCTGGGCCTGCTGATCGCGCGCGAGGGTGGGCGCAGCCGCTTCCTTCGCCTGCGCGATGCCGACGGCCACCTGGTCGCCACGCGCAGCTATTTCCCGTCAACGCTGGAAACCGCAGTGCGCCAGAAGGCACGCTGGATTCACGGCATCGCCTTGCAGGGCTGGGAACGGCTCGGCTGGCAGGGCCGCCCGGTGGAGCTGTGGATGGCGCTGCGCGACCGGCGCGGGCCGCTTACTGCCGTGGTGCTGGCGGCGGCCTATCTGCTGCTGGTGATCGAGGGCATTCTCGGCGCGGCGCGGCTGGCGGGCTGGATCGAGGGCATGGCACCCTCGCCCTTGCTGGCCTTCATGATCGCCTTGAGCTTCGTCAGTTTCGCCTGGCGAGCGGCGATGCGCTTTGTCTTCACCAGCCGCGAATATGGCGTGGCCGAAGGGCTGATTTCGGTGTTGCGCATTCCGGTGGCCAATGTCGTGGCGATCCTCGCCGGGCGGCGCGCGCTGTTTGCCTATATCCGCGGTCTGGCCGGAGAAAAAGTGAGCTGGGACAAGACCCGGCACGCCGTCCATCCGGCAACGCCCGCCGAACCGGCGCTGACCGCATGAAGGGCGTGTTCTCCCGGCGCGGCCAGCCGCTGCTCGCGCTGGTGCTGCTGCTGGGATCCTGGGTCTCGGCGCGCGCGGTGATGTGGGAGCCACAGCCGCAGCCGCAGATCGACCTGATTGCCGCAAGCGTTGAACTCATCGCAGCGCCGCCGCTGCGCGTTATCGGTTCAGCTGTCAGGCCAGCGCCGTTGCCGCAGCAGACGGCCGCCCTGGCCGCACTGCCGGCGCGCGATGACAACGCTGCACCAGCCGCGCCCGATGCGCCGCCCATGCCTGATGCGGCGCTGCATGACTTCCATGCTGCCCCGCAGAGCGAATTCGAACCCCACCGCGCCGCACGCCTCCTGGCTGCGCCGGTTCGCCAGGCCCGGTTGCCTGAACCGCCGCCCGCGCCAACCCCCAGCTTCACTCCGGTTCCCGCGCGAACCGTGATCGGCCACCATATGCTGTGGATGGCCGCGCTGGCGCGCGTGCCCATGCCGGCGGATTTCGCAAGTCTGGCGATGGCGGCGGGCGGCGATGCATGGGCTGCTCCGCTTGGCGCTCCCGCCTCGCAAGCTCCCGCCCCGCGAGCCGTCCCCCGCCGCTGGTCGGCCGATGGCTGGATATTGTGGCGGCGCGGCAGCGTTGGAGCGGCTACAGGCACCCTGCTGACACCAAGCTACGGCGCGAGCCAGGCCGGCGCGGTCATGCGTTATCGCCTCGCCCCGGACAGCGCGCTGCGCCCGGCGGCCTATCTGCGCACGACCGCCGCGCTCAATGGTTCAAGCGAGCGCGAGGTCGCACTGGGGCTGCAACTGCGCCCGGTCGCCAGCCTGCCGTTTGCCCTGGCGGGCGAGGCGCGGCTGACCGCGGTGCCGGGGCGGACTTACCTGCGCCCGGCGGTCTTTGCCGTCACCGAGCTGCCGCCGTTTGCGCTGCCGCTGGGCCTGCGCGGCGAGTTCTATGGTCAGGCCGGCTATGTCGGCGGGCGCTTTGCCACCGGTTTTGCCGATGGCCAATTGCGCGTCGACCGACGGCTCGCAGGTATCGGCAAGGGCGACCTGAGGCTGGGCGGCGGCGTATGGGGCGGCGTGCAGAAGGGCACCTCGCGCATCGATGCCGGACCGACGCTGACCATCGGCCAGCCGCTGGGCGGTTCGGGCTCGTTGCGCCTTGGCGCTGACTGGCGCTTTCGCGTTGCCGGCAAGGCAGCCCCCGGTTCGGGGCCGGCAGTCACGCTTTCCGCAGGTTTCTGAGGCAGAGGCGCTTCCTTCGCGCAGGCCGCTGGGCTAGGCAGGGCGCAGGATGGACGTTTATCTCCCCATCGCCAATCTTGCGGTCAATGGCCTGGTCATTGTCCTGCTCGGCGGGCTGACCGGGCTGCTTTCCGGCATGTTCGGGGTGGGCGGCGGCTTTCTGACGACTCCCTTGCTGATCTTCTATGGCGTGCCGCCGACCGTCGCCGCAGCCTCTTCGGCCAGCCAGGTCACCGGTGCCAGCGTTTCGGGCGTCTTTGCACATCACCGGCGCGGCGGGGTCGACAAGCAGATCGGCGCGGTGATGGTCGCGGGCGGGATTGTCGGCACTGGCATCGGCGCGTTGCTGTTCCGCCTGTTCGAGGCGCTCGGCCAGATCGATACGGTGATCAACATCCTCTATGTCGTGATGCTGGGTTCGATCGGGACAATCATGGCGCGTGAGAGCTTGACAGTGCTCCTCGCGCAGCGGCGCGGCGAGCCGATCAAGGCGCGCAAACGGCGGCATCATCCGCTGGTCGCCAGCCTGCCGATGCGCTGGCGGTTCTATCGCTCGGGGCTCTATATCTCGCCGCTGGCGCCGCTGCTGCTCGGCCTGGCGACAGGTATTCTCACCATGCTGATGGGGATCGGCGGCGGCTTCGTGCTGGTGCCGGCGATGCTCTATATCCTTGGCATGAGCGCCAATGTCGTGGTTGGCACTTCGCTGTTCCAGATCCTGTTCGTCACCATGGCGACAACGATGATGCATGCCTTGACCACCAAGGCGGTCGACATCGTGCTGTCGGTGCTGCTGCTGATCGGCTCGGTGACCGGCGCTCAGCTGGGCGCCTACTTTGCCCAGCGTTTCAAGCCGGAATACCTGCGGCTCGCGCTCGCGGCGATTGTCCTGCTGGTGGCGCTGCGCCTCGGGCTCGGGCTGACTTACCGGCCCGACGAGATATTCATGGTTGCACCCAGATGAGTGCGGGCAGGTGAAGGTTCTTCTGGCCATGCTCGCGCTGGTGCTGCTGGGCGGCGCGCGCGATCCGATCTTGGTGCCCGAAGTCTCGCAGCACGAGGTCCAGGTGCGGCAGGGCTTCACCGGAGCCGAGCTGCTGCTGTTCGGCGCGATCCTCAATCCCGAGGGCACGCGCGCGGCGCAGGATTATGATATTGTTGTCGTGCTGAAGGGGCCAACCGGCCCGGTGGAGCTGCGCGAGAAGCGCCGGATCGCCGGCATCTGGATCAACGCCGCCAGCACCGAGCTGCATTCGGTTCCAAGCTATTTCGCCATGGCCTCGACCCGGCCCATCGCGAAGATCGTCGATGGCAAGACCGCGGCGATCTATGAACTTGGCCTCAGTTGGCTGCAACTCTCCCCCACCGGCGCGATTGATCCCAAGGCGCTGCAGCGTTTCAATGCCGGGCTGGTGGATCTGCGCCGGCGCAACGGGCTCTACCGACAGGACGAGGGCGGCGTGAAAGTGAGCGAGCAGGTGCTATATCAGGCGCGCATCAGCCTGCCCTCGAGCGTGCCGACCGGAAGCTACACGGCGGAAACTTTTGCCATTTCGCGCGGGCAGGTGGTGGCCACCGCGATCAGCCAGATCGAGGTGCGCAAGCTCGGCTTCGAAGGCGCCATCGCCCGTTTCGCCGAGAACTGGTCACTGCTCTATGGCCTGCTGGCGGTTGCCATATCGGTGCTCATGGGCTGGCTGGCAGGGCGCGTATTTTCATTGGTTTAGGCCGAAATTAACTCCTTTCGCCTAGGCCCGGTCCGGCAATTTCAACGGTCGGCTAGGCACAATGGCAGATATGAGCAGGCACAATTTCGGAGCAGCGCGGCCCGCCCTGGCGCAGGATCTTGGCTCAGCGAGCAAGGTGCCGGCGATTGACCAGTCGATCGAGCCGATCGGCATCGTGCTGGAGATCTCCGGCTCGGGCAGCCAGATCGCTATCGACCTGCAGCGATTGAACGACTGTGCGACCAGCTCTGATCCCGCCGTGGCGCTGGCCGGACAGGTCGGCAGCCAGATCAAGATTCAGGTTGGCGGCAGCTGGCTGCTCGCCACCATGCGCAGCCAGAAGCAGGATTCGAATACCCCGGGCGGCGTGCTTGCGGTGGTCGATTTTCTCGGCGAAGGTGATGAAGAGCGGCTGACCGGTCGGCTCCACAGCTTCCAGCGCGGCGTGACGCGATATCCGGTGCCGGGCGCGCTGGTGTTCCCCGCAACCACGCCAGACTTGCGCCAGATCTATGCCAGCGACGGGCGCAACCTCATCCAGATCGGCACGGTGTTTCCCACCAAGGACATCCGCGCCGGGCTCTATATCGATGCCATGCTGGGCAAGCATTTCGCGCTGCTTGGCTCGACCGGCACCGGCAAATCGACCAGCGCTGCGCTCATCCTCCACCGGATTTGCGAGGCGGCGCCCGAAGGCCATATCATCATGGTCGATCCGCACGGCGAGTATGCCTCGGCGTTCCGCGATATCGGCGTGATCCTCGACGTCACCAATCTGCAGATGCCCTATTGGCTGATGAATTTCGAAGAACACTGCGAGATGATCCTCACCTCCTCCGGCGGCAACCGCCAGGAAGACGCCGAAATCCTCGCCAAATGCCTGCACATGGCGCGGATGAAGAGCCGCCTGGCCGAGGGCTACGGCAAGGTCACGGTCGACACGCCAATTCCCTACCTGATGAACGACCTGACAACGATCCTGCAGAACGAGATGGGCAAGCTCGACAAGTCGACCACCACCGCCCCCTACATGCGGATTCGCGCCAAGCTCGACGAGCTCAAGGGCGATCCACGCTACCAGTTCATGTTTTCAGGGATGCTGGTCGGCGATACCATGGCCGAATTCATCGCCAAGATTTTCCGCCTGCCATCACGCGGCCGGCCGATCTCGATCATCGACGTCTCGGGCGTGCCGTCCGAAGTCACCTCGACCGTGGTCGCGGTGCTCAGCCGGCTGGTGTTCGATTTTGCCATCTGGTCACGCGAGGATTCGATGCGGCCGATCCTGCTGGTCTGCGAAGAAGCCCACCGTTACGTCCCCAACGAGAAGAACGCAGACGGCTCATCGGTCGGCAAGATCCTCAGCCGCATCGCCAAGGAAGGCCGCAAATACGGCGTGTCGCTGGGCCTGATCACCCAGCGCCCGTCGGACCTTGCCGAAGGCGTGCTCTCGCAGTGCGGCACGATCATTTCGATGCGGCTCAACAACGAACGCGACCAGGCCTTCGTCAAGGCGGCGATGCCCGAAGGCGCGCGCGGCTTTCTCGAATCGATCCCGGCGCTGCGCAACCGCGAATGCATCATCTGCGGCGAGGGCGTGTCGGTGCCCATCCGCGTCAGCTTCGACGACCTTGAGCCGTTCAAGCGTCCGGCCTCGGCTGACCCCTCATTCGTCGACTTGTGGAACAAGTCGGGCGGCGAGGAGGACATGATCGAGCGCACCGTCCATCGCTGGCGCGCGCACGGGCGGTAATCCAGGCTTATTCTGCGGCCAGTGCTGTTCCGCCGTGCGGCGGGGCACCGGCGCCCTTGCGCCAGCCGCCGTGGAAATAATATGCCACTGCCATCAGCGCCGAAGCGGTGCCGCTGGCCATGAACGACCACCAGATCGCATCGGCGCCGTGCACCGGATGCAGGCTGAAACCGACCGTCATGCGCACCACGATCACCGAGAAAACCAGGATCAGCAAGGGCACGAGCACGGCACCATTGGCCCGCACGATCGAGGTCATCACCATCGAAATGCCCATCGGAATGAAGGTCCAGCCGATCAGCCAGTTGATGTGATCGCCAATCGCGATCGCCGGGCTGGCCTGCGGCAGGAACAGGCCAAGCAGGAAATGGCCTGAAAGCAGCATGGCCACCACCAGCACCCCGGTCATCACCACGTTGACCGCGACACCGACGCCGGCCAGCCGGTCGATCCGGTCCCACCGCCCCGCGCCGATATTCTGCGCGGCCATCGCGCTGACCGCGCTGGCGACGGCAAAGGCGGGCATCTGGATATAGCTCCAGATCTGGTTGGCGGCATTGTAGGCGGCAACGGTCGCCACGCCTTCGCGGTTGATCAGCCCCATCATCACCAGCCCTGATACCGACATGATGATCATCGACAGGCCCATCGGCAGGCCGATGGCCAGGACTGGCCGCAGGTGCTCCCAATCGGGCAGCAGCAAGTGCAGGTCGGCGCGGCGCAGCCGGATCGGCAAGTCGCGCCAATAGGTCGCGGCGATCATGTAGATCAGGCAGATCAGGTTGGTCAGCACACCGGCCCAGGCCGCACCGGCCAGTCCCATTGCCGGGATTGGCCCCAGCCCCAGGATAAAAATCGGGTTGAGCACCAGCGAAAGCACGAGATTGAGCACCGTGGTCCACAGCGGCGTCACCGCATCGCCCACCCCGCGCATCGCCGATTGCAGCAGCACGGTGAGGAACACGAAAGGCACGCCGACGAGGACCACCTTGAGGAACTGTTCGGCAAAGGGAAACGCGGCCGCAGGGGTCGCCAGAAGACGGAGCATTGGCTCGACCAACATGCCGCCCAGCGCGGTGATCACCAGGCTGATGGCGATGAAGGCGCCGATGGTCGCGCCGATCGTGCGACGCACTTCGTCCAGATCGCGGCGGCCCATCGCCTGCCCGATCAGGATCGTCGCGGCCATGGCGAGGCCAAACACTGCCGAAAAGATCAGGAACATCACCATCGCGGCAATGCCGGTCGCGGCAAAGGCATCCTCGCCCAGGAACTTGCCGACATAGATCGCGCTGATCGAGCCGTTGAGCGATTGCAGCACGTTCGAGCCCAGCGTGGGCAGCGCGAACAGCAGCAGCGTTTTGCCCACCGGCCCCTGGGTCAGGTCGCCGCGCATCGGCTGTTGCGCGGCGGTTATTGCGGCAAGTTCGGCATCATCGAGAATGGGGGTATCGCTCACGTCCCCCTCGTGTCGCCATGGAGATGGATATGCAAGCGGTCGGAAAAAGAAAACTCATGTTCCGAACAAATGGGCGCCAGCCAGCGGGCACGCTCGCGCAAAGCCGCGCTGTCGCGGCCTTCTGGCATCAGGAAGATGCGGGACGCGGGGATGGCGTGTGCTGCCTGCAGTGCCAGGACTTCATCCAGATCGGCAGGCTCGGCGATCACGAATTTGAACCAGGCGCGCGGGTCCGCCGCCCAAGCGGCCAGCCGCTCAGGCGGCAGCGCCAGCGCGGCGGGGTTGCCGCTGTGCGCCAGTTTTGGGCTGACATTGTATTGGTGGATCAGTGCGTCGAAAGCTGGCGGCGGGGCGACTGTGCCGTTGGTTTCGACCTCGATGTGCATCTGCGGCAGGGCTGCGATCATGCCGGCGAGGGCTGGGGCCTGCAACAAGGGCTCGCCGCCGGTGATGACCAGCCGGCTCTGTCCCAGCGCGGCGATCCTCGCAGCGGCCTCTTCCTCAGATAGCGTGACCTGGTTGGCCTTGCGGTCGAAGTCCAGCCCATCGCGGTGCGACCGGTTGTCGCCGGTGAAGCGCCAGGTGTAGGCGGTGTCGCACCAGACGCAGGCGAGGTTGCAGCGGGACAGGCGGATGAAAGCACACGGGTGGCCAGCGGAGGGGCCTTCGCCTTGCAACGAGGCGAAAATCTCCGGCTCGCCCGGAGCCTGCGCGGCGAGGATCAGCATCCAAAATCCTCCCCCATTGGGGGAGGTGCCGAACGGAGTGAGGCGGAGGGGGTCAGTCCGCCTCCGAG
>JANPOS010000042.1:0-10280 GCA_031428115.1 Novosphingobium sp. | reverse complement strand
TAGTATTCGCCCTGGGTATTGTCGTTGCCAACGCGCGCCAGCAGCGCGAACAGATCATCCGCGCGCGCCGCCATCAGCCCCGAATTGCACAACCGCGTCGCGCGTTCGGCCTCGCTCGCATCCTTGTGTTCGATCATTCTGGCAATGCGACCGTCCGTTGCGATCACCCGGCCATATTGCAGCGCGTCGTCAGGCTCGAAGCCGAGCACGACTACAGCGGGCGCATCATCGCCGTGCAGCCGCGCGATCATCGCGCGCATGGTGTCGGCGCTGACGAACGGCACATCGGCATAGAGCACCAGCACATCGCCGCCAAAATCCGCCAGCGCGCCCCGCGCTTGCAGCACCGCATGGGCCGTGCCCTCCTGCGGGTCCTGCACCGCAATCTCGGCGCGGCCTGTCAATGCGGCTTCCAGCTGATCGCGGCCATGCCCGGCGACGACCACCTGCCGCGCGGGCGCCAGGTCAGCGGCGGAGGCCAGCAGATGGTCGATCATCGTCCGCCCGGCGATGGGATGGAGCACTTTGTGCTTGTCGCTTTTCATCCGCGTGCCCTTGCCCGCGGCAAGAACGACGATTGCGAGTGGGGAATTTTCAGTAGCCATAAGCGCACTCCTGCCAGCAAATTGTTGCCGTTTCCACAAGTCCGCGCCACAGCGCGCACCGATGCGTAAATTTCCCTTCGATATTGTCGGCTTCGACGTGGACGGCACCCTGCTCGATAGCCACGCGGACCTCGCCCACGGGATCAACCACGCGCTGGCTCTGGCTGGCCGGGCCGCCTTGCCGATTGACACCTTGCGCAGCCTGATCGGCGGCGGCGGCCGCTCGATGCTGCGCCGTGCGCTGGAGCTGACCGGCGGGGTCGAGGACAAAAGCTTTGCCGACCTCCATCACCAGTTTCTTGAGCATTACGCGGCCAATATCGCCGTCCACACCCGGTTGTTTCCCGGCGGCGAGGCAATGCTGGACGATCTGGCGGCGCGGGGCGTGCAGCTGGCGGTGGTCTCGAACAAACTCGAATCGCTCACTCGCGCGCTGCTGGATGAACTGGGCCTCGCCAGCCGCTTTTTCACCATCATCGGCGGCGACACCCTGGGGCCGGGCCGCGCCAAG
Organism: Novosphingobium sp.; assembly: GCA_031428115.1. Taxonomy (GTDB): domain Bacteria; phylum Pseudomonadota; class Alphaproteobacteria; order Sphingomonadales; family Sphingomonadaceae; genus Novosphingobium. The sequence goes on along the minus strand of JANPOS010000042.1, from coordinate 9,164 downwards.
CCAGCGCGCGATCTGATTGACCTGATGCTGGAGCGGGGCGGAGGCGCCAAGGAGTTCGGGGGCCGCGCGGCCTTTGTCGGCGACACCAGCTTCGATGTCGGCGCGGCGCGCGCGGCGGGCATTCCGGTGGTCGCGGTGAGCTTTGGCTTCAACGACATTCCTGCGCCCGAATTAGGCGCGGATTGCGTCATCGATCACTTTGACGCGCTGGTCCCCGCCTTGCTAGGCATGGCCCGACCAGGGGAGGGTTGATCGCAATGCCAGGCACAATACCGAGGCGCCATCGCGGGGGTTACTGCGCCGCCATGGCCCTGTTCGCTTGCGCGCCCGCGGCCCAGGCCGAGGAAACCGGGGGCTGGCGCAAGGGCGACGTTGTCGTCACAGCGGGCGTCGCGGCGATCCTGTTCAACAGCTCGGCAGAAATTGCGCTTGGCGGAACGCCCATCGAGGGCGGCAATATCAAGCTCTCGAACAACGTTCTCCTGTCAGGTTCGGCGGAATACTTCGCCACGCGCAATGTCTCGGTCGCGCTGGTCGCCGGCATCCCGCCGACGACGCGCGTGACCGGCGCGGGAACACTCGCTCCCTCTGGCGAGCTCGGCCGGGTAAAATACGGCCTGGCCTCGCTGGTCGCGCGATATCATCTCAATGCCTCCGGGCGCATCTCGCCCTATCTGGGAGCGGGCGTCAGCCGGTTTATCGTGTTCAGCACCCGCGATGGCTCGGTGACCGGTCTCAAGGCCAACAACGCCTGGGCGCCGGTCGTCCAGGGCGGGATTGACTATCATCTCACCGGCCACATCGGCGTTTTTGCCAATGCGACCTGGATCCCGGTCAAGACCCGGGCGAGCGGCACTTCGCGGGGACTGCCGCTGACCGGCAGCGCCACCCTGAAGTCGGCGATCCTCAAGGGCGGTATTTCCTACCGTTTCTGAGCAGGCCAGCGCACAACGCCATTGAATGCCCGCGCTGGCCATGCCATGCCGCGCCGCAGCATTTTTCCAGGGGGAGCCCTCACATGACCATTTCGTTCACGGACAAAGTCGCGATCGTCACCGGTGCCGGCGGCGGCCTGGGCCGGGCCTATGCGATGGAGCTGGCACGGCGCGGGGCGAAAGTCGTGGTCAACGACCTGGGCGGCGGGCGCGACGGCACCGGGCATTCCGATGCCGCGCTGGCCGTGGTCGAGGAAATCAAGGCGGCCGGCGGCGAGGCCATGTCGAACGGCGGCAATGTCGCCGAATATGCCCAGATGGAAGAAATGGTTGCGCGCGCCAAAGAGGCCTGGGGCACGGTCCATATCCTGATCAACAACGCCGGCATACTGCGCGACAAGAGCTTCGCCAAGATGGACCCGGCTGACTTTGAACTGGTCATTCGCGTCCACTTGCTGGGCAGCGCCTTTGCCACCAAGGCAGTGTGGGAGACGATGCGCGAGCAGGCCTATGGCCGCGTGCTGATGACCACCTCGTCGTCAGGCCTCGGCGGCAATTTTGGCCAGGCGAATTATGGCGCGGCCAAGCTCGGCCTGGTCGGCCTCGCCAAGACGCTGCATCTCGAAGGCGCGAAGTTCAACATCCGGGTCAACAGCCTCGCGCCGACCGCCGGAACGCGGATGACCGAAGACATTTTCCCCGAGGAAGCCTTCAAGGCCTTCAGCCCCGAGAATGTCGCGCCCGCCGCGCTGTTCCTCGTCTCCCATGATGCGCCGTCGAACGCCATCGTCGGCGCGGGCGCGGGCGTTTGCCAGAGCGCGTGGGTGACGATGAACGAAGGCGTGCTGCTGGGCGCGGGCGACTGCACCGTCGAAGGCTTCGCCGCCGCCTGGGACAAGATCAGCGACCGCTCGGGCGACAGGGTGATCCAGAGCGGCATCGAGCAATCGATGCATGCTATGGGGATGTTGCAGAAGGCGGCGGGAAATTAGGGCGAGGCTGGGATTCCAGCCTCAGCCAGGGATTTCCCAATCTTCCGCCAGTTTCTCTTCGAGGCGGCGACCTAAATAGACTTTGGCGATCTGGTGCCGTTTGGCGAAATCAGCGATCTCGGCAGCCGGCTTCTTTTCCAGCACCGAATTGGTGAGCTCACCTTCCAGTTCCATGCACACCAGGCGGGCATAATAGAGCTTGTCTTCTGCCAGATGCGCCATCACCACCAGCCCGGTAAGCAACGGATGGTTGTTGGTGACATTGGTGCCACGCGTGCGGCCATGCTCGAGCTCAACCGCGAGCGCATATTGCCATTCCCACAAGTGCCCGAGCGTCGGGCCGTCGGCGAAGCCCTTGGGTGACTTGGGCAGGAAATCGTTCAGAATCGTCTTGTCGAATGGCGAACCATCGCGCGAGGTGAACTGATCCTCGCGGATCATTGTCTTGACGATATCAAGAATGATCTTTGCCTGATCCGCTGCCACGATGTTGACTTGCAGCGAGCTGGCCGGCGGCGCAATCACGTCATAGGTCTTGCCCGCCCAGGTATCCTCAAAGCCGATCGCCTGGCAAAAGCCGCTGACATCGGCCGTTGAAATAAAATCGAAGCTTTCGGTCTTGCCTGCATCGATCGCTGCCAATGATGCCATGACATATTTGATCGCCGCAGCTTTGCTGCGGAATTCATTGTTCCGGACCGCCGTCTTCATCGTCACGCAACCTCCAAATGCTCGCCCTGCATACACCATCAGAGCGGCCTGCGATTTTTGCTTGCGCGCTAATCGTCGACGAGCTTCAGCAGGCGCCGCTCAAGCGGAAACAGGATACCAGCCAGCTCGTGCCCGCGTTTGAGCACTTGTCCGGCTTCGCCATACAACGCCCAAACGCCCTGCTTGTTCCGCAGGGCCGGGCGTTTCTCGATGCGCGCTTGCGGACGTTCGGCGGCACGGCGGAAGGCGCAGAAGCTCGCCGCGTCGCGATCAAAATCCATCGCATAGTCGCGCCAGTGCCCGGCGGCGACCATGCGGCCATAGAGGTCGAGAATACGTTGCAGTTCGGTGCGCTCAAAGCCGACTTGACTGGGGCGGAGCGCCGGGCCCGGGAAAGGCGTGACGACTGCGCTCAAGCCGACTTCTTGCCCCGCTTGCGCCCCGCCGATTGCCCCTCTGTGATTTTCCGGGCAGCTTCGGCGTCACGCTGTTCAAGCAGCGCGGCGAGGCGCTTTTGCAGCGTCTCCAGTTCGCATTGCAGCAGTTCGAGCTTCTGCGTCGCCGGATCGAACTTGTCCGAGCACGGCGTGCCATAAGGCATGAATTCCTGCTGCCAGGTTTCGGCCACAACCACAGTCGAGCGCGCCTTGGGGCCGACCATCGTCGCGCCTTCGGGCACGTCTTCGGTCACCACGGCGCTGGCGCCGATCCGCGCGCGTTTGCCGACCACCACCGGCCCCAGGATCTGTGCGCCCGAGCCGACGATGACGTTGTCTTGCAGGGTCGGGTGGCGCTTGCCGCCGACGCCGTTGAACGGCTTGGTGCCGCCCAGGGTCACGCATTGATAGATCGTGACATTGTCGCCGATTTCCGCCGTCTCGCCGATCACGGTGAAGCCATGATCGATGAACAGGTGCCGGCCGATCTTCGCGCCCGGATGGATATCGATGGCAGTGAGGAACCGCGACAGGTGATTGATCACGCGCGCGAGGAAGAACAGCCGGTGCGAAAACAGCCAGTGCGCCAGCCGGTGCCAGGTGACCGCCCACAGCCCCGGATAGAGCAGAACTTCCCAGCGCGAACGCGGCGCGGGATCGCGCGCGACGATGGAATCCAGATATTCGACAAGTCTGCCCGGCATAAAACTGATTTTCCCACCAATTGTCCGCTAAAGCAAGCGCGGTTGCAGCGGCCCGCCCGAAGCCTCGCCAAGCGAGTCCAGCGCATCGCGCCAGATCGCCATGGTCCCCGGTGCCTTGCGTTCAAGACTCAGCCGGTCGATCTCGCCCACCAGCCGTTCGACGCCCAGATGGCTACGTTCGCAGCGCGGGACAAGATAGGCGGCGGCATTTTCATCGAGCACCAGTCCGCGCATTTCGGCATGCAGCGCGATCAGCTCGGCCAGCATGGCATCATCCGGCGCGGCAATTGCAAGGTGCAGTGCCGCGCCGATCCGGGAGGCAAGATCGGGCAGCGCGATGCGCCAAGCGCCTTCCGCTGCGTTGCTCACCAGCAACAGCGCGGTGCCGCTTTCCTGCGCGCGGTTCCAGCGGTGAAACAGCGCGGTTTCGTCCATGCTGTCAGCATCGTCGATAGCTTCACCCTTTTCGCCATCGGCAAACCAGCGTGCGATCAGCGACTTGCCCGAATGCGGCGGCCCGGAGAGCACGGCGGTGCGAAATGGCCAGGCGGCGGGCTCGGCCATCGCCTCGATCACGCCCGCATTGGCATTGCCGACAACGATGCGCGATGGCCCGGCGTTTCCGGCCAGCGGCAGTGCGATCTGGCTCAACCGATTAACGCCTGATGCTGAGCGCGTTGCTGCCCGAAGTCACCTGCCAGCCGCGCGCGCGCAAGGCAGCAGCCAGGCCATCGAGCTGGCCTGCATAAGTCACCCGCATCACCGACGTGCCGCCGATAGCGATGCTCGATGTCGCCGCTCCCCGCACTCCGGCGGCGCCGCGCACCGCGCCCAGCGCGGCATCGACGGCGGCGGCATCGGGCGAGGCGAACTGCACGGTATAGGTCGCGATCGTATCGACTGTGGCAACGTCGCTGGCCGCGACCTTGGGCGCGTCGCTGGCACCGGCAACGGGCTCGGCGGCGACCGGCTTGGGCTGGGCGCCAGCGGCGAGCGCGGCGAGCGCGGCGTTCATCGATTGCTGCTCGGAATAGAGCGTGGGATCGGGCTTCAACAGGCCTTGGGTCAGAGCATCGGAATAGATGCGGTCGAAGCGCTGCAGCGCAGTGCCCAGCATGGCGTCAAGCCCGGCCTCGTCGTTTGCGGTAAGCTCGAAGCTGCCAAGCCAGGTGTTGTCGGGGCCATAGCGCGCGGTGAAAGTGCCGCGCACCGGCCCGCCGGGCCATTGCCGCTCCAGCCGGGCAACCGGGACGATCACATCGGAGGCGCCGAACTGGTTCAGCACCGTGCGCCACCACAGCCGGCTGCGGCGCGCTGGCTGGCCGGCAGTGAGGATCAGCGATTCGCCGCCCGCGCCCGATGGCCGGACATAATCTATCGCCGATGCCCCGGGGCGGAACATCGCCCAGGCCTTCTGCCACGGCCCGCGCACTTCGAAGGTCTGCGCCGCGCCACCCGAATAGAGCACCGGCAGCACCAGCAGCGGCGCCGAGTGGGCGCGCGCGCTGCCGCCTTCGCTGGTCACCAGAAACTGCCCGGCGCGCTCGCGATCAAACACCACGCCCAGCTTGGCGACATAGCGTTTCGGCCCGATCTGCTCGCGTTCGATGACCACGGCAGAGACCATGCTCTCGATCTGGCCATCGGCCATCGCCGGGCCATTTAGCTTGGTCCAGGCCATGCGCTGCGCCAGTTTCCAGCCATTCATCCGTGCTTCGGTGGCATCTTTGCCGGTGGTCTCGACCTCGATCCCGCCAACCTGGATATCGCTCGACGTTGCCACCGGCTGGATGCCGCGTTCGCCTTCAAGCTGCGCCAGCAAACGCGCAGGGCCAACCAGCAGCAGCGCCAGGCCAAGCGCCAGCGTCAGCCCGATGACGAGCTGAGCGGCAGGGCCGGGGCGCCAGTTGCGCGCGTATGATGGGAAGGATGCGACAGCCATTTGGGGAAACCGGGGGCCTTTTGCCCAATGCCGCATGGAAATCCAAGCACGAAAAGGCTAGGCGGCTGACGATGTCGAACAATCCTCCCCCCAAGTCGTATAATTATGCCCAGGCCGGCGTCTCGATTGCCGCCGGAAATGCGCTGGTCAAGGCCATCGGCCCGCTGGCGAAATCGACCGCGCGGCCAGGCGCAGACGCGGAACTGGGCGGCTTTGGCGGCTTTTTCGATCCGCGCGCGGCGGGATATAAAGACCCGCTGCTGGTCGCCGCCAATGATGGCGTCGGCACCAAGGTCAAGCTCGCCATCGATTTTGACCGGCACGACCGCATCGGCGAGGATCTGGTAGCGATGTGCGTCAACGATCTCATCGTTCAGGGCGCCGAGCCACTGTTCTTCCTCGATTATTTTGCCACCGGCAAGCTGGACAACGGCATTGCAAGCCGAGTCGTTGCTGGCATTGCCGAGGGCTGCAAGCTCGCCGGTTGCGCGCTGATTGGCGGCGAAACGGCGGAAATGCCGGGAATGTACGCAGCCGGCGACTATGAACTTGCCGGGTTTTGAGTCGGCGCAGTCGAGCGCGGCGAGCAGCTCACCGGCGCGCGAGTCGCGGCCGACGATGTGCTCTTGGGGCTGGCCTCGTCGGGCGTCCATTCCAACGGCTATTCGCTGGTGCGGCGGCTGGCGGCGGACAAAGGCTGGAAGCTCGACCGGCCCGCGCTGTTCGATGCCGACCGGCTGCTCATCGACCATCTGATCGAGCCAACACGGATCTATGTGAAGAGCCTGCTGCCAGTGATCCGTGCGGGCCGAATCCATGCCCTCGCCCACATCACCGGCGGCGGCCTGCTGGAAAACGTGCCGCGCGTGCTGCCTGAGGGGCTCCATGCGCGGATTGATGCCGGCGCATGGGAACAGCCGCGGCTGATGGCGTTCCTTCAGGCGCAAGGCCACATCGAACCCGCCGAAATGGCGCGCACCTTCAACTGCGGCATCGGCATGGTGCTGGCCGTGGCGGCAGGCGATGTTGCGGGCGTTCAGGCCGATCTTGAAGCGGCAGGCGAGACGGTCCACGTGATCGGCGCGATCGAAGCCGGCCCGCGCGGCTGCACCGTGCAAGCCAGCGCCGATGTCTGGAGCGCGCGCGAGGCCTGGGAAGCGGTGCATGTGGGCTGATCCAAATCCTCCCCGAGCTTGTCTCGGGGAGGGGGACCGCCCGCAATGCGGGTGGTGGCGGGGCACGGCTGCGCAAGCCGCCGCTTCGCGTCGGTACCCCTCCGTCATTGCTGCGCAATGCCACCTCCCCGAGACAAGCTCGGAGAGGATCTAGATGACCCGCGCCAAAGTCGCCGTGCTGATCTCGGGCAGCGGCACCAATATGGCGGCACTGCTCTATGCTGCCCGCGCGGCCGACTGCCCCTATGACGTGGCCCTCGTCGCCAGCAACAACCCCGAAGCAGCCGGGCTGAAACTCGCCGAGGCCGAAGGCGCGGCGACTTTCGCGCTCAGCCACAAAGGCATGGCCCGCGCCGAGCATGACGCGGCAATGGACGCCGCGATCCGCGCGAGCGGCGCCGAATGGGTCGCGCTCGCGGGCTATATGCGGATTCTTGCCCCGGATTTCGTTGCCGGCTGGGAAGGCCGGATGGTCAACATTCATCCCTCGCTGCTGCCCAAATATCCGGGCCTCCACACCCACGAACGCGCGCTGGAGGCGGGCGATTCGCATGGCGGTTGCACAGTGCATCTGGTCACCGCCGCGCTCGACGACGGGCCGATGCTGGGCCAGACCCCGGTCGCGGTGATGCCCGGCGACACGGCGGAGAGCCTCGCGGCGCGGGTGCTGATCGCCGAGCACCAGCTCTATTCGCGCTGCCTCGCTGCGCTGGTGACCCGTGAAAACTCGTCCGAATGGCGCATCGAACAGGTCCGCGCCCGCGCGATGGCCCTGGCTGACGCCGAAGAGACGCTGTCACACGGTATGCCCTGCTTCGGCGTGATCAAGGGCAAGAAATTCGCCTATGTTTCGGTCAGCCACCACAGCGACGGCAAGCTGGCGCTGCTGGTCAAGATCAGTGGGCTCGATGAACAGCAGCAACTGATCGAAAACGATCCCGAGCGTTACTATCGCCCGGCCTATTTCGGCAACGACTGGATCGCGATCCGCCTCGACCGGATGGCTACGGACTGGGATGCAGTAAGCGACTGGCTGACGCGCAGCTGGCGAGCGGTTGCGCCAAAGCGCCTGACTGCGCTGCTGGACGCCGCAGCCGACTTCTAGATTTCGCTGTAATCCACCAGTGGCCGGCTCTCGCGGGTGCCGCGATAGTGCTTGTCCGGCTCGCCCGGATCGCCCGAAATCAGCACATAATCGTCGTGCACCTCGATCAGCGTGCCGACGAAGGGGAAGCCCTCCAGGCTGCCGGTGACGCGGTAGCTTACCGAATCGCCGACCTTGAAGGTCTTCTCATCGAAGTTGAATTCAAACGGGCAGGCCTCGCCCGCCGTCTCGCCCATGCCTTGCATTGGTGGTCTCCTTTGCGAGGATGATAGCACTCAAAACCCATGCTCGTCATCCCCGCGAAGGCGGGGACCCATCTCCAGCTGTTCGCAAAAGGCAAAGTCGGGAGATGGCTTCCCGCCATCGCGGGAATGACGATTCAGTGTTGAGCGACCGGCACCCTCACCCGACGATTTCTTCCGGCTTGAAGAAGAAGGCGATCTCGATCGCGGCGTTCTCGTTGCTGTCCGAGCCGTGAACCGAATTGGCCTCGATCGATTCGGCCAGTTCCTTGCGGATCGTGCCTGCGTCCGCGTTTTCGGGGTTGGTTGCGCCCATCACGTCGCGGTTGCGCTGCACGGCGTCTTCGCCTTCGAGCACTTGCACGACGACCGGGCCGGAGATCATGAAGCTGACCAGATCATTGAAGAAGGGGCGCTCGCGGTGGACGCCATAGAAGCCCTCGGCCTGTTCCTTGGTCATGTGAATGCGCTTGGAAGCGACGACGCGCAGGCCGACTTCTTCCAGCATCCTGGTGACTGCGCCGGTCAGGTTGCGGCGGGTGGCATCGGGCTTGATGATCGAGAAAGTGCGGGTAACCGCCATGAAAAAGTTCCTTGCGAGGTTGATTGTTCTTGAATGGCGCGCCCCTAGCGGGGATCATGCTGCGCTGCAAGGTTCAGGCCGCACGCGGCACGGCATTGTCCCGGCAACTGCCTTGTGCAATCTTGCATTGCTTAGGAGGGATCAAGCCCATGCAGTTGCAACACAATCGCTTATCGCGCCGTGCCTTTGCAAGTGGTGCAATTGCCGCCGCAATGGCTGCAGGGGCCAGCAGCACCAGGGCAGCAGACGCACTCAGGCCGACTCCAACACAGACCATTGGCCCATTCTATCCGATCCAGCGCCTGTCCGAACATGACGCCGACCTGACCCGGATCGCC
>JANPOS010000041.1:0-18731 GCA_031428115.1 Novosphingobium sp. | reverse complement strand
GGCGCCTTAATTTTTTTGTCCCCCCCCATCCACGCGGGGGGCCCCCCCCCCCCGGCCGCGCCAACCCCCGCCTCTTTCTTGTAATAAATCACCACTACCCCCCCCCGCGGTGGGGGGGGGGGCCGGGGGAGGGCCTGTTAGGGTCGGCCCAAACCCTTGAACAACAAGCCCTCCCCTAACCCCTCCCGCAAGCGGGAAGGGAATTGGAATTACAAAGGAACGAAAAAACAATGGCTAAGGCAAAAGACATCCTGCAGCGCATCAAGGACGAAGAAATCGAATGGGTCGATCTTCGTTTCACCGATCCCAAGGGCAAGTGGCAGCACCTGACCATGGTTGCCTCGGTGATTGGCGAGGACGAGCTGGAAGACGGTCTGATGTTCGACGGCTCCTCGATCGAGGGCTGGAAGGCGATCAACGAAAGCGACATGATCCTCAAGCCTGATCTCGACGCGGTCTATATCGATCCGTTCAGCGCCACGCCGATGATGATCCTGTGCTGCGATATCGTCGAGCCTTCGACCGGCGAGCTCTACAGCCGCGATCCGCGCTCGACCGCCAAGCGCGCTGAAGCCTTCGTCAAGTCCTCGGGCGTGGGCGACACGGTCTACGTCGGCCCGGAAGCCGAGTTCTTCATCTTTGACGACGTGCGCTTTTACGACGGCTATGATGGCAACGGCTTCAAGATCGACGACATCGAGCTGCCGACCAACTCGAACCGCGAATACGACGGCGGCAACCTCGCCCACCGTCCGCGCGCCAAGGGCGGCTACTTCCCCGTCGCGCCGATCGACAGCTGCGTCGACATTCGCGGCGAAATGGTCTCGACCATGATCGAAATGGGCCTGCCCTGCGACAAGCACCACCACGAAGTCGCCTCGGCCCAGCACGAACTTGGCCTGACTTTTGGCAAGCTGGTTGAAACCGCAGATCGTATGCAGGTTTACAAGTACGTCGTGCAGCAGGTCGCCCAGGCTTACGGCAAGACGGCGACTTTCATGCCCAAGCCGATCAAGACCGATAACGGCAGCGGTATGCACACCCACATTTCGATCTGGGAAAAGGGCAAGCCGCTGTTCGCCGGCAATGGCTATGCGGGCCTATCGGACATGTGCCTCTACTTCATCGGCGGCGTCATCAAGCATGCCAAGGCGCTGAATGCCTTCACCAACCCGACCACCAACAGCTACAAGCGCCTGGTGCCGGGCTATGAAGCCCCGGTGCTGCTCGCCTATTCGGCGCGCAACCGCTCGGCCTCGTGCCGCATCCCTTATGGTGCCGGCGAGAAGGCCAAGCGCGTCGAATTCCGCTTCCCCGACGCGATGGCCAACCCCTATCTGTGCTATGCCGCGCTGCTGATGGCGGGGCTTGATGGCATCCGTAACAAGATCCATCCGGGCGAAGCCATGGACAAGAACCTCTATGACTTGCCGGCGCGCGAGCTGAAGAAGGTTCCGACGGTGTGCGGTTCGCTGCGTGAGGCACTCGATTCACTGAACAAGGACCACGCCTTCCTGCTCGAAGGCGGCGTGTTCACCAAGGATCAGATCGAAGCCTATATCGAACTGAAGTGGCCCGAAGTGATGCGCTGGGAAACCACGCCATCGGCGGTCGAGTTCGACATGTACTACAGCTGGTAAGCTGCGATCATCGAGACCAACATAGGGCGTCCGGAGCAATCCGGGCGCCTTTTTGTTTGAGCCTGATTCAAACGAACGAGAAGCAAGCCAGTATCGACCGATCAAAGGTCCGCTCAGGCTGAGCTTGTCGAAGCCCCCGCGATTTAGGCTCGCCTCGTTTGCGGATGATGGGCCTTCGACAGGCTCAGGCTGAGCGGGTCTGGTTCGGGCTTTGGCTTATCTGCGCAAGGCGGCAAGCGAACTCCCTCAATAATCCTTGCTGATCCGCACGTTGACGCTTTCGCGCCCGGCGGTGGAAATCGCCGACAGCAGCGAGAGCCAGCTGGTCACCCGGAATTCGAGCTGGGTGGCGCTGTAGCCGCGCCCGTCGGTGATGATTTCTGCATACAGCCGGCGAGTGATATTCTTGCCCGCCGCTATGCCGGTGCCTCGGCCCAGCGCAGCATCGGCAGGAACAATCCGCAGCCGGTCGAGCCCGACTGCCTGCCGCAGCCGGTTGATCGGATCGAGCCCGCCGCCGCTCTGCAGCGAGGCGAGCGCCGCACCCAGTTGCAGCGCCTCGGGTGCGGAAATCTTGGTCAATGACGTGCCGAACAGCAGCCGTGAGAGCAATTCTTCTTCCGGCAGGGCAGGCACCGACGAGAAGGCGACTTCAGGCCGCATCGCAGTGCCGCCAATCACGATCCGCGCGAGCAGGCCGCTCTGCTGATCCTCGGCGACAATATCAAGCCGGGGATCGGGCGGCGCGGAGCCATCGAACACTATCCGCCCGCGCGACAGCTCGAAGCGCTTGCCGGCAAATTGATACTCGCCGCGCACCAGATCGGCACGGCCCAATATCGCCGGGTTGGTTGCCGTGCCGCGCAGCTTGATGTCGGCGCTCCATTCGCTGTTCAGCCCCATCCCGCTCACCGCGACGCCCTGCGCGCCCTTGGCGTCGATCAGGAAGCGCCAGGGCAGCAATGCGGCGCGGGTGACGGCAACGTCTGCCGGCAGGTTGATTTCGCGGGTGCGCACGAATGCCAGCTCAGCCGCCGCTGCCGCGCGGCCCAGCTGCCAGCTGGCACGGTCCAGCGTCAGCCGCCCGGCGATCACCCCGCCCGCGCCGTCCGAGCGGATCAGGATCGGCCCCGTAACGGTCGCGGCCATGTCCTCGCGCGCCAGGATCCGCGCGCCGCGCGCTGCCAGGCGCAAGTCGATACCCGGGCCTCGCTCGCCGATGCCGGAGAAGTCGAAAGTCCCGCTGCCCGCGATGCTGCCACCGCCAGCGGTGCGGCCCGCCAGGCTCGAAAGGACCAGCCGTGATCCCGCAAATGATCCGCGCACAACCAGGTCCGTGACCCGCGCGCCGGTCAGCGTGCTTTGCAATTCGAGGCCGCTACCCGCCAGCGAACCGCGGATTAACGGCGCGGCTGCCGTGCCGGTCATGTCAGCAGCGACGGAAATCGGCCCGGTGAGATCAAAGGTCTCAAGCGCTGCCAGCCGCCACAAGGCATCGGCGGGGCCGTTGTAGCGCAACTGGGCAAACAGCGCGCCGTTCTGGATCCGCGTGCCAAGCGCCCCGGCGCGGGCAAGTCCCGTCACCCGGCCCTGCAAGCGCCCGCGCACCGCGCCGCCTTCGCTGGCAATCGCGCGCAGCTCAAGCCGGTCGGGCAGCAGCACGCCGGTCAGCGCCAGGTCCATCGGGCGCGAGGTCAGCGTCAGCCCGGAGCGGGTGAGCCCGGCGACGCGCACCTTGAATTCGCCGGCCGGCGCGACGCTGCGGCTGGTGCGATAGTCGATCAGGCCGGAAATCCGCCCGCCCAGCCCCAGCTCGCCAAACAGCCCGTCGGCCAGCGTCAGCGGCATGTCGGCGAGCGCAAGATGCAGCTCGCTGGTGCCGCCGCCAAACAGCCCCGAGGCGATCGCCCGGCCGCCAGCGTGGTTGACCTGGGTCGGCGCGAGCCGCCAGCCCGCCGCCTCGCGGGTCAGCACCGCGCGGCGCGGCAGCATGATCCGCTGGCCAGCAAACTGCCCCTGCGCCGCCAGCGTCAGCCGGTCGGGCGCGATGTCGCCCAGCATCTGCAGTTCGAACCGGCTGCCGCGCCGCCCGGCAAGTGAGGCGGTGAACTGGCCCCGGCCATCGGTCACGCTGGCATTGGCCGCGACCCGCCCGAGGAACAGCTGTCCCTGGCCGATGCCCTGCCCGCTGAGATTGCCGGTTATGCTGCTGTGTCCCTTGCGCAGCAGGCCCTGCGCCTCGATCCGGGCGAGCGCGATGACCAGCGGCTTGTCGCCGCCGAACCGCGCGTTGTTGGCGTTCAGCGCGACGGCAAACCCCTGACCGCCGCCCTGCGGGGTGAGGTCGATCGTCCCCGCCACGCCGCCGCCCGAGAGCGCCAACCGGCCGCGCGCCGCACCGCTGGCAAACATCAGATCGCCGGTGATTGCGGTCTTCCAGACCTCCAGCCGTTCGACCGCGATGCGCGTCGCGCCCCCCGGCTGGACGAACAGGCCCAGCGCACCCTGGAACGGCCCCAATGTCGATTGCCCATTGGTCTCGATGCGGAAGCCGCCCTTCACCGGCGCGAGCGCGACGCGCACCTCCTTGAGGCCAGCGGCGGGCAGCGGATCGACGAAGGTCAGCACCCCGCGCGGGCCATCGGCGGCGATGTCGGCGTTGATCGTGAACGGCCCGAAGTCGCTCTGCCGGCCCTTGCCGCTGAAAGTGGTGCGTCCGCCCGGCAAGCTGCGCCCGGCCAGACCCATAGCGAGCTTGCTGCCGCTCAGCGTCGCGCGTTCGAACAAAATTGGCTTGGCTTGCCCAAGCTGAACTTTCCCGCCGAAGCGGATTCCGGTGCCCGCAAGCGACGTGAGCGTGGGATTGTCGACGCGGACCATGCGGCCCTCAAGGTCGGCACCGAGCGCCCAGGGCGCCGACCCGAAGCTCGCCGCCAGCCGCCCCCCGACATCGATGCTGCCGAGATCGGCAAGGTTGAAACCGCGCGCTGCGAAAGGCCCCGCCACGCCATAGCCGCCGCGCGCAGTGTCACCGCGCAGCGCGAGGCTGGCGGCAAGTCCGGGCACGCTCAGCACCAGCCTGTCGCCCGAAAGCTCTGTGCCGGCCAGCACCAGATCGCCGCTGAGGCGCACCGGGGCCAGGCGCGGATCAAGCCCGGCAGCGCCCGTCACCAGCCGCGCCGCGCCGGCGCTCAGCGGCACACGCCAGTTGCCGCCCGAAAACGCAGCTAGGCCGCTCTGCTGGAATTGCTCGACGCGCAGCGTGCCGCTGGTGAGCCGGGACAGCACCAGGCGGTGTTCGATTTCCAGATCGCGAAAAGGCCCGTCGAGCCGCACGGTCAGCGCGCCGCCCTCGATCCGGGTGCCGGGAAACAACGCTTCGCCGTCGAAACCGGCGGCAGTCAGCCGCAAGTCGGTGAAGCTGTTGCGGCTCAGATCAACTTCGCCTTTCGCCAGCAGGTTCAGCGCGGTGCCCGCCAGCGCGGCCTCGCCGTTGAGCCGCCGCTGGGTGAAAGTGCCACCAGCCACCAGCGCCAGCGATTGCCCCGCCGCGCGCGCGGCAATCCCCTCCAGCATGTCCCCCGGCCAGACCAGCCCCGCCAGGTCATAGCGACCGGCGCGGCCGGTCAGGCGCAGCGCGGCGAGGTCGCGGCCGCCGACCCGCGCCAGCAATCCGCCCTGCCACGTGCGCCAGCTGCCCTTCCCGGCGAGCGCAATATCGACTGCCGAACCGGCCCCGCTGAGCCCTGCGAGCAGCCCGCCCCTGGGCGCGTGATAATCGAGCTTCAGATCAAAGCGATCGGCCGCGGGGGCGGCATCGAGCAGCAGCGCCAGCCGGTCGGTCCCGCCAAGCCGGGCGTCAGTTAGGATCAGCGCGCGGCCCGCGCGGATATCCGCCTTGCCGACAAGATCAACCTTGCGCGCTGGCCCGGCGACCCCTGCGTCCACGGTCAGACCGGCGATCTCCAACCGGTCGATGCGGATATCAAATGCAGGCAGCAGCGGCGCATCGGGATCACCCGGGCGCAGTTTGGGCAGGCGCAAGAGCCGCCCGCGCCGCAGGGTCAGTTCGCGAATATCAAGGCCCGACGAGAGCCAGGCATGTGGCCGCCAGTCGAGTTCGACGACGGGCAGCCGAGCGAATTCACCTTGCGGATCGAACAACCGCACATCGCGTAGCCGCGCCTCGCGGTAGATCGAACCTTCAATCCGCCCAACCTCGATGCGCAGGCCTGATTTGAGCGCAAGCCCGGCAATGCGGTCGGCGATCAGGCGGTGACCCAGCTGGGTATCGAGCGTGACCAGCAGCGCGGCCAAGGCGGCAATCAGCAGTAGCGGCGCGGCCAGCCAGCGCGGCCAGCGCTTGTTCGCCGCAGGCTGTTCTGCGGGCAAAGGCGCGTCCTGCGTCATCAGAACGACTGCCCCAGCGCGACATAGACTGCCACCGGGCTCTCGCCGGCGCGGCGATTCAGCGGGGTGGCCACGTCAATGCGGATCGGGCCGAAGCCGGTCTGATACCGCAGCCCCAGCCCCGCGCCGTAGCGCATGCCCTTGAGCGACGGCAGGCTGCCCTGCTCGACCGTGCCAGCATCGATGAACGGCACCACCGAGATCTGGCCCCCGAGAATTCCGGTCTTGATCCGCGCCTCGAGCGAAAATTCGCTGAGCGAACGCCCGCCGCTGGGCGTGCCCAACGTGTCGCGCGGGCCGATCTCCTGATAGCCGAAGCCGCGCACCGAGCCGCCGCCACCAGCGAAGAACCGACGCGAAGGCGCAACCTCGGCGATCCCGGCGCCGACAATCGAGCCAAGCCGCACCCGCGCCGCCAGGACCGTGCTTTTGCCCAGCGGCAGATAGGCGCTGCCATCGGCCTGGAAGCGGGCGTAGAAGCTCTTGGCGCCCGCGCTGATCGAACCTTCCGGCGAAACCCGCAAGGCAGCGCGAAACCCGCGCCGGGGATCGAGCAGGTCGTCGGTCGTATCGAGCGCGGCGCGCAGCGGCAGGGCGACCACGTAATACGTCTCGGCTGCGCTCGACACGCCGCCGACATCGCCTTCGCGCTCGTTGGTGAGCAATGCTTCGAACCCCAGCGACCAGACCAGCGGCTTCTGGAACAGCAGCGTGGTGAGCTTTTCATAGCTCGCGCTCAGCGCGACTGAACGTGCGACATAGGCCTCGCGCTTGGTCGAAGTGGCATGGAGATCGACAGTGAGCACCTGATCGCGGCCATGAAAATTGTTGCGCCGGAAGCTCACCCCGGCCAGCTGCTCGCGGGTGCCCGCGACGGCGCGCAGGCGCAGCAGGCCTTCAGGCGGGAACAGGTTGCGGTGCTCCCAGCTGGCCTCGACGCGGAAGCCCTCGCCCGCATCGTAGCCGAGTGCGCCGGCCAAGGTGCGCAGCGGCGCTTTGGCCATGGCAACATCAATTGCGAGTTCGCCGGGTGCCTCGCCGCTCGGCGCGGTGGTAACGCGCGGGGTCACGGTCACGCTGGAGACCAGCCCGGTGGCGACGATGGCGCGGCGTAAATCCTCGACATTGCTGCGCCGGAACAACTCGCCGGACCGGAAACGGGCGATGTCGGCGAGATGATCGGCGGGCAAAAAATCGGGCAGGTTGCTGACGATCGCCCCGAAGCGATAGCGCCCGCCAATTTTGACCGGCAGCGAGAGATCGGCGAGTTCGCGCGCATGATCGGCGACGAGTTCAGGATCGCCGGTCTCAGCGAGGGCAAAGCCGCGCTCGCCAAGCTCGGTATCCAGCCGGGTGCGGCCCATGACAATCGCGTCGTTGTCCACCGGATCGCCGCTGGCAACGCCCCAGGCGCCGAGCAACGCGGGGTAGTCCGCGCCGCTTTGCGCCAGATCGCCCAGTGACAGGACGCCGATGGCATAGCGCGGACCAGGAATGACCTGGAAGCGGACCACGGGCTTTGGCACCGTGCTGATCGTCTGCACCACTTCGGCGTCGAAATAGCCATAGCCGCGTAGCAGTTGTTGCAGCAGCTGACCGTCTTTGCGCGCGCGCGCGGCGAGCTGGGCCGGGTTGTCGCTGCCTTCCCCCGAAAGCCGCTCGATGGTCGAAAGCGCGGCAAAGCGCACTGCCAGCGCGCTCCGCATCGGCAGGCTGACCGGATCGGTCGGCACCACCAGCACGGCATGAGCCGAAATCCGCAGCTCATCCCCCTCGCCGGGCGTTTCGGTGGACGGGCTCGCCGCCTGTTCGGCGAGCAGCGCCGCCATATCGGGATCGGGCGACAGATCCGCGAGTTCGGGCAGCGCGAGGCTCTCATCGGGCCAGGGCAGGCGGAAATCGGCGTCACCAGCCATTGGCGACGAAGGATCGAGCCCGGTCACTGGAATGTCCGTGGGCTGAGCCGAAGTATCCTGCGGCGCGGCGACTTTCGCCCAGCTTTCCGGATCACGCACGGCTGCGTCGGGGATCAGCGATTCGAGCTCGGCATCGCTTCCGGGCACCGGCAGGCCCGCAGGCTGGCCGTGCGCGGGCTGGACCGCGAGCAACAAAAGCGCGAGGGAAAGTGCGGGACGGATCGCCATTACTGGCATCGGCCGGTCAATCGCCTAGGCGGTATTGCTCCTGCCCTCCGGGCACGCCGTCTTTGCTGCTGCCATCGGGATGGGGCAATGTCTCGCGCTGTATTTGCGCGGCATCGACGATCAGGCGGTCGTGTTCTGCCGCCCCGATCCGCTCCCATCCGGTGCGCGACAGGCGCTCCAGCGGCCGATAGCGAACCTTGTATTGCATCCGCGCCGATCCTTCGACCCAGTATCCCAGGTACGTATAGGCCAGGCCGGATTCCGCCGTGCGCCGGATATGGTCGAGGATGATGAAATTGCCGAGGCCTTCGCGCTCCGCATGATCGGGATCGTAGAAGCTGTAGATCATCGACAGCCCGTCGCCCTGTTTGTCGGTCAGGCAGGCACCCACCAGCCGGCCCGGAGCCACCCCGTCCACCGATGGTTCGCGGTATTCGACGACATAACTGGTGACAGGAGTGTGCTCTACCATGTCGGAATAATCGACCTCGTCCATCGTTGCCATGCCCCCGCCGGGATGGCGCTGACCAAGATAACGCTGGAGCAGTTCGAATTGTTCCACGGTCGACCACGGGCGGCACAGCGTGACTTCAAGATCGGAATTGCGCTTGAGATTGCGCCGCTGGGTCGACGAGGGCAGGAACTCGGCCGCCACGACACGCACTGAAACGCAGGCCGAGCAATCGAGGCACGACGGGCGATAGGCGACGGTCTGGCTGCGGCGGAAACCGATCCGGCCCAGTGCATCGTTGAGCGCATCGGAATTGGGGCCGCGCAGCTCGGTGAACACCTTGCGCTCGTTGCGCCCGGGCAAATAGGGGCAAGGCGCCATGCTCGTGACGAAAAAACGGGGAAAGCGAACAGGTGCCGTCACAAGCCTGCAGATTCCTATCTTCGAGGCGCAGAGGATTCGGCGCAAGCCATGCTATGCCCCTGCCCAGCGGGCGATAAAAGGGTTTTAACCACGAAGTAAGGTAAACGAAGTGCTATTTTGCACAAGCACGGGGACAACCGTCCCGCGCGAGGACGTTGCGCCGCGCATCAGTTTAATTCGACCATGCTGACATCGAATCCTTCGGCCTTCAGCGCCTCGATCAGCGAATCGAGCTGTTCTCCGTCGCGCGCCTCGCATTCGATTTCGGTCGCCAGGCCCTTGGCGGGCAAATGGGTGAACACCCGCTGGTGGACGATCTCGATAATGTTGACGTTGTAGCGATAGAACACTTGCGCCACGCGCAGCAGCGAGCCGGGCCGGTCCTGCAGCACCAGCCGCAGCCGCGCCAGCCGGCCCGAGCGCGCCAGATCGCGCAGCAGCACGTTCGCCAGCAGGCGAGTGTCGATATTGCCGCCCGAAATAACGATGCCGACCTTCTTGCCGGCGAACAGCTCAGGGTAGGCCAGCACCGCCGCCAGTCCCGCCGCACCCGCGCCTTCGGCAACGGTCTTCTCGATCTGCAGCAGCAGCGCCACCGCGCGTTCGATGCGGTGTTCGTCGACCAGCACGAAATCGTCGAGAAGCCCTGCGAGCACAGCCGAGGTGAACTTGCCCGGCTCATAAACCGCAATGCCCTCTGCCAGCGTATCCCCGCCAACCGCGCGTTCCTGCCGCTTGAGCAGGTTGAACATCGAGGGATAGAGCTCGGCCTCGACGCCAATCAGCTTGATGCCCGGCCGCATGGCCTTGGCGATGGTGCCCATCCCGGCCGCCAGCCCGCCGCCGCCAACCGGAATCGCCAGCATGTCGAGATCGGGCACGTCTTCGAGCATTTCGAGCGCCACCGTCCCCTGCCCCGCCGCGACATGGGGATCGTCGAACGGGTGGACGAAAGTCAGGTCGAGCTCGGTTTCGAGCTGGCGGGCATGGGCATTGGCTTCGTCAAAGCTGTCTCCGTGGAGCACCACGGTGCCGCCGACGCTTTCGGTCTGCATCACTTTGACCGTTGGCGTGGTGCGCGGCATGACGATGGTGACCGGAATCCCCAGCCGGCGGCCATGATACGACAGCCCTTGCGAATGGTTGCCCGCCGAGGCCGCGATCACCCCGCGGTTGCAGCGCTCACCGCCCAGCAACAGCATGGCGTTGAGTGCGCCGCGCTCCTTGTAGGCGGCGGTGAATTGCAGGTTCTCGAACTTGAGGTAAATTTCCGCGCCGGTTATCGCGCTCAGCGTCTGGCTGTGCAGCGTGGGCGTGCGCACCACCGCGCCGGCAATCCGCTGCGCGGCGGCGCGGACGGTATCGGCAGTGAGCAGGACGGTTTCGCTGGCAGGCGATGCGGCGGTTTCATTCATCGGCGCGGCCTAAACCAAAGCGCCCCGCCCTGCAAACCGCTAACGCCCGGCAAACCGCTAACGCCCTGCCGGGCCCCGCAAGTACGGCAGCACCAGTTGCATAGCCATGGTAACCACCAGGATCGCCACGCTGTCGGCAATCCAGTCGCCTATGTCGCAGTCGCGGTGCAGCATCGGCACCGACTGGACCACTTCGATCAGCGCCCCGGCAAACGACAGCCGCTCCGCCACCCGCCATGGATTGGCCTGCGGAAATCCGAGGCCGGCAAACCCGGTCAGCGTGGCGAACGCGAGCATGTGAGCGAATTTATCGCCCATGCTGTCAATCGGCAGCTTCGGCGGCTGCGGCAGCACGGCCATGGCCAGCGAAAACAGCAGGGTGAGCCAGAAGGCCAGGCGCATCGCAGCGATGAATCGGGGATGATCGAGCCAGGCCATTGGCTTGCGTCGATAGCGAAATCGGAGCCCAAGGCAAGGACGCACCGTGGCCTGTGTTTGGGGGGCTGGCAGCGGCCAGCGAAGTGGTTAGAGTGCCATGCATGAGCGAACCGAAAAACGTATCCTTCATCGGCCTGGGAGTCATGGGCGGCGCAATTGCGCGGCATATCGGCAATGCCGGCCACCGGCTGACGATCTACAACCGCTCGCCCGGACGGGTGAAAAAATGGCAGGATGCCAACCCTGGGCTGGCAGCGCGCGTCGCCTCCAGCCCCGCCGATGCGGCGAGTGATGCCGAGGTCGTGCTGACTTGCGTGGGCAATGACGACGATCTCGCCGACGTCGTGCTCGGCCCGCAAGGGGTCTTCGCGGCGCTGGCCAAGGGCGGCACATTCATCGACCACACCACGGTTTCTGCCCGCATCGCCCGCCAGATTGCGGTCGAGGCGCGCGACAAACAGGTCCATTGCGTCGATGCGCCAATGACCGGTTCGCAGATCGGCGCGGAAAAAGGCACGCTCACCGTGATGTGCGGCGGGCGCAATGAGGCAATCGAGGCCGCGCGGCCGGTGATGGAGGCCTATACCGCGCGCATCGTCCATGTCGGCAAGGCAGGCGCGGGGCAGACCACCAAGATGGTCAACCAGATCTGCATCGCCGGGATCGTCGCCGGGCTTGCCGAAGCCGCGCGCTTTGCCCAGTCCGAACACCTCGATCCGGACAAGGTCTATGAGGCGATTTCGGGCGGCGCGGCGCAGAGCTGGCAGATGGACAACCGCTGGCAGACGATGATGCAGGACGAGTTCGATTTCGGCTTCGCCATCGACTGGATGCGCAAGGATCTGGGCCTCGCCATGGACGAAGGGCGCGGCATCGGTGTTTCGCTGCCGATCACCGCGCTGGTCAACCAGCTCTATGCCGATGTTCAGGCGCTGGGTGGCGGCCGGCAGGATACCAGCGCCCTGATCCGCCGATTGCCCCGGCGGGGCGGGAAATGAGGCTTGCCCTTGCGGCGGCGTGTGCTGTTGCCGCGGCTGCCCTCAATGCCCCCGCAGGAGCTGACACGCTGATCGACAATGTCGACGGGCTGACGCTCACCGCCGATGGCACGGTCCAGCGTTTTGCCGGGGTGCTGGTCGATGATGGCGGCCGTATCCAGCAGCTGTTCCAGCGCGGCGAGAAGCGGCCGATGCGGGTCGATTACCGGCTCGATGCCAAAAACCGCGTGCTGATGCCCGGGCTTATCGACAGCCATATTGCGCTGATGCCGCTCGCGCTCTCGCGCACCGCTCCCGCCGCGCCCGGCGCGCGCCCGCGCCCCGAAGACCGCGATCAGGCGCTGGACGATATACAGAAGCTGCTGCTCGAGCGCGGCATCACCACGGTGGTCGACATGGGCACGACGATTGCCGACTGGCAGGCCTATCGCCGCGCCGGCGACGCAGGCACGCTGGGCCTGCGCATAATCGCCTATGCCGGCAGCCCCGACGACATGGTGCTGATCGCAGGCCCCCGCCCGTCGCCATGGCTCTATGACGACCGGCTGCGGCTGACTGGCCTGAAGATTACCTTCAACGCCAGCCCGGCCTTGCTTCCCGTGGCCACACGACCGGCGCGGGCGGGCGCACCCAAGCCCGCGCTGCGAGGCCCCGAACCGGTGATCCAGCTCAAGAACCTGCTCAGCCGCGCAGGCATCGACGGCTTTCATCCCGCCGTCATGCCGGGCACCACCGCGTCGCTTGGCCCCTTGCTTGATGCGATCGGCGAGCTGGCGCTGACCTACAAAGGCGAGCGCCGCTGGCGGATCGACATGGCGGCCATGCCCGGCGAGGCCGAACTTGCCCGCATGGCGCAGAATGGCGCGGCGCTGGCGCTGATGCCATCAGCCACGCCCGATGCAGCTCCGCCGCTGGGCGCAACGCGGCTGCGCTATGCCTTCGGTTCTGGCGCAAATGCGGCGCTGCCCGATCCGTTCGTCAGGTTCACCACAACCCTGCGCCGCGAGGATGCGCTGGCCGCGATGACCAATAATGCGGCCTGGGCAGCCTTCGCCGATGGCCGGATTGGCCGCATCGCGATTGGCCAGCGCGCGGATTTCATTCTTGTGGACCGCGATCCGCTGCTCGCCAGCCTTGCCGACTTGCGTGCGATCAAGGTGTTGCAAACGTGGGTCGGCGGGCGGATGGTCTACCGCGCCGCAGAAGAAACTGCGCCTAGGCCGACGGCGGCGACACTTCCGGATCAGGATCGCTAGCCGCGTCCTTGGCCGCCCGCGCCGCATCGCGCTTTTCGGTGAAGCGCATGAACAGCAGCGTGCCTTCGAACAGGAAAATCAGCGGCACGGCCAGCATCAGCTGCGAGACGACATCGGGCGGGGTGGCGATGGCGGCAATGATGAAAATCCCGACAATCGCATAGCGCCGCGCGCCTACCAGCTGCTCGCGGCTGACAATCCCGGCGCGGTTGAGCAGCAGCAGCAGCACCGGCAACAGGAAGCTGATGCCGAAGGCCAGGATGAACTGCATGACCAGCGTCAGATAGTCCCCCGTGCCCGGCAGCGCCTCCAGCTTGAGCCCGCCACGGTCGCCCTCAAAGCCAAGAAACCAGTGAAACGCGGTCGGCATCACGACATAGTAAGCCAGCGCCGCACCGCTGATGAACAGCACCGGAGTTGCCAGCAGGAACGGCAGGAAAGCGCGCTTTTCCTTGGCATAGAGCCCGGGCGCGACAAATTGCCAGAGCTGGTTGGCAAGGATCGGAAAGCACACGAAGAAGGCGGCAAACAGCGCAACCTTGATGTTCACAAAGAAGGCTTCGTAGAGCTTGGTGTAGATCAGGCGCCCCTGCCCCGGCGGAAACGCATCGGTGAGCGGCACAACCAGGAAGCCGAAAATGTCGTTGGCAAAATACATGCACACGGCGAAAGCCGCGCCCAGCGCCAGCACGCAGCGCAGCAGCCGCGTGCGCAGCTCGACCAGGTGATCGAGCAGCGGCGCCTGGCTCTCGTCGATGTCCTTTAGCTTGAGCATGGCCATCTCAGGGTGACGGCGGCGGCAGGTGGGGCGGCGGCAGGTGGGGCAGCGGCAGCTGCGGCTCTGCCTCGGTGGACAGATGCTCGCCGCCCAGCATCTCGGCCTTGTTCATCGGCGGTGGCACGGCGGCTTCGGTCGCAGTGGACGCGGGAGACTCTTCCCAGTCGGCCACGGTGTTGGGCGTCGCCGCCATGATCGCCGCGTTCTGCTCGCGCCATTTCTGCTCCATTTCCTCGAGCTCTGCCTCGCGGATCATCGTATCGATGCCGCTGCGGAAATGGCCGGAAACGCTGCGCACTTTGGCCACCCAGCGCCCGGCCGAGCGCAAGGCCAGCGGCAGGTCCTTGGGACCGATAACGACGATCGCCACCACGACGATCATCAGCAATTCGGACGCGCCGATGTCGAACATGGTGTTTTGGCCTTACTGGCCGGCTTTGGTCGTGTCGGTCGCGGCGGCGGCGGTTGGAGCAGGATCGGCCGACGGAATCTGGGCCGGGGGTATTTGCGTCGGAGGGGCCGCAGGCTTGTCGTCGTCGCTCAGCCCCTGCTTGAAGCTCTTAATTCCCTTGCCGAAATCACCCATGATTTCAGACACGCGACCGCGCCCGAACAGCAGCAGCACGACGACCAGCACGATCACCCAGTGCCACAGTGAAAAACCACCCATTGCTCGCGACTCCGAAAGGTTGCGGAGCGCGGTGGCTCCGGACACGCCCTATTTAGGCGCTTTCATCGTCACTTGCCAGTGCGGCGTCTGCATTGCTTGCAGATTCATCGTGACTGGCGCCCATTGCAGCCTCCAGCGCATCATCCACCGGATCGAGCAGGCCCGCCGCGCGCAGTTCGTCGATACCCGGCAGGTCCTTGCGACTGGCGAGCCCGAAATGGGCGAGAAAATCGGGCGTGGTCGCATAGATCACCGGCCGCCCCGGCACTTCGCGCCGCCCGGCAACCCGCACCCACCCCGCCTCCAGCAGCACGTCGAGCGTTCCCTTGGCGGTCTGCACCCCGCGAATCGATTCGATTTCCGCGCGGCTCACCGGCTCGTGATAGGCGACGATGGCCAGCACTTCGGTCGCCGCGCGGCTGAGGCGGCGCAAGTCCTCGCGCTCGCGGCGCAGCAGGTGCGCCAGGTCAGGCGCGGTCTGGAAATGCCAGCGCTTGCCGCGCTCGACCAGCTCGATGCCGCGTCCGGCATAGTGCGCGGCGAGCGCAGACAAAGCCTCGCGCACTTCCGCGCCGCCCAGATGCGCGGAAATCGCCTCCGCCGTCATCGGCTGTTCGGCGGCGAACAGCGTCGCCTCGACCGCGCGGGTGATCTCGTCAGGCGCAATCATACCGGGACCTGCCGCAGCAGCAGCGGCCCGAAAGCGCACTCCTGCGCCAGCTCCGCCTTGCCGGTGCGCGCCAGTTCCAGCGCGGCGACGAAGCTGGAGGCGAGCGCCGAGCGGCGCAGGCGATGGTCAACATGCGGCGGCAGGAAGTCCTGCAATTCGATCCAGTCGAGCGTGACTCCCAGCATCGCCGAGACCCGCACCAGCGCGCTCTCCAGCGTCATCACCATGCGGTCGCGCACCATGTGCACCACCGGCGCGGTGCGCGCCTTGACCTGGCCATAGGCCTGGATCAACGCGAACCAGTCGCATTGCCAGCGGTTGCGGCGGTCCACCCGCAGCCCCTCGGGCGCGCCGCGGATAAACACATCGCGCCCCACCCGATCGCGGCCCATCAGCCGTGCCGCCGCCTCGCGCATCGCGCCCAACCGGGCGAGACGGAGTTGCAGCCGCAGCGCAAGCTCCTCGGCGCTTGGCTCTTCCTGCTCCTCGCGCGGCAGCAGCAGCGAGCTTTTGAGGTAAGCCAGCCATGCCGCCATGACCAGATAGTCCGCCGCCAGCTCGAGCCGCATCGCCTCGGCGCGCTCGATATAGCCGATATATTGATCGACCAGTTCGAGGATCGATATCTTGCGCAAATCGACTTTCTGCCGCCGCGCCAGATCGAGCAGCAGATCGAGCGGGCCTTCCCAGCCGTCCAGTTCAAGATAGAGCGCAGCGTCGTCGCTGGCGGCCGACGCGATGCCTTCCCAGTCGTCCGCAGCGAGGCTGATGGCGGGCGAGAGGTCCAGTTCGCTCATGCCGAAACCTGAAGCATGGGCTTCGACAGGCTCAGCCTGAGCGGGGTTGGGAGAAGACAAGAGGTCCGCTCACCCTGAGCTTGTCGAAGGGTCATGCCGCAACCAGCCCCAGCAAGGCATCGCGCGTGGCCAGCAATTCGCCCTGCCGCCCGCTCGCGCCATCAACCCGGGTGTCCGCCAGCGCGCGTTCCAGCCGCTCCGACGTTTTTGCGGACATTGCTGGCAAGCGTGTCGCGATCCCGGCCATGTCGTCCAGCTTCGCCCAGCAATTGAGCGCGATGTCGCAGCCCGCCGCAATCGCCCGCGCCGCGCGCTCGGGCACGGTGCCGCTGAGCGCCTCCATGTCGAGATCGTCGGTGAGTAGCAGGCCATCGAAACCGATCTGGCGGCGGATAATCTCTTCGATCACATAAGGCGAGAGTGTCGCCGGGTTCTCGGCATCCCAGGCAGTGAACAGCAAGTGCCCGGTCATGCCGATCGGCGCGGTGTTGAGCGCCCGGAACGGGGCGAGGTCGCTCTCCAGCTCCGCGGCGCTCGCGGTCACGGTCGGCATGGCGAGGTGGGTGTCGGTCGTCGTGCGGCCATGGCCGGGCATGTGCTTGATCGTGCCGGCAATCCCGGCCCGCGCGAGGCCGTCGTGCACCGCGCGGCCCAAGGCTGCGACGCGCAGCGGATCGTGGCCCAGCGCGCGGTCGCCGTTGACGTCGTGCGCACCGGGCTGGCGGACATCGAGCACCGGGGCATGGGTGCAGGTTATGCCCAGTTCGGCAAGATCGTGGCCCAGCGCCTCCGCATTGGCGCGCGCAGCTTCGATGGCGCTGGCGGGCGCGATCTCGTAGAGCCGGTCGAACGCCTCGCCGCAGGGCCAGGCGGGCCACTCGGGCGGCTTCAGCCGGGCAACCCGCCCGCCTTCCTGATCGATGGTGATGAGCAGCCGCTCGCGCCGGTGGATCTCGCGAAGGCTGTCGGTCAGCGCGCGCAGCTGGGCGCGGCTTTCGATGTTGCGGCCAAACAGGATGTAGCCCGCCGGATCGGCCTCGGCAAAGAAGGCGCGCTCATCGGCGGTCAGCACTGTTGCGGAAAGGCCAAAAATTGCAGGCGTCATCGCCGGGAGAATCGCAGGAACGCAGCGCTTTCGCAAGCGTGCGTTCCTACTGCGATGTGGAAAGGCTTATTTGACCTGGCAGGCGAGCCCCGCAGATTTCAGCCTGCCGCACAATGCCTGCGCCGCTGCTGCATCGCCGGGGACCGCCTGGAGACGGAACACCGTGCCGATATCAGCCGTGCCCTCGACGATGCGGTAACGCTGGCCAGAAAGCGCGCTGTATTGCTGGGTCAGTCGGCTCCAGCCTGCCTCGGCCGAAGCGCGCGAGGAATAGGCGCCGACCTGGACTGCAGGTCCGCCAGCAGGTGCGGCTGCGGCAGCAGGCGCCGAGGCGATTGCCGCCGGAGCCTTGCCAGCAGTGGGCGGCGGGCCGCCTGCCGGGCCCTTGCCAAGATCGAAGCCGGGCCGCGCGGTGCCAGCGGCCGAGGCCGGCGGCGGCGCTTCGCCGAGCCTGGCCGGGCGGTCCTGCCCTTCGGAAACGGCAAAGGCGGTGTTGCCGGTGCCGTCGAAGGTCTTGCCGCCAGGGTTCTTCGGCGCTTCCTTGTAGGCTTCGCCGGGCGCGGGGATGGTGCTGCCATCGGCGACCAGCGTAGGATCGGGATTGCGATTGGTCGACCACCAGATGCCGCCAACAATCGTCGCCAGCGCGATCAGCCCCAGGATCACTAGCCCGAGAATGCGGCCGCCATCGGCCTCCTGGACGGTGTCGTCGTCATCGGCATCCAGCCAGGGCAGCCGTTCATCGTCTTCAAGCGCCAGTTGTCCGGATGTTTCCTCCAGTTCAAGCGCCTCATCGCGCTGGGCGAAGCTGTCAGCATCGTCAAACGGGGTATCGCCAAACTGGGTTTCAATCGGCTCGTCGCCATCGCCACGGTTTTTGTCCGAAGCTGCCATCGTCACATTTCCTCTACTGCCGCCACGCCAAGCAGCGCGAGCCCGTTGCGCACAAGTTGGCCGATTTGTGCGCCAAGATAGAGCCTTGCGCCAGTCACTTCGGCGTCCTGTGCCAGGATGAAGCGTTTTTCGGGGCGATCATTACCCACATTCCAATAGGCATGGAAGGCTGCGGCAAGGTCGTGGAGGAAAAATGCCACGCGGTGCGGCTCGCGCGCCTGGGCGGCGGCTTCGACCAGGCGGGGGAACTGCGCGGCGAGCTTGATCAGCTCGCGCTCTTCTTCGCCGAGCCGTTCGAGGTGATCGGCGCTGGGTCCAAGCCCTTCGGCAGCGCCCTTGCGCAAGGTCGAACAGATCCGCGCATGGGCATATTGCACATAGAACACCGGATTGTCTTTCGAGGCCTCAACCACTTTGGCGAAATCGAAATCCATCTGCGCCTCAGGCTTGCGGGTCAGCATGGTGAAGCGCACGACATCCTTGCCAACTTCGCGCATGACATCAGCAAGCGTCACGAAATTACCAGAACGCTTGGACATTTTCACCGGCTCGCCACCGCGCAGCAGTTGCACCATCTGCACCAGCTTGACCTCGAACGGGATCGGCTCACCGCCCTCACCGGTCATCGCAGCCACCGCCGCC
>JANPOS010000040.1:0-19641 GCA_031428115.1 Novosphingobium sp. | reverse complement strand
GTCGGCATTCTCGATTCGAACGTCGATCCTTCAGGGATAGCTTTCCCGGTTCCGGCCAACGATGACGCCAGCCGCGCTGTGCGCCTCTATTGCGACGCCATTGCCCAGGCAGCCACCAAGGGCCGCCGCGAAGGCGTGGTCGATTCGGGTGCCGATATCGGCGCGATGGACGAGCCGCTGCCTGAGGACGTTGTCCTGGCCGAAGAACCCGCCGCTGAAGCGGCACCGGTTGCAATGGCAGATGTTGTCGAAGCCATTGCCGAAGTCCCTGCTGAGGAAGCTGTTCCCGAAGCCTGATTTTTCAGGCGTCACAAATCTGCATAGCGCCGGGTCCAGTGGACCTGGCGCTGGCATTTATTTCAAGAGGATATGCGCAATGGCTTACACCGCCACTGACGTGAAAAACCTGCGCGAGCGCACTGGCGCGGGGATGATGGATTGCAAGAAGGCGCTCGACGAAACCGGCGGCGACATGGAAGCTGCGGTTGACGCGCTGCGCGCCAAGGGTCTGGCCGCTGTCGCCAAGAAGTCCAGCCGCACGGCGGCAGAAGGCCTGGTCGGCGTCGCCGTTTCGGGCACCCGGGGGGTTGCCGTCGAGGTTAATTCCGAGACCGATTTCGTCGCCAAGAACGAGCAGTTCCAGGACTTCGTCCGCAAGACCACCGAAGTGGCGCTGTCGGCTGCCAATGACGATGTCGAGGCGCTGAAGGCCGCCGCCTATCCCGATGGCGGCACCGTGTCCGACAAGCTGACCACCAATGTCGCGACCATCGGCGAGAACCAGCAGGTCCGCCGGATGAAGACCGTTTCGGTCTCTTCGGGCGTGATCGTGCCTTATATGCACAATGCCGCCGCGCCGATGCTCGGCAAGATCGGCGTGCTGGTCGCGCTGGAAAGCGATGCGGGCACCGATGTGCTCGAACCGCTGGGCAAGCAGATCGCCATGCACATTGCGGCGGCTTTCCCGCAGGCGCTGTCGGCAGCGGATCTCGATCCGGTCGTGCTCGAGCGCGAACGCAAGATCGCGCTTGAAAAGGCAGTCGAGGAAGCGGCGAAGAGCGGCAAGGAAATTCCGGCAGATATCCTGGCCAAGCGCGCTGATGGTGCCGCCGCCAAGTTCGCCAAGGACAATGCCCTGCTCAGCCAGGTCTTCGTGATGGACAACAAGACCCCCATCGCCCAGGTCGTCGAGCAGGCAGCCAAAGCGGCGGGTACCAAGATCACGCTGACCGACTATGTCCGCTTCCAGCTGGGCGAAGGCATCGAGAAGGTCGCAACCGATTTTGCGGCGGAAGTCGCGGCTGCATCGGGCGTGCCGCAGGCTGCCGGCTGATAGCATTACAGTTAGCCCGCGCCAGAGACGTACTGGGGCGGGCTTTGGGGGGCGGCACTCGCAAGGGTGCCGCCCTTTCCATTTTTGCTTGCGCCTCCACGCTTGGCAGCACCGCGCGGCGCGTCTAAGGCCCATGCCACCAGCCTGAGAGGTTCGCCAATCCATGTCCACCTACAAGCGCATCTTGCTGAAACTCTCCGGCGAAGTGCTGATGGGCGGCCAGCAGTTCGGCATCGATCCCGAAACGGTTGCCCAACTCGCCGCAGAAGTGAAGGCGGCGAAAGACGGCGGGCTCGAGGTGTGTCTGGTCATTGGCGGCGGCAATATCTTCCGCGGCATGGCGGGCGCGGCCAAGGGGATGGACCGGGCCCAGGCGGACTATATGGGGATGCTGGCCACGGTGATGAACGCGCTCGCCATGCAGAACGCGCTCGAACAGCTTGGCGTGCCCACCCGCGTCCAGTCGGCGATCGAAATGGACAAGGTCTGCGAGCCGGTGATCCGGCGGCGGGCTGAGCGGCATCTGGAAAAAGGGCGCGTGGTGATTTTCGCGGCCGGTGTCGGCGCGCCCTATTTCACCACCGACAGCGGCGCGGCATTGCGCGCGGCAGAGATGAAATGCGACGCGCTGCTCAAGGGCACCAGTGTCGACGGGGTCTATGACAGCGATCCCAAGACCAATCCGGCGGCCAAGCGTTATGATACCGTAGATTATGACACGGTGCTGGCGAAGAACCTCAAGGTGATGGATGCATCCGCTGTGGCGCTGTGCCGCGACAATGCCATTCCGATCATCGTTTTCTCGATCCGCGAGCCGGGCAATCTCGCCCGCGTGCTGGCGGGGCAGGGGATCAAGACCACAGTGCAAAAGGGAGGCTGATCATGGCCAAATATGACAAGGCAGACCTTGAGCGCCGGATGAAGGGCGCGGTGGATTCGCTGAAGAGCGATCTTTCCGGCTTGCGCACCGGGCGCGCCAACACCGCGCTGCTCGATCCGATCACGGTCACGGTTTACGGCAGCCAGATGCCGCTGAACCAGGTCGCGACCGTCTCTGCGCCCGAGCCCCGGCTGCTCTCGGTGCAGGTATGGGACAAGAACAACATCGGCCCGGTGGAAAAAGCGATCCGCTCGGCCGGGCTGGGGCTCAATCCGATCAACGACGGCAACAACATCCGCCTGCCGATCCCCGATCTCACCGAAGAGCGCCGCAAGGAACTGGCCAAGCTGGCCAGCAAATATGCCGAAGCTGCGCGGATTGCCATCCGCAACGTGCGGCGCGACGGCATGGAAATGCTGAAAGCCGACGAGAACAAGAAAGAAATCTCCGAGGACGACCGCAAGCGGCTGGAAACCGAAGTGCAGAAGCTGACCGACGAGATGATCAAGGCGGCGGACGAAGCGGCGGCGCACAAGGAAAAGGAAATCCTGACCCAGTGATGCTGGCTCGTCTCCTTCATTTCCCCTCCGTTCGTGTCGAGCCCATCGACTTCGCTCAGGATAAACTTCGGACCGTGCCGGTCCGAAGTCGTGACGCCGCGCGCAGGTGTCTCGACTTCGCTCGACACGAACGGGGTTAGGTTTGATCATGGGGACGAAGACCCCTTCCGCAAAACATGTCGCCATCATCATGGATGGCAACGGCCGCTGGGCGAAGCGGCGGCATCTGCCGCGCGCCGAAGGGCACCGGCGCGGCGTGGAGGCTCTGCGCCGCGTGGCGCGCGCGGCGAAAGACATCGGGCTTGAGGCGCTGACGCTCTATGCTTTCTCGACCGAGAACTGGCAGCGCAGCGAGGACGAAATTTCGGCGCTGATGAGCCTGATGAAGCGATTCATCCTGAGCGATCTGGAGGAGTTCAAGGCCAACAACGTGCGCCTGCGGATCATTGGCGATCATTCCGCCTTTCCGTCCGATGTCGCAGCATTAGTTGACAAGGCGCTGGCCGAGACTGCGCAGAACACCGGTGTGATCCTGGCCGTCGCGCTCAATTACGGTGCGCAGGACGAGATTGCCCGCGCGGCGACCAAAGCGGCAGCCAGGGGCGCGGTGACGATTGCCGCGATCGAGGCCGAACTCGATACGGCGGGAATGCCCCCGCTCGACCTGCTGATCCGCACCTCGGGCGAAGTGCGGCTGTCCAATTTCCTGCTGTGGCAGGCGGCCTATGCCGAGCTGTGGTTTACCGACGTGCTCTGGCCCGATTTCACGCCCGAGCATCTGGCCGAAGCGATGGCTGACTTTGCGGGAAGGGAGCGGCGTTATGGCGGGCGGTAATTCCGATCTCCCCGTGCGGACCGCCTCGGCTGCTGCGATGCTGGTTGTGGCAGGAACGGCGCTGTGGCTGGGCGGCCTGGCTTGGGCCGTCTTTGTCGGGCTGGTCGCGTTTGGTGCGTTCTATGAGTGGCAAAAGCTGGCGCAGCGGATCAGCGCGACGGTTATCGGGCGGGTGCTGTGGTCGCTGGGCGGCATCGTCTATTTCGGCATGGCTGCGGCCACGCTGCTGTTTCTGCGCAATGCGCCGGACATGGGCGTGCCAGCGGTCATGCTGGTGGTTCTCCCGGTGATAGCCACGGATATTGGCGCCTATTTTGCCGGACGGGCAATCGGCGGGCCGAAGATCGCACCGTCGATCAGTCCGTCGAAAACCTGGGCGGGTCTTGTGGGCGGGATGCTCGCGGCGGGAGCCGTTCTTGCCCTGGCGGTGCACCTGTCGGGCGATAACAACGTCGCAGTGGGTTATCTTCCCCTTTATTTCGCTGCCGGTGCCCTCATCGCGGTCATCGCGCAGGCGGGCGACTTCTTCGAAAGCTGGATGAAACGCCGGGCGGGCGTGAAGGATTCGGGCAGTTTGATCCCGGGCCACGGCGGACTGTTCGACAGGACCGATGGTCTGATTGCCGTGCTGTTTGTGATTGGCCTCTGCGTCGTGGTAACGGCTGGATCAGCATGACCCAGCGCAGCGTTACCATCCTCGGCGCGACCGGCTCGGTCGGTGCTTCCACGCTCGACCTGATCAGGCGCGACAAGGACAAGTGGCGCGTCGTCGCGCTGACCGCCAATTCCAACGTCGCTGACCTCGCCAGCCTCGCTCGCGAATTTTCCGCCGAAATTGCCGTCGTGGCCGACGAGAGCCAGCTTGCCGCATTGCGCGAAGCCTTGGCCGGGACCAGTATCCACACCGCCGGCGGCGCCTCCGCACTCATTGAGGCCGCATCGCGCCCAGCCGATATGACCATTGCCGCCATCGTCGGCTGTGCTGGCCTCGCGCCGGTGATGGCGGCGGTCGAGCAGGGCGGCACGATTGGTCTTGCCAACAAGGAAGCGCTGGTTTCGGCTGGCGATGTGCTCATCGCCGCCGTTGCCCGCCACGGCGCGACGCTGTTGCCGGTGGACTCCGAGCATAACGCGATCTTCCAGTGCCTCGCGGGCAACGACCTCGATCATGTCCGCTGGATCACGCTGACGGCCAGCGGCGGGCCGTTTCGCGACTGGAGCATGGAGCAGCTCGAACAGGCCACCCCGGCGCAGGCGATCAAGCATCCCAACTGGGATATGGGCGCGAAAATCAGCGTCGACAGCGCCACCATGTTCAACAAGGGACTCGAGCTGATAGAGGCCTGGCACCTGTTCCCGGTCGGGCTCGATAAGCTGCGGATCATCGTCCACCCGCAAAGCATCGTCCATTCGATGGTCGAATACCGCGACGGCTCGACGCTGGCTCAGCTCGGCCCTTCCGACATGCGCGTGCCCATCGCATCGACGCTGGCCTGGCCTGCGCGGATGAATACGCCGTGCGAGCCGCTTGACCTCGCCCAGATCGGCGAGCTGACCTTCCGCGCGCCCGACGAGGAACGCTTTCCCGCAACGCGCCTCGCGCGCGAAGCAGCAGAAGCTGGCGGGGCCGCCCCCGCCGTCCTCAATGCGGCGAACGAAGTGGCGGTCGCTGCCTTTCTCGCCGGTCAGATTTCATTCACCCGCATCGCGCATAATGTGGCAGATGTGCTGGCCGACTATGCCCCGGCGTGCCCTGTTTCGCTCGCCGATGTCATTGCGGTCGATGCCGAGGCGCGGCAGCGCGCTCGCGCTCTGATGGAACTGGTCTGATATGCTGGAATCTCCCTCGTTGCTGATGACGATCGCTGCCTTCCTGCTGTTGCTGGGGCCGCTGGTGGTGGTGCACGAGCTCGGCCACTATCTGGTGGGGCGGCTGTTCGGCGTGAAGGCGGATGCTTTCGCGGTCGGCTTTGGCAAGGAGCTGGCCGGCTGGACTGACAGGCGCGGCACCCGCTGGAAGCTGTGCGCCTGGCCACTGGGCGGCTACGTGCAGTTTGCGGGCGACATGAACGCCGCCTCGCTGCCCGATCCGGCTGCCGACGCGCTGCCCGCCGCAGAGCGCGCCCAGCTGTTCCAGTTCAAACCCTTGTGGCAGCGCAGCCTGATTGTGGCGGCGGGGCCGGTAACCAATCTGCTGTTGGCGGTTGTCATTTTTGCCGCGTTCAACCTGGCATTCGGCAAAGTTGTCGCCTCGGCGGAAATCGCCCGGTTCGGGGAGAATTCGCCGGCGCAGGCAGCGGGCATGAAGCTGGGCGACCGGATCGTTGCGATCGACGAGCGGGTGGTGGCAAGTTTTACCGATATTCCCGAAATGGTCGCCCCGTATCCCGGCCGGACGATGACCGTTGCGGCGGTGCGCGGCGGCGAGCAAATGACTTTCCGCGTCCGCATTTCGAACGGCCTTGAGCGCGACAAATTCGGCAATGAAGGCCGGGTCGGCAGGCTTGGCATCGGCGCTGGCAAAGTCAGCATCACGCCGGTCGGAGTGGGCGAATCCGTCACCCTCGCCTGGAGCCAGACCATCGGCATCATGCGCACGATGGTGGCGGGCCTTGCCCAGATCATCACTGGCGAACGCTCGGTGAAGGAGCTGGGCGGACCGATCAAGATCGCCAAATATTCGGGCGAGCAGCTCAGCCTTGGCTGGCTTTCCTTCGCCTCTTTCGCGGCAATGATTTCAATTAACTTGGCATTCATCAACCTGCTGCCAATTCCAGCCCTCGACGGCGGGCATCTGGTTTTCTACGCGGCCGAAGCGGTTCGCCGGAAGCCTTTGGGGCCGCGCAGTCAGGAATGGGCGTTCCGCACGGGCATGGCATTGGTGCTGGCGCTCATGGTTTTCGTGACGTTCAACGATATTGTCTCGCTGCCGATTTTCGGGGGCTAGGCGGGCGGCCAAGTGGGCGTCTGGCCGGTGGAGAAGTGGGATAGATAGTTGCGCGCAGACTGCACTATCGCTTGATTGGCTGGACGCCATCGGGCAGAGCGCAGCGGCTGGGCGAGGCTTGGGGGCCATTTTCGTTCAAGCAGGGGAATCGGACCGCTGTCGCGCTTGCGATTGCCGGCTGAAGTTTACAGGATTTGCTTGGCGATGACGGGAATGCAAATGGTTCTGAGCACACGAACGCGCCGCAATCGCCTTGTCGCGGCGGTGATGCTGGGAACCTCGTTCCTCACCTCGCCGACGCTGGCGCTGGCTCAGGGAGCCGCCCCTTCGGTCCCCGCTGCTGCTGCTCCAGCCGCCGCCCCCGCAGAAGTTGCCGCGCCCGCTCCTGCCCCGGTTGCGGCGCCCGACAACATCCAGTCGATCACCGTGGTCGGAATGCAGCGGCTCGAGCCTGATACGATCCGCTCCTATATCCGCCTGCGCTATGGCCAGCCCTACAGCCAGGTTGCGGCTGATCAGGCGCTGAAGGACCTCTACGCCACCGAGCTGTTTTCCGATGTCCAGATCCGCAACGAAGCGGGCAATGTGGTGATCGAGGTCAAGGAAAACCCGGTGATCAACCGCATCGTGCTGGAAGGCAACAAGCGGCTGAAGGAGGACAAGATCCTCCCCGAAATCAAGCTGGCGCCGCGCCAGATATTCACCCGGAGCAAGGTCCGCGCCGATGTTTCGCGCATCATTGAGCTCTACAAGCGCCAGGGGCGCTTCGCCGCCTCGGTCGAGCCCAAGATGGTCTTGCTCGAGCAGAACCGGGTGGATATCGTCTTTGAAGTCACCGAAGGGCCAAAGAGCAAGGTCCGCCAGATCAACATCATCGGCAACGAGGAATTCTCTGCCAAGAAGCTGCGCGGCCAGATGGTCACCAAGCAGGCGAGCTTCACCAAGATGTTCAGCTCGGGCACCAGCTATGACCCCGACCGCATGGCCTTCGACCAGCAGAAGCTGCGCCAGTTCTATCTGACCGAAGGCTATGCCGATTTCCGGGTCGTCTCCGCCGTTGCCGAGCTGACCCCGGACAAGAAGGACTTCATCATCACTTACGTGGTGGAGGAAGGAAAACGCTACAAGTTCGGCGCGGTGACAGTCGAAAGCCAGCTGCGCGATTTCGACGGCGAAGTCGTCGCCAGGCAACTGCCGATGAAGGCCGGCGACTGGTACAACGCCAAGACCGTCGAAGACACCATCGAGCGGCTCAACCAGACCGCCGGCACCTTTGGCTATGCCTTCGCCGACGTGCGCCCTGACTACAAGCGCAACAAGGACGATCTGACCATGGGGGTCAATTTCGTCATCGCCGAAGCGCCGCGCGTCTATGTCGAGCGGATCGACGTCAACGGCAACACGCTGACCCAGGACAAGGTCATCCGCCGCGAATTCCGCATTGCCGAAGGCGACGCGTTCAACTCGCTCCAGGTCAAGCGTTCGAGCAACCGGATCAAGTCGCTCGGCTATTTCCAGGAAAAGTTCGAGGTTGAGCAGAAGCCCGGCTCCGCGCCTGACCGGATTGTTCTGGAGGCAAATGTCGAGGAAAAGCCGACCGGCCAGCTCCAGCTTTCCGCCGGTTTCTCGTCGATCGAGAACTTCATTTTCCAGGCCTCGGTGCAGCAGCGCAATTTCCGCGGGCGCGGCCAGACCATCGGGCTTTCGGGCTCCTATTCGCGGTATTCGAAGAGCGTCGAGGCGAGTTTCGTCGAGCCATACCTGTTTGACCGCAACATCTCGCTGGGCGTTGATCTCTACCGGCGCGACTACAACAGCTTCAGCTTTGCGAATGCCGAGCGCAACAACACCTACCAGCAGGCGACCACCGGCCTGCAATTCCGCCTCGGCATTCCCCTGACCGAGTATTTCACTGCCGTCGCCAGCTACACGCTGAACTACGACAACATTTCGCTGGGCTCGGAATACTTTTCGGACCGGCTGGTGCCCGGGACGCCGACTTGCGAGCCGCTGATCGCCGGGCGCTATCTGTGCGAGGCGCTGGGCAAGCGGACCAGCTCGATCTTGGGCCTGTCGCTGATCCACGACACGCTGGACAACCGCTCGCGCCCCAGCCGCGGCCACCTGGTCACGGTCGGCGGCGATTTCGCCGGGCTGGGTGGTTCGGTGAAATATGGCCGCATACGGCTCAACGCGGCGCAGTATTTCCCCATCGGCGGCGGCTTCATCTTCTCGCTTTCGGGCGAAGCCGGGCTGATCAAGTCGTTCGACAACAGCGGCTCTGTCGATCCGGTGACCGGCGAAGGCTCGGACGATGTCCGCCTGACCGACCGTTTCTATCTCGGCGAGCCGCAGATGCGCGGCTTCGATATCCGCGGCATCGGCCCGCGCGTGCTGCGCAAACAGCTGGAAGTTGACGCTAACAACGTCGCCATACTCGATGCCAATGGCAATGTAATTCCGATTGGCACCCGTGATCAATGGACGGATGACGCGGTCGGGGGCAAATACTATTACCTCGCGCGGGCCGAGCTGGAGATTCCTCTGGGTTCCGGCGCGCGCGAACTGGGCATCCGGCCGTCGATCTTCATGGAT
Source organism: Novosphingobium sp. (assembly GCA_031428115.1). GTDB lineage: Bacteria > Pseudomonadota > Alphaproteobacteria > Sphingomonadales > Sphingomonadaceae > Novosphingobium. The sequence goes on along the minus strand of JANPOS010000040.1, from coordinate 10,491 downwards.
GCGGGCGCAGTCTGGGGAATACGTTCACCCGGTGCACAAACGATCAAGTCTCCGTTCCTGATCCAGAGCCGCGATCCGTCTGGCGCCCTGCAGTATGTCCAGGTCAATGGGCTTAACGCTGATGGCACCGTTAACACCGCGCTCAACACCATTGTTACCAGCGCGACAAACCCCAATCCGCCCGCGCCTCAATTGGCGAACAACACCGCGTTTGGCACCACCATTCCGCCCTTCACCGAAGAATTCCTCGGCAACACCTGGAAGCCGCGCCTCGCGGTCGGCGTCGGATTCAACTGGAATTCGCCGTTCGGCCCGTTCCGCATCGATTTCGCCCATGTCCTGCTCAAGCGCGAGGGCGACGACACCAAATCATTTACATTCAACGTAGGAACCCAATTCTGATGAGAAACCTCCTCAAGTCCGCAGTTGTCCTGTCGCTGCTGGTTGGCGCTGCGCCGATGGCTCTGGCGCAGAGCCGCCCTGCCGGTGTCACTGCCTCTGCGCCCGCAGTGCCCGGTATCGGCGTTGCCAACCTCGAAGCCGTGATCGGCAACAGCGCCGCCTTCAAGGTTGCCCAGGTCCAGCGCCCGACGACCTACAAGGCGCAGTTTGACGCCGCCGAGGCACGCCGCGCAGCGATCAGCGCGCAGCTGATGCCGATGGTCGAGAAGTTCAACCGCGAGCGTCAGGCACCTGCCGCCAGCACGCCCGCCGGCCAGGCCTCGCTGCAGCAACAGGCGCAGACCATCCAGCGCATCCAGGAAACGGGCCAGGCCGAGCTGCAGAAACTGCTCGAGCCCGTCGCCATGTCGGAAGCCTATGTCCAGGAGCAGATCGGCGAAAAGCTGAACGCCGCGATCCAGGGCGCGATGGTCAAGAAGAACATCTCGCTCGTCATCAATCCGCAGAGCGTGGTTGCTGCGACCAATGCCTATAACCTCAATCAGGCAATCCTGGACGAACTGAATGTTGCGATCCCCACCGCACAGCTCGTTCCGCCCGCCGGCTGGGAGCCGCGTGAAGTGCGCGAGCAGAAGGCAGCGCAGGCAGCACAGCAATCGGGCGGCGCTGCCGCTCCGGCCGGTCCCGCCCGTGCGCCGACCGACGGCCGCTGATCGCCAGCAGCCATGACGGCTGAGACCGGCGCCCCGGCTTACGACACCGCGAAGATCCTCGCGGTGCTGCCGCATCGCTATCCGCTGTTGCTGGTCGACCGGGTTGCCTCGCTGACCATCGGCGAGGAAATCCACGCGATCAAGGCGGTCAGCTTCAACGAGCAGTTCTTCCAGGGCCACTTCCCCGGCAGGCCGATCATGCCCGGCGTCCTCCAGATCGAGGCGCTGGCGCAAGCGGCGGCGATTCTGGCGATCGAAACGCTCGAGCTCGCAGGGTCAGGCAAGCTGGTCTATTTCATGGCGATCGAGCAGGCCAAGTTCCGCGCGCCGGTGGAGCCGGGCGTGCTGCTCGATCTCCATGTCGGTTTCATCCAGAAGCGCGCGCGGGTGTGCAAGTTCTGGGGCAAGGCCTCGATCGAAGGCAAGGTCACCTGCGAGGTGAACTTCACCGCGATGATCGCCGATCCGCCAGCGTAGCGCGGCATCCTTCGACAGGCTCAGGATGAGCGGACGTCGTTCTTGACCCATTCGCCATACCCCGCTCATCCTGAGCCTGTCGAAGGCTCATGCGCCAGCGCCAGCAACAGTCCTTGCCATTGTGCGCGCATCTGGCTATGCGCCCCGCTTCCCATTCAGGCCGGTCGGAACCGGCCACAGCGAAAGAATGCGCCATGAAGTCCGAAGGCCATCCCGATTACCACATGATCTCGGTCCAGATGACCGATGGTGCCGTGTTCCAGACCCGCTCCACCTGGGGCAAGGAAGGCGATACGCTGGTGCTCGAAATCGATCCCACCTCGCACCCGGCATGGACCGGCGGCACCCGCCAGCTCGATCAGGGCGGCCGCGTTGCCCAGTTCAACAAGCGTTTTGGCGGGCTCAGCCTCAAGAAGAACTGAAGGTCCAGGCGAGGGCATTCCCCGCCGTTTCCTTGCCGCTCAGCCCCAAGGCCGCTCGCGATACCAGCGGGTTATCACGTATTTGACGCCTTTGCGCACTGGCAGCCCGTGGTGGAGCGTGGCGGGATTCGGCGTGCCGTCGGCCAGCCGGTTGTTCCAGATCAGCAGCGCGCCTTCGTCAGGCTCGTAGGTGCGTCCGATGCGCTCGAAGCGCGTGCCGCCGCCGGAAGGCACGTCGCCCAGATAGACCATGAAGGTCCAGGTGCGCTGGCCGGCAATACTGCAATAGGTGGCATAATCCCCGCCATCCGGCTCGAAATAGTCGGTGTGCGCCTTGAATTCCTGCCCCGGGGCATAGCGTTGCCCCTGCAAGGGTTCGCCATGCGCGGGATCGATGCCCGAGACCCAGGTGAGCTTGGCATCGAGCACGGCAACCAGCGGGTCGCCAGATTCAAGATCGCAGGTTTCGCTGGTGCGGAAGGCATCATCGCCATTGGCATCGGCAATCGTCGACGGGCGGCGGCGGGCCTCGATCTGCTCGATCAGCCCCTTGCACTCAAGCCGCGAGAGAAAGTGGCGCAAGGCAAACAGTTCGATCCCTTCGTGCGGCAGGCGGCGCATGCCCGGGAAGCCGAGCAAGTGGTCACAGGACGATTCGCCGGGGCTGCGCATGCCCGGCGCATAGGCCAGTCCGCCGCATTTTTCACTTCCCAATTGGTGCCTGCTGTGCAAAGGCCCGCTCCCGCATCCGGTGCCCTCGCGCCCGGTATTGCGTGTGGTTGTGGCGATCGTAGCTCAGTTGGTTAGAGCGCCGGTTTGTGGTACCGGAGGTCGTGGGTTCAAGACCCATCGGTCGCCCCATTCGCCTATTTTGGCGCAGTCGCGCGGCAGGCACTTGCCCGCCGCGCTGACGCCTGCCAAAGCCGGGGCGTGATTTACGAAGCTCTCGATCACTGGCAGTTCGTCGCCGCCGCCTATGTCATTGGCGTCGGCGGCACTTTGGCGTTGGTCGGCTGGAGCTGGCTGGCCATGCGCCGCGCCGAGCGCCGCCGCGACAAGTCGCGCGAGCGATGAGCGCCCCGGCGGCAAAGACGATGAAACGCAAGCACCAGCGGCTGGTGCTGATCGGCCTGGCCATGATGGCGCTGATCGGCGCGGGTCTGCTCGCCACCTGGGCGCTGCGCAATCAGGCGAGCTATTTCTATGTCCCCAGCGAACTGGTCGCCCGCCCGCCCGATGCCGCGCGCGAAGTGCGGCTGGGCGGCATGGTTGCGCGCGGCTCGATAAAGCCCCGGCCCGACGGGATATCGATCGGCTTCGTGCTGGCCGATGGCAAGGCGCAGGTGCCGGTGCGCTTCACCGGGATCGTGCCCGATCTGTTTCAGGAAGGCTCGGGCGCGGTTGCCGAAGGCCGGCTGGCAGCCGACGGCACTTTCGTTGCTGCGCGGCTGCTGGCCAAGCACGATGAAAACTATGTGCCGCGCGAAATGAAGGACATGTCGCCGGTCGAAGTGCGCCAGGTGGTGGCTGAAACCAAATGATTTGCGACCAATGAATCGGGGCAGCGGGCTGGCCGATTACCGGCGCCTGCTGCGCTTTGCGGCATCGGCGGCCTTGGCGGCGCTGCTTGGCGCGGGCATGGCCCGGCTGCAAAGCGGCGGCACAGGGCTGGCGCTCGCGGCCCTCGCCAGCCTCGCGGCACTCTGGCGGGTGCTGCGCTATCCGCGTCCTGCCGGAAGCCGACCGGACAGGCCGGGCGCGCTGGACCGGGCCGGGCGGATGTTCCTGCTGGCTGGCCTCGCGCTCATGGCGCTGGCCCTGGCCGTTTCGCGCGGCGGCGAGCAAAGCGCGCGAATCGCGGTGCTGTGCGAGGGTCAGAGCGCGCAGATGGGCGGCTGGAACCTCAAGCTGGAGCGCATCACTCCGGTCGCAGGCGAGGGCTACACCGCCATCGCGGCCACCATTCAGGCCAGCCGCGCAAGGGCCCATCCGGTCGCTCTGGCACCGCAGCTGCGCAGCCGCTTTATCTCCGGCGCGCCGCCCGATCCGACCAGCCGCGCGGCGCTGTGGCGCGGGGATCTGGCGCTGGCGGTTTCCGCCTTCGATCCGGTCACGCAATGTCTGTCGCTCGATGCTTCGTGGCGACCGCTGGCTGGCGGCGCGCGCGTGGCCGGATGGCTTGCCACGTTCGGTGCCGCGCTGATGGCGCTGACCGCACTGTGCAGCCTGCACTGGCGCTGCGGCGCACGCGAGCGGATTGCCATGCGCCGGACTGATCGGCCATTGCCCCGCCCGCGCCCGGTGGTCCAGCCAGTTGCCACCGTGCGCCGGTTCGGTCCGCTGGCGGCGCTGTTGCTGGCGCTCTGCCTCGCGGCCTGGCTCGCGCTGGGCAGCCCCGGCATGGTCTGGCGCCCGGCCGGGCAGGCCCCGCCAGCATTCGCGCGCGGCGCAGCATTGGTCGCGGCGCGCCAGTCGCTGCTCGAAGGCCCCGCCAACACCAACCGCTGGATCGTCATCGGCGATGCCATGGCCAGGCGCGGGCACTTTGCCGATGCGGCCGTGGTGCTGCTCGGCGCGGTCGAGGCGAACCCGCGCGATCCCGATGGCTGGCTGGCGCTGGGCGATGCGCTCTATAGCCACGCTGGCGGTCAGATGAGCCCGGCGGCTGCACTTGCCTATGATCGCGGCGACCGGGCGGCGCTGGCAAACGGCGCGGCGGTGCCGCCTGCGGGCCTTGCCATGGAGCAATCGGGGCGGGGCGAACTGGCGCAGATGTGGTGGCGCTGGCACCTTTCCCGGACTGCTGGCAGCGCTGCCGTGCGGGCCGCCATCGCTGGGCGGCTGAACTATTCCGCGCCTTGAGATTGCCCTGCGCCATCGGGACTGATAAGCGCCGCCACCTTGCCGGTCGCCATGGCTGGCTCTAAGGCTTTTGTCTTGGAATTCGGGGCGCAAACATGAGCGATTCGGTGCAATCAGATGCCGCTGCAGGCGACGATGCTGCGGCAGGCAATTCCGCTGCCCATTCGGCGCATGGCCACGGCAAAAATGGCCTGCTGAAGCTGTCGCTGGGTGCCATCGGGGTCGTTTTCGGCGATATCGGCACCAGCCCGCTCTATGCTTTCCGCGAAACCTTCGCCTCGCACCACGGCGCGCCTGGTATCCAGGTCGATCCGGTGCACATCCATGGCGTGCTCAGCCTGGTGTTCTGGTCGATGATGATGGTTGTCACGTTCAAATATGTGCTGACCATCATGAAGGCTGACAACAAGGGCGAGGGCGGCAGCCTGGCCTTGCTGGCGCTGATCAACCGCAAGAGCGAGAATGCCCGCTGGTCGGGGCCCTTCATCCTGCTGGGGGTGTTCGCCACGGCGCTGTTCTATGGCGATTCGATGATAACTCCGGCCATGTCGGTGCTTTCCGCGACCGAGGGCCTGCAATATGTCCATTCCGGTTTCAAGGACTGGATCGTGCCGATTGCCGTGGCCATCCTGCTCGGCCTGTTTTCGATCCAGGCGCACGGGACGGACAAAGTCGGCAGGCTGTTCGGGCCGATCATGCTGGCCTATTTCGCAACACTGGCAATGCTCGGTCTCTATCATATGGCCGAAATGCCTGAGATCGTCATTGCGACACTCAACCCGCTCAATGCGCTCACTTTCTTCTCCGTCGATGGCTTTCGGGCCTTTGTCGCGCTGGGCAGCGTGGTTCTGGCCGTAACCGGCGCGGAAGCGCTCTATGCCGACATGGGCCATTTCGGCCGCAAGCCGATCGGCATTAGCTGGCTGGTTTTCGTGCTGCCGGCGCTGATGCTCAACTACATGGGGCAGGGCGCGATGGTGCTGAGCCTGGATGCGGCCGGCGCGGCGCAAGTGATCAAGGATCCGTTCTTTCTGATGATCCCCGATGCAGTGCGCATTCCGGTCATCGTGCTGGCGCTGCTGGCAACGATCATCGCCAGCCAGGCGGTCATCTCGGGGGCTTTCTCGCTCACCCAGCAGGCGATCCAGCTGGGCTTCATGCCGCGCATGCAGATCAAGCACACCAGCGCCGCCACTGCGGGCCAGATCTACATTCCGACGGTCAACTGGGGCCTGATGATCATGGTCATCGTGCTGGTGCTGTTCTTCCGCTCGTCGAGCAACCTGGCGGCGGCCTATGGCATTGCCGTGACGGGCGCGATGTTCATCGACACGCTGCTGCTGGCCGCTGTGCTGATCAGCCTGTGGCGCTGGCCGCTGTGGAAGGCGGTGCCGCTGATCGGTGCTTTCATCGTGGTCGACATGGCATATCTCGGCGCGAACCTGATCAAGGTGCCCGATGGCGGCTGGGTGCCGCTGGCCATTGGCCTGGCGATCTTCACCTTGCTGACCACCTGGTCGCGCGGGCGCAAGCTGATGCGTCAGAACATGGCCGAGGGCTCGATTCCCGTCGAAGTCTTCGCCAAGAGCGCCCACTCCAGCGCCACGCGGGTGCCCGGGACTTCGGTGTTCATGGCCTCGACCAACAAGGGCGTGCCCTCGGCGCTGTTGCACAACATCAAGCACAACAAGGTGCTGCACGAGCGCGTCGTGATTCTGACCGTGGCGGTGCAGGACGTGCCCTATGTCGAGGAAGCGGATCGCTACGACAGCAAGGACATGGGCAACGGATTTTACCGGCTGACCATCCGCTGCGGCTTCCTGGAAGATACCGACGTGCCGGCGCTGCTCAAGCGGGTGACGATGTGCGGCGAGCCGTTCCAGATGATGAAGACCAGCTTCTTCCTCTCGCGCCAGACGCTGATCGCCTCGGCCAAGCCGGGCATGGCGCTGTGGCGCGAAAAGCTGTTCGCGTGGATGCTGCGCAATGCGGCCAGCGCGATGGAATTCTTCCGCCTGCCGACGAACCGCGTGGTCGAGCTGGGCAGCCAGCTGGAAATCTGATGATTGGCCCGGCCGAAGTGGGCCATGGGCTGGGCTTTGCTTTGCGGCCCCGGCTGGGGCTGGGATCGCTGGTGTTGGCGCTGGGCGCGGGGCTGGCTTTCGGGCTCTATATGGCGCTCGCCGATGCGACGGTTTTTGCGGGCGTGGTTCCCGAAGTGCAGCGGCAGATGGTGGCGCAAATGGCCACGACAGAACGCATCGCATTCTTCGCGCGCGGGGCGCTGGTCGATGAACTGCTCTACCGGCTGATCGGGCTGACCGCGATTGCCTGGTCCCTGGCGCAGGTGACCCCTTTGCGCGGAGGCGCGCTCATCTGGCCGGCGATTCTACTTGCCGCGTTTGTGCTCTATCCTACCGGAAACTGGGTCTATTTCCGCGCGCTTGAACCGGGCACAATGACAGTCCTGCGCGAGATCGCCCTGCACGGCGCGGCGGGCGTGTTGTGGGGCTGGCTCTACTGGCGGCACGGCTGGCTGAGTGCGGTAACTGGCCATGTGGCTGCACATCTCTCGCTCCAGCCGTTGCTCGGCGCGGCTTGACCTGCCCCCGCTCCTTGCCCAGAACCTGCGCGGGGAGAGACTGATGAGCGGCCAGAATGACAAGCGCCTGCGGCTGACGATTTACGTCCTGCTGGTGGTCTACGTGCTCAATTTTCTCGACCGCCAGATCGTCGGCATTCTGGCCGAGCCGATCTCGCGTGAGCTGGGCCTCAGCGATACCCAGATCGGGCTGATGACCGGGATTGCCTTCGCGCTGTTCTACACTGGCCTCGGCATTCCCATCGCGCGGCTCTGCGACCGGCCGACAACCAGCCGGGTCAAGGTCATCGCGGTGTGCCTGGCGATCTGGTCGGCGATGACTGCGCTGTGCGGTTCGGCGCAGAATTTTGCCCAGCTATTCCTCGCGCGGATTGGCGTCGGCATCGGCGAGGCGGGCGGCACCCCGCCGGCCCATTCGCTGATCGCCGAAATGGCCGCGCCGGAAAAGCGCGCCTCGGCGCTGTCGTTCTATCAGCTTGGGCCGCCGATCGGCGGGCTGATCGGCATGGTGCTGGGCGGCTATCTGGCTGACAGCATTGGCTGGCGCTGGGCATTTGTCGTGGTCGGCGCGCCGGGGGTGCTGCTGGCCTTGGTGGTGGTGATCGTGCTGCGCGATCCGCGGCAGGATGGCATAACTCCCCTCCCGCTTGCGGGAGGGGGCGGGGGAGGGCCTGTTAACGGGCCACAGCCAACAAGCCCTCCCCCAACCCCTCCCGCAAGCGGGAGGGGAGGATTCTTGCAGGACTTCCGCGAAGCCTTCCAGACGATCTGGGAAGCCCGCGCCAACCGGCTGATCATGCTCTCGGTCGCTTTTGCCGCCACGGCCAATTACGGCATGTTGATCTGGGGTCCGATCTATCTCCAGCGCACTTTCGGGCTCAGCGCCGGGCAGACCGGGCTGTGGTTCGGGCTTGCCAACGGCATCGGCTCGGCGCTGGGCGTGTGGTATGGCGGGCAGCTGGGCGACCGGCTGCTCAGATATGGTAAGCAGCATCTGATGACCGGGCCGGCGATCGCCATCGCGATCTCGTGCCCGCTGCTGGTGGCGGGGTTGATGGCCAGCGACTGGCGGCTGGCGATCGCGCTGTTTTTCCCCGCAATTGCCTTGCTGTGGCTGCATGTCGGCCCGGCCTACAGCGCGGTGCAGGGCCTCGTCCCCCCGTCCAGCCGCGCGACGGCCAGCGCCGCGATCCTGCTGATGCAAAACCTGTTCGGGCTTGGCATCGGCTCCTATGCAATCGGCGCGCTGTCGGACCACTACAAGGGCGAATACGGCGCTGATTCGGTGCGGGTGGTGCTGGTCGTGTTGATCGGTGTGGTGACCTTGCTGGCGGCCGCGCTGCAATGGCGATCACGCAAGTATCTGCCTGCGGAGCTTGATCGCTTCACCTGATCAATGCTTCTTGCGCGTCAATTCCCGCATCGCATCGTCCAGTCCGCCCAGCGTCAGCGGATACATTGATCCGCCCATTATCTCATGGATCAGCTTGGTCGATTGCGAATAGTCCCACTGTTTCTCGGGCGTGGGATTGATCCACACGGTGGCGGGATAGACATGCCGCACGCGCTCGAGCCAGACTGCGCCCGATTCCTCGTTGAAATGCTCGACCGAGCCGCCCGGATGGCTGACCTCATAGGGGCTCATCGAGGCATCGCCGACGAAGATCACCTTGTAGTCGTGGCCATATTTGTGGAGGATGTCCCAGGTCGGCGTGCGCTCGGAAAAGCGGCGGCGGTTGTCCTTCCACACGCCTTCATACAGGCAGTTGTGGAAGTAGAAGAATTCAAGGTTCTTGAACTCGGCGCTGGCCGCGCTGAACAGCTCTTCGACCAGTTTGACAAAGGGGTCCATCGAGCCGCCGTTGTCGAGGAACAGCAGCACCTTGACCGCATTGCGCCGCTCGGCGCGCATGTGGATGTCGAGCCAGCCCTGCTTGGCGGTGCCATCAATCGTGGCGTCGAGATCCAGTTCCTCGGCCTGTCCTTCGCGGGCGAAACGGCGCAGCCGGCGCAGCGCGATCTTGATGTTGCGGGTGCCAAGCTCGCGCGTGTTGTCGAGGTTCTGGAACTCGCGCTTTTCCCAGACCTTGATCGCGCGGCCATGCTTGCCTTCCCCGCCGATGCGCACGCCTTCAGGGTTATAGCCCGAATGGCCGAACGGCGAAGTGCCGTTGGTGCCGATCCACTTGTTGCCGCCCTGATGGCGCTTTTCCTGCTCCTCGATCCGCTGCTTCAGCGTCTCCATGATCTCGTCCCACGAACCCAGCGCCTTGATTTTCTCCATTTCCTCAGCCGAGAAATAACGTTCAGCGAGGGCCTTCAGCCAGTCTTCGGGAATTTCGACCGGGTTCTGGCCATAGTCGGTCATCACGCCCCTGAAGACCTTGCTGAACACCTGATCGAAGCGGTCAAGCAGCCCCTCGTCCTTCACGAAAGTCGCGCGGGAGAGATAATAGAACGCCTCGGGCGTCTGCTCGATAACGTCCTTCTCCAGCGCCTCGAGCAGGGTTAGGTGCTCCTTGAAGGAGGCACTGATGCCAGCGGCGCGCAGTTCGTCGATGAAGTTGAAGAACATGGGAGTCAGTCGGCCTTTATTTGGGCTGTAAAAAACTCGATAATGCGCAGACCGAGTTCTTGGTGGGTTTCGGCTCTGGCTTTGCACTTATCGGCCCAATGCCTGCCTGGGTGCAAGACATCCCAGAGTGGCCTCAGCCCATTGTAACGACCTGCTCCTGGATCATGATTGCCAAAGCCGTCAATCAGTTGGTTCCATACTGGATTGAACGTCGAAATGAGCAAGGATTCACCAAGTGGAATCCAGATATCATCCACCACTAGATATCGGACTGAAAAATCGGAAACGTCAAGATTTTGGGGACTGCATCACTTTGAAATCCTCTTTTTGTAGGGGCCGCGCACCTTCGGAGTCTGCTTAGCGTCAATCCGCTCAAGGATGGCTTCAAACCCCATGAACGTATCTGCGATACCAGCTTGCATCGCTGGCGTCATGCGC
>JANPOS010000039.1:0-29847 GCA_031428115.1 Novosphingobium sp. | reverse complement strand
TTGTTTGGAAGCAGAGGCTCGATAATCGACCACTCAAAGTCGCTTAGCTCATATCGGCGTGATGTCATCTCCAATCTCCTTTGTGAGATTGAATCAGAACACCCCGCCTTTGGGAATCCCTTTTATGAGTTTATGACCTAGAACATCTGCCTGCAAGTGCCCGACGACAGCGGCGCTTCGGCGCCGCATCTCGTTGCGTGGGCAAAACTCCATGCCTGCGCCGAGCCTCCACTCCGTACTGCCAAAATGGCCGACGGAGAAAAAGCGGCCAAAAGCGCCGATTGTTGCCCCGCACCTGCTCTCCGCAGACCGGACCATCGCCCTCAAAGGCGCAGAACCGCGGGCTTTGATAAGAGGCAAAAATCATTCCATATCAATAATTTATGTGTGGCGGAGAGGGTGGGATTCGAACCCACGTTACGGTTACCCGTAAACCGCATTTCGAGTGCGGCGCGTTCGACCACTCTGCCACCTCTCCGCGAAGTGCATCGGCGCAGGCTTTTGGGCCTGCCCGGGTCAGCAAGGCGCGGCGGTTAGCCCAAGCTCGGCCCCTTGCCAAGCCCCCAAACGGCAGTCTGTGGGGGACGGCGCGATTCGGCAGCTTGTTTCGCAACCGCACAAATCCTATATGCAAGCGCATGGATCGAGCGACTTTCTTCTCACCGCAAGCGGGCCGACTGGTGGATGCGCCGTTGCGCGGCAAAGCGCGCTTCACCATTGGCGATATCGTCAAGCACCGCATCTATGACTTTCGCGGCGTGGTCTTCGATATCGATCCGGTCTTCGCCAACAGCGAGGAATGGTACGAATCGATCCCGGCCGAAGTGCGCCCGACCCGCGAACAGCCGTTCTATCACCTGCTCGCCGAGAACGGCGAAGGCAGCTATGTCGCCTATGTCAGCCAGCAAAACCTGCTGGGCGACAGCGAAAGCGGCCCGGTCGATCACCCCTCGCTGGATCAGCTGTTCGAGGAATTTGACGGCGGCAAGTATCCGCTACGCCGCGCGCTTACACATTGAGGATCGCGAGAGGCACCGTTGCAGTGCCTCCGATTTAACGAGCCAAACCCGACAATTTGCGGATTGTTGCACGTGGCACCATAACCGGGCACCATAACCGACACCATAACCCTTGGCGCGACTTCTCTTGCCGACATGGGAACTCAAGCGCATCAGGTCGGCGCGTGTCTGCATCAATGGAGGCAACCATGCCAGCACACAAGACCAAGCTCTCGGCGTTCATGTTGCGCAGCACCTCGATCGCGATGGTTCCGTTACTGCCTCTGCTGGCGGGAATTTCCGGCGCGGCATTCGCGCAGTCGGCTGAATATGCGCAGATCCCGCCGCCCCGATATCAGCCGGTCACCGCACTGGCCGTGCCGCAATTTGTCTGCACCGAGTCGGAAAGACGCGCACTGACTCAGGCGCTTGCCCAGCAAGGGTCGAAGGCGGTCGGCAATGTCGGCGAGGCCGAGCGCTACCGGACGGCGCTGAACAGTGCCGCCGCCGCCTATCGGACGCGCGGACAGGCAGTCCCGGTGCAACTCGTGCAGCTCCTGCGCACCGCCGAAGACACTGTCGCCGAGCGCAATCACCAGTCCGCGCAAGCGCATGCGCGGTTCCAGCGCGCGTCAACCTTGCCGGTGACGGACTGCAGACCCCTGCCCGACGCAGCGTCAGGCGCGATCCGCCCGATTGCGGCGGCAATCGACGCCGCCGCAGTCGCGCGTGCCGACCGGTCCGCCTCCGCCGCAGAGCGGCGCAAGGTCATTGAGGACGTCATCCGTGCGCTGGCACCCTATGAAGCCGGTTCGGCGGATGCGCGGCAATTGGCGACCACGCTCCGGCTGCTGCTCGATCGCGAGCGGATTCGGCAGCGTTCGGACTTGAGAGGCGTAATCGACACGCTTGCGGCCAGCCCCGGCCGGCCGCCGCTGCGATCGATGCAGGCGCTCGGTGCTGAATTGCTCGACCGCGCCCGCCACTTCACGCAGATGCTGGCAACCGGCCAGTATGATTCCGAGGACGCCGCGCGGCTGCTCAGCGTCGCCAAATATGCCGCACAGCTGCGCGACGACATACGCCAGCCGGGCGGATCGCTCACCGGCGCAAACGCGACCAAGGCAACCGAACTCCTCACCACCGCCGCCGGCGTCACCGCGATCCTTGATGGCACCATGCGCGGAGAAGGACGCGTGATCGTCGATGGCCTGCGCGATGTGATCGGGCCGCTGGCACCGTCGGTCGGAGTCGTGCTCGACCTGCCGGCCGAACTCGTCGCCTCGCAGCTCAATGTGTCGCGCGCCGGCATGATCATCGCTACCGAGGCGCTCGACGACCTTCCCGCCGCACAAAACGGCGATCCGGCAGCCTTGCGCCGCCTGATCGCGCGTACACGCGAGCTCGAATCGACGCTATCGGGCCAAAGCTATGGCAACGCGATGAAGGATGGACTGCAGAGCCGACTGGTCGATCGCGTGCCGGGCCTGCGCGCCGTGCTCAACTGGTTTCCCAACGACGGCCTGCCCCCTGCCGCGACGGCCCCCGTCGCGACGCGGTCGAAGGCGCGGGATCGAGGCTTTCCCTGGCACTGGGGCGGCCGCCACCCTTCGCTGAACGACAACGACATCGTCGTCTGCGGGCCAAGCCCCTATCGCAGCACCGACGGCGTTTACGGCACCGACGAATATGCGTCCTCTACGTCGCTATGCCTAGCTGCGGTCCATGCCGGCGCGATTGGCTGGGAAGGCGGGCGCATCCGGGTGCGTTTCATCGCGGCGGGTGGCGCGCCGCTGGTTGCGAGCCTCCGGCACGGTATCCAGAGCGGCAGCTTTGGCAACTGGCAGACGCGCTTTTCGGTCGAACGCGTGGACGCCGGGAAGTAGGGCATGGGGTTGGGATTGCGCGATAGTGCGGATACCGGCGGGACGCGCAATAACGCCCGAATTCTCCCTCAGCTCTTCAGCCGCCAGCCGCTTTTGAGCACCAGGTAAGTCAGCACGATCAGCGCGAGGTTGAACAAGCCCAGCCCGATCGCGCTGTAGAACACGTCCTCATTGCCACTGCCGATGTCGCTTGCGCCGATGAAGCCATAGCGGAAGCCGGAGATGACATAGAAGAACGGGTTGGCGTGGCTGAGCGTCCAGAACAGCGGCGAGAGCTTGTCGATGGCATAGAAGGTGCCCGACAGCATCGTCAGCGGCGTGACCAGGAAATTGGTGATCGCCGCGTTGTGATCGAACTTTTCCGCCCAGATCGATGACAGCAGCCCCAATACCGCGAGGAAAACCGATCCCATCAGCCCGAACCACACCACTGCCCAGGGATGCGCCATGGCGAGGCTGACGCCGGGCCACAGCAGCATGAACAGCGCCATCGCCAGCCCGACGCAGACCGCGCGGGTCACCGCCGCCGCGACCAACCCCAGCATCAATTCGGCTTCCGAGAGCGGCGGCATCAGGAAATCGACAATAGTTCCCTGCATCTTGCCCGAGAGGAACGCGAAGCTCGCGTTCTGGAACGCGTTCTGCATCATCGCCATGACAATCAGGCCCGGCGCGACGAAAGTCGCGAAGGAAACCCCCAGCACCATGCGCCCTTCCCCGCCCAGCGCGAGGGTGAAAATCACCAGTTGCAGCAGGGTGGTTGCCGCCGGTGCCCAGATGGTCTGGGTCTGCACCTTGAAAAAGCGGCGCACTTCCTTCATATAGAGCGTCTTGAGCCCGATCCAGTTGACCGAGTGGATCAGCGGCTCTCCCTGAACCTGGAAGGTGCGCGTTGCAGCGTTTGTCATGTGGGGTTGATCGCTCATGCCCCGGCGACTATCGGCTGCGCTCGCGCATGACAAGCGTTAGCGCTTTGGCGCAACAGAAATGGAATTAGTATGAGCTGGACCGACGAACGCATCGAAAGACTGACCAAGATGTGGGAAGGCGGCTCGACCGCCAGCCAGATCGCCGAGGAACTTGGCGGGGTCAGCCGCAATGCCGTTATCGGCAAAGCGCACCGCCTGGGGCTGAAAGCGCGGCCTTCACCGGTCAAGGCCAACGAAAAGCCTGAACCCGCACCAGTGCGCGCCGTCAAGCCCCTAGCCGAAGCACCGCGAGCGCCCCAGCCGACCGCGCCCCGCGCCGCGCCGGCTGCCATGCCCGCGCCAAGCGCCGTACCGCCGGCGGCAGCGGCAGCAGGTGCCGTGCCCGGAGCGCCGCCCGCCAGGCCGCAACAGCGGATTGTCTCGGTCGGCCCCGGCGGCTTTTTGCGTCAGGGCCCCGGCGATCAGCAGGCACCGATCCCGCCTGCCCCGCCGCGCCGCCTCGTGCCAGCCAAGCCCAGCCCGGAAATGGCCAGCAAGACCAGCCTGCTCGATCTCAACGACCGCATCTGCCGCTGGCCGATGGGCCACCCCGGCGAGGCCGACTTCCATTTTTGCGGTGAGAAAGTGAACCCGGGCTTCCCATATTGCGTCGAGCATTGCGGCCGCGCCTATCAGGCACAGTTGCCGCGCGGACACCGCCGCCCGCCCCCGCCGTTGCCGTTTGGCGGGCCCAGGGTCAGGTAATTCCGGTGCGATGAGCCGAACCGCGCGTCAGGCAGCAGCCTTGGCACGCGGCTTGCGCAGCAGCAGCCCCGTCAGCCCCGCCGCCACTGACAGCGCGGCGATTACCAGCATGGTCAGGTGATAGCCCGCTGGCGAGGGGAACGATGCCCCGCCGTCGGGCGCCTTGACCATATCGCTCGCCAGCGCCAGCGCGATCAACTGGGTGCCCACCGCGGCGCACATTCCCCGGATCACAGACATCGTGCCGATTGCCTCGCTGGTGCGGTCGGCTGGGGCAGCGCTGACAATGACGATCGGCAGCGCTGCGTTAAGCAGCGTCGTGCCGAACGAGATCAGGCAGAGCAGCGCGATCATCTGCATCAGCGTGTTCGGCAGGCTCATCCCCAGTATCCAACCCGCTGCCGCCATGAAGCCGCCAATCATGATAGGCAATCTGACGGAATATCTCTGGGACAGCCATCCGGAAAGCGGCCCGCCCAGGAAGGAAAGGATGTTCGAGGGCAACTTGGCAAAGCCGGCCAGGGTTGCGGTGAACCCCAACCCGGCCATGGTCCAGGCCGGTGCCTGCATGTACGTGGAAAAGACAAAGACGATTTGCGCGCTGCCTAGTCCAAGCAGGATGGCCGCCAGATTGGCGACGCCGATATTGCGGTCCGCCAGCAGCCGCAGATTGATGAACGGCTCGCGCGCCTTGAGACTGCGCATCGCCCATGCCGCCATCAGAAGCGCGCCTGCCAGGACCACCGCATAACAGCGCGGATCAAGCCAGCCATAAGTCTTGGACAGGCTCAGCCCCAAAAGCACCGCGCCGATGGCCGGCGCGGGCAGCAGTCCCTCGATCCAGTCGATCTTTTCCTTCGGCGGCGTGCCGGGCAGCGCCGGCACGACGAGCCGCACCGCCGCATAGGCCACCACCAGCAGAATGCCCGAAATCACGAACAGCCAATGCCAGTTGAGGTTATCGATAATTACCCCGCCCAGCACCAGCCCGACCGCGACGCCCATACCCTGCGCTGTGGTCATCAGCCCGACCGCGACCGGGAGGCGCTCATCGGGCAGGTTTTCCCGCAGGATGCCGATCGACAGCGGGATCGCCGCCGAGGCGAAGCCCTGCAGCGCCCGGCCAAACAGCACCAGGGCGAAATTGGTCGTCACCGCGCTGAGCAGCGATCCCACCGCCGCCACGATCAACAGCAGCAGCATCACCCGCTGCCGCCCGAACATGTCGCCCAGCCGCCCGGCGACGACGCAGGCCACTGTGCCGATCAGCATGTGCATCGTCACCAGCCAGCCTGCCGAGATCGGATCGCCGAACTGGCGGATCAGCGTCGGCAGCGCGGCATAGAGCATCGAGGTTTCAAAGGTCGCGCAGACCTCGACAAGGAACACTGCGGCAATGATCGAATTGTTGCTGAAACGCATTTCGTGGCTGTCCCCTCATGCCAGCCTGTCCGGCTTTTTGCAGGGGACACCTTCCGATGAAACGCCAGCCGTGGCAATGCCGGAATATGCAGAAGGCCCAAGCATGATCCATCTGCGCACTGTCAGGTGGGTTCGGCCAAGGCTGACGAAGAACGCGATCCGCCCACATTCTGAAGTCCGGGAGCCAGAAATGAACCGCCGCTATGCCCTCGCCGCCCTGTCCCTCGCGCTCATCGCTGCCGCGCCGCCGCGCAGGCCCGCGCCGCCGCCAGTGCCGCTGCCCGACATTGTCCGGGTCGCCATGGTCACCGAACAGGGCACGATCACGCTCGATCTCGATGCCAAGCGCGCACCCATCACCACCCGCAATTTCGTGACCTATGTCGATCAGCGCCGCCTTGACGGCATCGTGTTCTATCGCGCCATGCGGCTGACATGGGGCGAACAGCCCAACGGCCTGATCCAGACCGGCACCCGCGGCGATCCGCGCCGCGAACTGGGGCCCATCGCGCATGAGCCCACTAGCCAGACCGGCGTGCTCCACAAGGCCGGCGCGATCTCGATGGCGCGCTGGGCGCCGGGCACGGCCAAGGGCGATTTCTCGATCCTGCTGTCGGACATGCCAGGGCTTGATGCCGATCCCGCCTCGGCCAATCCAGAGATTCAGGCGGGCTTTGCCGCCTTCGGCTATGTCGTCTCCGGCATGGATGTGGTGCGCAAGATCTGGGACCAGCCGCTGTCTTCCACGCTGGGCGAAGGCGTGATGAAAGGCCAGATGCTGGAAAGGCCGGTCAAGGTGCTGACGGTGCGGCGGGTGGCTATCCCGCCGGCTGCGCCAATTCCATGAGGTGAAAAAAGCCCCTCCCCGTTGGGGAGGGGTTGGGGTGGGGGTACGGCGCCAGCGTTGACGTTCGGCATTCGCCTCGCTCCCCCACCCCCCGGCCCCCTCCCCGCCGGGGAGGGGGCGTAGTACTCAAGCCGCCACCTCTTTCTTGCCTACCGCACCCCAATCGACATTGCGCGTCGCATACATCACGCCTGCCAGCGCCGCGAAGAGCAGCACCGAGCCGATCAGCAGCGACCATGCCTCAAGGTTAAGCAGCACGAACAATAGCGCATAAAGCCCGGTCAGCATCGCGCCGATGAACTGCCCGCGCCGCCAGCTTTTGAGCACCGCCGCACTATAGCTCGACAACAGCCCGATGATCGCTGCCGAAGCCGCGACATAGGCCGGGGTGAAGCCGATCACTTCGGCAAACGCCAGCAGCAGCACGAAGGACAGCACCAGCCCGGCACCAGTCAGCAGATATTCCGCCGCAGCCACCCGCGCGCCGCCGACCACGTCGAACAGCAGGAAGGCCACAAAGGTGAAGCCGATGAACAGGAAGCCGTATTTCACCGAGCGATCAACCTTGGAATAAAGGTTCACCGGCTCGACCAGTCCGACTGTCACTGCTCGGGCCTGGCCCGAGATCGATTCAATTGCCCCGCCCGATGCCGGATTGCTGGCGCTGGTGGTGGCCATGCTGGCCTCGCGGTAGGCCATGCCCGAGTTCTTGTTGCCAGCGATGTCGTCAATCATCGGCGCGCCTTGGTCGTCGGTCGAAACCGGTGCCTGGCCGAGCGCCAGCTTGTCGACGGTGTAGCTTGCCTTGAAGCCCTTGTCGGTGATTGAGGGCTTTTCCGGCAGGAACGCACCGCCGAAGCTGGGGCTGGTCCACACCGAAGAGACATCCCAGGTGGTATGCCCGCCGCGCGGCACCAGACTGAGCGAGCGGCTGCCGCGCAGGCCGAAGGTATAATCGACGCTGAGCGCCCCCTCACCTTTCCACGGCAGGAAGGCAAAGAAGCCCTCGCCGCCGGTCGCGCCGGGGCCCTTGCCCGGTTGCACGGTCAGCGTCTCGCCGTTGACTTTCAGCACGCCGCCTTTGGTCAGCCCGCGCGAGTCCGATGCGCCCATGCGCAGCTCCGCCCGGTCCCACAGCAGCCGTTCGCGGGTCACCCCGAAGCGCGGCAGATCGGCGGGCAGCTCGAACTTCGCCGCGCCCGAGATTGCTGCCTCATACAGTACACTGCGATAGATCGACTTCTTGCGCTCCTGCGGATCGACCTTGGTCGTCACCTTGTTCTCAGTCGGCGAGATATAGAGGTATTTTTCCACCTCGACGACGCGATTGACCGTCTTGCCGTCGATCTGCTCGGTCTGGGTCTGGGTGGTGCGGAAAGGCACGACGATCACGGGTCCGGCGATCACTTGCGGCCCGCCCCAGCCCTGGTTGATCGTCTGCTGCGCGGTGTCGGACTGGATCTGCCGGTCCCAGACCAGCGCATAAACCATCATCAGCGGCACCATCAGCACGAAGCCGATCACGGCGGTGAGCAACAGCTTCATGCCCGGTGATCGATCCTTGCGGGCTTCCTCGATCATTTTCGTTTCCCCTTCCTCGGCACTTGCCGAATCAACGCTTCATCGACAAAATCGCACGGTTCATCGCCGCGCCATGCTGTCTGGCGGATGAACGCGAGGACGGTTTGCTGCGAAAAGGCGGCCGTGACCATACCATAGGTGTGCCATGCCCCTTTCCCTTCCCCCCGCCAGAGGCTAGGGGCGCGGCTTCCAAATTCAGGTCAGCGGGCGGAAATGCGATGGGTTTCAAGTGCGGTATCGTCGGATTGCCCAATGTCGGCAAGTCCACCCTGTTCAACGCGCTGACCGAGACGCAGGCGGCACAGGCGGCGAACTATCCGTTCTGCACGATCGAGCCCAATGTCGGCAATGTCGGCGTGCCCGATCTGCGGCTCGACACGCTCGCCAAGATCGCAGGCAGCGCCAAGATCATCCCGACTCAGCTCGGCTTTGTCGATATCGCGGGCCTCGTTCGCGGGGCGAGCAAGGGCGAGGGGCTGGGCAACCAGTTCCTTGGCAATATCCGCGAGGTTGACGCGATCATCCACGTGCTGCGCTGTTTCGAGAACGACGACATCCAGCACGTCGACAACAAGATTGATCCGGTGAGCGACGCGGAGACGGTCGAGACCGAGCTGATGCTCTCTGACCTTGAGAGCCTGGAGAAGCGCGTTCCCGCCGCGCAAAAGAAGGCGGCGCAGGGCGACAAGGATGCGAAACTGATCGCCGCTGTGCTGCTGCCCGCGCTCGAATTGCTGCGCGAGGGCAAGCCCGCCCGGCTCGCCATGCCAAGCGACGAGGAAGAGCGCCGGGTGTTTGGCCAGGCGCAGCTGCTCACTGCCAAGCCGGTGCTTTATGTCTGCAATGTCGAGGAAGCGAGCGCCGCTGAGGGCAATGCTTTCTCCGCCAGGGTGTTCGAGAAGGCCAAGGCGGAAGGAGCGAACGCCGTGATCGTCTCCGCCGCCATCGAGAGCGAGCTGACCGGGATGGACGACGAGGAGCGCATGGTGTTCCTCGAGGAAATGGGTCTGCACGAAACCGGCCTCGCCCGCGTCATCCGCTCAGGGTATGACCTGCTCCACCTCATCACATTCTTCACTGTCGGCCCAAAGGAAGCGCGGGCATGGACCGTCCATCAAGGCGCAACGGCCCCTAACGCTGCGGGAGAAATCCATTCGGATTTCGAAAAGGGCTTCATTCGCGCCGAGACCATCGCATATGAAGATTTTGTCGCGCTCGGCGGCGAAAGCAAGGCGCGTGAAGCCGGAAAACTGCGCGCTGAAGGCAAGGCCTATGCGGTGAAAGACGGCGATGTCATGCATTTCCTGCACAGCTGAGCTGGGGAGCTCAATCCATATGCGCCTGATCCTGCTGGCAGCATGGTGCGGCGCATTTGCGCTGCCGGCCTATGCCCAGGAACATGACCATTCCGGCATGGACAGGAACACGCCGGGGATGGAAATGGGCCAGGCTGACTCGCGCGAGCTGCCAACGCAGCCCGCAGAAGGCTCCGGCACCGCTCGCTTGCCAGCACTTGAGGGCCCCATGCCCGGCCTCCACATCATGTCCGGCGACTGGATGCTGATGGCTCATGGCAGCATTTCCGCGCAATACACCGACCATTCCGGCCCGCGCGGCGACGACAAGACTTATGCGACCTCGATGGCCATGCTGATGGCGACACGGAAAACAGGCTGGGGCCGGATACAGCTGAAATCCATGCTCAGCCTCGAACCGGCGATGGACAGCAGCGGCTATCCCAACCTGTTCGCCACCGGCGAGACGTCGAACGGCAAGGCGCTGGTCGACCGGCAGCATCCGCACGATCTGTTCATGGAACTGGCGGCGCGAGTGGATTTCGATCTGGGCAAGAACACCCGGCTTTTTCTCTATGGCGGCCCGGTCGGCGAGCCGGCACTTGGCCCCAGCGCCTTCATGCATCGTGGCTCGGCCAAGCTTAACCCGGAGCCGCCGATCACCCACCACTGGTTCGATTCGACCCACATCACTTATGGGGTGGTGACGGCGGGGCTTGCGGGCCGCGCATGGCAGATCGAAGCCTCCGCCTTTCGCGGCGCAGAGCCGGACGAGCAACGCTGGAACATCGAGACGCCAAGCCTCGACTCATGGGCCATCCGCGCCACTCTCACGCCCTCCCCGCACTGGTCAATGCAGGCAAGCTACGGCGAAATGAAGCAGCCCGAGGCGCTCCATCCGGACGAAGACGAGCACCGCTTCACCGCCTCGATCCACTACGCTAATGACAAAGGCGTCTCGGCCATGCTTGCCTTCTCAAACAAGCAGCGCGTGCCCGGCACCGCGTTCACCGCCTGGCTCGGTGAAGCCAACTGGGACATCGACAAGCGCAACACGCTGTTCGGCCGCATTGAAAACGTCGCCAACGACGAGCTGTTCCCCGACCACGACCATCCTTTGCACGACCAGACCTTCCGGGTGAGCAAGTTCCAGATCGGCTATGCGCGCCGCGTGCCGCTCGGACCATTCGCGCTGGCGCTGGGCGGATCGCTGGCAGCCTATGCCAAGCCCGCCGCGCTCGATGCCTTTTACGGCAAACACCTGCTGGGCTTTACGCTGTTCGCCAAAGTGTCGCTGGGGAGCTGAGCCATACGCCATTTCGAGGACATCGTGGTTGGCGAGAAAACCAGCTTCGGCACTTATCTGGTGACCCGCGAGGAAGTGCTGGAATTCGCCGCGAAATACGACCCCCAGCCCTTCCATCTCAGCGACGAGGCCGCTGCGCAGACCCATTTCGGGCGGCTCTCGGCGAGCGGTTGGCATTCCTGCGCGATGGCGATGGCAATGCTGGTCGCACAGTTCAAGGCTGTCGGCCACGCTGGTCTGGGTTCGCCTGGCATCGACGAATTGCGCTTCCTGAAGCCAGTTTATCCGGGCGACACTTTGCGGATTGAAACCGAAGTTCTGGAAAAGCGCCGCAGCCAGTCGAGACCGGAGATGGGGAGTTACCGCTCGAAGGTAGAGCTACTCAATCAAGATGCGGCGGTGGTGGTGCGGTTTGTGGCAATTGATCTTATCCAGGTGCGCTCAGACTAGCAGCAGCCGTTCCACTCGCCTGCACCCCGCAGGTGACCATGCCAACGCCGAAGAACACAGGTCGATCATAGCGATCGGTGATGGTCAGCTTTGCTGGCCAGTAATTCGCATTGCCGCGATTGGCAGGATCGTCGGCATCAAGCTGAATCTGCAAGCTGAATTCCTTGCCGTCGTATTGCTGGCGCACGCCCGGATAGATTTCGATGCTGCCACTATCGGCAGCAAATGCTTTGACAACTCCATCGATCATGACCGTGCCAGCGCCTGGTCCGAAGCGGAAGACCGGCGGCTTCACCGAGGCTGGAACATTGAATGCACAAGGCAGATCGCTGCTCGCCGAGATCGGTTGCAGAGTAACGAAAACCGCGGGCGGCATGCGCTTCTGCGCCGCTTCGACCGCGGCAATCGCCTGATCATCCTCGGCAGTGTTGCCGGGGGCAGTGACATCGGCGCCTGAACAACCGATCAGGATTGCTGGGGGCAAAAGCAGCGCGGCCCTGATCAAGGCGCGGGTGGATCGAAAAATGTGAGAAGTGGCAGCCATCTTGCGTACCAACGCGCGCGCGCCAGGTATGTTCCAAGTTTTCCCTTTTTGCAGCTGCAGCAGAGCCACGCCCTCACCTCCGTCCAAACAGCTTCTCGACATCCGCCAGCGCCAGCTTGACCCAGGTCGGTCGGCCATGGTTGCACTGGCCCGAGCGCGGCGTGCGCTCCATTTCGCGCAGCAGCGCGTTCATTTCCGCCACCGACAGTGCGCGCCCGGCCCGCACCGAGCCATGACAGGCCATGGTCGCCAGCACATGGTCAAGCCGCTCGCCGAGCAGCAGGGCGTCGTCATTTTGTGCCAGATCGTCGGCCACATCGCGGACCAGCGCCTGAACATCACCATGCGCCAGCGCGGCGGGCACCGAACGCACCAGCATCGCAGCCGGACCGAAGCGTTCGAGCGACAGGCCATAGCCGGCGAGCTGCGCGGCGCGTTCTTCCAGGCGGTCGCACATCGGCTCGTCCAGTTCCACTACTTCGGGCAGCAGCAGCGCCTGCGCGGCGGCGGCCTGCTCCCCTGCCCCGGCAGCGCGCAGGCGCTCGAGCACCAGCCGCTCGTGCGCCGCGTGCTGGTCAACGATTACCAGGCCGTCTTCCGCTTCGGCGACGATATAGGTTCCCGCGACCTGGCCGCGCGCGACGCCGAGCGGGAACTGCGCGCTGTCAACAGGCTGTTGCTCTGCCATTTCCGCGCGCGCAGCGGGCGCAAGGCTGGCCGACTCAAAACCTCGCCAAGCCTGTCCCGCTTCGTTCAGCCGGGCGGCGGAATGGTCACGGGCAAATAGCGATTGCAGACTGGCTGCGGGTGCGATGGGCTCTGCCTGCCAGTTATCCATCGCCGAAGCCGAGGGCGATTGCGCGCTGCGCTGCCCCGCCCCCTCCAGCGCATGGCGCAAGCCGCCAACGATCAGCCCGCGCACGAATGCCGGATCTCGGAAGCGCACTTCGGTCTTGGCCGGGTGAACGTTGACGTCGACTTCTTCAGGCGGCAGCTCAATGAACAGCGCCAGCACGGCATGGCGATCACGCGCCAGCATGTCGGCATAGGCCCCGCGCACCGCGCCGATCAGCAGCCGGTCCTTCACCGGGCGGCCATTGACGAAAAGATACTGGTGATCGGCGACGCCGCGGTTGTAGGTCGGCAGGCCAGCGATCCCGGTGAGCCTGGCCCAGCCCTGCGCCGCAGAAAAATCGCCCCGGGCGATATCAATCACCACGCCGTCTTCCGCCAGTTCGCGTGCGATGATCCGCGCCACGCGTTCGGCCAGTGTATCGCCGCCCTGCACCGCGAGCGCGCGCCGGCCATCGTGCTCAAGCGTGAAACCGACGTCAGGCCGCGCCATCGCCAGGCGGCGCACGACATCGAGCGCGGCGGCATATTCGCTGCGCGGCGAACGCAGGAACTTGCGCCGGGCGGGCACTTTGGCAAACAGCCGTTCGACCCGGATGCGGGTTCCTGGCGGCAGCGCGGCAGGGCCATCGCCCGTCAGCTCGCCGTGATCGACCACGCGGCGCCAGCCTTCGGTGGAACTCCGGGGGCGACTTTCAATCGTCAGCTGCGAGACGCTGGCAATGGATGGCAGCGCCTCGCCGCGAAAGCCGAGCGTGGTGACCAGCTCGATGGCCCCGTCTTCTCCGACAAGACTCTCGGGCAGCTTGGAGGTGGCATGGCGCTCCAGCGAGAGGGCGATTTCATCCGGCGCCATGCCGCAGCCATCATCGGTCACTTCGATCAGATCGAGGCCGCCATTCGCCAGCCGCACTGCGATGCTGCCCGCACCCGCATCAATGGCATTTTCGACCAGTTCCTTGAGCGCGGCGGCTGGACGCTCGACGACTTCGCCCGCAGCAATGCGGTTGACGAGTCCCTCGGGCAGGCGGCGAATTGTCGGCATGTCCATTGCCTAGCGGCGAAACGCCGGGAATTCGAGACAGGAAGCGTGGACAACCCGGCAATTCCGCACAATTTTTTGGCCTTTCCCGCAGGCTTGCGTTAAGGAGCCGCCTTCACTGCAACCACCTGCCCGCCGTTGCTGCACATCATCCAGCAAGTGACCAGAAAGTTTACGGATTTTTCAATGGCCAATTTCTTCACGCGATTCTTCAAGTTCGGCTCGCAAAATATGGCGATTGACCTCGGGACGGCAAACACGCTGGTCTATGTTCAGGATCGGGGCATTGTGCTCAACGAGCCTTCGGTGGTGGCCATCGAAACGATCAACGGCATCAAGCGCGTCAAGGCCGTGGGCGACGACGCCAAGATGATGATGGGCAAAACCCCCTCTAATATCGAGGCAATCCGTCCCTTGCGCGATGGCGTCATCGCCGACATCGAAGTCGCCGAGGAAATGATCAAATACTTCATCCGCAAGGTCCACGGCGGCAAGCGGACGCTGCTGCGCTATCCCGAAATCGTCATCTGCGTGCCTTCGGGTTCTACCTCGGTCGAACGCCGCGCGATCCGCGATGCCGCGAGCAATGCGGGCGCGTCTGAAGTGTTCCTGATCCTTGAGCCGATGGCGGCCGCGATTGGCGCGGACATGCCGGTGACCGAGCCAGTCGGCTCGATGGTCGTTGATATCGGCGGCGGCACAACCGAAGTCGCCGTGCTCAGCTTGCGCGGCCTCGCCTACACCACCTCGGTGCGGGTCGGCGGCGACAAGATGGACGAGGCGATTGTCTCCTATGTGCGCCGCCACCACAACCTGCTGATCGGCGAAAGCACGGCCGAGCGGATCAAGAAAGATTACGGCGTCGCCAAAGTGCCCGCCGATGGCACCGGCGAGATAATTCACATCAAGGGCCGCGATCTGGTCAACGGTGTGCCCAAGGAAATCACCATTACCCAGGCGAACATCGCCGAGGCCCTGTCCGAGCCGATCGGCCAGATCGTCGAAGGCGTGCGCATCGCACTGGAAAACACCGCGCCGGAACTCGCCGCCGATATCGTCGATCAGGGCATCGTGCTCACCGGCGGCGGCGCACTGATCCAGGGTCTGGATGAATATCTGCGCGAAGAAACCGGCCTGCCGGTGAGCGTCGCGGAAGACCCGCTGTCCTGCGTCGCGCTGGGCACCGGGCGCGCCATGGAAGATCCGATCTATCGCGGCGTGTTGATGACCGCCTGAAGAAAGGGGGCAGCAAATGGCGCCGCCGCCAAATCGGCGCTCCGGCTTTTCCCGCAGGGCGCAATACTCCAATTTCATCGCCTATGTCGCAGGCGCCGCCGGGGCATTGCTCGGTGCCGCCTTGCTGGCGATCGCTTTCGCCAATCCCGCCGCCTTTTCCACACTGCGCGGGCTGGGCAGCGATGCGGCGAAGCCTGCCGGCAACCTGGCCGCAAGCGGGCGGACCGGTGGCCAGGGGCTACTGGCCCGGATTTCCGCCTATTACAATGCAGCCCAGCAAAATGCCGACCTCAGCCGCGAACTCGCTGCCGCGAAAGTGCAACTGGTTGAAAGCGATGCCCGCTCCGAGGAAAACCGCCGGTTGAAGGCACTGCTCGGGCTGGCAGACGGCGATCCCAGGCCAGTTGCCTATGCCCGCCTGATCGCGTCCAGCGCGGCCAGCAGCCGGCGTTTTGCCACGCTGTCGGTGGGCGCAAGCGAAGGCATCGCCACCGGAATGCCGGTGCGTGCGCCCGAAGGGCTGGTCGGGCGGGTGCTCGAAACCGGCCGCTCCACCGCGCGGGTGCTGCTGATCACCGACGGCGAGAGCGTCGTGCCGGTGCGCCGGGCCAGTGACAGCCTGCCCGGTTTCGCCGAAGGCCGTGCCGATGGCCGGGTGCAGATCAGGCTCATCAGTCTGGGGATCAATCCGCTTAAACGCGGCGATGCCTTTGTCACATCGGGGTCAGGCGGGCTATACCCGCCGGGTATGCCGATAGCCATTGTTGAAAGTCTGACCCGCGACGGAGCGGTTGCCCGGGTGCTCGCCGATCCGGCAGCGAGCGACTATGTCGCGGTCCTGCCCGTGTGGGTGCCGCAGGCTGCGGCCGCAGACGCTGCGGGCGCTGCGGAGGGTCCGTGAAACCGCTAGATCTGCTGCAGAACCTGTTGTCGCTGCGGCTGCGCGCAGGCGGCATCAATCGCGCGCCCTCGCCGGCGCTCGCTCTGGCCACACCCTGGCTTTCGATCATGCTGGCCTCGATGCTGCCGGCGATGCCGGTGATCGCCTCGGCGCCAGTGCTGCCGCCGTTCGGATTGATGCTGCTGCTCGCCTGGAGCCAGGTCCGACCCGGCCTGCTGCCGATCTGGGCCGGACTGCCGCTGGGTGCATTCGACGATCTCTACAGCGGCCAGCCGTTCGGATCGGCGATCCTGCTGTGGTCGCTGGTGATGATGGCGCTGCTGGCCATCGAGGCGCGCTTTCCCTGGCGCAATTTCGCGCTTGACTGGCTGGTGGCGGCGGGCCTGATCTGCGGCTGCCTGGTGGCGATGCTGGCAATAGCCAATGAGGCGGGCGGCGCGGCGGCGCTGGTGGTGATCGCGCCCCAGGCCGCAAGTGCAGTGCTGCTCTATCCGCTGCTCGGCCGCCTTGCTGGCGCGCTTGATCGCTTCCGGCTGATCCGCATCGTGGATCTGGGCTGATGGGCCTCGATGCCCGCCATGTCAGCTCGGGGACGCTGAAGAACAGTTTTGACCGGCGCAGCTTTTTCATCGGCGCGATGCAGGGCGGGGTCGGTGTGCTGCTGGCGGCGCGGATGGCCTGGATCGCCGTGTTCGAAAACGAGAAATACAAGCTTCAGGCCGAGAGCAACCGGGTCAACCTGTCGCTGATTCCGCCGCGTCGGGGCTGGCTGCTCGATCGCAACAACGTGCCGCTGGCATCGAACAAGACCGATTTTCGCGTCGACATCGTGCCTGACCGCATCGTCGATGCGGCAGCGACGGTTTCGCTGCTCGGCACGCTGCTGAATTTCGATGCCATCGAAGTGCAGGAACTGCACGAAAAACTCGACAAGGCTCACGGCTACCAACCCATCGAAGCCGCCGCAGGGCTCGACTGGGACCGCTTTGCCGCAGTCAGCGTGCGCCTGCCCGATCTGCCCGGAGTGATCGCCCAGCGCGGCTTTTCGCGCTTCTATCCCACCGGCCCCGCCGTCGGCCATCTGGTCGGCTATGTCGGCCCGGCTTCGGCTGAGGATTACGAGAAGGACAAGGATCCGCTGCTGGTCACGCCGGGCTACAAGGTGGGCAAGGACGGACTGGAAAAGCAGTTCGAGGCCGCGCTGCGCGGCACGCCGGGCGCGCGCCGTTCGGAAGTCACCGCATCGGGCAAGCTGGTGCGCGAGCTGGAAATGCGCGAGGACGTTCCCGGCCAGCCGGTCAAGCTGACCATCGATGCCGCGCTGCAGGACTATACAGCGCGGCGCATCGGTCTCGAATCCGCCGCCGTGGTCGTCGTCGATTGCGACACTGGCGGTATTCTCTCGCTGGTTTCGATGCCCTCGTTCGATCCCAACAATTTCGTCGGCGGGATCGGCCGCCTGCAGTGGAAGATGCTCAACGAGGATGACCACATCCCCTTGCTCAACAAGGCGACGCGCGGCCTCTATCCGCCGGGCTCGACGATGAAGCCGATGGCAAGCCTGGCGCTGCTGCAGCAAGGTGTTTCGCCCGACGAGCGCATCTCGTGCCCGGGCGGCTACCGGCTGGGCAGCCGTTTCTTCCGCTGCGATGCGGTGCATGGCTCGGTCGATATGCGCCAGGCGATCGAGCACAGCTGCAACACCTATTTCTGGGCGATGGCCCACCGCGTCGGCTATGATGCCATCGCGCCGGTGGCGAAGATGCTGGGCCTGGGGCAGAAGTTCGACCTGCCGATCAGCAACCAGCGCTTCGGCACGATCCCCGATGCCGCCTGGAAAATGAAGCGTTACAATCAGGAATGGAGCGCGTCGGATTCGCTTAACGCATCAATCGGCCAGGGCTATGTCTCGGTCTCGCCGTTGCAGCTTGCGGTGATGACCGCGCGGATCGCCTCGGGCAAGAATCTCCAGCCCGCCTTGCTCGCCGGGCAGAAACCGCTGCTCGGCCCGGCATTGCCTTTCACCCCCGAACAGCTCGCGGTGGCGCATGAAGGCATGTTCGACGTGGTCAACGGTTCGGGCACCGGCGGGCGCAGCCGGATCGATATAAACGGGGTCAAGATGGCCGGCAAAACCGGGACCGCCCAGGTGCGCGCGATGATTGCCCGCGGCTCTGTGGCCGACTGGAAGTCGCGGGATCACGCGCTGTTCATTTGCTATGCGCCGACAGACGCGCCCAAATATGCCATGGCCGTGGTGGTCGAGCACGGTACGTTCGGGGCCCGGGCGGCAGCACCGATCGCCAAGGACGTGATGACCTTCCTGTTCGATCCGGCGCAGGCCTGGGACACGCTGCTCACCCTCGAAAAGGGCTGGGGCGGCACCCCGCAACGCCGCATGGAAGCAAAATACAGCGCCTTCGTCGCGCGCAATGGCGGCGCAGCGCCTGCACCAACACCATCCAGCGCCGCAAGCGAGGGCGCATCGGCCAGTCCCTCGCCCACGCCCAGGCCAGCACCGCAAGCATCGGGCAGCGCCGCACCCAGGCCTGCCGAAACGCCTGCGCCGCCACCCGCGCCCTCGCCGGCCCCGGTGCCCTCCCCCAGCGCGAGCCCAGCCCAATGAGCCGCGCTGTCGTGCCCGATGCCATCGCCCGCCAGCCCTGGGGCGTGCTGCTGCCGCTGATTGCGCTGGTCGCGTTCGGCTCAGCAGTGCTCTATTCGGCCGCTGGCGGTCATCTGCGTCCCTGGGCGCTGACCCACTCGCTGCGCTTCATCATGTTTCTCGCCATGGCGCTGGTTATCGCCCGGATCCCGCGCGAGCTGTTCAAGTGGGCGGCCTATCCCGGTTATGTCGGCATCCTCACCCTGCTGATCCTGGTCGAGATGATCGGCGCGATTGGCGGCGGCAGCCAGCGCTGGCTCAGTATCGGCTTCATGACGCTGCAACCGTCCGAGCTGATGAAACCAGTCATCGTGCTGACCCTCGCGCGGTTTTTTGACACCCTGCCGCCGGCGCTGACGGCAAGCTGGCGCGGGCTGCTGCCGGCGGGCGGGATGATCGCGATCCCCGCCGTTCTGGTGATCCTCCAGCCTGATCTTGGCACCGCGCTGGCGATCAGCTTCGGCGGCATCGTTGTGGTGTTTTTGGCGGGATTGCCGCTGCGCTGGTTCCTCGGTGCCGGGCTGGCCGCTGCGGTCGCCGCGCCGATTGCTTTCTTCACGCTGCTCCACGAATACCAGCGCAACCGGGTGCTCACTTTTCTCGATCCCGAGAGCGACCCGCTTGGCACCGGCTATCACATCACCCAGTCGAAGATCGCGATCGGCTCGGGCGGCATGTTCGGCAAGGGCTTTGGCCAGGGCAGCCAGAGCCACCTTGAATACCTGCCCGAAGCGCACACCGATTTCGTCTTCGCCACCATGGCCGAGGAATGGGGCATGCTGGGCGGGCTGTTCGTGCTGCTGGTGTTCGCCCTGATCTTCCGCTGGGGCCTCGCCGTGGCGTTGGACAGCCGCGACCGCTTTTCCCAGTTGCTCGCCGCTGGCATGACAACGACGATCTTCTTCTATGTCGCGATCAATCTGATGATGGTGATGGGCCTGGCGCCGGTGGTCGGGATCCCGCTGCCATTCGTCAGCCACGGCGGCTCGTCGATGATGACCAACATGATCTGCATCGGCACAATAATGGCCGTTTCGCGCTGGCAGCGCGGCAGCGGCGGGCTGAGCTGAAGCCAGAACCGGATTTCTCTCTTTTCACACGCCCGGCAATCGCTATAGGAAGCCCTCCCGGCGATTCGGGACCTCGCGGCATACACGCGAAGTGGACGCATAGCTCAGTTGGTAGAGCAGCTGACTCTTAATCAGCGGGTCCTTGGTTCGAGCCCAAGTGCGTCCACCATTTTTCTCGGCCAGTTCTGAAATTTGTCGGGATAGCCGGTCCGACTCCGGGTCTGATGGGCAGCGGGATTTCGTGTCATGCCGGGAATTCCCATTCACCGCTCGCGCGGGATCAGATCAACATCGCTACGAGCTGGCACAGCGCCCCTCCGACGAACGCCATCGCAAATCCCCAGGCCAGCAATTTGACATAGAGCTTCCCATCGGCTTCGTCCTTGCCGAGCGCTGCGACGCACAGCGCACCGAGCGTCGAAAGCGGCGATACGTCGACCAGCGCCGAGCCGACGTTGATCGACAGCGCGATGGCCAGCGGATCGGTCGCCCCGGTGGCGCTGGCCAAGCCTGGAACCATCGGCAAGAACACCGGAAGGATCACGCCCGAAGTGCTGCTGTAAGTGGAAATAACACCGGTGGCAAAGGCGATAATCCCGTAGATCGTGTCCGGTCCGGCGACGCGCGCGATCAGAGCGCTGAACAGCTCCGTCCCGCCATGCGCCTGGACCAGCGCCACGAGTGTGGCAACGCCGCAGACCATCAGCAGGATGTCCCAGGGCATCCGGGCGATTGCCGCCTTTTCCTCTCCGACGCGCAGGAGGACCAGCGCCACGCCTGCCGCGAAAGCGGAAAACGCAAGACTGGCCTTGAACAGCACGACGCTGGCGATCCACGCTGCCAATACCGCCAGGGTCAGCACATGGGCGCGGGTAAACTGGGCGTGCCCAGGACTGTCCACCTCGACCGGAGGCGCGCTATTTGCAGCGCGCAGCTTCGGCAGGAACCATGCCCAGGCGATTATCGAGACCAGGACATGCGCGAGCAGGTTCGCCAGCATCACCGTGGTCTCGTGCCCGCCCAGTCCCGCGGCGGCCATCCGCGAATTGGCGATCACACCGACTGCGCTGATCGGCGACAGATTTCCGGCATTGGCCCCGTTGGCCACCATCAGCGCCGTCAGCATCGGCGGGATCTGCGCCCGCCGGCCGATGGCAGCGGCCATCGGAACGATCAGCGCGACACTGGCGATGGCCCCCGGACCGACTGCGGAAATTGCCAGCGCGCTAACGAAAAAACTGAGCGGGATCCCGGCGCGGCCGCGTGCCGTGCTCCCCATCACCCGCTGCGCCAGCGCAGGAAACGTGCCATTGAGCTCGGCATTGGCGAACAGGAAGCAAACCCCTGACAGCGTCAGGAACAGATCGACCGGGAACCCAGCCATAACCGAGTCGGGCTTGCCGCCTGCAACATAGACGCCGATAATCCAGGCCATAGCAATCGCCAGCAGGCCAATGTTCAGCCGCGATGCCATTGACAGCACAATAACGCCAAGCAGGGCGAGCAAGGTTATCGCAGCAATCGACATGCTTCCTCCCCCAACCCCCTCTGATGGGGCGCGATGCTATGCTGCGTGCCCGCACACGTCCAGCAGCGAACGCTGGCTCGACGCAGTTTACCCCTCAGCGCGGCGCGGCCTTGACGATGTTCTTCGGCACCAGCGTCGGCTGGCCGTGGAGCAGCTGGTTGGCGATGATCGCGTAGTGCATTTCGGTTGCGCCCTCAGCGACACATTTGGCGCGGGCATCGCGCATGTAGCGGTTGACCCCGGTTGAGTTCATGATACCGCTGCCGCCCCACATCTGCACCAGCTTGACGCAGACATCGAACATGGTCTCGCCGATGAAGGCCTTGCAGATGTTATGCTTTTCGGGCGCCATCGTCCCCGCCTCGAACTCGCGCACGGTGGTGTAGAGCAAGTCGCGGCAGGCGGTGATCTTGGCGTGGCTCTCGGCCAGCCAGTAGCCGATCGGCTGGAGATCGGACATGTCGCGCTCATAGAGGCGGCGCTGCTTGACGTAGTCGATGGTCTTGTCGAACAGTCCCTGCGCGCAGCCCACCGAGGTGGCGACATGAGCGAGCAGGTTGGCCTGATTCGCCGCGCGGTGAGAAAAGCCGCCGGTCAGGATGTCGCCCAGCACGTCGTCTTCGTCGAGGAACACGTTGTTGAAGCTGATTGGCCCGGTGTTGGTGCCGCGCCAGCCGAGCTTGTCCTCGTGCGGCGCGATCTCGAAGCCTTCGTCCTCGCGCTCGACGATAAAACAGCCATAGCCTTCACTACCGTTACGGTCCTTCGATTTGGCCATGACCAGCCAGGTGCCCGCTGTGCCTTGCGTGCAGAACAGTTTCGAGCCGTCAATGCGAAATCCGTTTCCGTCCGGCACGACCTTGGTCAGATGATGACCGATATTGGCCGCCCCGGCGGGCTCGCTCTGCGAATAGGCTATGAGCCGCTCGCCCGAGCTGTTCTTCGTCAGGATGCGCTGCTTCTGCTCTTCGGTACCGAGGATTTCGACTGTCCTGGGACAGAGCACTATCTGCACTGTCAGCATCCCGGCAAAGGCCGGGCTGGCTTTGGCCAGCTCTTCGCTGACCAGGCAGACCGAGACCATATCCGCGCCCGAGCCGCCATATGCGGGTGATGTGTAGAGCCCATAGAGCCCCAACGCCGCCGCCTTGGCGACGAGCTCGACCGGCGTATGCTCGTCAAGGTCCATCTGGTTGGCGATCGGCTCGACTTCCTTGCGGGCAAACGTCGCCGCCATGTCGCGCAGCGCGCGCTGGTCTTCGTTCAGCCAGTCCATCCTGTGTTCTCCCGTCTTCGGATCAGATACGCCGCGCCAGATAGGCGGCTTCATGGATCGCATTGCCATAGCCGCGCACCTTGCGCGCATCGCCGATCACCTGAACAATGATTCCGGTTCCATGCAGCGCCTGCGAGAGCGGATCGTGAGGTGCGCGTCCGGGGGCGATGACCAAAGCGGCGCAGGCGATTGTCGCGGCCTTGCCATCCTTGCAGACCTCAACCGAACCTGGCGAAACCCTGGACAGTGCAAACCCATGCTCGCTTGCCAGGCCGACCTTGGCCGACCAGCGCAGCACTGCGCCCGAGCGCGAGCCGATATAGGCGGCTGGGACGAATTGCGGCAGCGGATCGAGCAGGCGCACTTTGCGGCCCTGTTGCGCCAGATCGAGCGCCAGCTCGATACCCTCGCTCGCGCCCCAGACGACCACCGGGCCATCGGGCAGCGCAGCGCCTTGCAGCACCGCGTCGATGGTCAGCGCGAAGCCGCTTTCGAGCGCCGCGTCCAGCCCGGCGGCCTGGGGTAAAGCGGGCAGCGCACCGGTGGCGATCACCACCACGTCGGGCTGTTCTGCGAGCACCAGCTCGCGCGTCACCTCGAGACCGAGGTGGACCGCGATGCCCTGCTTTTCCATCATCCGCCGATGATATTGTGGCTGGTAGGCGATCTGCTCCATATTGGGCAGGGTCTTGTAACCGCCAGCCCAGTTCATCACCCCGCCGAGCACACCGCTCTTTTCATAGAGTGTGACAGAATGCCCAGCTTCCTGCGCGGTCAGGGCATATTCCATTCCGCCCGAACCACCTCCGACAATCATCACTTTGCGGGGCTTCGGGGTCTTCAGGATGCGGTAGTCCCGGTCGCGACCGAAGGCTGCGTTCTGCGCTGAGCCGGCGATTCCCTTGGCGAAGATGTTACCCGTCATCAGCGATGCGCCGGTGCGGGTCGACTTGCGGATCTCGTCTTCGCGGCCTTCGGCGATCTTGCGCGGGAAATCGGGATCGTCGAGCGACTGACGGCAGGTGGTAAAGAAATCAGCTGCCCCCGGGGCGATCATCGCCCGCATCTGATCGGGCGTGTTGATGTTGCACGAGCCCATCAGCGGCATGTCGATGCCGCGTGCCTGCAGCCCGGCGCGCATACGCTTGACGAAGGGCAGCGCCACCAGATTGGGCACATAGAAGCCGCCGCCGATGATCTCGCCCGATGAGACTTCGGTATCCTTGCTCTTGGCCGGCAGCATCGAGCCGAAAGTGCAGTCCATCGCATCGATGCCCAGCGCATGCAGTCGCGTGGCATAGTGTTCGATGAAATAGTCGAGATCGTAGCCGCCCTCGAAGTTCTCGTCGCAGACCATGCGCGGGATCAACGGAAAGTCCTTGCCGCAAAGCTCCTGCGTGCGCTGCAGGATCTGCTCGCAGAACAGGAAGCGGTCGGAATACTCGTCGTTGCGGCCCTGGTTTTCCAATAGCGACAGCGTAACATGCGGCAGCGAGCCATGGCAGAAGTGAAACGAGACATAGTCATAGCCCGCCTCGCGCGCGCGCCGCGCGGCCTGAGCGAAGCTTTCCACCAGTTCGTGATAGGTTTCGGTCGGCACCACTCCGGGCTGCTTGTTGCCAATAGGGTATTTTCCTGATGGGCCCCAGGAGACCGTGCCGGGAATCCAGCCCTGGCCCGGCTCGAGCGGGAATGTCGCGCCGGCACCGACGATCAGCCCGCCATAAAACAGCTGGATGCCGGCAAGCGCGCCGTTGTGATGGATCACTTCGACCAGCTCACGGTGGCTGATCGTGTAGGTGTCATCGTAGAAGCCCAGCATCCGCTCGTTGATCAGCCCGTCCCAGCGCACATTGGTCGCGCCCACGCAGACCGCGCCGTAGCCGCCCGCCGCCAGCGCCTCATAAGCGCCGACCGCTTGCCGCGTGACATAGCCGCGATCGTCCGACATGTTCATTGTCGTTGGCGCATGGACCATGCGGTTCTTGAACGCCAGGTTTCGCGTCCGGAAAGGTTGGAGCAGCGGGTCGGTTGGGATGTTGGTCTGGATGTCAGTCACAGGGCCTCGGCGGGTTGGAGGTTTCGGCGCTTGGCATTGGCAGCCGCAGCTCGCGGCAATCACGCCTTGACTAAGCCATCCGAAATCAAGATACAAGCTGTATGTAGCGTGCCAATGCCAGCGCAGCACCGCGCACTGGAGAGGAAATTATGGCCAGCATCGAATTTGCAGCAAACCGGACTGGTCGCTGACATGCGCGACCTCGACCAGCTGACCGGGGCACTGCGCCACTATCTGCCCGGCGGTCAAGGCATCACTGCGATCCGTCCGCTGGCCACCGGCTTTTCCAACGAAACCTACCTCATTGAAGGACTTGACCTGATCCTGCGCCTGCCACCGGCGGCCGGCGCAATGCTGGCAGGCCACGATGTCGTTGGCCAGGGGCAGATATATCAGGAGCTTGCGGTAACCCGGGCGGCCCCGCAGGTTCCTCCGGTTGTCACGATTTGCGCAGATCCGGCCATCCTTGGCGTGCCGTTCTTCGTGATGGAGCGAATCGCTGGCGAATCGATTGACGATATCGTGATGACGCCGTGGTTCACCGATGGCAGCGATGCCTTGCGCGAACAGATCTGTCGCGACTGGATATCGGCCTTTGCCGCCTTGTCGAACCTCGATCCGCTGGAGTCCCTTGGCGCAGCAATCTCGCCCGAAGACGATTCGCGGATGTGGCGCGAATTTGCCGGAGCCGCCGATTGCCCGCAGCTCGTCGGCCTGTTTGACCGCTTGCTGGCGGCTCCCGCCCCGAAAAGCGGACCGCCGGCGATCGTTCATGGCGATCCGAAACTGTCCAACCTGATGTGGCAGGACCAGCGCATCACGGCGATGCTCGACTGGGAAATGGCGCTTAACGGCGAGCCATTGGCCAATCTCGGTTACATACTGTTCTTTTTCGCCAGCGAATATCATTCCGCCACACGCGCGCAAAAGCTGCCCGGCATGTTGACCCGCGACGAGGTCATCGCCCTGTGGGAGGAAGTCTCCGGGCGCTCCGCCAAAGGGATTTTCTGGCACGAGATCGCCCAGGCCGGAAAACTCGGTGCGATCATCGCCGAAGGGGCCAACATGGCCAATACCGGGCGCAGCAACGATCCCCGGCTTGAGCTGTTCAAACAAAATCTCGGCTATTACCTCGGCGCCATGGCAGCGATGCTCGATGGCGCCGGGCTCTGAGGCCTGAAAGGAACATCATGATCCCCTCGATTGCCGCTCTCACCGCCGCCGACGAGCATTTCAACCACCAGATCGTCAACACCCATGCCGCTGTCGCCGCGCCCGACCGCGCCTGGACCGAAAAGGCCTGGTTCACGCTGATGCGCAAGGACGGGCAGCTGCAAGTCAATTTCGGGCTCGGCAAATATGCCAACCGCAACCTGGTCGATGGCTTTGCCGGCGTTCAGCAGGGCACCCAGCAACGCACCGTTCGCGCCAGCCGGGTGCTGGCCGCCGACCTCGACAGCGTCAATGTCGGGCCGCTGGGATACGAGGTGCTCGAGCCCTACAAGGCGATCCGCCTGACGCTGGCCGATAACGCCGCCCAGCCGCTCCGCTTCGAGCTGACCTTTCACGCGACAATGCCTGCCTTCTTCGAGAACCGCGATGTCGTGGTCCACGAAGGCCGCACCGCTTCCGATGTGATCCGCTTCCATCAGGCCGGCACGGTCTCGGGCTGGATCGAGATTGACGGCGTACGCCACGAAGTCGAACCCGATGACTGGTTCGGCTTCCGCGACCGTAGCTGGGGGGTGCGCGAACATGTCGGGCTTGATCCGACCGACCTGGTGCCCGCCACACTTGGCACCACCAGCGGGATCGCCGGCGGCAACAAGACGGGCACGGCCTACCACTTCAACTGGCTGGTCTCGAAGATCGACCGGCCCGATGGCACCAGCTATGATCTGGCCTACTACTTCCGCGACTATGGCGGAGCCAATCCTGATGAAGGGGGCCCGCCACAATTCTTCTGCGGCTATATCAACGAAAGCGACGGGCGGCAGATTCCGATCCTGCAGCTCTATCCCGAGATTGACTATCGCGCAGCGGATCGCGGCGCCATGCGCGGCACCGTCACCGCGCTGCTCGCGGGCAAAGGCAAGCAGATTGTCGAGCGCACGTTCGAGATCGAAGTCATCAATCCCGAAATGGGCTTCCGCCTGCTGCCGGGCATGTATGGCGAATGGAAGGGCCAGCTGCATGGCAGCTTCAAGGGCGAGAATTTCCTCGATGGCGAATGCATCGACGATGTGAACAACCCGGAAAAGCTCGCCGAAACCTATCGCTGGCAAATCCGCGACCGCCCGATCCGCATCCGCGAGGGCGAAAATTCAGGCTATGGCGACATGGAGAGCATCATCCTCGGTGACTATCCCGGCGTGCGCATCGTTTGACCGCCGCAATGACCCGGATGCCTGCCAGCAAGCTGAAATCGAACCGGGGCGGCAATCTCGATGCACTGCGCGAACGCGCCGTCGCCACCCGAGCCTGCCTGCTCGCCGCTGCGCGCGAACTGTTCACCGAAGCCGGCTATCATGCCACCGGCACCACCGAAATCGTCGCGCGGGCGGCGCTGACCCGCGGCGCGCTCTACCACCACTTCGCCGGCAAGGAGTGCCTGTTCGAAGAGGTCTTCCGCATGTCGATCGCCGAACTTGTCAGCCGAAGCAATTCCGCTGCGGTGGCGCTTTCAGGCGACACCTGGACCAAGGTCGCCGCCGCATTCAGCCAATACCTTGGACTGGTGGCGGCAAACGAGGAATACCAGCGCATCCTGCTGATCGACGGCCCCGCCGTGCTCGGCTGGGCTCGCTGGCGCGAGCTGCAATCGGAATTCGTCGCCAGGGGAACGGCAGACGCATTGCAGATGCTGATGGATCAGGGACTTGTCACGCGCCAGCCAGCCGAACCCCTGGCCTATCTGATCCAGGCCGCGCTCAACGATGCCGCAATGTCGATCGCCCATGCGCCGGATCCCGCGCAGGCCAGCAAGGAGGCGCTGGCGGCCTTCCTGTTCCTGCTGCGTGGGATCCGGCAGTAGCCAGACCCCAGCCGCAAATCAGGCGCTGGCGGCACGGTCGATGTTGATCGATGCACCTGCGATAAAGCTCGCGCGGTCAGAGGCAAGGAACAGGATCAGGTCGGCAACCTCCTCGGGTCGCCCTGGCCGGCCCGTCGTCATCGCAGTGCGGACTGCATCGGGCGATCCCACCTTTTCGAAAATGCCGTAAAAGTCGCTCGCCATCGAGGTTTCAATCAGGCCCGGATGGATGGCATTGATCCGGATGTCGTGGCCCGCACGCATCGTTTCCAGCGCGGCACTGCGGGTGAAATGCGCCACGGCTGCCTTGCTTGCGCCATAAGAGGCCATCGTCGGGTTGCTTCTGAGCGATGCGGTCGAGGACAGGTTGATGATCGCACCCTTGCCCTGCCGGCGCATGAAACGCAGCGCCGCAGCCATCCCGAGCAGCGTGCCCTCGACATTGACCGCGAAAGTCTTGCGGTGGATTTCCAGCGTTGCATCGCCGACCCGGTCCGACAAGGCGACCCCGGCGCTGTTGACGAGGATGTCGAGCCGGCCGAATTCGCTGGCGATCCATTCCTCGGCCTCCTGCCAGTCCGCCTCGCTGGTGACGTCGAGCGCGCGGCAATGCGCCTCGCCGCCGGCCGCCGCGATTGTGTCGGCCACTGCGCGGCAGCCTGCTTCGTCGCGGTCGAGCAGCACCAGTTTTGCGCCGGCATCGGCCAGCGCCAGTGCCGCAGCAAGCCCGATGCCGGAAGCCGCGCCAGTCACGACTGCGACCTGGCCGGAGAGATCAATCCATGGGTTCTTCATTTCAGGCCCTTTTCGAGAATATGAAGCGCGGTTGCCGCAGCGCGCGCGCCAGCCAGGGTGGGATGGAACGGGGCGCCCTGGCCGGGTATTGCGCCGTTCACCCATGCCTCCTTGCTGCAGGCATCATGCCCGGCTGACAACTGGTCCATGTCGATGACGCCCACGCCAGCCTCATTCGCGGCTTCTCGCGTGACTTGTGCCAACCGGGCTCCGACTTGCCGCATCAACCCGGCCTCATCCGCGCCGATGCCCAGGCCTGGGCATGTGCCATCCGGCGGCAGGATTTCCGGATAGGTCACGACGTAGATCCTGGCTTCGGGCGCACGCCGGCGTATTTCGCGCAACGTCGCCAGCAAATCAGCCCGCAGCACATTGAAGTTCCGCTCGGCTACCGGCCGGGCGCCGTTCCAGAATTGCCCGACCACGAAACCAGTTAGCCCGCCCCTCCGGCGCAAGGCCATCGCGGTCAGGTCACCCACGTAGCCGATGTCGTTGCCGCCAGCGGTCAATGTCACAAGCCTGGTTTTCGGCCCCAATGCGGCGATCTGCGGACCCAGAAACATCTGCCCACCGCGCAGGACATGGCTGACCGTAGCGCCCGAGCAAGACATGTCGGAAAGCGCAAGCCCGCTCAACCGCGCGAGTTGCTGCGGATAACCATTGACGCTCCGCTGGCAGACAATCGGACTGCCAGGCACGCGGGGCCCAAGCCCGAGCCCAGCGGCAAACGAACTGCCCAGCGCGACGTATTCCGCGCCCGAATCCGGTCGCTGCCGCCCTTGGTAAGCCAGCAGCGCAACGCCCAGAGAGCCAGCTATAACAGCCGCCAGCAGACCCGCGATAAGCATACGTTTTATCCTGCTCATCTGGTCCGTCCCCATACGCGGCCTGGCCGCCGCATTCCCGCCGCAGAAAGTGGGCCACCTTGCGCAGCCCCGCAACTCAAAATTGCCGCCGGCGAGCAAACGCCCCGCCATCGCCTACGAAATTCGCTCCCGAACCAGTTGCAAGACTTGCTTGCCAAACCGGTCTGCGCTGCTATAGGCGCTCTCCTGCCCGCCTGAGGAAACTTGAGAGGGCTGCTCCCCGATAGCTCAGCGGTAGAGTAGGTGACTGTTAATCACTTGGTCGTAGGTTCGAATCCTACTCGGGGAGCCAAATTTTTCTCGCGATTGTCGGCATAGCCGCATCGCGGCACTCCCGAACATCGCTTGGCAGCTTCAGCCCCGCAAAAGCAGCTGGCTACCTGCCCAGATCGTCAAGGCGGCCGTAAGCCAGCGGATCACCCGCTCAGGCAGCACGCGCAGCGCCAGCAGGCTGCCCAGCTGTCCGCCGATCAGCACCGCCACCAGCAGCGGCACACCCAATCCCAGCGCTTCGCCAAACC
>JANPOS010000038.1:0-14159 GCA_031428115.1 Novosphingobium sp. | reverse complement strand
CCTGCCGACGTGATCGCGATTGACGGAAAGACATCGCGCCGCTCGTATCGGAAGCCGGGGAGCAAGGCGGCGATCCACATGGTCTCGGCGTTCGCCGCGCGCCAGCGGCTGGTGCTGATGGCGATCGAGGGGGCCATCGTGCGAAGCCGCTGGGCCATCGAGAACAGCCTCCACTGGGTCATGGACATGGTCTTTCGAGACGACGAATGCCGCGTGAGAACCCAGCACGCGCCGGCAAACTTCACCACCATCAAACACATGGCGCACAACCTGCTGAGCCTGGCTCCCGGCAAAGACTCGCTCCGCCTCAGGCGAAAAGTCGCCGCATGGGACGACCAGTTCTTCGCCCACATCATCTCACAATGACACGTTCACCCGATTCCCCTGGGGGTTGAATGCGTGCCCCGTTTGCCAAGGGGCCGATCAGCCCGGCTTCCAGCCGATCTCGGCGATCTTCGCCGACTTGGGCACATCGGTCACCGCTTCGTTGACGCCGACGCTTTCGCCGGGGGCAAGCTGGCGCTTGGGCGGCACGACTTCCCAGCTGTAGACGATTCGCTCGCGCGCATCTCGCAGCACGATCAGGATGGTCGGCACCGTGCGCCGGGTCCGCCCGACATTGGTGACCGTGCCGCTGGCGCCGAAATACTCGGTGCCGTTGGGCAGGGTGCGCCGTTCCTGGCGGCCCGGCGGGAAATCGAGCACCAGATCGGGCTGGGCTTCGGCAAACGTCTGGCGCGAGAGCGGCATCCAGTCGGGCAGGCCATACATCGCCACTGCGCCCGCCGCCGAAACGGCAACCAGGGCAAACAGCGCCGCCGCCCAGGTCCACAGCTTGAGCCGGTTGACGCGCGGGCGGAAGGGCGGCTCGTGGGCAAAACTCGAATTGCTGTCTTCGGCCTCGTCCCAAGCGGGAGGTGTGCCTTCGCCGGTTTGCGCGACCGGTTCTTCGGCCAAAGGCGGCGGGTCGGACGGCGCAGGTTCGGCCAGGTCTGGCACATCCGGGGCGGATTCGTCGTCGTCGGCCGCTGGTGTGACCGGTTCGGGCTGCGGCCAGGGCGACGATTCTGCTTCCGGCTCGGCAAAGCCATCATAACCGGGCGCTTGCTCTGCCACGGCGGGCTCCGGCGCAGGCGGCAGCGGCGCAGGCGGCGGGGCTGGCACGGGCGGGGCAGGTTCCACGGGCAGAGCCGGGCGCTGCTCGGGCGCAGCGCCATCCTGGAACCAGCTGTGACGGCACTTGGCGCAGCGAACCGTGCGTCCATCGATCCCGATCGCGCTGTCAGGGACGACATAGCGGGTCGCGCAGGCGGGGCAGGCACTAATCATTACACTAACGTTAAGCATGATGCAGCGCCGCGCGGCAAGGCTTGGTTTGCTCCTGCGGGCAGGCTATACCCTTTTTTCCACATGGATTGACGGCTATAGGCCATGATCCATTCCGCCGGACCGGACGATACTCAAGCCCATGAACAAGCCAGCTGACGGGGAAATCGTCCAGTTCGACAATGTCGGCCTACGCTATGGGGTGGGACGCGAGGTGCTGAGCGACCTCAGCTTCACCCTGTTTCCGGGCAGTTTCTATTTCATCACCGGCGCCAGCGGCGCGGGCAAGACCTCGCTGCTCAAGCTGCTCTACCTCGCCCAGCGACCATCGCGGGGCATGATCCGCATGTTCGGCGATGATGCGATCACACTGCCGCACGAGCGATTGCCGCTGCTGCGCCGGCGCATGGGCGTGGTGTTCCAGGACTTCCGGCTGGTGCCCCATCTTTCCGCCTTTGACAATGTCGCGCTGCCGCTGCGGATTGCCGGCGCCAGCGAAAAGGACGTGACCAAGCCGGTGCGCGACATGCTGGACTGGGTCGGGCTGGGCGAGCGCATGGACGCGCGGCCCGCAACGCTATCGGGCGGCGAGCAGCAGCGGGTAGCGATTGCCCGGGCGGTGATCGGCCGGCCCGAAATTCTTGTCGCCGATGAGCCCACCGGCAACGTCGATCCTGACATGGCGGTCAAGCTGTTGCGCCTGTTCGAGGCGCTGAACCGCCTGGGGACGACCGTGCTGGTCGCCACCCATGATCTGCATCTGCTGCAAAAGGTGCCCGATTCGCTGATCATGCGGCTTGATCGCGGGCGGCTGACCGATCCCACCGGCGCCTTGCGCTTTCCGCCACGCCGGCC
The DNA here is from genome assembly GCA_031428115.1 of Novosphingobium sp. Lineage (GTDB taxonomy): Bacteria > Pseudomonadota > Alphaproteobacteria > Sphingomonadales > Sphingomonadaceae > Novosphingobium. Next base: position 11,978 of record JANPOS010000038.1, on the reverse strand, counting down.
CGCGCGCGCGCCACAGGGGGTGGCGTGAAACTCCGGCTTTCCAGCGGGGGTGGAGGCGGTAGCGGACTGGGCGGCGAGGCGCAGGCGCGGCTGGTGCCGCAGGCGCGCCTGTCAGGCCCGATGCCGTGGGTAATCGCGATCATGGTGGCGCTGGTGGTGATTGCCGCCGCCGCCGGGCTGTCGCTGCGCAACACCGCCAAGGCCGCCAGAGCCGAGCTGTCGGGCGGGGTGACGGTGCAGATCGTCGAGCCGGACCCTGCATCGCGCGAGCGCCAGGCACGGGCCGCCGTGGCGCGGCTCACCGGCATGGCCGGGGTCAGCGCGGTGCGGCGAGTGCCGCAGGACGAGGTTGACGCGCTGATCGAGCCTTGGCTGGGCGAGGGCAGCAGCGATGCCGATGCCATTCCGGTGCCCGCGCTGATCGATGCCCGGCTGGCTGCCTCGGTCAGTCCGGCAGAAATCGCGCGGCTGCGGGCTGCCTTGCGGGATGGCGCGCCGGCCGCGCGGATCGATGCCCAGTCGGATTGGCTCAGGCCCGTGTTCGGGGCGATCGATTCGCTGCAATGGCTGGCACTGGCACTGGTCGGACTGCTAACGCTGGCGATGGCGGCGGCGGTGCTGCTGGCGGCGCGTTCGGCGCTGGGCGCCAACCGCGAAACCATCGAGATCGTCCACTTGCTGGGCGGCACCGATGTGCAGATCGCGCGGATTTTCCAGCGTTCGATCGGCATCGATGCGGTTGCCGGCGGCGCGTTGGGGCTGGCATTGGGCATTGTCGGTGTGCTGTTCCTCGCGCGGCGCTTTGCTTCGCTCGGGGCAGGGCTGGTCGATAGCGGTGCGCTGGGCTGGGCCGGGTGGCTCCTGCTGGCGCTGGTACCGGTCGCTGCCGTGGCGCTGGCCATGTTGACTGCGCGCATCTCGGTGCTGCGCGCCTTGCGCCAGATGATGTGACGGGCGGGGCCATGGTCAAGCGCATTTTATCGTTGCTGCTGATTGGCTGGCTGCTGGGCTTTGCCTGGTTTGCCGCCGTGTTGCCGCAGCCGCGCAGCGGCGGCAAGACCGATGCCGTGATCGTGCTCACCGGCGGCGAGGGCCGCGTGGCGCGCGGGCTCGAGGTGCTGCGCAAGGGCTGGGCGGGAAATCTGCTGGTCTCGGGGGTCGACCGCGAAGTGCGCCCGCGCGAATTCGTCGCCGCCTATGGCATCGCGCCAGCGCAAATGGCGTGCTGCGTGACGCTGGGCTTTGAATCGGTCGATACCCGCTCGAACGCGATGGAGGCAGCGCGCTGGATCGCGCGCAACAAGTTCCGCTCGGTCCGGCTCGTCACCACGGACTGGCATATGCGCCGCGCCGCCTTCGAGCTCGCCCGGGTCAACCTGCCGGGCGTGAAAGTGGTGCGCGATGCCGTCCCCTCGCAGCCGACGCTGGAAACGCTGTTCCTCGAATATCACAAGCTGCTGGCGCGGTGGCTCTCGCAAGCCTGGGAGGGCTAGGGGCTATGGCGCGGGGCGAGCGGGCAGGCCTTGCCGATGTGGCGAGAAGCCTGGCTTTCTATGCGGCGTTTTATGGCGGCTCGCTGGTGCTGGTGATCTGGGCGCTGTTCCAGCTGGTTTTTTCGCCGGGAATGGTGCGGGACACTGCCCGGCGCTGGTCGGAATATCATCGCGCCTGCCTGCGCCGTCTGGTCGGTATACACATCGCCGTGACGGGCGATCTGCCGGTCGGACCGACGCTGATTGCCTGCAAGCATGAGAGTTTTTTCGAGGCGATCGACACGCTCGCGATGTTTCACGAGCCAGCAGTTTTCGCCAAGGCGGAGCTGATGCGCATTCCGCTGTGGGGCCGGGTGGCTCAGGCGCAAGGACTGATCCCGGTCTCGCGCGATCAGGGCGCGCGCGCGCTTCGCGCCATGGTCGGCGCGGCGCGGCGGGCATCGGACGAAGGGCGCCCGCTGGTCATCTTTCCCGAGGGCACCCGCGTGCCGCACGGCAGCGGCGCCAGATTGCAGGCGGGTTTCGCCGGGCTCTACAAGTTGCTCGAGCTGCCGGTGGTGCCGGTCGCGGTGGCGAGCGGCGCGCTGTATCACCGGACCTGGAAGCGCCCGGGCACTATCGCCATCCGGATCGGCGAGACGATCCCCGCAGGCCTGCCGCGCGAAGAAATCGAGGCGCGGGTGCAGGCAGCGATCAATGCGCTTAACCCGCCGGCGCCAGCATGAGCGCGCCGAAGAGCCATCGCCGGCGCCGCGGCTTGCTCAAGGTGCTCGGCCCGGGGCTGGTGACCGGCGCGGCGGACGATGATCCCAGCGGCATCGGCACCTACAGCCATGCCGGGGCGCAGTTCGGCTATGGCATGGCCTGGACGATGGTCTTCAGCTTTCCGCTGCTTGCCTCGATCCAGGCGATCTGCGCGCAGATTGGCGCGACGACGGGGCTGGGCATCGCCCAGAACCTGCGACGGCACTATCCGCGGCGGGTGCTGCAAACGGTGGTGATCCTGCTGCTGGTCGCCAATGTCATCAATCTGGGCGCGGATCTGGGCGCGATGGCAGCCGCGCTTGCCCTGTTGCTGCCGGGGAACCCGCTGCTCTTTACCTTTCTGTTCGGCGCGGTCAGTGTGCTGCTGGAAGTGCTCATTTCCTATGGTCGCTATGCCGGGGTGCTCAAGTGGGCGACATTGTCGCTGTTTTCCTATGTCGCGGTGGTCTTCGTCGTCGATGTGCCCTGGGGCGAGGCCTTGCGCAGCACGCTGGTGCCGCAGTTCACCTTCGACCAGCCCCACACGATGGCGCTGGTGGCGATTTTCGGCACGACGATCAGCCCTTACCTGTTCTTCTGGCAGGCGGGGCAGGAAGTCGAAGAGCAGCACCGCCGCCACATCAAGCCGCTGTGCGTCAGCCCAAGCCGGGCGGGAGCGGAGTTGAAACGGATCCGCACTGATACGCTGGTCGGCATGGGCTTCTCGCACCTCGTTGCGCTGTTCATTATCATTGCGACGGCGGCAACGCTGCATGCCAATGGCGTGACCGAAATCGAAAGCGCGGCGCAGGCCGCCGAGGCTCTGCGGCCGATCGCCGGCGATCTTGCCTTCGCGCTTTTCGCCATCGGCATCATCGGCACGGGGATGTTGGCGGTGCCGGTCCTCGCCGGTTCGGCCGCTTATGCCGTGAGCGAGGCGTTCGGCTGGGTGGAGGGTCTCGACCGCAAGCCGCGCGAGGCCAAGGCGTTTTACGGGGTAATCGCGCTGGCGACGCTGGGCGGAGTCGCGCTGAACTTTATCGGCATCGATCCGATGAAGGCGCTCTATTGGGCTGCGGTGGTCAACGGGCTGCTCGCCCCGCCGTTGATGTTCGTCACCATGCTGATCGCCAGCAATAGGGTAGCGATGGGCGGCATGCCAATCTCGCGCGGGCTGATGATCGGCGGCTGGCTGTCGACTGCGGTGATGACAGCGGTGGCAGCGATGTTCCTGCTGGTGTGATCTCAGCTGTTCGCCGAGGGATAATGCAACCTGCGGAACAGCCGCCCCTTCTCGCTGAACAGCACCGCCAGCAGGGTCACGGTTCCGGCGGCCAGCAAGGCCAGCGCCAGCGGGCGGGCAGACCCGTCATAGGCCTGGCCGATCAGTCCGCCGATAGTTGATGCCATGACCATCCGCAGGAAGGTCTGCACCGATGACGCGGCCCCGGCAGTTTCGCCGAACGGCTGCAGCGCGATCGAGGAGAAATTGGCGCCGATGAAGCCCATCAGGCACATGTTCGATCCCATCAGCAGGGCAAATTGCCATAAGGCCTCTTTCTCGCTGAAAGCGGCGCCGACCTGCAGGCTGCTGATGGCGATATAGGCGAGCAATGCGGTGTGCGACACGCGCCGCGCGCCGAAGCGCTCGACGATGCGCGAATTGCCGAAATTGGCGATGCTCATGGTCAGTGCCAGGCCACCGAACACCAGCGGAAAGGCGACCCCTGCGCCAAAATGCTCGGCGATCAGCTGCTGCGAGCTGTTGATGAAGCCCCACATTGCGCTCATCACCAGCGCGCTGCCGATGACATAGCCAATCGACTCCCGGGTGATCAGCACGCGGCCCATATTGGCGGCAATAATCCGGGGGCGCACCGGCTGGCGGAATTCAGGATGCAGCGTTTCGGGCAGGCGCAGCCAGGCCCAGATCATCACCGCCACGCCAAGCACGGTGATGACGACGAAGATCCAGCGCCAGTCTGCCACCAGCAACACCGCCTGGCCAAGGCTTGGTGCCAGCATCGGCACCACCATGAACACCACCGAGATCAGCGATTGCAGCCGCGCCATGCGATCGCCCTCCATCCGGTCGCGAATGATCGCCGCCGGCAGCACGGCCAGCCCGCTGCAGCCCATCCCCTGGATAAAGCGCAGCGCCACCAGCGATTCGAAATCGCGGACCAGCGCGCAGCCCAGCCCCGTGACAATGTAGATCGCCAGACTGACCAGCACGACCGGGCGGCGGCCAAAACGATCCGACAGGGTGCCTGGCACCAGCGCGCCAAGGCCCGCGCCAAGCAAAAACACCCCGATTACCAGTTGCCGATAGTTGGGATCGCTGGCACCAAGGTCAGCCGAGAGGACACCGAGCGCGGGCAGCATGGCATCGATCGCCAGCGCCTGCAGCGCCTGGAGAAATGCCATCATCGCCACAAATTCGCGCTCGCCCATCGCGGGGCGGGAAGATGAGTCGGAGACGGCGGCCATGCCGCGCCCATGGGGGATTGCGGCGCGGTTGGCTAGTGGAGCGCGAACAAAATTCCCGTCCGCGCCGCAGGGCGCTATCATGGTGCGATGGACGCTCCCCCGCCCGATCCCGATAACCGCGAGGCCATTCCCGGTATGCGCAAGATCGTCCATGTCGATATGGACGCCTTCTACGCCAGCGTCGAACAGCGCGACGATCCGTCGCTCAGGGGCAAGCCGGTCGCGGTGGGCGGTTCGGCGGAACGCGGCGTGGTCGCAGCAGCGAGCTATGAGGCGCGGGCCTTCGGCGTGCGCTCGGCGATGCCTTCGATGAAGGCGGCGCGGCTGTGCCCGGAACTGGTCTTCGTGCGCCCGCGTTTCGAGGCCTATCGCGCGGTCTCGCGCCAGATCCGCAGCATTTTCCGCGACTACACCCCGCATGTCGAGCCGCTGGCGCTCGACGAGGCCTATCTCGACGTGACCGAGGACAGCCGCGGAATTGGCTCGGCCACCCGCATTGCCGAGCTGATCCGCGCGCGGATCAAGGCCGAAACCGGGCTCACCGCGAGCGCCGGGGTCTCCTACAACAAGTTCCTCGCCAAGCTCGCCAGCGACCAGATGAAGCCAGACGGGCTGTTCGTCATTCGCCCGGGCGAGGGCGCGCAGTTCGTCGCGGATTTGCCGGTGCGGCGCTTCCACGGGGTGGGCCCGCGCGGGAGCGAGCGCATGGCGAGGCTGGGTATCACAACCGGCGCAGACCTTGCCGCGCGGGATATCGCCTTCCTGCGGACGCATTTCGGCAGCCAGGCCGACTATCTCTACCGCGCCGCGCGCGGCATCGACTTGCGCCGGGTCGATGCGGGCCGGCCGCGCAAATCGGTGGGCGGCGAACGGACGTTCGAGCGCGACCTCTCGTCCGGGCCGGTGCTGCGTGCGGCGCTGGAAAACATCGCCGATATTGTCTGGGAGCGGATCGAAAAGGCCCAGGCGAAAGGCCGCACGGTTTCGCTCAAGCTGCGCACCGCCGATTTCGCGACGCTGACCCGCGCGCGTTCGCTGACCCAGGCGGTTGCGAGCCGGGCCGAATTCGCCGGGCTGGGCCATGCCATGCTGGAGGAGCTGCTGCCGCTGCCGCAGCCGGTGCGGCTGATGGGGCTTACGCTTTCGGCGCTGGAGAGCGCGGCTGAGGGCTCTGGGGTGCTTGGGCCGCATCCCGAAGCTGGACAGCTCTCACTGCTGTGATCCACAGCGGCAGTGCCGCGCGCAGTTTGGGCGCCAGCGCATCCGGCAGCGCGTCGGCGGAAAAAAAGCCGGCCTCGATCACCTCGCGCCCGTCGGGAGCCACCGGGCCGCAGGTCAGCCCGCCGACGATGTGGACATGGTTGCCGGCGCCGTGCAGATCCTCGTGCACCGCCTCGACGAGATGCGCGCCGTGGAGCAGACAGCCGGTCTCCTCGCGCAGTTCACGGATCGCCGCGCGCAGCGCGTCCTCGCCGCGCGCCAGCCCGCCGCCGGGCGGCATCCAGCTGTCCGAGCCATAGGAATGGCGGATCAGCAGCACCTGGCCCGCCGCATCAAGCGCGATAATCCGGCAGCCGGCGCGGCGCGGCGCACGGATGCGCCACCAGCGCTGCCTAACGCCATGTGCCAGCCGCAGGCCAGCGCGGTGGAGCGGGGCAGGAATCAGGTATAGCATGTCACCGGCTGGTGGGCCGCCTCCAGCAGGCGCGCGACGGGCAGGTCGCTCTCGTTCCGCATCGCCGCCGCAAACAGCACGTGCTTGGCATCGCCGCAGATCACGAACAGCAATTCGCCGCTATCGAGCAGCGCCGGGATGGTCAGGCTGAGCCGCTCGAACGGCGCTTCGGGCGGGAGCGGGTCGGGGGTCAGCTGGCGGACAGCCAGCGGATCGTCGGGGCGGGGATCGGTATTGGGAAACAGCGAGGCGATATGCCCGTCTTCGCCCATACCGAGCCAGACGAATGCGAAATGCGGCGGCATGGCACCGGCCGCCAGTGCCGTGACCCGAGCTCCCAGCGGCTCCAGCGCGGAGCGGATGCGGCCCACGTTGCTGGCGGGGTGGTCCTCGGGCACGAGCCGGTCGTCGGTCGGCCAGATGCACAGGCGCGGCCAGTCCAGTGGATGGCCCGCCAGCGCGGCAAGGATCGGAAACGGGGTCGATCCGCCGGGAATCGCGATGGCGACCTCGCCGCTCGTGGTGGCCAGCGCCTGATCCAGCCGTGCGGCCAGCCACGCGGCAATGGCGGCGGGGCTTGCGCCTTCGATAACCCGGACTGGTGCCATGGCTGCGGGCCTAGCAGGATTGCCGGGGCCGCGCCGCAGGAAAGTCACCCCAGAATCGAGGAGAGGAACCAGACGCGGCGTTCCGCCTGGTCGGTCCAGTCGTCGATAATGCCTTCGCTGGCATTGTCGCCCGCCGCAGTCGCTGCCGCCTTGGTCTCGCGCAGCGCCGCGATCAGCCGCGAGTTGTCGTCGCGCAGTTCAGCGATCATCGCGTCGGGTCCGAGCGAGTTGCTGTCCTGGTCGGCGATCCGCGCGCGCGCCGCGATGGCGCCGATCGAGGTCAAGGTGCCGGCCCCGTTCTTGCGCACGCGCTCGGCGATAAGATCAGTCAGCGCGAAAATCTCGGCCGCCTGGGCATCGAACAGGGTGTGCAGATCGTTGAAATTCGGGCCCTTGACGTGCCAGTGGAAATTTTTGGTCTTGATGTAGAGCGCGAAGCAATCCGCGAGCAGCGCGTTCAGGCTCTCGACCAAAGCGGTCTGGGCATTCGACATGGCACTTCTCCTTGGCTGTGCCGCAGCGGCGGCAATGACAGGACGCGGAATAGCGCAATGCGACTAATCGGAAAATCGACGAATAATGGCAACAATGATCGAAAGAGCCGATTATTCGGCTTGTCGAGCCTCAGCCGTTCAGCTTGGCCCGCATTTCCTTGCCGGGCTTGAAGAACGGCACGCGCTTGCCGGCCACTTCGACCGTTTCGCCGGTGCGCGGGTTGCGGCCCTTGCGCGCTTCGCGCTCGCGGGTGGAAAAAGCGCCGAAGCCGCGCAGTTCGACCCGGCCGCCCTTGGCCAGCCGCGCGGCGATCTCGTCAAAGAAGGTATCGAGCGCGCGCTCGACGTCCTCGGCCCGCAGGTCCGGATTATCCTTCGCCAGCAATTGCAAAAGCTCGGACCTGATCATGCCAGGATCTCCCCTCGTCATGCGACGCAGCCGCGCCACTAGTGCCCCACACCGGCTGGCACCTCGTCTAACCCCGCAGGAAAGTGACAGAGTTTCAGGGGTTTCGCAATGGCAGAATCGCCCGCGTGTTTCCAAACGGGACAGGCTCGCGGCATTGACCGGGAAAACCGGGCCCCATGCTGCTGCTGCACGCGGTTGCCCCGGGTTTTTCGCGATTGCCGCCGCGCGTTTGCTGGTTAGGATCAGGTCTGCCGCGAGCTGCGGCCCGGGGGAGCGGTAAATGAAGGACATGCCAAGCTGGAATGAGGGCGACTGGATCGCCGCCATCGCAGCCGTCGCGCTGTTCGTCTTCCTGGCGCTGGGCGCGGTGATCGCGACTCGCAAGCGCGAAGTGGTCGCCGGCCACCCGCGCGGGCTGTTCGTGCTGTTCTATGCCGAAATGTGGGAGCGCTTCTCCTATTACGGGATGCGCGCGCTGCTGATCCTCTATCTCACCAAGTTCTGGCTGTTTGCCGATGGCAAGGCCAACCTGATCTATGGCGCCTATGCTACCCTTTGCTACATCACCCCGGTGCTCGGTGGCTATATGGCGGATCGCTGGTGGGGCCAGCGCAAGGCGGTGCTGTTCGGCGCGGTGTCGCTCGCCATTGGCCACTTGTTCATGGCCTACGAGGGCCTGCAGGGCGCTGCTGACCCGCTGGTCAAACAGGCGGACCCGGCGATCAACGTGTTCTGGCTGGCGCTGGCGCTGATTTCGGTCGGCACCGGCTTCCTCAAGGGCAATATCTCGGTGATCGTCGGCCGGCTCTACAAGATGACCGACATGCGCCGCGACGGGGCCTTCACCATCTTCTACATGGGGGTCAACGCAGGCGCGTTCTTCGGCACGGTGCTGGTCGGCTATCTCGGCGAGACCATCGGCTGGTCGTGGGGCTTTGGCCTCGCCGGCATCGGCATGGTGCTGGGGCTGATCATTTTCGTGATCGGCAGGCCAGCGCTCAAAGGCGAGGGCGAGCCGCCCGTGCCGCTGGCGCGCCCGATGGAGCTCAAGCTCCAGGCCACCGGCATCGCGGCGATCGGCGTGGTGTTTTTCCTGATCCAGGCGCAGCAGGTGGTCCAGACGCTGCTGATTGTCACCGGCATCGCAATGCTGGCCTACACCGCGTGGGAAGCCTGGAAACTGCCCAAGGAGCCGCGCGAGCGGATATTCGCCATGCTGTTCCTGATCGGGCTCAATCCGCTGTTCTGGGGCCTGTTCGAACAGGCAGGCGGCAGCATGAACCTCTATACCGACCGCTACGTCGACCGGGCAGGGGTTCCGACCAGCCTGTTCCAGTCGATCAACCCGATCTACATCATCGCGCTCGCGCCGCTGTTTGCCATGCTGTGGCAGGGGCTGGCCAAGCGCGGGCTGGAACCCAGCGCGCCGGCCAAATTCGGGCTCGCGCTGGCGCAAGTCGGGCTCGGCTTCCTCGTCTTTGTCTGGGGCGCCGGGCCTGAGGGCATGATGACCCCGGTGGTCTTCGTGTTCCTGATCTACCTACTCCACACCACGGCAGAGCTGTGTCTCTCGCCGGTCGGCCTTTCAGCAATGGCTCGGCTGGCACCGCTGCACATGGCGAGTTTCGTCATGGGCGCCTGGTTCTACATGACTGCGGTCGGGCAATTTGTCGCCGGCAAGATCGGCGAGGCGACCGGCGGCGAGAGTGGCACGATGTCACGCGCACTGGTGCTCGATATCTACAGCACCATCGGCTGGGTGGCGATCGGTGTGGCGGCGCTGGTGCTGGTGGTCTCGCCGGTGGTCAAACGCTGGATGCATCTGGATACGCTGGAAGATTAATCGAACAGGCTCGAAACCGAGCTTTCGTCGGCAATCCGCCGGATTGCCTCGCCGATCAGCGGCGCGATGGTCAGCACGCGGATGCGCGGGCAATCACGCGTCGCATCGGTCGCAAGGATCGAATCGGTAATCACCAGCTCCTTCAGCGCCGAGGCGGCGACGCGCTCGACCGCCTTGCCCGATAGCACCCCGTGGCTGATATAGGCCGAAACGCTGGTCGCACCTGCCGTCATCAGCGCCTCGGCGGCATTGCACAAAGTGCCGCCCGAATCGATGATATCGTCGATCAGGATGCAGGCGCGGCCCTTCACGTCGCCGATGATGTTCATCACTTCTGATTCGCCCGCGCGCTCGCGGCGCTTGTCGACGATGGCCAGCGGCGCATTGTCGAGCCGCTTGGCGAGCGCGCGCGCGCGCACCACGCCGCCGACATCGGGCGAGACCACCATCAGCGGCTGATCGCCATAGCGCGCCTGGATATCGGCAGCTATCACCGGCGCGCCGTAGAGGTTGTCGGTCGGGATATCGAAGAAGCCCTGGATCTGCCCGGCATGCAGGTCGACCGCGAGCACCCGGTCGGCCCCTGCCGTGGTGATCAGGTTCGCCACCAGCTTGGCCGAAATCGGGGTGCGCGGGGCGGGTTTGCGGTCCTGCCGGGCATAGCCGAAATAGGGGACGACGGCGGTGATCCGCTTGGCCGAGGCACGGCGCAGCGCATCGATGCAGATCAGCAGCTCCATCAGATTGTCGTTGGTCGGGAACGAGGTCGACTGCACGACAAACACATCCTCGCCGCGCACGTTCTCATGGATCTCGACGAAGACCTCCTCGTCGGCAAAGCGGCGCACGCTGGCATCGGTGAGCGGCAGCTCGAGATAGGCGGCGATGGCGCGCGCGAGCGGCAGGTTGGAATTGCCGGCCATGAGTTTCATCTGGGGTGCCCCCTGAAAGTTGCAGCGCGCTGGGTTGGATAGGGGAGCCTCTAGCGGGCGGACGCCGGATTGCAATATTGGGCAAGGGGAGAGGTGGGGATTGACTTACTCGAACAGCGTGGCGAGCCTGGCGAGCACCTCGTCTAGCAAGGCGGGGGGAAGCGTATCGACCTTGCGTCCGCCCCGTTCGGCAATGTCGAGAACGCGCGGCTGGTCGCAGTGCACGAGGCCCGTGGTCTTGATCCCGGAAATCTCGACGGCAAAGCCAATCCGCCGCGCAAAGGCACCGCCGTTGGTGATCGGCAGGACGACAGGAAGTTTGGTCGCTGCGTTGAATGCTGTCGGCGAGACGACCAGAACGGGCCGAAAGCCCTGTTGTTCGCGGCCATGCACAGGATTAAGCGACACCAGGTAAATGTCGCCCCGCTTCACCATATTTCCTTGCCGACCGGAGGCGCATCGATCCACTCGCGCTCCTCAGGCGATAGCGGCTCGGAAAAGTCCGATGCGGCCAGCAGTTCATCGAGCGTATAGCGCGGCCTTGGCGACGCCTCGACAATCAGGCGCCCCCCGTCAACCGCAACGCCGACGGCAGCGCCCGCTTTGAGCTGGAGCAGTTCGAGGAGGGCAGGCGGCACCGCGAGCATCACAGAACCGCCGACTTTGCGGAGATTGGTCATGTGCATTTTTTGACTCCGGTGAGTTTTATCTTTGTATAACACGGCAGCGTCTGATTGTCAAAAGGGGGGCGGACAATGAGCGGCAATCTCGATCAAATCACCGACCTCCTGGGGCAGGGCAACGGACTTCCATGTCAGGATGGACCCAGGAAAATGCCATGCTGTTCGCCACTTCTCACGCCGCTCTAGCTAATTTGACCAGCCAGTCTGTGCAAAGCATCGATCTCAAACTAAGGTATGACATATGATCCAGCGAGAATGTCAGGCACAATTTCCCGCATGTAATCTTGCAAGAATCCGGCGTCGAAATACCCCTGCAATACGTCTTTAGGTACGGATGATACGTCGCTGGCCACCTTGCGACACGAAGGGGCACCGCAAAGGCAGTCCATGCGCCACTCGGTCGGCGCGATTGTGAGTGAGTAGTCGAACGCGATCTCCTCACCAGCCGCGATCTCGCGGATGCTGACTAGGTCATAAACTCATAAAAGGGATTCCCAAAGGCGGGGTGTTCTGATTCAATCTCACAAAGGAGATTGGAGATGACATCACGCCGATATGAGCTAAGCGACTTTGAGTGGTCGATTATCGAGCCTCTGCTTCCAAACAA